>QLUR01000049.1 GCA_018725565.1 Bacillota bacterium | reverse complement strand
AGATGTGTATAAGAGACAGGCCGCGACTGTAAGGGTTACTGTGGGGTATAACGGGTCCGGGGCTCCCGGCAGCGGTTCAAACTGACGAAAACAACTGCTATTTCAGCGTGACAATGGTCACGCCGAGTCCTCCCTCGGCAGCCTGACCAGGGCGAAAGCCGGCAACCAGCGGGTGGTTGTGCAGATGTTCGCGAAGTCCTGTCCGCAGCCTGCCGGTCCCCTTGCCGTGAATCAGCACAACTTCAGGCAAGCCGGCCAGCGCCGCTTCATCCAGATAATCATCGACCTGCATGACCGCCTCATCCAGTGTCAGGCCACGCACAGAGAGCTCCCTGGCCGCCTCGCGCCGGGAAAATAGTACCAGGCCGGTAACGGCCTGTTCTTTTTTCCCGGCCTGGTCCACCCGGGATAAGTTGTCAGGCTCCACTTGCAGGCGCATGGGCCCGACCTGAACCTGGATGCCGCCGGGCAAAATCTTTGTCACCGTGCCTCGTTGGCCAAGCGTGTTGACTAAGACTTCCATTCCCGGAAATATCTCTGTTGCCGCAAGAGCTTTTTCCACGCCAGGGGAGTCAAGCTGCTCGCGCAGTTCCGCCTCGAAGCCGGCTGATGAGGCGGTAAGCTGCCGGAGTTGTTCATCCGTCGCAGGCCGCTCCATGGCTGCTGCTTTTCGCAAATTTTTCAGCAGCTGCTTTGCCTCCTGCCTGGCAGCGGCGATAATTTCCAGTGCCTCAACCCGTGCTTTGTGCAGGCTTTCTTCTTTTTTGCGGCGCAATTCTTCCTCCTCCCGCCGCAAGCGGGCCAGCAGCAGTTCGGCTTCACGCCTGCCGGCTTCTGCCCCGGCCAGCGCCAGTTCCTGCCGCTTGAGAGAACCGGCCAGGTCAGCGACTACCTCTTCCAAACGCATTTCCTCCGAGGAAAGGAAGGCTTTCCCGCGCTCGATAATTT
The DNA here is from genome assembly GCA_018725565.1 of Bacillota bacterium. Taxonomy (GTDB): domain Bacteria; phylum Bacillota; class Dethiobacteria; order Dethiobacterales; family Dethiobacteraceae; genus HKB214. The sequence continues at coordinate 7,984 of QLUR01000049.1, read as the reverse complement.
CCGGTTTCAAGCCCAGGCGCGCCGCAATGGCAAAGGCGTTGCTCTGCCCCGGCACACCGACCAGCAGCTGGTAAGTAGGGCGCAGGGTGGCAACGTCAAACTCGGTAGAAGCGTTTTCCATGCCTTCGCGTAAATAGGCGAAGGCCTTTATTTGGCTGTAGTGTGTAGTGGCAACCGTAACAACCTGCCGGCTGTGCAGGTATTCCAGCAAAGACATGGCCAGTCCCGCTCCCTCGGCAGGGTCGGTTCCGGCACCCACCTCGTCCAGCAGAACCAGTGCGCCCGGCGCCAGGTTGTCCACAATCCCGATAATATTTTTCAGGTGGCCGGAAAAGGTGGACAGCGATTGTTCAATGCTCTGCTCATCGCCAATATCGGCAAAGATTTGCGGAAAGACGGCCAACTCCGTTCCCGCAGCCGCCGGTACCTGCAGGCCGGCGGCCGACATCAGGCAAAACAAGCCGATGGTCTTTAAGGTCACTGTCTTGCCGCCGGTGTTGGGACCGGTAATTACCAGCGTACGGAAAACCCCCCCAAGTTCAAGGCTGACCGGCACTACCTTGCCGGTCAGCAGCGGATGGCGGGCGGCAACCAATTTTAAATACCCTGCGTCATTAAGCAGCGGTTCAATACAGCCGTTTTTCCTGCCAAGTCTCCCTTTGGCCAGGCAAAAATCCAGCTCGGCGTACAGGTTCAGCGTCAGAAGCAGTGTATCTTTCTCCGCTCCTATCCACTGAGAAAGGTGCAGCAGGATACGCTCCCGCTCCGCCTGCTCTTTCTGGCGCAGGGCAGCCAGGCTATTGCTGGCTTCAACCGCCCATAACGGCTCAATAAATAGTGTGGCGCCGCTTGCCGACAGGTCATGGACCACTCCCGGCACCTGCGTCCGGTACTCCTGGCGCACAGGAACAACCAGCCTGTCGCCGCGCACTGTCACCAGGCTCTCCTGTAAATATTTCTGGGCTGCCGGGTTGCGTACAAAACGCTCCATCCGTTCCCGCAACTCACGTTCCCCGCTTTTGATGGCGCGGCGCAAGCGGGCCAGTTCCGGACTGGCTTCATCCCGCATATTTCCTTCGTCATCCACTACTTGCCGCAGGCGTTCGCGTAAAGAGACATGAACAGACATTTGCCCGACCAGTCCGCCAAGCTGCGGGAAAGCAGCGTGTTCCCGGAAAAACGTTTTCAGGCGGGTAGCGGCCTGTAACAGCAACTGCACTCCCGCAAGCTGCTGCTCCGCCAGCAGGCCGCCCCGGGAGGCGAGGTCCAGGTCACGCCGCAAGTCGGGAACATTTTCCAGGTCCAACCGAAAGCCGGCCAAAAATGAAGCGGCTTCTGTCGTTTCAGCCAGCCAGCGACGCGCCGTCTGCAGGTTTGCGGCCGGCAGCAGGTCTTCCGCCAGTTCTCGTCCCATGACGGAGATAGTCTCCGCTGCCAGAGAGGCACGGATTTTATCAAATTCCAGCAGCCTTATCTCTCTGTCCATAGCTTCACTTCCTTGAAACATACGCGTTGCCGGCCATGTAGAAACGCAAAGGCAGTCCGGCCGCAACGGTGATGCCTATCCTTCCCGTGGTGATGATTTCTGCTTCCGGATAGCCGTCCCCGGCCAGGAACAGGGAACCGGCAGACAGGTCGGCGCCGTTTTGCGACTTGCCGATGCCCAGCGCCTGACAGAGCCTGCCGGGGCCACTGGCCAACAATCGCGTCTTAGGGTTGCCGCGCCGGAAAGCCATCAAGTCCAGGCCGGAGAGCGGTTCCAGGGAACGAACCAGGACCGCTTCCCCCTCGCCGGCCTTTCCGGTTACCACATTAAAACAGTAGTGAAGGCCGTACACCAGATAAACATAGGCTGTACCGGGCGGTCCGAACATGGCGGCGTTACGGTTAGTCTTGCCCCGCGCAGCGTGGCAGGCCGGGTCATCGTGAAAAAGGTACGCTTCTGTTTCCACAATCCGGCCGGCGGCCACACCTGCTTCTGAGTCATGGACCAGTATTTTCCCCAGCAGTGAGCGGGCCACCTCAACTGTAGGTCTTTCGAAAAAGCGCACCGTTAGTTTTTGCATCTTTTCCTCCGGCAAATCAGTCCGCATCGTTATAAAAAACCGGTGATATCGGAAAAATAACCAGTACAAAATGACGGAGGGGCAGAAAATGAGCGATTATCAACAGGAAAAGCAAACACTGGCGGAAATGAGCCGTGCCACGGAGGGCAGCGGTAACAGCGCAAGCCAAGCGGAGGCCGCTGACCTGACCCTTACCCCTTACGAGGAGTTCAGCCAGCTGATGTCCGCTCTGGAAGGGGCCGCCCGGCAGCAGCAACTGAAAAACGAACAGGCCATCCAGCAGATGCTCCAGCAGGCGGCAACCGCTTTAAACGATGCCCGGCAAACAGACCAGATCAGCAGGCGGGTCCAGGCCATGCAACAGGCTTTGGCACAACAGGGGCCTCGCAACAACCCGCAGTACTTTCTGAAAATGCTCCAGCAGCTTGGGCAGCAGGTGCAAGAACAGTTACACCAGACTGACCGGCAGGTGGCTGAATCACTGCAGCAAGCCGTGAGTTCTATGGCACAGGCGCAAGCAGCTTTGTCTGACAGTCATTCTTACCAGCAGTTGAGCGGACTGGTGTTCACGTGTGAAAAAACTCTGCAGCAATGGCAGAACCCGGCGCAAGACACCGTCCATTAACAGATGCCGCCTATTTTGCTTGATGGCCTGATTCTGGGCGGGCGGGCTGTCATTATCTATGCAGTGATATTGCTGATGGTTAAGCTGATGGGCAAACGGGAAGTCGGGCAACTATCTCCTTTTGATTTCGTGGTCGGTGTCATGATCGGCTCGGTGGCCGCCATCCCGATGGAGGATGCCAGGCTGCCTTTTCTTCCTTCCCTGGTACCGATTATCGTCCTGGCCGGACTTGAGATTCTCGTATCAACATTTGCCCTGCACAACGTCAAGTTTCGCAAACTGGTGGAAGACAAGCCGACGATTCTCGTCAGTGACGGGAAACTCCTTCCGGAAAATATGCGTAAAGTACGGATGAACATCGACGATCTAAAACAGGAATTACGCAAACACGGGATAGTAAACATTAATGAAGTAAAAGAAGGAACGCTGGAAAGCAGCGGTGACTTTTCTGTGATTCTGAAGAAAGAACATATCCCGCTCACGGCAAGCGACCTGCAGACCACCACGCTGCACAATCTCAACCGGCTGTTTGAAGTTTACGCGGTTCAGGCGCACGGCGAACTGCAGCACCTGTTAACTGACGGAGGGAAAGCGGTCAGGAACGGGCAGCCGCTCAGACGGCAGAGGTTCTGACCGCTAAACGGCAGGGATATTTCCTTTGAGCAAAACCTCAGTGAGCTGTTCATAAACATAGGGCAGCCAGTACAGCAACGAAGTAGCCACAACCGATCCTTCCAGCAAGCGCTCCCAAAACGGCGTACCGAACAGGGAAAGAATCCCCACCGCGATAAGCGCCAGGAAAAGACCCTTTAACCCTCCGAGCAGCAGGCCGCCAAGGCCGTTAAATGAGCCTAGGAGTGGCAGCGAAAAAAAACCGTGCAGTATCCCGGCCACTGCCGAGAGCAGCAGCCGGACGGCGAAAAAGAGCAAAACAAAGCCCGCGAGACTGGCCATAACTTCGCCGAGAACCAATCCTCCGGGCAGCGGAGCGTTAAACCAGGATGGCAGCCAGCGGTTCAGGGGCAGATAGCGTTCAAGCCAAAGGAGCAGGGAACCGCTATATCTGAGAGCGATAAAATATGCGGCAATAACACCGGCCACATCAAATACCTGGCGAATCAGGCCCCGCCGCCAGCCTGCCGCGGCGGAATAAAAGACCAGCACCGCCAGCACTGCGTCAAGCCAGTTGATCATTTTGCCGACCGTCTCGCTTGCTGCTCCTCCAGCTCGCGCAGTTCCTTCCTGACTCTGAACAGTTCGTCGGCAAGGTTAACGGCGGTAAGAACGGCCAGCTTGTTAAGTCCCAGGCGGCTGTTGCCCTGACTGACTTGTTTCATTTTTTCATCGACGTAATAGGCTACCCGCTTCATGTAATCCGGTGCAGCTTCACTTTTCATCGTGTAATCTTCACCGTAAATCCTTACCTGGACGCGGTTCTTTTTGTTTTCCTGGGGCATTCCCAACGCCTCCCGCAATACTGATTTACCGCCCTTATTCGCCCTTACACGACAAAATTCCTGTCCTGCCTATTATTTCCTTAACAACGCGCCCAGCTTCTCCTCCAGGATTTGTTCTATCCTGTCGTGCAGCCTGCAGGCATCTTCATCGCTCAGCGTCCGCTGTGCATCACGGTAAGTGATAGCAAAAGCCAGGCTGCGGAATCCGGCAGGCACCTGCGGCCCCCGGTAGAGGTCAAACAGTGCAACCGTCTCCACCAGTGGTCCGCCCGCTTCGCTGATCAGCGAGGTGACCTTATCGGCACTGACCTGTTCGGGAACAATTACGGCCATATCGCGCAGCAAAGCCGGGTAGCGCGGCAGGGGCCTGTATTCACAGTTCAGCCTCATGTACGGCAGCAACGTTTCCAGGTCGAGCTCGCCGGCAAAAACAGCTCTGTCAAGGTCATATGCTTCAAGCGTAACGCTGTGGACACGGCCAAGCCAACCGGCCTGCTCTCCCTGCACCAGGACTTGTGCCGTTTGTCCGGACTGGCACCAGGAGAGTTCCTTTTCCTGAAAAGATACGCCACTGACACCCAGGCGCTCCAGCAATTCTTCCACCGTCCCTTTCAGGTCAAAAAAATCACAGGGCACAGGCTTGTGATGCCAGTGCTCGACCGGGAAAGCGCCGGTAATTACCAGACCAAGCTTCATTCTTTCCTCCGGCAGCGCCATCTTCCCCTCCTCCGCCGGCAGGTAAACGGCGCCCAGCTCAAAAAGCTTCAAGTCTTGCTGATGACGATTCCGGTTATAGGCGATGTTTTCCAGCAAGCCGCCTATTAACAGCGTACGCATCACGGCCTGTTCCTCGGACAACGGGTTGGCGATGCTGACCGCATTCTCCAGTTCATCAGCGGCTGTCAGGCCCAGCCTGTCAAAATGTACGGTGCTCAAAAAAGAGTAATTGATTACCTCCGTGTAACCGCAGGCAGTCATTGTTTCCCGGAGCTTTTTCAGCGCCAGCTGCCTCCCGGTGCGGTGGCCCTGGGTCACGACACCGGCCGGGAGCGTGGCGGGGATATTTTCATAGCCGTGAATACGGGCCACTTCTTCTATCAAATCCACCTCCGCCTGCAGGTCGGGCCGGCGTGTCGGCACGGTGACATGCAGTTGCGTCCCTTCTTCGACCACAAATCCCTGCCGGCGGAAAATGGCAGCCATCTCTTTCTGGGAAATCTCCAGGTCCAGTAATTTACGGGCCCGTTCGGGGCGCAAGCTAATCTGGCGCAAGGCACCAGGCACTGCATAAACATCCACCGCCTCGCCGGCGGGGCTGGCCGCCCCCAGCTGTCCGAGCAAATCGGCCGCCCGGCAGATAGCCTGGACGCAGCCGTTGACATCGACACCCTTTTCAAACCGTTGCTGTGCCTCAGAATACAGACCGAGACTGCGTCCGGTGCGACGAATAGAGACAGGGTTGAAGTGGGCCGCTTCCAACAACACAGTGTGTGTACCAGTCGTAATTTCGGTTTCCAGACCACCCATCACACCGGCCACGGCCACAGGCTTTTCAGCATCAGCGATAACCAGCATCTCCGGAGTCAACCTTCTCTCCTGCCCGTCGAGAGTGACAATCTTTTCCCCTTCCCGCGCAGTGCGGACCTCAATCGCCCGGCCGGCCAGCGTCTCGTAATCAAAGGCGTGCAGCGGCTGCCCCACTTCCCACATACAATAGTTGGTAACATCGACAATGTTGTTAATCGGACGGATCCCCGCCTGCAGCAGACGCACCTGCAGCCAAAGCGGCGAACTTCCCACCCGCACCCCCGCCAGCAGAAGGCCGGCATAGCGGGAGCAAAGTGAAGGGGCGGCAATCTCAATCTTCGGCTGCGGCAGACCATGTTTTACTTCACGCAGCAGCAAGTCCGGCAGCCGCACCTGTTTCCCGGTCAGCGCGGCAAGCTCGTAGGCCACGCCAAGCAACCCCAAGCAATCTGCCCGGTTAGGCGTCAGTCCCAGCAACAAGACCGGATCGCTCAGATTAAGGGCCTGCTCCAGGGGCAAGCCCGGCCTCGTTTCCTTATCAAGCACCAGGATGCCTTCCGCCCCGCCGGAGAATTCCAGGTTCAGTTCTTTTGCGGAGCAGAGCATACCGCAAGACTCAATGCCTCGTCTTCTTACCGCCCCAATTTTGACACCGCCGGGCAGGCAGGCACCTACCTTGGCCAACGGCACCGTGTCACCTGGCCGCATATTGGCTACTCCGGCCACAACAGTCAGCTGTTCACGGCCGTCAAACACTTCAGTCACAAACAGCCTGTCTGCCTGCGGGTGCTTTTCGACCGACGACACTAAGGCAGTGACGACACCGCTGAATTCCGGCGCCAAAGCAGCTATTTCCTCAACTTCCACTCCGGAGCGGGTCAGCAGTTCGGCCACTTCCGGGGCAGAAAGCTTCAATTCAATAAAATCCTGCAACCAGCTGAAGGGTACACGCATCTCTTTGGTCCTCCTTACCGAAACTGCTGCAACAGGCGCATATCATTGGCAAAAAAGAGCCGCAGGTCGTCGACTCCGTACTTTAACATGGCAATACGCTCCACGCCCATGCCAAAAGCAAAGCCGCTGCATTCCTCCGGGTCGTACCCGGACATTTCCAGGACGCGCGGGTGAACCATCCCCGCGCCGAGAATCTCAATCCACCCGCTGTCTTTGCAGACCCGGCAGCCCCGGCCGGAACAGATTACGCAGGCGATGTCCACTTCAGCACTCGGTTCCGTAAAGGGGAAGAAGCTGGGGCGCAGACGTACCTGCTGCTCACGTCCAAACATTTGCCGGGCAAAGAGAAGCAGCGTGCCCTTCAGGTTGGCCAGGGAGATACTCCTGTCTATCACCAGTCCTTCTACCTGGTGGAACATTGGAGAGTGAGTGGCATCATCATCCCGGCGGTACACTTTGCCAGGCGCGACAATGCGCACCGGGACCTGCGGAGCCATTTTTTCCATGGTCCTGACCTGCACAGGCGACGTGTGGGTGCGAAGCAGTACATCAGCCGTTATGTAAAAGGAATCCTGCATATCCCGGGCCGGGTGTTCTTTAGGGATGTTGAGCGCTTCGAAATTGTAATAATCACTTTCAATTTCCGGCCCTTCAGCAATAGTGAAACCTAGGCCAAGAAAGATGTCCGCCATTTCTTCCAGCACCAAAGTGAGCGGATGCAGGTGACCAAGGCCGGTTTTCCGTCCCGGCAGCGTGACATCAACCCGCGAGCTTTCCGCCAGTCGACGGTGCGTTTCCCTCTTCAGTTCTTCTTCCCTGGCACTCAGAGACGCCGTCAGCTCGTCCCGCAGCCGGTTGGCAAGACTGCCTGCCGCGGGCCGTTCCGCGGAGGGAAGCCCGGCAATCGTCCTTAAGATAGCGGTCATTTCACCCTTTTTCCCCAGATAACGCACCTGAATCTGCTTTAACTCTTCCAGTGCAGAAGCATGCTTGATTTCGTCGCTGGCAATCCTTGCCATCTCATGCAACTTTTTCTGCAAGGCTTTAAAACTCCTTTCCTTCTCTATAAAAAAATAACGTCCCGCACCGGGGACGACAGACCTTGACTTGCGGTTATAGCACAATCATCCGTTTGTAAATCAAGTACGCCATTACTGAACCAGTCCGCTCAAAAATCCTCCAGAAAATATCAGCACTGTGCAATCTAAACACCCCTTAAGTTTCTGGATTGGGACTGCTTAAATTATAGCACAATGAAAACGTTCCGACAAGAAAAAAAAAAAATATTTCAACAACTCCGTTGTCTGGCCGCCTCAAAAAATATTACCGACATGGCCACTGCCGCGTTTAACGAC
>QLUR01000048.1 GCA_018725565.1 Bacillota bacterium | reverse complement strand
CCGCCGGGGATAGACAACATAATCTCCACCCCCCGCCCTGGCGGCAAAGCGCTTGACACCGCCCGCATAATCTGCTCCCGCGGCCCCGGATTGATTGCCGCCTCTCCCGGAGGCACTGCCAGTCCGGGCTTGGTAACACGTCCGATCCCGATGCCCGCCGCCAGCCTGATGCCGCCGGCAATCAGCCGGGCAGTGGCCTCTACGATCACCCGGTCGGTGATGTCCGGGTCGTCGCCCGCCTCTTTCTGCACCGCGCAACAAGCGCAGCTTTCTCCTCTTACGGCATACTTCAGCGGCAACGTTAGTTTAAAGCCTGCCGGCAGCGCCACATCCACCTCCGACAGCTGCAGTCCGGGGTCAAACAACAGCATGGTGGCCGCCCGGGCCGCCGCCGCCGCGCATGTCCCAGTTGTATAACCGGCACGCAGTATCCTGCCGTCCGCTTGTTCAAACACCGGCAACATGGCTTTTGCCCTCCCTTGTCTCCGGCCGCACATCATGGGCGCCAAGCAGCAGCAGCAGAGCTTCCCCGGTTGCCGGGGCTTCCGCCTGTGCCGGCAGACAGCCCCTGCTTACCAGATTATCATAAAGTTCCAATACCAGCGGCTTTCGTAAACTTGCCGCCTGCAGCACTGACCGGCGGCGAAAAACATCAGCCGGCCGACCTTCGGCAATAATTGTCCCGTCCTTTAACACGAAGACAATATCGGCCCAGGCATAAACTTCATCCATATTATGGCTGGAAAAGATTATCGTTGTTCCGGTATTGTTAAGGCTGTTCAGCAGGTCCATCACCCGGGAGGCGGAAACCTGGTCCAACCCGGCGGTAGGCTCGTCTAAGATTAGCACCTCCGGCTCCATCACCAGCACACCGGCGATGGCTACAACTTTTTTTTGCCCATGGCTTAAGGCATGCGGCGGCTTATCCTTTAGGGCGAGGAGGCCCGTTTCTCTCATGACCCGCTCCAGCTTTACCTTGATTTCCGCCGGCGGTAAGCCAAGGTTCACGGGTCCAAAGGAGATATCCTGATAGACACTGCCGGCAAAAAGCTGGCTGTCCGTATCCTGAAAGACATACCCTATGTTTTTGCGCAACTCTTTTATACCTTTGCTGCTGTAATCCAGCTTACGCTCTTTGTACCGGACCTCGCCGTCGTCGGGCCTGTTAATACCGTTAAAATGGAGCAGCAGGGTTGTTTTCCCGGCGCCGTTGTTCCCGACAAAAGCAGCCCTTCTGCCTTGCGGAATCTTTACGGACAATTCGTGCAATGCCGTTGTGCCGTCGAGATAAGTAAAAGTTATTTTATCCGCGGTCAGGATCTCCTGTCGCAACTGCAGCAGCCTCCTAGGCAGCAAAGGCCAGTATTATTACCCCGGACGCCAACAGTGCAAAAGCCGCGGTAACGGCCGGGGAAAATTTAAACTCCGGATGCAGCACTGCCAAAGTCCCGTCATAACCGCGGGAGAGCAGGCAATTATACACCGTCTGCGAGCGGAAAAAGGCCTTAATCCAAAGATTGGCAAACAGCAAGCCGAAAGAGTTGAGCGAACACCTGAAACTAACAAATCCCAACCTGGCTGACTGAGCGTTGTACATGGCAAAAGCAGTTTCCAGGAACACGAAGATAAAGCGGTAAACAAGCATCGTCAGTTCTATAACCACTGCCGGCACCCGCAACATCCGCATCACATAGAGCAGTTCGGAAAGAGGCGTGGTAAGCACCAGGAAATAAAGCGCAGAGGTGGCTCCTAACGATTTGCTAACAGTAACCGCAGCCAAGGACAGGCTCTGCCCGGTAACACCCAGGTACAGAGGTCCCAGTTGTAAACTGTCTGCCGCTCTTTCGGGCGAGGTGCCGACATTCACGGCAATGGCCAATCCACCCAGCAGTAAAAAAGCGGCCGGAGCAAACATCAGTCTGGCAATCACAAAGGCGGGGATTTTCGAGAAGCCGACCAAAAGACCAAGCATTAACGCCAGCACAACTAAATGTACCAGCGGTTTGCCGGTGGCAACGCAACACAACAGATTAACCCCGGCAAAGACTACTCTCTCCACAGGATGAGTGATGCGTAATTTATTCTGATAAACATACTGGTCAATATACAGCACTACTTTTTCCCGGCCTCTCCGCGTCGCAACCCGAAATAATAGCCTAAAAACCCGGCGCCCAAGGCAGCCTGCAGCACAAACAGCATGCTTTCCGTTTCGCCACCCGGCGGTTCCCAGGGCAAAGAGGCCCACGGCTCAAAGCCGGGGCGAAGCGCAAAAATTGCCTCTTCTGCCAATCCATCAGCCCCGGGGAACTCCGTGCCGGTAACAAAAATTAAAGGAATAACCGCCAATAAAACCACACCGGCCATTAAAAAGCAAAGGTTACGCCCCAAGGTCACTGCCAACACGCCCCCTTAACCCTGAAAGTTTTAAAGCAGCCAATTCTTTGCCGCTGTACGCCAGCAGGAAATTAAATACGATAACCGTCAGCAATCCTTCGCTGAGCGCCAACGGTATCTGTGTGACCGCAAAAATCCCCAAAAACTTGGCCAGCGACACCGCCACCCCTCCCGTTTCAGCCGGAAAAGCAAGTGCCAGCTGCCATGAAGTAGCAACATAAGTAAGCAGGCTGCCGACAGACGCCGCCAGGAAAACGGCATAGCCCCCGGGCAGACGGAGTTTAAGGGAGATTCTGTGAACCCCATACGCGGCAAAAGGACCCACTACAGCCATGGCAAAAATATTGGCGCCAAGCGTGGTAAGGCCGCCGTGGGCCAGCAGTATAGCCTGAAAAAAGAGCACTATCGAGCCGATCACACTCATCGCCAGCGGCCCGAACAGTATTGCGCCAAGCCCCACCCCTGTGGGATGAGAACTGCTGCCGGTCACGGAAGGTATTTTCAGCGCCGACAGGACAAAGGCAAACGCCCCGGAAACTGCAAGCAGCATTTTCAGTTCCGGGTGCTGTGCCACTTTTTTGGAAACGGACCACACCCCGCCCACCACAAAAGGCAGGCTGACCAGCGTCCAGAACACCGCCCAGCCAAGCGGTAAAAACCCCTCCATGATGTGCATGGCATAAACGGGCCTGGGCAACAACAGGATAAACAACAACAGCAACCAGCGCAAGAACATTTTTTCACTCCTTTATGACTTATTGTTGACGAGGTTACTCTTATCTCTGAGATATACCAGCCACCGATGCCTGCCGCTGCTGCGGGCTCTGCGTCGGCGCCTGACCCGTCTGTCCGTGCCGGCTGCTCTCCTGCGCAGCCGGTAAAAAAGACACGGTTGGAGTATTTAGCAGCGGATGCGGGGTAACCAGCACCCGGGTCCGGTAAACCGCAGCCAGGTTGTCGGCCGTGACCACTTGTGCAGGCGTACCGGCGACCCTGACTTTGCCCTCATACAGAAGCAGCAATGTATCGGCGTAGTAAGCGGCCAGATTCAGGTCATGCAGCACAGCCAGTACCGTCAGGCCGCAGGAAGCCTGCAGCTTCTTGACCAAATCCAGGATTTCCTGCTGATAACCGATGTCCAGATGCGTAGTCGGCTCATCCAAAAACAAAATCGCAGGCCTCTGGGCCAGGGCCCGGGCAATGGCCACCCGCTGCCGTTCACCTCCGGAAAGCTCCCCCACCATCCGCTCCCGCAGGTGCAGGCAGCCCGTCATTTCCAGCGCCTCGCTTACAATCTGCCGGTCAACAGCCGATTCGCTCCGGAAACGGCCCAGGAACGGCGTCCTTCCCATACTGACCATTTCTTCCACTGTAAAAAGCAGACCTCCGTCAGCATCTTGGCTGACAACAGCCATGCGGCGCGCCAGGGCAAGGCGGGAAAATGACCGAAGCTGTTGATTCCCAAGCCATATTTCCCCCCTTTGCGGCGCCAGCACGCCGGTCAGCAGTCTTAACAAAGTCGTCTTACCGCTGCCGTTTGGCCCGATAATTCCGGTAAAAGAGCCCGCCTCCACGGCAAAGGCCAGCCCGTCCAGCACCGTACGTGCCCCGTAGCTGAAAGATAAGTCTTTTACCTGAAACAACTCAGTGTCTTCCCCCTAAAATAAAATTTTCCGGTCAAGCCCGGGAATGCACAATCGCACGTTCCCTTGACCCGAGGGCACGTCACGGACTGGATACAGGCAGGTTTCCTGACGCCCGGTCATAGTCTGACAGCGCCTTCCCCAAAAAGAGTGGCCTCTTTGCTGCCAGGCTCCCGGATATAGGTTGTCAAACATACCCTTGCCGCTTCATTCTGTCTCGTAATCTAAAACTAGGACCTTGCCGATGCGACGGGTCCCCTTAATTTTAACCTCTATCCTCTCGCTAAAAAGCGGACCGTATACGGCCAGGGTATGATACTCGCCCCTCTCCCCACAGGGGGAGATATCCTTGCTTTTTAGTTCATGGATAAATTCCTGCCCCAGGTAATCGCCCAGCCATTTTTCCGCCAGCAGGTCGGAACGGATGGCAACAATAAGCAGTTCCGCCTTTTTTTCCAGCAGTTGAGCCAGTACCGCCTCTTCATCCATGCCCCAAAGAGGAAGATAAGACTTAATATCGGCCCTACAGCAAGCCTGTTCCACCCACTGGCGGTGCTCCGGGAGATTGATATCCCCAAAAACACCGCCGCTGAACCCCTGTCGCTTTAATCCTGTCACAGCCCGCCGGAAGCCTTTTTCGTAGCTTTTCCAGACAACAGGCTCGGCTATATGAGGAATGCCCAGCGCCTTGGACTGCTTGTGCAAAAGCGGCAGAGGCAGACCGTGAGACATACTGCAAGCCTGGTCCTCTCGAATAAAGGTAAGCAAGCTGCCGATCTCCAGTCCCTGTTCCGCAGCTTTAAGCATAGACAGATAGCTGTCTTTGCCACCGCTCCAGGAAACAAACACTTTTTCCTTCAACATTTTCGCGCTCCCTTTGTTTCAACATAACTTTCACCAACGCATTTCTTTCTTTTTTTTGTGGAGCAGCCAGATAAAAAACGGCGCACCGACAAAGGCGGTAATAATCCCCACCGGCAATTCCCGCGGAGCCAGCGCTGTCCTTGCCAGCAAATCCGCCCAAACCAGGAATATTGCACCGCATAATGCACTTGCCGGCAACAGCGTCCGGTGGTCCGGGCCTGTAATCATACGGACGGCGTGAGGTACAATCAACCCCACAAACCCGATCATGCCGCTGACCGCAACCGCAGTTGCCGTGAGCAGCGAAGCTACAGCCAGCAAAATTTTCTTGGCCTTCTCAACATGTACCCCTAAATGCTGCGCCGCTTCTTCACCCAGTTGCAGAACGTTCAGTTCCCGGGCAAAAAAGACCAGGAATACTGAGCCAAGCAACAGATAGGGGGCAGCCAGCCACAGGTACGGCCAGGAGCGCAAGGCCAGGCCCCCCGATAACCAGAACCAGATCCCTTTTAAATCCTCCCCGGCAAACACCATCAGCAGGGAAATGATTGCCGACAGAAAACTGGAGACGACCACCCCGGCCAGCAACAGCGTGACAACGGGAACCCTGCCGCCGATTCTTGCCAGATTATAAACAAAAGCTATGGCCAGGAGCGCCCCGGCAAAGGCAAAGAGCGGTACCTGCTGCGGGAAATACCACCCTATGACCACCCTCAGGAATAGGGCAACCGTCGCCCCCGCCGCCGCCCCGCTGGAAACACCGATGGTAAAGGGGTCAGCCAGCGGATTGCGCAACAACCCCTGAAACACCGCACCCGCCATGGACAAAGACGCCCCCACCAGCGCAGCCAGCAAGACGCGCGGCAGACGCAAGTCCCAGACAATTGCCGTCATCGTCCGCGGCGGGGTCTCTCCGGCAATCAGCCAGCCGATCCCCTCCAGCACCACCCTCAGTGTCATATAAAATGGTACCGGCACCGTTCCAACGGACACGGCAGTAATAATTGTCGCCAACAAAACCGGTACCAGCACCGCTCCTGTCAGCAGGAGCTTATTCCTGTTCACTGTCCGTAAAACACCCGGTGCAGTTCCTCCAGCCCCAGCAGCACCCGCGGCCCGGGACGGGAAACCAGGTCGCCATCCGCATCATAGACCCGCCCGTTTCTGACCGCCTGCAGCGCCTGCCAGCCAGGCCTGGCCAGCAGCTGCTCCCGCATCGGAAAAGTAGCAATGATAACATCCGGATCCAATTCAAACAGTTTTTCCTCCGACAGTTGCAGCCATCCTTCACCCTGCCCTGAAGCAGCATTCACACCGCCCGCCGCCGCAATCATCTCCGACATATACTCGCCGTCGCCGACCGTCCAAATATTCTCCGTATCAAGCAGCATGAACACCCGCGGCTTCTCCCCGGCAACGGCTCCAACCCGTGCCGTCATCTCTTGCTTGCCGGCAGCAATCCCTCCGGCCAGTTCCTCTCCCTTTTCTACAACACCGGCCAGCTTCCCCACCGACCGGATTACCCTGCCGATATCCTCCATGGTAGCCGGATCAAAAACCACCACAGTAACCCCAGCCGTTTCCAGCGTCTGGAGCACTTCCTGAGCTCCTTTCATCTGTCCGGAAAGAACCACATCAGGCTCGAGCGCCAAGATCTTCTCGGCGTTTAAGTCACGCAGGCCTCCCACCCGCTCTTTCCCCTCCGCTTCCGCCGGGTAATTGCAAAAGTTGGTCACCCCCACCACCCGTTCACCCAACCCCAGCGCAAACAGCGTCTCTGTCAGACTCGGCAGCAACGAAACAATGCGCTGCGGCTCCGCCGCAATCTCCACCTGCCGCCCGGCATCATCCTGGACCACCATCGGATACGGCCCTGCCGCCGGAGGGGCAGGCTGTTCAACCCTCCTTCCGCAACCAGCCGTTACGACCAGCAACAACACCAGCATCAACAGGCCTGCTTTTCTCATCATGCCTTCCTCCCGAAAATAAAAATTCCCGGTCAAGCCGGGCAATACCTACGCACGCTCCCTTGACCCGAGGGCACGTCACGGACTGGATACAGGCAGGTTTCCTGACTCCCGGTCATAGTCTGACAGCGCCTTCCCCAAAAATGAGTGGCCACTTTGCTGCCAGGCTCCCGGTTACAGTGGCGGGACCGTTCGGGTTTCTCACCCGATTCCCTTTTACCTCCACACGGAGCACCTGTTTCCCCACTATTCACTTTGACACTATTTTAACAAACCTGCCACCCAAAAATCAACCCAAAATCCATACAAAAATTCCTTATAAAATTCCACCCCCTGCTATTAATCTCGCTGTGCCTATCAGCAAGGCTATGGAGCACAGCATTAAACCTATAATAGCCACAAGCGTGCTTTTTCCTTTAATCAGAGCTACTAAGCCCACTATCCACCCTGTTGCTGCAAGAGGCAGATTAAACCAATTAATCCATCCCAAAAGAGGTATCAACGCCAAAACCATAATGAAGATTGCAATTATCCCGATGAGTAAACTAATAATCCCCATAAATTATTACCTTCTTCCCCTTTACCGTCAACCTGCTGTCCAGCCAGCCCGTCAAAGGGCAGACCTGCCGTGTTATATATTTTGCACAAGCTTGCAGATTCCTTCTCTGGTTTGGAAGAAGTCTTGCGCGTTAAACACAAAATAAGCATCAATTTATCCATTTACGCCATATAGACTCCATCTCCTCAACCAAGTTGCATCTCAATATTCGATTCTCGATGTACGTACTCCTGCAGCCACGGGAATTTAACCCGATGCGTTTAACACCAAGCTCAGACAATGTTTTCTCATTTTTCTGCGAACCAAATGTGCCATCTGCTGCAACGGCGCGCGGTGAACGTCTTACAAAAACCCTATTCGTCGGGGTAATCGGTGTAACATGGAGATATTGCTCCAAAATTTGCCGATACAATACCGGTTTCAGTCCCCTATTCGTCGGGGTAATCGGTGTAACCTACTACGCGCCGCAGAGGCGCAGGAGTACGATGTGTTTCAGTCCCCTATTCGTCGGGGTAATCGGTGTAACAGCAAGCAGGTTTGCCGCCAAGACAAAAGCCAAAGCGTTTCAGTCCCCTATTCGTCGGGGTAATCGGTGTAACTCAGCAAGTACCTTGTGCGCGACGTGCTCGACATCCGTTTCAGTCCCCTATTCGTCGGGGTAATCGGTGTAACCGATTTGCTACTACTGCGACAGTCGCAGCGCTGATGGTTTCAGTCCCCTATTCGTCGGGGTAATCGGTGTAACTCATCTCTCCTGGCCTGAATCCGCCGGTCAGGTCGTCCGTTTCAGTCCCCTATTCGTCGGGGTAATCGGTGTAACGGACGGGCCAAAGGGGCAGATTGAACTGGGATATCGTTTCAGTCCCCTATTCGTCGGGGTAATCGGTGTAACGAAAATCATAAGCCTTCCGGCCGGCAGTTAAAATCCTGTTTCAGTCCCCTATTCGTCGGGGTAATCGGTGTAACCGGGTTCCCGTGGGACGGGGCGCGTGTATCTTTGGTGGTTTCAGTCCCCTATTCGTCGGGGTAATCGGTGTAACCTCCCGGACGGCTTTGAACTGTGGGAACATGACGAGTTTCAGTCCCCTATTCGTCGGGGTAATCGGTGTAACCAAGTTACACGAACATTTTTGCTTGTCATGTTTGTTGCGTTTCAGTCCCCTATTCGTCGGGGTAATCGGTGTAACTCTACAGCCCCCCTTTCTGTCAGTTTCGCTCTCACGTTTCAGTCCCCTATTCGTCGGGGTAATCGGTGTAACCTGTCAGGCCGCGAATAGCCTGTGCTATCCCCTGGGGTTTCAGTCCCCTATTCGTCGGGGTAATCGGTGTAACCGAAACCAGCGCCGTCGGGCACGCCCTTGGCTTTCTGTTTCAGTCCCCTATTCGTCGGGGTAATCGGTGTAACCGAAACCAGCGCCGTCGGGCGCGCCCTTGGCTTTCTGTTTCAGTCCCCTATTCGTCGGGGTAATCGGTGTAACGCCAATTTCCAAAGTGCCGTCTGAACGGATAAGGTAAGTTTCAGTCCCCTATTCGTCGGGGTAATCGGTGTAACGGACGCATTGAGGAAAAGTTGGACAGATTATACTTGGTTTCAGTCCCCTATTCGTCGGGGTAATCGGTGTAACGTCCGCATAGACACCGTTCTTTTGCAGCGATTCCTGCGTTTCAGTCCCCTATTCGTCGGGGTAATCGGTGTAACTGGGG
>QLUR01000047.1 GCA_018725565.1 Bacillota bacterium | reverse complement strand
TTGAGACCTTTTCTACCCCTAATTCTACCAATTCCTGGCATTTTAGGGGTGTTACCTATGTATCTCATCATCTTCAAGAAGTTTCTATAAAATAAAGCAATAAATAATTTTTTTATGATGACTGTGGATAACTTAACTTCTAACGGGGTTGACAAGGTTCTTTGGCTGAGTAAAATTAGAAGAAATGTGCCCAAAAAAAGAAAATAAAAAAATAACATTGAAGGCCGAAGCTCAATCGCCCGGAAGGGCTATTTTTTTTAAGACAATAAAATGTTTAAAGGATTCCCAATTATAGATCTCCATACTCATTTAAGAAATGACATCCCCAGGCATACCAAAATTGCTAGAGAAAATGGAATTGATGTCATAGTTTACATGGCAAATTGTAATCCCTTCCTTGACAGTTTAGAAAAGATTAAAAGATCATTAAAAGAAAAAAGATATTGTAAAGCAATTCCGGTGGCGGCCATTACCAAGGGGCTGGAAGGGAAAGAATTGGTCAAGATTGATAAAATTAAACATTATGTTGCCGGATTTAGCGATGATGGCAGATATTTAAAAAATTTAAATTTATTAAAAGAAATATTAGAAAAAGGTGTTTTGGTTTTAGCTCACTGTTCTCCTTCTTATGAAGTTGGAATAAAAAAACCTTATTTAGAAACAAATTTTGTTGAAAGATATCTAAATGTTTTAAAAAAAGTCGATGGAAAATTACATATCCAACATATTAGTCAAAAGACAACCGTCGACTTAATAAGGGGCGCTAAAAAAAGTGGAATAAAATTGACCTGCGAAACTTGTCCTCATTATTTTACTTACACAAAAAAAGATTTAAGCGTAAAGATTAATCCGCCGCTGGGAGAAAAAGAAGATATATTGGCAATCAAGGAGGGCTTATCAGACGGAACAATCGATGTCATTGCTTCAGACTATGCTCCCCTGCCCAGAAAAACAGGAATTGCCGGATTTAGATCATTTATTCCTCTTTCTTATGGATTAGTCTTAGAGGGAGTCTTGTCTGAAAAACAATTAAGAGAAAAGTTATATTTTAATCCCCAAAAGATAATTGAAGGGGGCGGCTACAAATTAAAATTATGAAACACATCATCAGCATCAATGATTTTAAAAAAGAGGAAATTGATGAAATTGTAAATGGCGGCGCGGAAATGATTCCCTATGTAAATAAAAAAACTTTGCCTCCGGCAGCCGTTCTCAAAGATAAACCCAAGGTTTGTCTTTTATTTTTAGAGCCCAGCACTAGAACCCTGGGTTCATATGAAGAAGCGGCAAGATTGTTGGGATGGCCAACCAGAATAGTCTCTGGGCCCGAAGCCACTTCTTTAATGAAAAAGGAAAGTTTCGCCAACACCATCAGAATGTTTGCAACCCAAGGCGCAGAAATTTTAATCATTAGGTCAAAAGAAGAAGGAACAGCTCGTTTTGCGGCTGAAATTTTAGAAAAGTCCGGTTTTAATAATATATCTATTCAAAACGCTGGCGATGGCGCCAATCAACATCCTTCTCAAACATTTTTAGATCGCTTAACCATTCTCCAAACCCTCGGCCGACTTAAAAATTTTACTTTTGGATTTGTCGGAGACTTGAAGCATAGCCGAACAGTCCACTCGCTTATTAGCTCGTTTACCCCGGAAGACAAAATCCAATTTAAATTAGTTTCCTGCCAAGAAACAAGGCTATCACCGCGATATAAAAGAGGTCTTAATATTTTAGAAAGTGAATCTCTAAATATTCTAAGAGATTGTGATGTAGTCTATGTTACACGAATTCAAGAAGAGAGATTCAGCGATCCTTTAGAATTAGAAAGAGTCAAGGGTCGTTATAAAATTACCAAAGATGTTTTAGACGGCTGGAAAAAAGAAGTTAAAATTATGCATCCAATGCCTTATGTTGATGAAATCTCAGCCGAAATTCGCTCCGATCCCAGGGTGATTATTGATAAACAGGCCTGGTATGGCATCCCAACGAGAATGAATCTTTTATTGTGGGGCAATGAGCATCGCTTTGAAAAAACACTCATCCCAAAAATGCCAGAGCTCAAAAAAGAAATTATCAAAGAGGCTGAAATTGACCAATATCTGACCAGCCGAAAAAAAGAAGAAAAATATTTCCGACCAATTAGAAACGGCACGGTTTTGGACCATCTCCCTTTTGGCACAGGTGATAAAATAAAGAAATGTCTCCAAACAAATAAAATTTTCAAACAAAATAACGTAATCCACAACATCGAAAGAATACCTTCTCAAAAGCTCGGAATTAAAGATATTTTGGTTTTAGAAAATGTCTTTATTCCCGAGCACCTTTTCGGTTTAATCAGTTTTATTGCGCCCCAGATAACTTTTAATATCCTGAAAGATAACAAAATAAGAAAAATTAAGGCAATAGTGCCCGAAGAAATTTCCGGAGTGAATTCTTTGCCTCGCTGCCCAAATAATCTCTGTATTACAAATTATGATCCAGAAGGAATAACAAAATTTAAGATTTTACAATTTCCTAAAAGCGGGGAAAATTTTCTCTTAAGGTGCAATCATTGCGAAAGAGAATTCACCAGGGAGGAAATTATTAAAATTATTTAAATTTTAGACATAAAACTATGAAAATCAAACATTTTAAAATGGACCAAGATTTTTCTTACGAAGAAATCTGGCAGGTTTTTCGTTTGGCTAGAGAGTTGAAAGAAAAACAAAAAAGAAAAGAACCCCATCAGTTACTTAGAGGAAAAAGTTTAGCAATGATTTTCCAAAAACCATCTACTCGAACAAGGGTCAGCTTTGAAGTTGCAATGACTCAACTGGGAGGACACGCTCTTTATTTGTCTGCCCCTGACCTTCAATTGGGTAGAGGGGAAACAATAGCTGATACAGCAAAGGTTTTATCTCGATATGTAGACGCAATTATGGCTAGAGTTTTCGCCCATCAAGACATTGTTGTTTTAGCTCAAAATTCCACAGTTCCTGTTATTAACGGACTTTCAGATGAATTTCATCCCTGTCAGGCGCTTACTGATTTATTTACTATCTGGGAAAAATATGGAAGTCTTAAAGGTTTGACCTTAACTTTTGTTGGTGATGGAGATAATAATGTGACCAACTCCTTGTTTTTGTTTTGTGCGAGGTTAGGGGTTAATTTTAGGGTTGGTTGCCCGAAAAAATATCAAACTAGGCCAGAAATTTTAGAAATGGCAAAAAAAGATATGAAGAAAAATGAAGTAAAAATTGAAATTCTCAACGACCCCAAAGAGGCAGTAAAAAATGCTGATATAATTTATACTGATACCTGGGTGAGTATGGGAAGAAAAGATGTTAAAAAAAGAGAAAAAGATTTAAGCCCTTATCAAGTTAACAAAAAATTAATTTCTTTAGCTAATGAAAATGTGAAAGTTATGCATTGTCTTCCGGCTCACCGTAACCAAGAAATAACTGATGAAGTGATGGATGGACCCCACTCAATAATTTTTGACCAGGCCGAAAACCGACTCCACGTCCAAAAAGCACTTTTGGTATTTTTGTTAACGAAATTTAATTAGGCTTATGGAAAAAATTTTATTCGCCGGATCTTCAGACGCCAAAACAGCAAAAAAGTTTTCTCAAATAACCAAGGTAAGGCTGGGTAAAATTTTAATTAAAAAATTTGCCTGCGGTGAAAAATATATTCAACTTTTGGACGAAGTGAAGGAAAAGAAAGCTTATATTTACCAAGCCTTTAACAAGACTCCTGATGAAGCTTTAATGGAAGCTCTCCTTATTGCTCAAGCGACAAAGGAAGCCAAAGCTAAAAAAATAATTTTAATTTCACCTTTGCTATTGTATTCAAGACAAAACAAAAAAACAAAGCCGGAGAAAAAAGAGCCTGTTTCAGCTAAACTCTTGGCTCAGCTTTACAAATGCGCGGGAATAGATGAAATCTTGACCTGTCATCTGCACAGTAAAGATATTGTGAAATTTTATTCTGAATTAAATATAAAAATTATCAATGTAGAAACTCATCATTTATTTGCAAAAGCTCTCAAAAAAATTATCTCGAAGAAAAACTCTTGGCAGGTGATAGCCCCTGATAAAGGTTCAAGGTTTGATGCTGAAAAATTGGCCCAACTCATGGGCGGTTTAAAAGTGGGCTATTTTGAGAAAAAGCGAGAAGACCCAACTAAAAAATTAAACAAAGTGGCATTTTTAGAATTTTCCGGAAAAAATGTATCAAATAATGTAATTTTGTTTGATGATATGGTTGATACCGGAGAAACAATTCTGAAGGTTAAAAAAAAGGTAGAAAAACTAGGGGCAAAAAGGGTAATTTTAACTGCTACTCACCCCATTCTTTCTGGAAGAGCTAAAGAAAAATTAGAAAAAGCAAAATTTTTCAAAATCTTTTTCTCAAATTCTATTCCCTTAAAAGGGGAAATAAAAAATCTAAAAATTGTCGATCTCCTTTCTAAAATAAAAAAATATTTATAGATGTCTAAATTCAATCAGCAAAAATTTAATCAATTTATTCTGGAAAATAATGTAGTTGGCTTTTTTGAGAAACCGATTACTTTAAAATCAGGGAGAATTTCTCATTGGTATGTAAATTGGAGAAACATTGCTGAAGATGTCTTCTTACTGGATAAACTGACTGATTTTGTCATTGATTTTGTTCAAGATTTAAATTTAAAGCCAGACTGCTTTTACGGAGTCCCGGAGGGAGCAACAAAACTTGGGATTTTAACCCAATATAAATGGGCAAAAAATTCTCCAAATTATGGATTGGGCAGCCATACTTTAGCCATGGGTAGGGGAAAACTGAAAGATCATGGAGAACCAAAAGACAGATTTTTTCTTGGCCAGCCAAAAGGTAAAGTGGTTTTGCTGGAAGATGTCACAACTACCGGCAGTTCTCTCTTAGAAACAATTGATAATCTTAATCAATCTCACCTTCAAATTGTGGCTGCCATTAGTTTAACCAACCGAATGGAGTTAACCGACGATAAAAAAAGTGTTAGCGAATTAGTTGAGACAAAAGGAGTGCCCTATTACCAAATGTCAGGCGCTTTGGAGTTATTACCTCTGGTTTATGAAAAATTAAAGCCGGAGGAAGAAATAGTCAAAAAGGTTGAAGAAGAATTTCAAGAATATGGAGTTAAAAAACTAAAACTATTATGATAATTTCTAACGGGGTGAAAAATTTTGCTGACAAATTATTAGAGGCAACAGAGAAAATGAAAAATCCAAGCTGTATCGGCCTTGATCCTAGAATTGAGGATATTCCGGACTTTCTAAAGGGAGGAGACATAACTGAAACTTTTTTTGATTTTAACAAAATGATAATTGATGCCACTTATGACATTGTTCCCGCTTTTAAAGTCCAAATAGCTTTTTATGAAAAATATAAGGTAGAAGGAATTAAGGCATTTGAAAAGACTATCAACTACTTAAAAAAGAAAAATAAAATAGTTATTGTCGATGCCAAGAGAAATGATATCGGCCCCACTGCTGAGGCTTATTCTTCGGCCTATTTAAGCCCAGAGGGATTTGATGTCGATGCCCTCACTGCCAATCCATATTTCGGAATTGATGGCCTAAAACCATTTATTGATGATGCAATAAAATATGGAAAAGGAATTTTTGTTTTAGTTAAAACTTCAAATCCCTCTTCAAGGGAATTTCAAGATCAAACTCTTAAAAGTGGCAAAAAATTGTATGAGCTAATTGGAGAAAAAGTAAATGAGTGGGGCAAAAACACAAAGGGAGAAACGGGATACCAAATAGTAGGGACGATAGTTGGGGCTACTTATCCTAAAGAGCTGAAATCATTAAGGAAAGTTATGCCACAAAGCATTTTTCTAGTCCCAGGATATGGAGCCCAAGGAGGAACAATCAAAGATATTATTTTTGCTTTCAATAAAGATGGTGAGGGTGCAATTGTCAACAATTCCCGGGGAATAATCTTTGCCTGGAAGAATGAGTCATATAGTAAAAGGTTTAGGCCAAGAGAATTTCACTTGGCTGCCAGAGAAGCAGCTCTTGCCATGAAAAAAGAATTATTATCCGCTTTGAGCAATTAATTTTACTTATGAAATTTTTTGGAAAGGAAATTTCAGGACTATTTACTATTCCTAGTGGCATTGTGGCAACTGAAGTTTCGGTTTTAGAAAGAATAGCAAAAGAAATTCCGGAAATTGGCATTCTAACCACCAAAAGCATTGGAATCGAAAAAAGGGAAGGAAATAGAGAACCAATTTTGGCTAATTTTGCCCCCCTTTCTTTTTTAAATGCCGTTGGCCTGGCTAACTCTGGCGTTAAAGAATTTAAAAAAGAGATTTCTCAGATTTCTCTTCCTAAAAATAAATTCTTTTTAGTTTCAATTTTTGGCAAGAATGAGAAAGAATTTTCTGAAATCGCAGAAAGGCTCTCGCCGTTTGCTGATGGGTTTGAGTTAAATCTTTCCTGTCCCCATTCCCAAAAATACGGCCAGATTATCGGTCAAGACTTTAAACTAACAACAAAAATTGTCAGAAAAGTAAAAAACAAAGGGAAACCAGTTTTGGTTAAGATTTCTCCTAATATCGATTACCAAAAAATGGTAAAAGTTTCGCTTAAGGCAGGAGCGGATGGAGTGGTGGCTATAAATACAGTAGGGCCCGGACTCTATCTTAAAGACGGGTTTCCTATTTTATCAAATAAAATTGGCGGGGTCTCAGGTAAAGCAATTTTACCGATAGGGATTAGAGTGGTAAGTGAAATTCGCAAATTGGGAAATTTTCCCATTATCGCTTGTGGCGGAATCTCAACCAAAGAAGACGTTCTTTCTTATAAAAAAGCGGGGGCAGATTTTTTCGGGATAGGTTCGTCTCTTTTCAAAATGGATTTTGACGAAATTAAAAACTATTTTAAAGCATTAAATCAAGATTTAAAAGAGGGAGGTGATTTAGCAGAAAAATTTTTACACAAAGAGGTTGAAGATTATAAGAAATTTAAAATCGCTGAAAAAAGATTTTTAACTAAAGATTTGTTTATACTAAAACTTAATGGGAAGATTAAAATTTGTCCCGGAACTTTTGTTTTCATTTGGCTTCCAGGGATCGGTGAAAAGCCATTTTCTATTTTTGATGATAAGCCCTTAACTTTTCTCATAAGAAAAGTCGGGCCATTTACAGAAAAATTGTCAAAAGTTAAAAAAGGAAGCTTTTTATATTTAAGAGGTCCTTACGGAGAAAAATCAAATTTTTCTGGTAAAATTTTACTTTGCGGTGGAGGCACAGGTGTGGCAGGGCTTTCTCTTTTTGCCAAAAATTATCAGAGTTCAGTAATTCTTTTCGCAAAAGAAAGAAGGCTCCTTTCTTTTTGTAAACAGAAGTTCGAAAAATTCAAGAAAAGAATTTATCTCAAAGAAAAATTTACTGTCGAAGCTTTAAAAGAAGTAATCAAAAAAGAAAAGCCCAATTTTATCTTAAATTGTGGACCAGCGGGAATGATAAAGGAAGCAATAAAAAGTGAAGAAAAATTTTTGCCAAGAGAAAGGATTTATTTTTCCTTAAATTTTAAAACCAAATGCGGGGTTGGACTTTGTGGGTCTTGCGCAACAAAAAAGGGTTTAAGATCTTGTATCGATGGCCCTTTCTTAAATGGAAATGAATTTTAAAAACGAATAATAATTTTTCTAAAATCTTTTTCTAAAATTTTTTTAATATTAATCTTTTAAAAAACGGGGGGTCCTCGAAGGGACCCCCATTTGCCCGCTTTGGAGGTGACGGGAAGGGTTATCTTCCTTTCCCCTCCTTCTTTACCTTTATCCTCAAGTGGCTAAGGTCTTGGTGGTTTGCTCCTATCAGGGCTTCCACCCTCTTTATCCCCCGTTAGTTGTTGACAAAGACATCAACCTCACCCTCCTTCCCTGACAGAAGAGAAAGAAAGTGGCGGAGGATGGTTCCTTCGTCGGTCGTTGTTGTCACGAAATAGCGAGCTGCTGGCCGCCCATTACAGACTACCCTGATGCCATACACCTGTCCTCCTTGTTCTTTTTGCTTTTTTAAATAAGGTGAGCAAACTTCAATTTCTTCTTTCTTTGGTTTGTGGTTTGGCGGTGGTTGAGGTAAACATTTTAGAATACTAGTAATAAAAATTTTTTCTCTCTTTATTCCGGCTATTTTTAATAGTTTATTTAAAGACTGACCAGCTCTTCCTATGAAGGGCTTCCCGGCTTGATTTTCCTTGGCACCGGGGCTTTGGCCCAAGATTATAATCTCCGCATTAACCGGCCCCTCCCCGGGCACGGTATTTTTTCTCGTCTTCCACAGCGAACATTTTTTGCAATTTCTAATTTCCTTGTTCAATTTTTGAAGCTCCTTTTCTTTATCCATAATTTTTTACGATCAGCGCAAATATCAACGTATAATCAGCGTCAATAAATACCCGATTATTGAAAATAAGGCAATGGGAGGTAGGGCAGGAATTGGTTGGCGAGTTTTTTGCTGAATGAAAAAATAAAAACTAACAAAAAGACCAACTAAAGAAAAGAAGGCGACAATTAGAGAATTTAAAATTCCAAAAGGAATTAAAGAAACACAAAAAAGTAGGGAAAAAACAACGTCGCCACCTCCTAAAATCAAAAATTCCCCGCCGGGCTGAATTTTTTCTAAACTTTCTCCAAAACCGAAAACATCTAGCGGAATAACTAAGCCTAAAATAGCCCGACTTTCAATCATTGCTTTGGCCATCTTAATCATATGTTTTGTCTTATAAACGGCAATAAAATCGTAGATGGAAAAAATCCCCAAAAGAAGCATTACCAAAAAAGGACTAATGCTCAAGCCCAAAACGCTTCCCAGGCCCGCCAACCCCAAAATTATCAAGATATTTTGATTAAAAACTATTGACTTTTGCCACCACCAAAAGATTAATAAAAGAATGATTAAAAAAGAGGCAGGTTCTGGCAGCCAAGCTTCCAAACAAAACAATCCTCCCAAAAATACGGCTAAAACAAAAAGGATTTTAAAAAATATCTTTTTCCCCTCTTTAAACTTTGCCCAATAGACAATAAAGAGAATAAAAAGAGTAGCGACCGCAAAAGAAATAATAAAATTCCAAAAAGAAATGGGAGGTAGAATAATTTTTTCTATTTCCAAAACAGATTTTATCTTAAAAGCAGTGGCTATTCCTAAAAATAAAGTTAAAGAAAATAAAAAAGCCTCAACAATAAAAACTTTCCAGGGCTGATTAAATAAGTCCATTTTTATTTCTTCTTGCTTTTGCATTTAGTAATTTTTTGAAAATGGTGATAAATAAAACGGCTCGGCGTTCGATAAGCCAACTTTCCTTTTTTCGCCCGTTTTGAAGAATATTTTTTCATAAACTGATAAGTTTTA
>QLUR01000046.1 GCA_018725565.1 Bacillota bacterium | reverse complement strand
ATTCTAAACGGGGGAGACCCCTTTTCCTTGCAGAAGATTTTAGGCCACACCACCATGGAGATGGTCAGAAACTACGTCAACCTGGCGTCAGGCGACCTGCAGAGCCAGCATAGAAAGTTTAGCCCGCTGGATAGGATGAGGTGGGAAAAATGAGAAGAGATGAGAAAAGCCTGCAAAAGCGTCTGGCTCACCTGGAGGAAAACCTGGCCACCTTGGGGCAGCTTCAGAATGCCACACTCAGAGGCATCTAAAGACACTCTGTGGCATCACAAGCCTAAC
Source organism: Bacillota bacterium (assembly GCA_018725565.1). Taxonomy (GTDB): domain Bacteria; phylum Bacillota; class Dethiobacteria; order Dethiobacterales; family Dethiobacteraceae; genus HKB214. The sequence goes on along the minus strand of QLUR01000046.1, from coordinate 9,115 downwards.
CAGGCCAAGGGAATCGGTCGTGGGCTAAAAGGACAGGAAGAAGCGAGATATTGGCCGGTACTATCCGTTGCTGCAGGAGGCATCTACTGTAATTCGCCCTTCTCTTGCTCCTTGACCATGTCTACTTGTCTACTCTCCAAGTTGTACAACTCATAGACCCTATTGTCGATTTCATCATCGATATGAGAGCGCTGGGTCTCTAGCTTTTGAATCTCCTTTTCCAGCGCCGCTTTTTGTGCTAAAGCAGCCTCTATTGCTGAAACAGAAGCCGGCAGGCAAAGATGCTGAAGAAGCTCACCTTGAGTCTTACCCTCTAGCTTATCTTTCATAGCATCAAAGTAGAGAAGAAGGTAGTGAGCACACTTTTCATCAACCATCTCGATAAAGGCTTCTCTTGCCAGATATACCCTCTCACCCTCAAGGGAAAGCTTTGGGGCTCCTAATACGGGTGGAATACTAACTTGCTTTACTGCTGATGATGAAGCCAGTGAGGTGAGAGGCAATTCTATGCTGGAAACTAGCGCAACAAAATCACCTGCCAATGCTTTAAGCCGCCGCAATTCTCTGTTGATAGCCAGCATCTCGTCCACCAGCCCGACCAGCTTAGCTTGCCTTTCCAGCCTTGCCGGCTTGATGGGTAGAGTGTTAAGCCACCGAGGCCGATAGCGCATATAGTTGCTCCCAATGTGCAGCATACTGAAGGCAGCCTTATAGTAGAAATCAATTAGGCGAGAGTTAAGGATGGCAAGGAGGTATTTGAGATGATAGCTTCCGTCTTTGAGTAAAATGACATTTAAGTTTTGGAGGCAATAAAACTGCTGGTCATCGTAGGTAGCAGTCGGGCGTGTCGCTATGTCTCTAATAATTAGCTTATTTGTCTCGAACCAGCTCGGCTTGCGCGGTGCCGCTAGTTCCTCTGGGACATAGATGATATACTCCCCTTGCCAGCTTGTAGCGTAGCGGTCAGGTACACTCTCTCCACTTGCTAGGACCTTTTTACATAGTTTAGCCCGACTAGATGACAGAGATAGAGCTGAAAAGTCTTGTGCAGAGATGATATTCTTTAGGCGAGTTCTACCTTCTTCTCCTTGCTTACCCGTGATTATACCGTTGTGTGTCTCAGCAATTTCACCCAACCTAGTACAGTCAGTGGCGATTTTCTGGCACAGGGTATGCACCTCTTCTGTACAGCCTATATCAAAGATGCTATCAAAGTTGGTAGCAAATCTACCTTGCCGTATATGGTAAATTTGATAGGACTTATCCTTTGCTTCCTTGGCTTGTACCAACTCAGGCAAAGCTTCTATAGAATCAGCCAGCCATCTTCCTATCCTAATCTGCGCGCTATTCCTCGCTGACTCCTCATCTTCCTTCTGGAAAGTCACTATTACTGGATAGTTGCCCACCTCCTTGAATACCTTCGACTGGGAGATGTCTACCACCTCTCGGATAGAGGCATTTGTAAGTATATATTGTCTGAGCCTGCCACCGTTTTCGGTCACCAGAAACTTGGCGGGAACAATATAGCCCAACTTCCCCCTTTCACTCAGCATCTTCAGCCCCAGACCGAGGAAGAAGATGTAAAGGTCGAAGCGTCCTTCGTAGACTTCCTTAAAATGCTGAGCTAACCGCTTCTTGTAATCAGGAGAAATGCTTTCAGTTCTCACATAAGGAGGGTTGGTGACTACAAAGTCAAAGCCATTGGCAAAACTGCCCTGCTTCAATTTCATCTGTCTTACCACCTCGGCATCTTCAGCATATTCACTCGGAAGCTCTTCGGCAAGAGAAAGCTGCATTGCTGTAGCCACCTTAGGCGGCGCTAAAGAATCAGTAACATAGATATTAAATTTCTCCATCTTGAAGGCGGGGTTAGCTTGCTTGGCTTCATTGATGAGGTCAATTACTTGGAAGAGGAGGTTCATCTCTGCCAGGTGGGCAGCAAAGGGATTAAGGTCGAAGCCGTAAATAGAATCCTGAATCTGAGACAGGATGGTTTCAGCATCAAAATCCTTAGCTTGAAGTCGCTGGCTAAGGGCATTAACCGCCCGCACCAGAAATCCTCCTGAGCCACAGGCCGGGTCCAACAGTTTCTTGCCTTCAATTTCTCGGTCACTGGTATAGCCTACTGCCTGCAAGATATAGTCTATCACCTCTTCCGGGGTATAAAACTGACCTAGTCGCTTGCGCTCCTCGCGGTCTAAGTATCTTTCATAAAGTTTACCCAGTATATCCCGGTCGACCTTCTTAAAGTTATAGCGGTTGAAGACAAACAGAATGCGCAGGACGGTTTCACTCTCCGGAACATACCAATCAAAGATACCAGGGCGATACAGATGTGGATACACCTGGTTCATGGTTTCGTAGGCTGACCTTAAGAGTTCAGACCAATTAACCTTTCTGAATTCGAAGAAGCCTTTCCAGGCAAGCCAGTTCTTAATGCCTCCGTTAGAGATTTTGCGGGTAGTGAGCCCCTTATCCTCAAATATTCTTAGCAGAAGGAGGCGGTTAAAGAGGATATACATGGTTTCTGTGCAGAAAAGCTCTTGGCTACCACTGTTAGCCGCAGCCGATACCTGGCGCCACTCCTGAAAAGCTGTCATGGTGTGGCGGCAATCTTTAAACTTCTTGAGCTCCCAAAGGTAAAAGGTTTCTCCTCTAGCTGTTCTTCCTTGTAGCTGCTGATACTCCTGATATTCCTGCTGCCTAATCTCGAATTGCCCGCAGATTTCCTCCTTGGCCAGCCGCATCGCCCTCTGCAAATCCTCGAGTAGCTGAGGGAAGATAGTGGGGTGAGACACATCAAGCTCAGGTTCTTGATAAAGCTCTTCCTCGCTGACAAAGAGAAATTGTTTAGAAAGGTATGCGAGCTTCAACATTTCGCCAACTTCGGTTTCAGTAAGGCCTCCTATCCCCTTGACTACCCACCTACCATAAATATCTTGAAGATTCAGCTCTATCCGTCGGAAGCGTGCCTTGCCTTTCCCCGGACATTCCCAGGCTTCAAAGCGAACTCCGTCGCTAAGCACAGCGAATCTAGCTCCCATTTCCTCAGTGTAAGTGAACAGGCGTCGGCGATGCTCGGAGAGGTCTTTGAGCCGACTACTCTGGGTTTCGATGATAACGATGGGGTGATTCTCATGGTTGCGGATGATGGTGTCTATCCTGCCCGTGGAGATAGTTTCTTCAGGACTGAAATCCTGCTGAGGGTGATAGCCGAGAGCCACAAATAGGGGCTTAATCAGATTATCGCGCATGAGAAACTCGTCGTGTTTCTCTCGACTCTGGAGATAGGACAGGTAAGGCTTTCCTCTATGGCAAAAGCCCTCAACAACGGCAAAAATCTTGGTTAAGAAATCAGTATCAGCTTTGGGATAATGTTTTCGCAGAGTGACTGACATCGCTTTCTCTCAGCTGGTTATCGGTAGTATAGCACAGGTTAGGGCACGTTGCTCTGTTGAGGTAAACTGCAAAGGTATTGCAGGCACGCTTATTAGCGTAATCTGTTAATATTTCACTCGTAGATTGGTTGACCGTCACTGCCACTAAGGGTTGCCTCGCAGCCACACTAAGCGTGGTAAAAATGTGCTAAGAGGAGAAAAACTTCTCCGCCACATAGTTCAATTGAACCAAGAGAATGCTTTAAACAGCGAGATATCAGACCTGGTAGAAAAGCTAAGGAATCTCTAAAACAAGCTTGATAGGGGACCAGGGGGAGGTCCAAGAGTCACTATGAGTTTAAGGGCCAAGGTGCTACAATTATGGTATGCAAAAGGGTTTTGGACCCTAGTTTAGTAATGTACTTAGGGATACAGGTGAGCAAATGAGCAAGCAAGAAAAGTCCACAATTTGGACGGCGAAACAACTTAAATACATCGACCTTCTGGCCAATCCCGAAGAAAACCGCAGCAAAGAAAAAATGGCTGAAGAGTTGGGAGTTGACCCGGCCACTTTGTACAAATGGCAGAACAAAGAAGGCTTCTGGGATGCCGTGTATGAGAGAGCCATGGTCTACTTAAATGCCTCTTTAGCTCAAGTCCTGCATAGTTTGAAGCGACAAGCAAAGAAAGGGGACGTCAACGCTATTAAGCTTATTCTGCAACATACAGGTAAGCTAAGGAAAGAACCGGAGCAGGAAGTAAGGGTTATCCTTAGTTGGGATGAGGAAGAGGAGGCCATGACCTCTTGTGGGGCTTCTTAGAGGTCTCAGAAGGCGTTTTATGGGTCGCTTATAACCAAAGGATGGAAATTGCTTCGCACAATAGTCATCATTTTGTTGGTGGTTCTGGTCTTTAACACCCTCTTCTGGGTAGCCATGGTTCTTTACCATGTGCGCCAAGGTGCTCTCATCACAGACTTAGTCCCTCCTCCCACAGATTATGAAGAGTGGAAAAGAAGAATAACAGAAGAAGCAGGACTTCCCTATCACCCTCCCCTCCCCTTTCCGCTCCGAGGTAATGTTGTCCAAGACCTGGCCTGGCTGGTAAGCATAGATTCTCTTGCCATAGCCGGTGTTTACTTTCTGCTCAGCGACAGGCTGAAGAAGTTAAGGCAAATTATAGGGGTGGAGGATACCGAATTAAGAATAAGTAGGGGCTCTTAGGGACCCAATATGGGAGGGGGTCGGAGCCCAGCGGAAATTTCCTAGATATATGTTGGGCACGTGGTTGTCAAAGCAAAAATCGACCCCTTAAGGCAAGTTTCCCTGACAAGGGAATGTCCCTGTTCCCATTCAACGTTGAATTTTTGCCTTAATCCAGGGCAGTTCGAGGATACTGTTTTTGATTTTTCCCGAAACCCTGAGAGATATAAGGAACTTGTAGGAAAGGAGGGAAGAAGATGATATGGCGTATATTGGGAATAGGGTCTATGGTACTAGTAACGCTTTTGGGGATAGGTCTTATACAGGAAGCCAAGCATATGCCAGATGAATTCACCGCAAACGCCATGAGAGTAGCCGGCGGCATTGTAATCGGCGCTTTTTGGGCGCTTTATCTATTTCGCTTATATATGTAATACGGAATACAAAGCCCAGGGCTTTTATCAATCGCACCCGACAAACTAGCAGGGATTTTGTTTACTGTACTGTGCGAAAATGCAAGAATCCAGCATATACGTGCTCCACAAGACTGCTATCACTTAGCGCCAAGTTTGTACTGATAAACAGGCTGAAAGGCGCACTCTTCTTGCCCAGAAGCGATTTTGGGGGGCCTCTGGTTAACCTGGCCACTCTTTGGGCCTTCTCTTTCCTCTCATTTTTCTCTCCTCTAAAGGGAATTTCTGAGAATTTAAAAAAATCCGCTGAAAACTAGGGATTTTAGGTGTCTTCTCAGGCCAGCCATGTTGTCAGTCTGGCTGCTTCTTGTTGCTCCGTCTCTCTATACGTGCTTCTCATGTGTGTTTCCTCAAAAAAGACTCGCCTCACCATCATCTTGCGACTCTGTAGTGTAAAAGTATTCGAGGCCTCCTCTCTTTATCCAGCCGGATATCTTCTGGAGGAGAGCCAAGGCCTTCTCTTTGGAAGTGCCTGGCGTTATGAGGACTCTGACCCGGTAGGTTCCGGTCATGAGCTCATGAGTCACTCTGCTGAAGAGGCAGTCTCCGTCCTTATCTGGCTTCATAACACAGTCTTCTTCCACGTCTGCAAAGCCATCAAACTGAAAGAAGGCCTGAGGCTCTCTGGTGGCATAGTGCTCCAGGAGCTCTTTCTTGAGCTTGCCCTTTACCTTTATGGCTTTTGGCAGAGTCTCTACCATAGCTTCAAGTACTGGCCAGTACTCTGGTTCTACTTCTGAGAGCTTGGCCATAAATTCCTGGGTTTCCTTCTTTTGCCCTACCATCTCACCTTTCTCTCCACTCAGTTTCATAACTAATCCTCTCCTTTTAGAGTTTTCAGGATAACCCCTAGCACCTCGGCTACCTTCTGTTTATCCTCCGAAGCCACCAGAGCTTGAATGTCCAGAGTCACCGTCTTGCCATAATGCACCTGACCGTCACTTGCCTCCCAGTCGGGTAGGCTGACCTGCAATTTGGCCACCTGCGGGTAGTACCTCAAGACATTCCTTTTGCTTCTAACGACTAACGGAGCCTCGGACTCCCAATAGCGGTCAACCATGTTTTTCCCTCCTCTCTTAGGGTATGAGGGCTCCTAGAGAAAGACTTTAGTTTGTAACAGTCCCTCCCTAGTTGCCTTCTCTTTCTCTTAAGTAACCAACCAAAATATACTTATATAGGGGCGTTGGTCAGTTGGTCACGTCATCAAAATACCTGTTCAGAAGCTATTTCGGAACTAACCAAAGCCCTTTTTTCCAAAATTGGTTTGGTCAGGTCAAAAATGCACCAAAATACCTGTTCAGAAGCTATTTCGACCTAACCAACCAGAACCTAACCAACCAAACGCTATTGGTCAGTTTGGTCAGGTTGTGTAACAATAGTTACGTGAAAACCTGGCAAGTTTGTTACAAACTCACCGGCAAAAGTACCAGGTTTGCCGACCCCTTTGTTTCTTGTCAATAAGCCTGGCCTCCAGAAGGTTTTCTACCCGGCCCAAAATGGTGTTCTTAGAGGCTTTTTCCTTAAAGAACTCCACCAGCTTGACCTTAGGGGTCTCTCCTTGAGCCTTGATGTATTCTAGGATTTCTGTCTGCGGTAGCCCCTCTTTCTTAGTAGCCACTACTTCAAACCATAAAGTTTCAGGGTTCAGGCGAATGGTTACATCATCGGGAGCCTCGGCATTTCGGAGCTCATAGGAGAGAAGGCGGTAACCTTTGCGCTTTTGTCTATCGTTGGCCAGAGTCAGGTAGGAGTCCCCATAAGCAAACAGGACTGAGGAGCCCCGCAGTTGAATAGGGCTACTCTGACTTTCTCCTAAGGTGGGCTTGCGGAGGTGGTGCGCAATGACCAGGCTTATTTGATAGCGGTTGCGCAGCCGGTCCAGGTTGTCCAGAAGGCGAGTCATTTCTTCGGTCGCGTTTTCCTTAAGATTGTGAAACTTATATAACGGGTCAAGGAAAACTACCTCAGGCTTTTCCTTTCGGATGAGAGCCTCCAGCTCTCTTAGTCCCTGGCTCTGGTCTAATTTCAAGTTGGTGTCTGTTAATCGATGGAGAACAAAGCGTTCCAAAGCCTCCTGAGGCAGACCAGAGGCCATGACCTTAAGTCTTTTTTGTAAACTTGCCTCGGACATCTCCTGTTGGAGATATAGTACTCTTACCGGCCGGGCAATGGGCTGCCCTAGGAAGCTTCGTCCTTGGACCAAGCTTAACCCCATGTTAAGGGCCAGCATCGTTTTATAGGACTTACCCTGTCCTCCGATGAAGGCTACTCCCCCTTTGGGCAAGATTTCCCCGGCGATGAGAGGCTCCGAGTGGGGAATTTCCAGGCTCAAGAATTGGGCTAAGGAGAGGCTCTCTACACTTCCATTTCCATCTACCAGGCTCTCCAGAACCTCTTGAACCTGAGCCTGCCAACCATCGCCTCCCTCCAGGGTCAGGGTGTAGGCTTTCTCACAGTTGTACATCGCCCGCCGCCTCTGTGACAGGTCCAAAAGAGTCTTAAGGTAATGAGGAAAGTTAGCCACCAGGGGCGGAGCCTCTATGAGGTCCAGCACTGTGAGGTAGGGAGACTCAATCTCCTTGGGAAGCTGAGATGGCAGGGTGTGTTGGTCCACCGCCTGGCCTTGCTCGTGCATGGAGTGCATGGCCTCAAAAATCTTCTGGTGCTCCAGAGTGAAAAAATCGTCAGCCTTTAGTTGACTCAGTCCTAATTTTAGAGCCTCAGAAGAGGAAATCATGCAGCCCAGCACATCCTCTTCGATTTGTCGGTCAAAAGGTGGGGCTACCTCTAGTTGCACAAGGTTTAGTTTTTGACTCATTGGACCCCACCCACCCAGAGAGTGAGCTGATGTTGCCCGACAGCCTCCCTATCCCACAACCGGCGGGGGAGAAAGACCTGCATGCCGTGACCAAAGTCTCTCTGGATACCTTTCTGGCGGAGGAGGTCCAGGCTGACCCTATAGATAACTCCTGATTCAGTGTCCTCTACCTTGACCACTTTGATGCCCTTTCTTTGGGCCTCCTCCACGGCTTCCACTTGGAACCCCCAGGCATCCAGAGTGCGCATAAGGTGACGGGAACCTGCGACCCTCTTTTTGAGAACCTGGCCGTCAATCTGACCTACCCACCGCCTCCCCGCTGGGGTGTTCACGGAGAGGGATTGGCAGGTGGGGCGGGTTTGTGATACAGTTGAGTAAACCATTTCTACCACCTTCTTTGCCCCGGGTTCCCAAGACCCGGGTTTCTTATTTCTGTCTCCAGAGCCTCAGGAGTTTTTCCACAGGCTCCCTGAAGAAATCCTCCAGCACTCTGGCTTGTCTCTCCGACGGTTTTAGCCTGCCCGACTCAATGAGAGAATAAACCCACTGAGGCAGCCCTATCCGCCGGGCTATCTCCTTCTGGGTCAGGCCTTCAGCCTGTCGGAGCAGACGCATTCTTCGCACACCCATTAGCTCTCTCCTATCAATAATTTTGCTTTACACTTTAATTATAATGTGATATATTAGTAAAAAGAGCGTAGGGAGCATAGCGTGAAGATAGGGTTTACTCCTTGTGAGTTGAGGGAAATAGATTTCTTTCCCTGCGGCCTGGAAGGCTGGGCGGAGGTCTTGTTGCAAAAGCTAAAGGACCTCCCGCTATTACGTAGTGGCTTCGAGGTGGTCTCTATTGACTACCGGCGGAACAAGATGCTCTTGTGGCGGAGCCGTGGGGAGGTGCAGGAAATTGATGTGGCCATCCCCCTGCAGGAGTTTTTTGGTCTCCAGCTCAGTCAGGGAGACTGTCTCACCAACTCCGATGCGCAAAAGATTATGGCCTTCCTCCAAAAATATGAGCCCTTCATCCCCCATGTGGGTCTTTGGAAGCCTCATTCTTTAGGGGCTACCTTTATCCTTCGCCACTTTAGAGACCTCCCTCCCCACCTCCGGCGTTACTGGGAGCAAGCGCTGGGCCCTGGCTCTACGTATTACCTGGAGGAGTTCCGGCGCTACTGTCTATTTGCTCGGGAGGTAGAAAAGAAGGTAATTCGTGGAAAGCCTCCAAGCTGGTGGGAAATAGGCCAATTG
>QLUR01000045.1 GCA_018725565.1 Bacillota bacterium | reverse complement strand
CGACAATGCGTGAAGGCCGCAATCCCTTTGTTTGCAAGGGTCGCGGCCTCTTTTTGTTCTGTTGAGCTGTCAAAGTCAGGATTATCATACGGTTTGCTGCCTGTCAACAAAAAAAGCGGGGACCTTTTTCAGCGCTGCGGCGCGTTAAAATACCGAAAAATTAACTCTTGAAAAAATTTTAAAAAAGTTCTGTTTTCTCTGGCAGGAGTTTGCTACATTCAAGGAAAATAAATAAACATTACAAATCAGCGCATCGGCTTCAGAAAGACACCTTTCACCATGCAATATTGACAGTATAATAATCGCAGGGAGGGTGTCTGCTGCTTTACAGATGCCAGGATTCTTAAGTTTATTTTTCCTAAATTTTCCTGAATATTTGAGTTGGTCATAGTTCAATGATAGTTGGTCATAACAAATAAAATCTGATAATAGACAATAATACTAAATGTCAGAAGATTAAAAACATAAGTGAAACGGGGGATGCCTATCGTATTTTATGATTCTGCGGGCTGGTTTTAAAAACAAAGGAGGAGTGGTAAAAATGAAAAAAAGAACAGCAACCATGGTTAGGCGGCTCAGCCTGCTGATGGTTGTCACGCTTGTGCTGGCAGCCGTCGTGTCCGGCCTGGCGCAGGCCGCCCCGGCGCCGGGACCGATCCGCGTTACCGTCGACGGTGCGGCACTTGCGCTGGACCCGCCACCGCAAATGGTCGGGGGTCGTGTCTTGGTTCCGTACCGGGCCATTGCCGAACGGTTGGGTGCGAGGGTGGGCTGGGACAGCCGCACCCGGGTTGTTACAGTAACTAAAGGCGCTGACGTCATGCGCCTGACCGTAGGGCAGACGACCGCCACCGTCCAAGGCAGGAATGTTACCCTGGATACGGCGCCCCTCTTGGTGGGCGGGCGCGTCTTTGTGCCTTTGCGCTTTCTGGGTGAGGGGCTCGGTGCCCGTGTTGACTGGATTGGCGCCGCGAGGGCAGTGGCGCTGAGAACTACGCCTGAGGCGCCGGGGCCGGCCCCGGCGCCCCAGGGTCCCCCCATTCGGGTCGGCATCGCCGGACCGATGACCTTTATCCACGGGGAACACATGTGGCACGGGGCAGTGATGGCGCAAGAGGTAATCAACAGGGCCGGCGGTGTCGCCGTAGGCAATGTCAGAAGGCCCATTCAACTGGTCAGGGTGGACACCAACGAACTGTTAAGTGTGCCGGACGCGGCCAGTGCCGTGGAGCGGGCCATTACCCGCGACAGGATTGATTTCCTGATCGGAGGGGTGCGCACCGAAGCCGTACAGGCCATGCAGGACGTAATTTCCGAACACAAGCGGTTATTTATCGGGGTGGGAGCAGCACATCCCATTCTTACCCAGCGGGTTGCCGATAATTACGAGAAATACAAGTATTTCTTCCGCATCAGCCCGCTCTGCGCCACCCATCTTGGCAGGCTGATCTTTATGCAGCTGGGTGATGTGGCTGCTGCCGTGCGCAGAGAACTGGGCGTAGCCAGGCCGCGCGTGGCAATTGTCGCCGAACGGGCTGCCTGGGTTGAACCGATCGTGGCGGCAGCCGAGCGGGTACTTCCGGGGATGGGGATGGATGTCGCCGGTGTCTGGCGTCCCTCTGCCACAGCTACCGACACAACGGCTGAACTGGCGGCGATACGTGCCGCCGGGGCCAATATCATCATCCAGGTTATCATGGGTCCCGTAGGCACAGTTTTTGTCAGGCAGTGGGCTGAGATGCAGGTGCCGGCTGCGCTGGCGGGGATTAACGTTGACGCCCAGGGAGGCCGCTTCTGGCAGGCCACCGGCGGCAGGGCCAACTACGCGGTGACGATGGCCACTTTGGGCAGAATACCGCTCTCCCCGCATACCATCCCGTTCTTTGATGCTTTCATGCGGCGCCACAATAATGAAGTTCCTCTTTATACTGCCTCAGGAGCGCATGATTCCCTGAATGTATTGAGGGGGGCGATTGAGCGGGCAGGGACGATTTCCGTAAACGAAGTGATTGAAGAGATGAAAAAGACCGATTTCCAAGGGCTCGCCGGTCAGCTTGTCTTTAACGAACGGCATGATGTCAGGTTCGGCCCGGGCTACGTGATGTCTGTCGCCATCCAGTGGCAAGATGGAAAGGTTGAAACTTACTGGCCGACCGGCTATGGCGGCACAGTGCCGTACCGCCTGCCTGCGTGGATGAGACCCAGGAGATAACAGGGTTCAGGGCGGTGAAAAGAGGCTCCGGTCCCGGCGGGAGTGCCGGGCCGGAGTTTTTCACCGCCCTGTTGATTTCGCGACATGGTAAAAAAGCAGCGATTTAAACTGTTGTAAGTGCGTAAATCACACCGATAACGCCAATCAGGAAAAGCACGTACACAGCCTTAGCAGGCATTGCCCCATCTCTCTCCATCGCCTTGCCGAACAAGCCGAAAACCAAAGGGTGCACCAGGAAAGGCATAGCAAATATAAAGGGAATCAGGTCCGCGGCTTGGGCGCCAAACATGCCTCCTTGCAGGGCTGCAAAGAGTCCGAAGTGAGAAATGGATGAAGAGGTGGCCATTGCCGCATGGGATAACGGCATGCCGCTAAGGTGCAAAACTATAAAGCTGCCAAAAACCGCCACCAGCTGCCAGCCAAAGGAAAACTGCATTAATCCTTTTACCTCAACAGCCTCCCTGCCCTGTGCTCCCCTTAAAGTGCGCAAAGAATATATTGTCAGGGCAATACCTGCAGTTGTGATGACCAGGGCCCAACCGGCCAGCAAGACACCGAGCTGGGCGCTGATAGCCAGAATGGTGAAAACAAAAATGTGTCCGAAAAAGGGAATATTGATCATGATCGGTGCCCTGGCCGCCGCTTCTTGCCCCAGATCGCCTGCCGTACAGGCTCCGGTCAGGCCGGCGTGGGAGAGGGATCCGGCCATCCCCGGCGCCAGGTTGCGCACATGATTGGCCATGCCAAACAGAATTAACAAAGTTAAACCGCCAAACATCCAAAAGATTTGGCCGAAAAAGCCGAAAGCCATCACAGAGGTCATGCCTTCCAACTTAAAGGCCTCCAAAATCCTGGAGCCGCCGATCATAAAATTGGCAGCCAGCACCACCGGAATTCCGGCGAACAGCAGGGCTCTGAATGTGGGGCCAAGCCGCCATTTTGACAGAATCAAGCCCAAAGAGGAAGAAATGATCATGGCGAAGAAGATCTGGGGAAGTGGCATAACCGGTTTCGCCGCCTGGGCGATATAGTAGGAGATAAGCAAGATCCCCAAAATGACAGCTATTTCCACCAGCCCTTTTTTGAGATAAAGTGACTTGCTTTTTATCGTAGCCTTATAGTCAGTCAAGATTAAAGAACCTGACAAGCCGATATAAGCAATCAAGAGATAATATCCGCCAAGCAGGTCCCCTGCCCCGGGGCCAACAAGCAGCCGTCTTGTCCCTTCAATACCCAATAGGATAAAAACTGCCTGAAACAAGAAAGCCAACTGGGTTCGTTTAGTACCCAGGACGATCTCTTCTTGGGACGGTATCATCAGATCATCCACGCCCTGCTTTTCGCCAGTAAGGATTCTTTTTAGTTCCTGCCCACCCGTAAAAAATGAGGCGATAAGGGCAATCAAGGTCACTCTGCCTATTAAGTCCACCAGCGGAAATTCCGTCAAGCCGGGGGAAGCCACCCCGGTTTGTCTTAACACCAGTCCCATGGTAAGGCCGAAAATAACAACAATCAGAATAGGAGAGTAGCGGCTGCCGGCTACAACTGTTCTGGCAATTAAAACTACAGGGATCAGCAAAAACAGAGCCAGCCAAAATTGGTTTAAGATATGCATTCTAGCAAGTTGGTCAATTAAATGCTGTTCCATAAGTTATCCCTCCATACTCACCGTTAATTCCGCAATTGTCGGTCCGCGCAGTAAGTCATGACTACAAATCCTTTCTGAGACCTCCCTCCCTCGGTTCTACGGGAAACAAAAAAGGCTAACCGAGCGGCCTATACCGCCTTGTCAGCCAGATAAACCGGCAGCTTTCATCAGCCAAGCCTCCTTTTTAGCCTCTCAGGACTAAATTAAAGGTGCCCACCTGTGGATATCTTACCTCATGGTTTACTGTTTGTCAACAAAGAACGCAGCTGTTCGGTTAATTTAAAGCCTTTGTCTGCTTAGGTCGAAGCGGTCAAGGTTCATCACCTTGTTCCACGCCGCTACAAAGTCCTTCACGAACTTCTCCTGGGCGTCCTCACTTCCATAGACCTCAGCCAAAGCCCGTAGTTGGGAGTTTGAACCAAAGATAAGATCTACACGGGTGCCGGTCCATTTGAGTTCGCCCGTTGCGCGATCGCGCCCCTCGAACACGTCTTCGTCTGCTGAGGCTGCCTTCCAGACTGTGCTCATATCAAGCAGATTCACGAAGAAGTCATTGGTAAGCGTCTCCTGCCGCCTGGTGAAGAAGCCGTGCCGGGACTGTCCGAAGTTGGCATTCAAGACGCGCATACCGCCAAGAAGAACCGTCATCTCTGGAGCGGTCAGCGTCAGCAGTTGCGCCCGATCAACAAGCAGTTCCTCTGCCGTTACGGCGTATTTGGTTTTGAGGTAATTGCGGAATCCGTCCGCAACCGGTTTAAGTACGGCGAACGAGGCCACGTCGGTTTGCTCCTGCGACGCATCCGTGCGTCCCGGCGTGAAAGGAACGGTCACAGCAAGGCCGGCATTTTTCGCCGCTTGCTCGACACCTGCGCATCCCCCCAGAACAATCAAGTCTGCGAGCGAAACCCTCTTCCCGCCCGACTGCGCGCTATTGAACTCCTTTTGGACGCCCTCAAGGGTCTGCAGCACCGTTTTCAGTTGGGCCGGCTGGTTGACTTCCCAATCCTTCTGCGGCGCAAGACGAATGCGAGCCCCGTTCGCCCCGCCGCGTTTATCGGAGCCGCGGAATGTGGATGCCGACGCCCAGGCTGCCGAGACCAGCTGGGAGACAGATAGTCCGGAAGCGAGGACCTTGCCCTTGAGAGCGGTAACGTCCTGAGCATCGATCAGCTCATGATCGACTGCGGGCACCGGGTCCTGCCAGATCAGCGCCTCTGCCGGAACCTCCGGGCCGAGATAGCGCGAACGGGGGCCCATGTCGCGGTGTGTCAGCTTGAACCAGGCCCGGGCAAAGGCGTCCGCGAATTCATCGGGGTTTTGCTGGTAGCGCCGCGCAATCGGCTCGTAGATCGGGTCAAAGCGAAGGGAGAGGTCGGCCGTGGTCATCAGTGGCCGGCGTTTTTTTAACGGGTCGTGCGCGTCAACCACCATATCCTCTTCGGCTACGTTTTTGGCCAGCCACTGATGTGCGCCAGCCGGGCTCTTGACCAGTTCCCATTCATATTTGAACAGCACTTTCAAATAGCCCATGTCCCATTTAGTCGGGTTCGGCTTCCAGGCGCCTTCGATGCCGCTGCCGATCGCATCGCCGCCTTTGCCGCTGCGAAAGCTGCTCTTCCAGCCGAGGCCCTGCTCTTCGATGGGAGCGGCTTCAGGCTCAGGACCCACATGCGACGCAGGGCCGGCGCCATGACACTTGCCGAAGGTATGACCGCCGGCAATGAGCGCAACGGTTTCCTCGTCGTTCATGGCCATGCGCCCGAAGACATCCCGAACGTCACGGGCCGAAGCGAGCGGATCCGGGTTGCCGTTTGGCCCTTCCGGGTTAACATAAATCAGCCCCATCTGCACTGCGGCGAGAGGATTCTCGAGCGCCCGGTCATCGGAGTAGCGCTTATCGCCAAGCCACTCTGTCTCGGATCCCCAGTAAATGTCCTCTTCCGGCTCCCAGACGTCCTCACGCCCGCCGGCAAAGCCGAAGATTTTGAAGCCCATTGATTCGAGCGCGCAGTTACCGGCAAGAATCATTAAATCAGCCCAGGAAATTCTCCTGCCGTATTTCTGCTTAATCGGCCAAAGCAAACGACGCGCCTTGTCCAGGTGTATGTTGTCGGGCCAGCTGTTGAGAGGGGCAAAGCGCTGGGTGCCGGACCCCGCGCCCCCACGGCCGTCGCCCATGCGGTATGTGCCTGCACTGTGCCACGCCATCCGGATGAAGAGTGGACCGTAGTGGCCATAATCAGCCGGCCACCATTCCTGCGAGTCATTCATCAGCGCGTAGAGGTCCTTCTTCAGGGACTCCAGGTTTAGTTTCTTGAATTCCTCAGCGTAGTTGAACTCCTCACCCATCGGGCTGCTCTTGTTAGAATGCTGATGAAGAATCTTGAGGTTCAACTGGTTCGGCCACCAGTCCCTGTTTGACCTGCTACTGGCGGCAGTGGGTTTGTTAGGCCCACCCCCTGCCTGGATTCTGCTATCTTCGTTCATAAAGGCTTTCCTCCTTATACCTTGTAAGGTCGGTTGTCAAGAGTCTGATGAAGGTAATCATTGTTTGTATTGTTCTATGTTGTTAACGAGAATTCCTGCTAATAGTAGTAATAATTTTTTTTATCACGAATTTTTAGCAGCAGTTGCCCTGATCAAAAACTGACTTATGAGTCGTTCCTGGACACTCCGGCCCCCTCAAAAGTAAGCATTTTACAGATTACCTGTGCCGCCGCTTCCACAACATTCATGGCGATGGCCGCGCCGGTTCCCTCGCCCAGTCGCAGGTTAAGGTTCAGAATGGGTTTTAAGCCCAGTTCCTGCAACATGTACCTGTGCCCGTATTCCAAAGATTGATGGGCGGCCATCATATATCCCGCCGTGGCCGGCGCCAGCTTTTTAGCCAGCATTGCCCCGGCGGAGGAGATAAACCCATCTACCACCACCGGTACTCTGTAGTAAGCGGCACCTAGGATCATCCCGGCAATGCCGCCAATTTCAAAACCGCCTACTTTAGCCAGCACACCTACCGGGTCCGCCGAATCAGGCTTGTTTACGGAAAGGGCTTTTTCAATCACCCTTACTTTGTTCTCCAGCGCTTCGTCAGTAAGCCCTGTCCCCCGGCCAGTGACTTCCCGCACCGGCAGTCCCGAAAAAACCGCCAAGATAGCGCTGCTTGGGGTAGTGTTGCCGATCCCCATATCACCGGTTCCCAGGAGCTCAACTCCTTCCTGCACCAGCTTGCCAACGATATCGATGCCGGATTCAAGTGACCGTACCGCCTGCTCCCTGGTCATGGCCGGCCCCGCCGCCATGTTTTTGGTACCGGCAGCCACCCTGCAAGATACGATTTTGCCCTGTTCAGCCAATTCACGCAGGTCGGCGGCAACGCCCATATCCACAACTATAACGCGGGCGCCAACCACCCCGGCCAATACATTGATGCCTGCTCCGCCGGCCACGAAATTAGCCACCATTTGCGGAGTTACCTCTTGCGGGAAGGCGCTTACCCTTTCCGTTACCACCCCGTGGTCGCCAGCCATAGTGACCACGGCCTTATTACTCACGGACGGTTTTAAAGTTTCTTTGATACCGGCAAGTTGCTCGGCTAAAAGCAAAAGGTCTCCCAAAGCACCAGGCGGGGTGGCAAGATTGGCCATATAATCCCGGGCTTTCTGCTGCCATTCCCCGCTCACCGGCCGGATCCCGTTAATAGCTTCTTTTATCGTAACCATTTTTACCTCTCATCTTGATGATAGTGCACTCCTTTTTTAAGTCTATCGCAAGACCTCAAGTTTTACCATTCCGACGCCGGCTTGCTTCAGGCCTACGGCTTGAGCCGCCGCCTGGGACAAGTCGATGATCCGTCCGGGAATATGCGGCCCGTGGTCATTGATACGCACTTCCACACTGCGTCCGGTTTTCAGGTAGGTAACACGCACCCTGGTATTATGGGGTAGAGAGAGATGTGCCGCCGTCAAGGCGTTTTTGTTGAAAATCTCTCCGGAACTGGTCCGGCGGCCGTGAAACGGTACCCCGTACCAAGAGGCCAGCCCCTGCACTGTCTTAACTACCTGACTGCCGCGTGTGCCGGGTGAAGAGGCAGCAACTGCCGCGCCCGTACCAATGGCAACTTTTCGGGGCTGAGCCCGGCGCAGCGTCTCTTCTCTGATCAGGCGACGGCTTTCTTCTTTATCGTCAGCGTATGTAACCTCATAGGACCTGGCCAGCAGTCCGGGCTTTCCCTGTGCAAGCACCAGGCGCTGGCCGCGCGGCAAGCCTGGGTCATTTTCTCTTTCCGTCACATAGGGAATAACCGCTTCTTCCCGGGTCATTGCAGTTTTAACGCGGGTTACAGTCACTTCACTGCCGGGTGCAGGCACACACTGTAAGCCAGGATTTACCCGGTCCAGGGGCGCCAGGGTTATGCCAAGTTTTGCCAGCAGGTCGGCCGTCTTTGCACCAGCGGTGTAAACATGGATGACCTGCCCGTCTACATGGACAGCAAGCGGGTAGGCGCGTTGCAGAGTTATCACCAGGCCCTCTTCCAGCCGCTCGTGCAAAGCAGGCTGTAAGACGTCCTGTTCTCGCACATGGTACCCGCGTTCCCCCAACAACTGTGCGACTGTTTCCGCCTGAGTCACAATATGGCTGGCTTGGCCGTCAACCAGCAAAGTGACCGGTTTTGGCTCTGCCAGGCGGTAAACCATTGCGCAGGTGACTAAAAGCAGCCCCAGAAGAAAGGTTTTCGGCACAGGCCAGTTTGCAGCTATGCGGGAATACCAGTCGGGTAACCTCATAGGCCTAACTCCTCTATCAGTTATGGTTTTGCCCGTATAACGAACATCAGTGGATTCAGCAAGGAAAATAGTTCGCTCTGACTTTAGCAATTCCTGCCGATATATTATATTTTCTTAATCAAAATTAAAAGACCATAATTTTTAATGGTCTTTTACGCAAGAGCCCCAAAGATGTTTGTATTGAATTATGAACTGATACCAAACAGCCTTCGGGCGTTTTCGCTTGTAACCCGGGCTACCGTTTCCGGTTTTTCAGCACGCAGGCCGGCAATCCTCTGGACAATAAAAGATACATAGGCAGGCTCGTTTCTCTTGCCACGGAAGGGAACAGGCGCCAGATAAGGAGCATCCGTCTCCACCAGCAACCTGTCCGAAGGCACTTGCCTGGCTACTTCGGCCAAGATTTCAGCCTGCTTAAAGGTAACGGGCCCGGCCAGCGACAGGTACAGGCCTATTTCCAAGCATTGCTCGGCAAAAGCGGTATCGCCTGAAAAACAGTGCATAACCCCTCCGGCAGCCGGGAGCCCCTCTTCCAGTAAGATGGTCAGTACATCCCGGTGCGCATCCCGGTCATGTATAATTACCGGCAGGTTCAGTTCCCGGGCCAGGCGCAGCTGCCCGACAAATGCCGTCCTCTGGGCAGCGGCCGGTGAATGGTTGTGATAAAAGTCCAGCCCTATTTCGCCGATAGCCACCACCTTTTCTGAGGTGGCTATCGAGCGCAGCTCCGCCAGGGCAGTCGGGGAAAAATCCTTGGCCTCATGCGGATGAAAACCGACGGCAGCGTGTACCGGGGCGTGACGGCCAGCTAACTTTACGCCGCCACGCGATGAATCAAGGTTAAAACCAACATTGATTATGGCTCTCACCCCGGCTGCGGTGGCGCGCTGCAGCACCGCCGGGAGGTCTTGCCGGAAGCGGCCGTCATTCAGATGGGCATGAGTATCAACCAGTAACATATATTTTACCTGCTTGCCCGCTTGCCGGCAGCATCCTGCTCTTTCTTGGTGGCCTGGCGGACGGGAGCTTCCCCCTCGCCGGTCAGTTCCAGCCGTGGAAACAGCACTTCCCCTGGTGCTGTCTGAACACCGGCCGGCAAAAGCCCAAATTCAAGGATGCTCTGCCAGTTATGCAATGCCGGCTGGTCGGCAATACCCAGTTGCATCCAGATCTTCTCAGGCGTCCGTGGCATAACCGGCAACAGCAGGACAGAAATAATACGGATGCTTTCCAGCAGATTGTAGAGAACGGTGGCCAGGCGTTCCTGCTGCCCCTCTCTGGCCAGCGCCCACGGCGCAACATCGTCGATATATTTGTTGGCTAGCCCGATAAACTTCCACAACTCAGCCAGTGCGTTGGAAAACTGCAGTTCGTCCATCAGCTCAGTTATTTTTGACGGCAGGACCGCGGCCGCCTCCCGCAGGGCGCGGTCTCCGGCTTCTTCACCGGCTGGCGAAGGAACTTTCCCTTGAAAGTATTTGCCAAGCATTGCCAATGTTCTGTTCAGGAGATTGCCGAGGTCATTGGCCAAATCAAAATTATGGCGCTGCAGCAGCGCTTCCTCGCTGAAGCTGCCATCGGCGCCAAACGGAATCTCCCGCAGCAGGAAATATCGGATGGCATCGGAACCGTAACGCTCTGCGAGGATGGTCGGGTCGATAACGTTGCCCTTGGATTTTGACATTTTGCCATCATCAAGCAACAGCCAGCCGTGACCGAAAACTTTTTTAGGCAGTGCCACCCCCAGGGCCATAAGAAAAATCGGCCAGTAGATGGTATGAAAGCGTACTATCTCCTTCCCGATCAGCTGAACATCAGCGGGCCAAAACCGCAGGAACTGCGCGTCATCTTCTGAAAAGTAACCAAGAGCGGTAATATAGTTGCTGAGAGCATCCAACCAAACGTAGATCACGTGCTGCTCATCAAACGGAACGGGAATGCCCCAGCGGAAGGTAGTGCGGGAAACACACAGGTCTTCCAGTCCGGGTCGCAGAAAATTATTAATCATTTCATTTTTGCGGGAGGCAGGTTGGATAAACTCAGGATGGTTCTCGATATGTTCCAGCAACCGGGCGGCGTAGCGGGACATGCGGAAAAAGTAGCTTTCTTCAGCCACCAGTTCCACCGGGCGCCCACAGTCAGGACATTTATTTTCCTTCAGTTGCCGCTCGTTTAGGAAAGATTCGCAAGGGGTACAGTACCATCCCTCATATTTTGCTTTGTAAATATCGCCCTGGTCATAAAATTTCTGAAAGATTTTCTGGACGGACAGTTTATGCCTGGGTTCTGTGGTACGAATAAAATCATCATAGGAAATATCGAGAATACGCCAAAGTTCTTTAATCCACATGACTATTCCATCTACAAACACCTGAGGGTCCTCGCCCGCCTCCGTGGCCCGGCGTTCAATCTTCTGGCCGTGCTCATCGGTGCCGGTCAGAAAATGCACATCATATCCCGTCAGGCGTTTAAACCGGGCCATGACATCAGCCGCCACCGTGGTATAGGAATGGCCAATGTGCAGCTTGTCACTGGGATAGTAGATCGGTGTAGTGATATAAAATGTTTTGGGCATGCGGAACTCCTTTTTTGGGTTATGCATCATTATATCAGAACACCTCCTGGCCAGGCAAGCGCACCGTTTACGCAACGTTTGCACATGCTCCAACCCTTGTAAGGTTTGCGAAAAATATCCTTGCTTTTTCTGCCAACTTCTTTTATAATCCTGACTTTGACAGCTCAACAGAACAAAAAGAGGCCGCGACCCTTGCAAACAAAGGGATTGCGGCCTTCACGCAT
>QLUR01000044.1 GCA_018725565.1 Bacillota bacterium | reverse complement strand
CACTGAAACTTCCCCCTCTCCAGGCGCCGGTAATGGAGCCAGAACCCATTGTGTTCCCAATGCAAAATCTTCAGTTTATCCCGCTTACGGTTGCAATTTTAGGAGCTTTCCTAACTCCGGAGTGTCCATTTTATCGGGAAAGCGTCACGGTCCTCTGCAGCAATATAACCGTATTTTATATCAATTTCCCAAAGTTGGTCGGAAGCTGTCACCTGGCGGTTAATAGCTAGGCGCCTAGGATGTTTAACCTTAACCCGCCGCTGTGGTGTCAATATATCTAATTCATAACCTGTAAACCTTTTTGTTGTTAATCACCAGGTCATGTTGCCGCCTTAGGCAAACAGCTAGCTTACGGTATCCGTACTCACTTTCTTCACCAGCAGCCAGCTCCGTTAGCCATTCCTTAATTTGCTCGTCACTAATTCGTTGCCGGTTACTTGTCCATGCATATCCCGGAATAGGACGGCCACATTATAGCTATCTCAAGGTCTTTTTCACCAAGTATCTTCTTAAGCTGGTCATTTTCCTTCTCAATTTGCCGAAACTCCTGGGGCGATGGCACATACGGGGCTATCTTCTTTGCATCGTCAGCCGCTACATCCCAGGCCTTATGCTTAGATTCATGAATCCAACGGTACAATGTTTTCAGGTTTATTCCATGACGTTTAGCTACTGGAACAGCATTGCCAACTTCCTGAACCTCTCTTACAAGTTGTTCCTTTAGGGTTTTTGGATATCTCTGGCGTTTCATTGTCATATCCCCTTCCGTAGTTTTATTTTATACCAACAAGGGGATATATCTCAAATTCAATTAGGGGTCTTAATAGAATAGCCTGTTCCGGGGTTTGAACCATAACAACTGAAACAGGGTGAGACAAATCATTAGAAGACAATGTAGAAACCATAACCTGATTTCGTTTATATATGTAACGTTTCTCATCTGAAGCTGGGACATTCTGAAAATGTAATTCAAATTGAAGCGTAATTTGATCTATTTTGTAACGAATACCATCATGATCTACAAGAAAACGATCCGTAACTTTATATGGGACATTTATTTGCCTAAAATGAACTATATCATCATTAGTTAATAATTCTAAAACATTTTCATCTACTTTCTCTTGAATTGCTATTTTTGCATCATTATTGAAAAGTGACATTACAACCTGCTCAAGCGTACCCTCTAGAGTTCCATCTCTAGATTCAATCCTTGAAGATTTAAGGGCATCGCCAGTAGAATTTGGGAAATTTCCACCTTCGTCATATTCAAGATGCGCACTCATACTTGAAATACGCTGAACCAGGAAACGTGCATAGACTTTCGTAAAGTAACTAGGCCAATTTTGGTCCAGTGCATTCTCAAACGTAAGTGTTTCTATATTTACCTCTGCGGCCTTTTCCAGAGCACCTGATGTAAAACCAGAACGTGATACGGCCACAACCTTATCAACTTTCAGATCACGGTATTTGCCAATTAATTGATCAATCCATGTTTTGTCCTGTTGCCTTTTGTGATTCCGACACTCTATAGCTATCCTAACAAGCAGCCCATTAACGTCGGCCTCAATCAATACATCAATTTCCCTCTTTGTACTCCCCTTATATTCGTCAAGCTCTATCGATTCAAGTACCTTTACGCCGTTTCCAGCTAGTTGATTCTCAATTACTGCAACTAACTTTTGAAATGGATTAGATCTTTTGGGCATGCTTTTCATCTCCTCTCTCTTGTCTACTTTCAAATAGAGAGAATTATATTACCATGAAATAATCAACGCCAACTGTAAATCTTCTCATTGTCACGTAGAGTTTCGAGACTCATCACAATCACTCCAGGCAAATAAAATGTGACAGTTACTTTTACTATAAACTTTTTAGCGGACACAAGTATGTCCGTGTTTTGCTTTATGCTACTCTTATCTATTTTTTTCGTCACTACATTGCAATTTTCCTTTTATATCCTTTACTAATCGTTTCACTAAAGGAATTTCATGGTGAAGGTAGAAATCTTCTCCTAAACATGTACCGCTTATAATTAAGGAGAGGAGCAACGAAATGGAAAAAAACGATAAGGATAGGAACAGATATTTTGAAGATGATAACGCGTACAATGAAAGGAAGCGCTGCGAGGCCGAAAAAAAGGTGCTCGAAGAAAAACAGAAGATTGAATTCCGCGAAAAACAGATCCCAGAAATCATTAACCTCTTACAGGAGTTTTCCCGAATAGCTCCAACACGGGGTACGTTTAGATCAGAAATGGTTCTAAAACGGGGCTGGTTTGGAACACGAAACTATGTTCCTGGCAGCGAAAAATTTATGGATTTATTCCATTGGAGCCTATATAACCAACACTCCCGGACCAAAGAAGGAAGATGTTGTCAATGGCGCTCCAAAGTTGACCCTTTTGGGCACTTGAATTTTGACCCCCAAAAGATGAATCGACTCTTCTATGACATCGACATCGGCAGTTCGCATCACCTCCTGAGGGCATAGCCGTCTCCAACGGTTTTCGAACTAACCCTGCCCGTTGCTTTTCTTTCAGGCGGTAGGATTCACCTTTAATGTTGATGACCGTGCTGTGGTGGAGCAAGCGGTCCAAGATGGCGGTGGCAATGATGGTGTCACCAAAGATTTCGCCCCACTGGCCGAATCCTCGGTTGCTGGTAAGGATAATCGAGCCTTTCTCATAGCGGCGTGATATGAGTTGGAAGAGAAGGTGTGCGCCATGAACGTCAATGGGGACATAGCCAATTTCATCAATGATGAGAACTTCGGGGATACAATAGGCTTTGAGTTTTTCCTCCAACCGGTTCTCGGCATAAGCTTTGTTAAGGTTGGCGATTAAAGCGGCGGCGGTGGTGAATAAAGCCCGGTAGCGCCTTTGGATGGCTTTAAGACCTAATGAAACAGCCAGATGGGTTTTGCCAGTGCCGGGAGGACCGAGAAAGATCACGTTTTCAGCCCGTTCAATGAAGGTGCAGGTGGCCAATTCACGGATGATCTTGGGATCAATTGAAGGTTGAAAGCTGAAGTCAAACGCTTCCAAGGTTTTCACATAGGGCAGCTTGGCAAGCGTGGTGTTGAGAGCCATATGCTTTTCCACCTTCAGCGCGATCTCTTCTTCCAGCAGCCGATCCAGAAAGTCAGTGTAGCTGACGTCGTTCCTGCCAGCTTCCTGAAGGAGAGTTTCCAGACGCAGGTTTGTGCGGTTTAATTTAAGGGTTTTTAGGTTTTCCTGATCACGGCCTCCCTCGCCCAGCAGGAAAGCCAATCCTTAAGCCAGAACGTGAAGATGGGTCTGCAATACCGCTACCAGCAGGGTGAAATCCAAGTCAACTGCAAATGGTTTCTCGGCTATACCAAGGATGAGAACAAGCGCCTAATTATTGTTCCGGAGGAAGCCGAAATCATTAAGCGCATCTACCGGGAATACCTTGATGGAGCCAGTATGCTGAAAATTGCCCGTGGCCTTGAAGCTGACGGCATCCTAAATGGCGCTGGCAGGGAAAAGTGGCACACCAGCAATATTAACCAGATTTTGCGGAATGAAACTAACAGAGGCGTACTGCCTCGTATAGCATAAGGCAATAAAGTGCGGTAACTCGGGCTTTTCGGGCATTCAGCGTTTGGCATCGTATTGCGCTTTATTGCCCTTTTTTGCAGATTAAAACACCAAATAAACACCAAAATAATAGCCGCCGTACCCGGTTCTGTGCTTTTTCCGGGGCGGCGGCTTTTGGCTGTAATGTTAATTCCGTTCATTTGCCCAGCGCAAGGCTGATGACTTCGGCGGCTTTCGCTTTTGTTTCATCAAAGGTATGGGCGTAAGTATTCAGCGTGGTTTGAGTGTTGTGATGTCCGAGATGCTCCGATACCACCTTTGCCGGAAGGCCGGCGTTGATGAGCAAGCTGGCGTTGGCATGGCGCAAGTCGTGGATGTGCAGATCGGGCAGCCCATTCTTTTTCAAAAGACGTTTGAACTGCTGGTTTAGGGTAGTGCGGTTATAGAAGCCGCCCTTTTCGTTTGTGAATACCTGACCGCTGTTCTCCCAAGCCCCTCCAAGGGCAAGCCGCCGTTCCGACTGCCAAACCTTGTGAGTCTTTAGTAAGGTCATCACTTCAGGCGGGGCTTTCACCATCCGCTCGCTGGACTTCGTTTTCGGCGGGGTAAAGCTGTATTCGCCGTGCAGAAGGGTCAGCGTTTTATTAACGGAAATGGTGGCCTTAGCGAAGTCCATATCGTCCCAGCGCAGGGCGAGCAGTTCGCCGGAGCGAAGCCCGGTGTACAAAAGCACGGTTATCGCTGTTTTTAACTGTGGACTGTCCTGCTCGTCTAAAATATCAAGAAGCCGTTTGCACTGACTCGCGTCAAGAAACGGCTTCTTCGTGTACTCTATTTTCGGCGGCGTGGTATTGGCACAGGGGTTCTTCTCCATCATCCCTTTGCGAACCGCCGTGTTGAATATCGCTGACACGGCGGTTTTTACTCTGTTGACCGTTGCTGCCGACAAGCCGCCCTTCTCGCTTTCCAGATAAAAAAGTTCTTTCACCTTTTTCTCCAGCGCCGCAGCAATCTTTTCAGCTGACGCCAAGTTTACCCTGCCGCCGCTTGTGAGCCTGTACATTAAGCTTTCCTGAACGCCCACAGCCTTCGCCGTTTCCCGCCTTGCGCCGATTGGTATGCTACCTGTGTCAATGAGGGCGTAATACTCCCGGTGTCCGCCGTTGCGCTTGAGCCTGTTCCACAACTCGTCAAGACGCGCCGTTGAGATATCCTTTAGTTTCAAGTGCCCGAACTCATCCAAGGCATACAGCTTGATGAGCAATTGCTGATTGTAGATGGTAATGCCCCTGACCACATTCGGAGCGATCTCACGGTAATACCACTCCGCCAGCTCGTGGAAACGCATATTCTCGCCTAAGTCCGATACTCCCCGGCACTTCTTCTCAAAGTCGTGAGCATAGGCTTCGGCAAGTTTTTTCGCTTTGCCCCCGGTTACACTTTTCGGCGGCGTAAACGTGGTAGTTTTGCGGATTTGCTTCCCGTCAAGCCCGTAACCGAGGCTGACCATAATGCGGAAGGTATCTCCGCGCTTTGTTACGGAAGCCATCTATTTCACCTCCAGTAGTTTGCGGGTAAAGGAATCAATGCTGCGGGAGAATTTCCAAAGCAGGAATTCCCCGTCATCCTTCAGTTGAATCAGCCGCTCTCCCGCTTCCTTGCGCTCTTTGCTTCGCGGCTCCGTCTTCTTCCTGAGCAGTTCCTGCTCGGCAGTTTCAACCTGAATCTTCTTCCACTTGGCGCGCAGAAGCACAAACTCAGTCAGCAGTGTGAAAAACTCTTCGTCGGATAGCATCTCGTTTAACACGCCGAGCGGGCCAGGCTCATTCCTGTCGTAGAGCATATCCTCGATTTCTTTGTATTTGCCTAGCTGCGATACCGCCGCGTCAATAAGTCCGGTCGTGCTGTAAATCTCGTAAGTTTCAGCCGACGCGCCCAGCAGCAGATAATCAATAGAGCAATTAAAATACCTTGCCAAGCGGACAATCGCCGCGCTTTTAAAATCCTGCGCCCCGTTCTCCCACTTCGCTACGGTCGAGCGCTGTACTTCCATGTACTCCGCCAGTTCATCCTGTGTCGCGCCTTTCTTTTCGCGGAGTTCCCGGAGTCTGTCCCCGACCTTTATCAGGTTTTCTTTCTGGTTCTCGCTGTAATAGGACATTTCTCAAGCCCTGCCTTTCCATGTTCTTGTTTGGAACGATTTCGTAAGTGTGCGTTTGTTTATTGATTTTTAGCTTGCCGCGCTATATAATCAATTTAGAACAAGTCGCATATCGTTCTATATCTAATTATACTCTGCCGCACAGGAATGTCAAGCGGTGTTTAGTGAAAGGAGGCAGAAAATGCGCGAAAACACGCCAAGGCTGATGACCATCAGGGAGATCGCCAAGACTGGATTGATGGCGGAACACGCTCTGCGGCTGCTCTTGAAGCAGGGCAAACTGCCGGCAATTTACATCGGCACAAAGGCTCTGGTCAACTACGATAAGCTGTGCGCCCAACTTGAAGAATTGGGCAGAGCAGGTTTGGACGAAGGGAGAGAAAAACGTGAAACTTACCGTTGAATGCGGCAAATGCGGCGCTGAAACCAAGATAGGCTTATCAGGTGCCATCCAAGCCATTATCGAAGCTGCTGAACACACATCCGTCTTCGGCGGGTTCCTCTGCACAGACTGCGGGGAAGCCGGTGACGAGGAATGACAAGGAGGCGGGCGGCATGAATACCATATTTACACTGTACACGGCAAACTGCGCGGGAAACGCCCGCAACGCGCTCTACCCGCGCAAAATTGAAGTTAAAGACCTTGAGGTTTTTCGCAGGGCGATGAAGTATGACCATGTATGCGCCGAGTATAAAGATTTCCATCGGAGCGCAGCGGATTTCATCAGTGCGGACTGCGTTATGTTTGACTGCGATAATGACCATTCGGACGATCCCTCTGACTGGGTGATGCCGGAGGATGTGCAAGCTGCTTTTCCGGGCGTAGGGTTTTGCGTTTGCTATTCCCGCCACCACAACCGGGTGAAGAACGGCAGAAGCCCGCGTCCCAAGTTTCATGTCTACTTCGCCACTGACCCTGTTATGGACGCAGAGGAATACGCTTCTCTGAAAGACCGGGTAATTGCGGGATTCCCCGCTCTGCACTTCGATGCAAACGCCAAGGACAGCGCAAGGTTCTTCTTTGGTGTGGATAATCCGCAGGTTGAATTCTTCGAGGGAGCAAACCATGAAGCTGAATGAATTTATGATAAGGCTTGCGCCGGAGAAGCCGGGAATGCCCGGAAGCGAATGTGCGGAGAAGGGCAACGCGCCCATTAATCATGTGACAGACCTCTGCTCAGATTTGAGCCAAGCTGATGTTATTCCGGAAGGACGGCGCAATAGCACACTGTCCCATTTTGCGGGGCGCATACTCAAGCGTTACGGCGATACGCCGGAAGCATACGCGATATTCCTTGCCAAAGCCGCAAAGTGCTCCCCGCCGCTTGATGAAAGAGAGTTGGAAACCCTCTATAACAGCGCGAGGGGCTTTAGGAGCAAGGTTGAGAAACAGGAAGGCTATGTCCCGCCTGAGATGTACAACTCCGATTTTACGCTCCGGCCGGACGATTATTCCGATGTGGGACAGGCAGAGGTTCTGGCTTTTGAATACGGCAATGAACTGCGGTACTCGCCCGCCACAGATTATATCCGCTACAACGGCATCTATTGGGAGGAATCAAAGCCCAAGGCACAGGCGGCGGCGCAGGAACTGACCGCCCGTCAGTTGGAAGAAGCCCGTAAAGAAATAAAGAAAACGTGGGCAAAGCTCGAAAAAGTCGGCGCGGCTGTTCTGCTTGCGGCGCATGGAAGCAAGAAAGCGAAGTTGATGATGAATGACGTTCAATCAGCGGCTTTGTCGGGGTACGAAGCCTCTTGCGCTTACCGGGTCTTTGTCATCAAACGCAGGGAATCGAAGAACATAACCGCCGCACTGAAAGAAGCCAGACCAATGCTTGAAATAGCGCCGAAAGACCTTGATTCAGACGGCTTTCTCCTGAACACGCCGATCGGAACTTATGATTTACGGCTCGGAATGAGCGGGCTGCGTCCGCATGACCCTGCCGACTTCATCACAAAGGTAACGGCGGTATCGCCGGGGCAGAAAGGCGCAAAGTTATGGCAGGACGCGCTTAACCTGTTCTTCTGCAGCGATGAGGAACTCATAGAGTATGTTCAGCTTATCTCAGGGCTTACCGCCATCGGCAAAGTGTTTGTGGAGATCTTAATTATCTCCTACGGTGACGGGCGTAACGGGAAATCCACTTTCTGGAACGTCTCGTCGAGGGGGCTCGGCTCTTACAGCGGGAACATATCGGCGGACACGCTGACGATCGGGTGTCGCAGGAATGTCAAACCGGAACTCGCGGAGGCGAAAGGGAAGCGCCTGCTCATCGCAGCCGAACTGGAAGAAGGCACACGGCTTAACACATCCAATGTAAAGCAACTCTGCTCTACCGATGAAATATTCGCGGAGAAAAAATACAAAGAGCCGTTCAGCTATATCCCAAGCCATACGCTTGTGCTCTATACAAACCACCTGCCGAGAGTCGGCGCGAATGACCCCGGTACATGGCGGCGGCTCATAGTGATACCTTTTAACGCCAAAATTGAGAGCGGCGGCGATGTGAAGAATTACGCCGATTATTTATTCGAGAATGCCGGGGAAGCGGCTCTTGCCTGGATAATCGAGGGCGCAAGGAAAGTGATAGCGAAAGACTTCAGAATTGAACCGCCCGTATGTGTGAAGAACGCTATCGCGGCATACCGTGATGACAACGACTGGCTTGCCCACTTTATCGCGGAGCGGTGCGAAATCGGCGCTGGTTACAGCGAAAAGTCCGGGGATCTATACTCTGCCTATCGCAGTTACTGCGCCTGTACGGGCAGCTACACGCGCGGTACGGCAGATTTTTATGCCGCGATTGAGAGCGCGGGCTTTTTCAGGCGCAGGGATAAGACGGGGCGTTTTGTTGATGGTTTGCGGCTGAAAAATACAACAATTTCGGATGTGGCCGATGACTTCTCCGATTTTCTCAGCTAACGAAAAATCCTTATTCCAAGGCGTTTGAGACAGGCTGGTGACAGTCGGTGACAGTCGTTGAGCAAAGTCCTCTTATAGGGATGTGTATTTTCAATAATAAAAAACTTATGTATTTGACTGTCATCGACTGTCACCCACCTTGATGAGGGGCAGGGGCGGATCAAATCCCTGCAGCTTTTCAAACGGGCAACGGGCGGCGGGTCACGCGCGAAAAAATCACGGTTCAAACAGGGGATTAACCACAAAATGCGATAAGGAGGCAACAAAATGTTGGATTTCTTCACCAAAGTACGCCAAGCGGACGAGGGCGGCGCATACAAAACTGTTATGGAGCTGCCGGGGAAGGGCAGAATCGCAAAAGCGGTCATCCGGGCGGCGCGGGAATGCCGCTCACAGTACTTATATCAGGTGCTGTCCCGTGATTCGGAAATGTACTTTAAAACGCTTGCCGAGGCAAAGGCGTATTGCAAGAATCGTGGCTGGATGTGAGCCGTCGTCGGCGGTATTGGCGGCTCCTAGGCGAAAGGAGAGACAATGCGCGTGGTTATCAAGCCTGATTTGCAGCGATATCTTCAGAGATACGCCCTCGACCTTGAAAATTTCGAGGTTATTGAGGTTCTGCCGCAGAGCAGGCGGTTTGCGGCGGTTATCCTGCGCGATAAACGCCCTGAGGCGTACAAGCCGTGGTGCGTCCAGAACCGGGGCGGCGGGCATTACTTTTTCAGCCGCAAAGAACTGGATAAATATTGCGCTTGGCGCGGCTGGCTGCGATAAAGCCGTTGCGTCCAAGGGTTGATTCAGCGGGGTTGCGCCGAGGAGGTGAGCCGGAGATGACAAACGAGGAGCTGTGTGTTCTTATAGCGCAAGGCAATGACAGGTATGTATACCCGCTCTGGGAACAGACCGATAGGCTGTTCTATCTTCTTGCACGGCGGCTGTTCGCCCGCCACTTCGAAAGAGCCGCCGCCTGCGGTGTTGAATTGGATGATTGCCTTCAGGTCTGCTGGCTCGCTTTCCTCGACGCTGTAGAAGCCTTCAATAGAAAGCCGGAGCAAAAAGTAAAATTCACATCCTTCGCAGACTTTCATGTCAAACGGCATGTCTACACTCTGCTCGGTTTAAGAACTACGAAGCGGGAACCCCTGAACGGCGCCGCCAGCCTTGACGCGCCTATCGGCTCCGAGGATGGCGAGTATACGCTTACCGATAATCTCGCCGACAAAACAGCCGGAGAGCCGTTTGAAGACATAGAGCGCTCGGAACTGTCGGATCTGGTATTGGAGCGCGTGGACGCTCTTCCTGAAAGGCAACGCTTGGTGATACGTAGACACTACTGTGGCAATATGCCGCTTACTGAAATCGCTGCCGGGCTGAATACAAGCATTCAAAGAGCATCCCAGATTTACCGCGCCGCTCTGCGCAAGCTGCGTCAAGACCAGCGGCTCCGGGAAATCCGCAGGGAGTTCTACGAAGACGCTGATTTTACAAAACATACAGGCTTCCAGTTCTTTAAGGAAAACGGGATGTCCTCTGTGGAGTGGGAACTGTTGAGACTGGAAGAGCGGATAGCCCGCGTGAGAGGAGGTGATTACGGATGACGGGAGGGAAAATCGTAAGAGCTCCCAAGCGCATCAAGCCTTGGTTGCTCTTGCAAAGCTGCGGCAAAAAGCGAACTTGGCGGGATAAGCACAGTAAAACCGAGGATCATAAGTTCAACAAAAATTAACTTTGAGGAGGATTTAGACTATGAATACAATT
Source organism: Bacillota bacterium (assembly GCA_018725565.1). Taxonomy (GTDB): domain Bacteria; phylum Bacillota; class Dethiobacteria; order Dethiobacterales; family Dethiobacteraceae; genus HKB214. The sequence continues at coordinate 1,582 of QLUR01000044.1, read as the reverse complement.
CCAACAATGCCCCGCTACGGGCGGGCCTTCTGGGACATGATGAGAAAGCGCAAGTTTGACGATTCCGACCTGAATACGCGCCAGCAATCCCCGACCGGGTATTATCTGCCCAATGAAAGCGACAGCAAATTCAGAGAACAGCAGGAACGCATGAACGTGTTCCGCAGGATTGCGACGGTCATCTTTACAGAGAACGCAGAAAGCAAGGTAAAAAGCGTCCTGCCCACCGGAGAAGCCGCTTTTGTGGAGGAAAACAGCGCTATCCCTGAGACGGACGCGGGCTTTGCGGCTTGGACGGTCAAAGCGCACAAAATCGCTAAAATAGTCAAGGTTTCCAATGAGTTTGTAAATGACGCCGGCTTTGACTTGGAAGACGCGCTCGCATCAGAGTTTGGGCGGGAATTTGGCAAGGTTGAAGAAAATGCTTGTGTAAACGGGAGCGGAACAGGCCGCCCTTCCGGCATTCTGCACCCCACGGAAGGCGCGGAAACCGGAGTAACCATTGCCGAATCCGCCGCAATCAGCTTTGACGATGTAAAGTTTTTATACTTCTCGCTCAAAGCCGAGTACCGCAGGAGCGCCGTATGGTTGATGAGCGACGAGACGGCTCTTTATCTGAGGACGTTGAAAGACAATGCGGGCAACTACCTGTGGCGGGATTCCGACGATACCATTTTCGGCAAGCCTGTGTACACATCGCCGTATATGCCGGGAATAGAGGCCGGGAGCAAGCCTATTGTGCTTGGAGATTTCAACTTCTACTGGCTTATTGAGCGCGGCGGCGTGACACTGAAAGCCCTGCACGAGAAATATGCCGTCAATGGCGTGACAGGCTTTATCGGCACGGAGTTCATCGACGGGCGGCTGATCAGGCGAGAGGCGGTTAAGGCACTGGTTATGGCGTAAAGAAACAAGGCCAAATACCTGCTTGAAAATGAACAAACTTTCCCGCCGTATTCTGCTTCGGCAAAGGAGTAGGGTTTTTGCCTGCTCCTTTAATTGTTTAATCTTCTCTACATTTCATATAGCTTTGTATGAAAAATACTTTAATAGCAAGTTAGAGCGCACTGTGCGGCGGCAAGACTGTAGAGATTATTACGCCGTCCACACTAATGGAATAACTGTATTCCGAGAACGCTAATTTTACTATTGTGTTTGAAGATTGTCCAAGATATGATATCATTATGGAATTTCCGAGGAATTTGCATGGCGAGTGCATATGAGCATTAGTTACAAGAAGCTGTGGAAGTTATTCATTGATAGAGATATGAAAAAGAAGGATTTAATGGCTGTCGCAAACATCAGTGCCACGTCCGTTGCCAAGCTGACCAAGGGCGAAAATATCCAGACGGATGTCCTCGTGAAAATCTGCAAGGCGCTACAGTGCGAATTCGCTGATATTATGGAAATAAAAGCTGACGAGACCGTGTAAAGCCGCAGGCTGCAATAACTGCAAAGAACTGGCAGAGGGAGGTGGGTACGATGCCAAGAAACGATGCTCTAATTGAGTATTCCTGCGGCATCCGGCCAGCAATCCTGTGACATCCGGCCAGAGTTCTTGTCACATCCGGCCACAGTTCTT
>QLUR01000043.1 GCA_018725565.1 Bacillota bacterium | reverse complement strand
AGAGATTCTTTAAATTCAACTTCTCTGGGACATTTGTAGCCTACAAGCTTAGCTTTGCAGAACCGGATAATTTCCTCACCGGTAACAGACTCTCCCGGTTTGGGAATCGAACTGTTACAATGTTGTTGACTACATTTTTCCTTCGAAGAGGGGTTTTTAAATGCCAGTGCAAAAGGAATCGCAATCATTGGTTGTCCGTCCCATCAAACCCGAGGAAGCACAGCAATGGAATCAACTCGTGAACGAGCACCGGGGGCTTTCCCGCTTTGCCGGACACAACTGAGTGTGATTTGCCCCCCTTTCCATAGGGTTGCTTGAAATTTCACGGCTACCTGCATTTATGCTGCTTCTCAATTGTAGTATTGCCTGAGAAAGGCCGCGATAGCTCTCCGGGCTTCTTCTTTGGTCCTGAACTTTCGCAAGTAGACCATCTTGTTTTTGATCGCACTGAAAAAAGGTTTTTGAACAGGCATTTGTCGTAACAGTTACCTTTGCGGCTCATGCTGCAATGCATGCCGTACTTCGCCAGAGCAGCTTGATAATCTTTGCTGCAGCACTGCCCCGAAAAAACAACATGCGGTGACGTAGTGCTTGCGATTTTTTGCCTGATATGGTAGAATGGCAATGCTTGGTCAATCACGACGCCGTTTTGGACGAAGAGTGGGATTCCCCACTCTTCTAGCTTATCAGACCGGATTGGCAATGCGAATTCTGCCGGCTGCCGGGGTGAAAATAATGACAAAACCGCCTGTGACTGAAGTAGTCGCAAAACTTGCTGAACTACTAGCGGTGAACATGGGACTGGAGGTAGTTGATGTCGAGTTTGTCAGGCACGGCAGTCAGAGAATTTTAAGAGTATCGATCGACCGTGAAGGCGGGGTAGCTCTGCATGATTGTGAGACACTGAGCAAGGCCCTGGGAGACGGCCTTGACCGTATTGATCCTATTCCTTTTAGTTATTGCCTTGAAGTATCTTCTCCAGGAATCGAGCGGCCGCTGAAAAAAGAACGAGATTTTAGGCGTTTTGCCGGTCATTCTGTATCCTGCCGCCTGTTCCGCCCACTGGAAGGGAAAAAGAATTTCAGTGGAGTACTGCATGGTCTGGATGGACAGGAAATTCTGTTGGAGGTTGAGGCAGGCAGTGTGGTACGCTTTCCGTTGTCATCGGTAGCAAGTGCCAGGCTTATTTATCCGAAAGAAAGCAGGAAGGGAGGCAAAAACAAATGAAGGAGGAGTTTTGGTCAGCCCTGTCGGCTATCGAAAGAGAAAAAGGGGTCAAAAAGGAAATCCTTTTTGAAGCTATTGAGGCTGCCCTCGTGTCGGCTTACAAACGCAACTTTAATTCAGCGGCCAATGTCCGTGTGCAACTTGACAGGGAAACGGGAGAGATCAAGGTTTATATGCGTCTTGTAGTTGTAGAAAATAGTACTCAACCGCAACTGGAAATTTCCCTTGCCGAGGCTGGCCAGATAAACCGTTCCTATAAGTGCGGCGATATTATCGAAAAGGAAGTAACGCCGAAAAATTTTGGCAGGATTGCGGCACAAACGGCTAAACAGGTCGTAATTCAGAGAATCCGCGAAGCCGAACGGGAGCTTGTCTATGAAGAATATATTGACCGCGAAGATGATATCATTAACGGTGTCGTACAGAGAACGGAACAGAAGAATGTCATTATAGACCTTGGGAAAATTGAAGCGGTGCTTGTGCCTGGCGAACAGATGCCGAACGACGATTACCGCCAGGGAGAGAGAATCAAGGCTTATATTACCGAGGTGCGCAAGACTACCAAAGGTCCTCAGATTTTGATTTCCAGGACACATCCAGGATTGCTGAAACGCCTGTTTGAGCTGGAGGTCCCGGAAATTTTTGACGGCACGGTGGAGATTAAATCTGTGGCCCGTGAAGCCGGCTGGCGCTCTAAGCTGGCTGTTTATTCCCGCAACAAGGATGTTGATCCGGTTGGTGCCTGCGTAGGACCGAAAGGTGCGCGTGTGCAGGCAATCGTAAATGAGTTGCGAGGCGAAAAAATCGATATTGTCAGATGGGATGAAGACCCGCAAATTTATGTTGCTAACGCCCTCTCGCCTGCTAAAGTATTACGGGTCAGGATGTTGGAGGCGCAAAAGACAGCCAACGTTATTGTTCCGGATTATCAACTCTCCCTGGCCATCGGCAGGGAAGGACAGAACGCACGTCTGGCAGCTAAGCTGACCGGTTGGAAAATAGATATCAGCTGTGAGAGCCAGGTGCAGCAGGATGAAGCTGAGAGGTCAGCAGTCAACTCCGCAGTTGCCCAAGGGAGTGATGTGATTGAAAAAACGTAAAATTCCGCTGCGTATCTGTATCGGCTGTCAGCAACAGAAGAGTAAACGTGAATTGATTCGCGTGGTAAGAACACCTGCCGGGCAGGTGGAACTCGATCCGAGCGGGAAAAAAGCCGGACGGGGCACTTATCTTTGTCGCTGCCACAGTTGCTTTAAAGCGGCGCTGGCAGGCAAGCGAATTGAGCGCAGTCTCAAGCATCCCGTATCATTGGCTGTGATAGAGTTGCTGACGGAACAACTCACTCCCGGAGCTGAGGATGAGCAGTAAGCTGCTTCTGCATTTAGGTCTGGCAAGAAAAGCGGGTAAACTATCCTGTCGGGAGGCAGACAATGTGGCGGCTATTCGCTCCGGGCGCGCGCGACTGCTGTTGCTGGCCTGCGATGCCGGACAGTCCACAGTTAAGAAGTACCGGAATAAATGTCGTACCTTCGCTGTCCCCGTGCTATATTTTGCAACTGCTGCAGAACTTGGTTGGGCAATAGGCCTTTCACCCCGCCCGGCGCTGGTATTGCTGGATGAAGGATTAGCATCACGTCTGAAGGAGTTGGCTCAGGAAGAAGGAGTATACCATTTAGCAACTTGAGGAGGCAAACTAATGGAGGTGTTATGAGTGGGCAAAGTCCGTGTTCATGAATTAGCTAAAGAACTAGGTGTCCCTAGTAAGCGGATCATCGATCTGCTTGCGGATATAGGTTTTGTGGTGAAAAATCACATGAGTGTGCTGGAGGATGAAGCTGTACGACGTATTACTTATCAACTGACCGGTAAAGGTGAATCGCCTGAGCCAGCGGCACCAAAAAAGGACGCTAAAGAAACTGTTGCAGCTAAAAGCGAAAGCGCGACCAGCGCGACCAGCATCAGCAAAGTAAGCCAGCCTGTGACCAAGCCGGCCAAACCGCAGCCGGCAAAACCTTTGCCGCAGGACAAGAGCAAGAAAGCCGGTCCTCCGCAAAAAACGCGGCGTTCCGGACGCGCTGACCGTATAGAAAAAAAAGTGCGGCGTGAAACTCGTTTTCGTGAGGAACAGAAAAAAGAATCAACCATTGTTCTGGAAGGTCGCGTTACTGTGGGTGAACTGGCCGGCCTGCTGGGAGTATCTGCCGCGGAGATAATTGCCAAGCTGATGAACCTTGGAGTAATGGCGACCATAAATCAGTTTATCGATGTGGAGACAGCACAACTGCTTGCTGAAGAGTACGGTTTCAGGGTGGAAGTAAGGTTGGATCCGGTGGAGGCTGGTCTGGTAAAGCCAACAGAGCACCACGAGGCTAACCTGCATCTACGGGCGCCGGTAGTCACCGTGCTCGGGCATGTTGACCATGGTAAAACCTCACTGCTTGATGCTATCCGTATGACAAACGTCACAGCACGTGAGGCCGGAGGCATTACTCAGCATATAGGAGCCTACCAGGCGGAGGTTTCCGGTAAAAAGGTAGTTTTCCTTGATACGCCGGGACACGAGGCGTTTACCGCGATGAGAGCGCGGGGCGCCCAAGTGACTGACGTGGCAATTGTTGTAGTGGCTGCTGATGACGGTGTCATGCCGCAGACGGTAGAAGCAATAAACCATGTTAAGGCAGCGGGTGTGCCAATTATTGTGGCTGTCAATAAAATTGACAAGCCAAATGCTAATCCCGACCGGGTCAGGCAGCAGCTTGCAGAGTACGGGCTTGTGTCTGAGGAATGGGGTGGCGATACGGTATTTGTTAATGTGTCAGCCATCAAGCGGCAGGGCTTAGATTCGTTGTTAGAGATGATCTCGTTGGTAGCGGAAATGGCCGAGTTAAAGGCTAACCCTGACAGACCGGCGAGCGGTACAGTGGTGGAAGCTAAGTTGGATAAAGGCAGAGGGCCGGTGGCAACTGTTTTGATTCAGGACGGGACTTTGCATGTCGGCGACCCGGTTATTGCCGGCAGCATTGCCGGGAAGGTCCGGGCGATGGTGGACGATAAAGGAAAGCGCTTGAAAAAAGCAGGTCCATCTACCCCGGTGGAGGTGCTTGGCCTGACCGACCTGCCTTTGGCCGGGGATATCATCCAAGTGGTAAACGATGAGCGAGCCGCCCGGCAAATAGCTGAGAAAAGGCAGGAAAAACGCCGGGAGATCTCCTTGAGGAAAACAACTAAAATTTCGCTTGAGGACCTCTTTAAACAGATCCAGGAAGGAGAGGTAAAGGCACTTAACCTGATTCTCAAGGCAGACGTACAGGGTTCGGTGGAGGCTATGCGGGAATCGCTCCTTAAGCTTGAAAACCCTGAGGTCCGTCTGCAGGTACTGCACGGTGGTGTGGGTGCTGTTACCGAGTCCGACGTTATGCTGGCCTCAGCTTCAAATGCCATTATTATTGCTTTTAACATCCGCCCTGAGCCTGGTGCCAGGAAAATGGCGGATAGGGAGCATGTGGATATTCGCCTGTACAGGGTTATTTACGAAGCTATTGAAGATATCAGGGCTGCCATGACTGGGATGCTGGCGCCTCGATTTAAAGAAGTTGTGTCAGGGCAAGCTGAGATCAGGCAGGTGTTTAAGTCATCCCGTTTTGGTATTATCGCCGGCTGTCATGTATTGGAAGGAAAAATCACCCGTAATGCCTCTGTCCGTATCATTCGTGACGGCGTGATTGTTTATGATGGCAGAATCGAAACTTTGAAACGTTTTAAAGATGACGCCAAAGAAGTACTTGCCGGTTACGACTGCGGTATTCTTCCGGAAAAGTTCCAAGATTTCCGGGAAGGCGACCTTATCGAATCCTACACTATGCAACAAGTCGAAGCAGTTTGAGGATTAGAGCATGGTAGTCACTTTATGCGAAATTGCTTTGCGGCTGCCTGCTGTGTTATCGCTGAAAGCAAAGCGTTCTATACTGAAATCGCTTATCTCCAGGCTGCGGCAACGGTTTAATGTGTCAGTCGCCGAGGTCGGGGAACAGGACAAGTGGCAGACCTCACTCATCGCCATAGCTTGCGTTTCAGTCGACAGCGTCAAAGCGCATCAACTGACGGAACAAGTGTTGCATTTTATTGAAAATGACGGTAATGTTGAGGTTATCAGGATTTCCCGACAGATATTTTGATGGGGCAGAGGTGAACTTCATGTCCGGACAGCGTGCTCAACGAGTCGCTGAGGAAATAAAAAAAGAAGTAAGTCAGATTTTAAGGGAAGAGCTTAAAGACCCCCGCATCGCCGCGTTTGTCAGTATCACTGGTGTCCAGATCACCCGTGACCTCAGGAATGCTAAAATATTTATCAGCGTTTTTGGTAATGAAGACGAACAGCAGCTTACCCTGCAAGCCTTAACCAAGGCAGTCGGCTTTATTCGAACTGAAATCGGCCGGCGGATACGTTTGCGCCATACACCTGGAATATCTATCCACCTTGATCATTCAATTGCTTATGGAGCTCACATCAGTCATCTGCTGCGCGGCCTGAATAAGAACGGGGGAGAAAAACCAATTGAATAGTCTGCAGGAAATTGCCGCGGAGCTGAAAAAACCTGGCGGGATTTTACTTACTACGCATATCCTGCCGGACGGGGACAGTATCGGCTCAATGCTCGGATTGGGGTTGGCCATGAAAGCGGCCGGTTTCATGGTGACAATGCACTCAGCGGACGGTGTCCCGTTGCGTTACCGGTTTTTGCCTGGCGTGGAACAAATCATGTCTGGAGATGTGCCGCAGACTGATTTTACGCGCGTTGTAACCCTGGATTGCAGTGACCCCTCGCGCCTCCGACCCATTTGGCCGTCCATCAGGGACCGGTTTATGATCAATATCGACCACCATGCTACGAACCAGCTTTTCGCTGCTTTCAACTACGTGGATGCAACAGCTGCCGCCACCGGGGAAATCGTTTATGCCCTGCTGGAGGCCATGGACCTGTCACTCGGCGCAGAGGCGGCGTCAGCCATCTACGTAGCTATCAGTACGGATACAGGCTCTTTCAAGTATGAAAACACAACCCCCCGCACTCACCTGATCGCGGCCCGCCTGATGGAGGCGGGCGCCAAGCCGCAGAATTTTTCCTTACGGGTTTTTGACCTGCGCAGCAGAGCTGCCACATTCATTCTCCGCACAGCGTTAAGTTCTTTAAAATTTTCTGATGACGGGCGGATAGCCTGGATGATATTGACGGAGGAAGACATGCAGCGGGCTCAAGCCAGGGACGAAGATTTAGAGGGTATCGTCAATTTTGCCAAAAATATTGATGAGGTGGAAGTCGGCCTGATTTTTCGCGCCAAGTCGGACGGCACGGTAAAGGTAGCTTTCCGTTCCCGCAACATTGATGTCAGTAAAGTAGCTGAGATATGCGGTGGCGGGGGACATCCCCGGGCGGCCGGCTGCTCTATGGAGGCTGACCTTGATACTGCTGTAAACCAGGTTCTGTCCTCTGTTCGCGAAGTTCTTGGCTGCTGACAGGAGTTGCTATTGGCCATGCGCCTGGAAGGTATTGTTAATGTGAATAAACATCCCGGCCCGACTTCGCATGACGTGGTCCGGCACTTGAGACGTCTGACGGGCGAGAAACGAGTGGGGCATACGGGGACACTCGATCCTTCAGCTGCCGGTGTGCTTCCGGTGTGTGTCGGACGAGCCACACGGGCGGCTGAATATGTTCTGCAGATGGACAAATCGTACAGAGCTGAAATAACTTTGGGCGCTGCTACTGATACCGAAGACGCGTCCGGCCGCATAACCGCGGAAAAAGATGTTCCGCCGCTTGATGAGCACACTGTTTCCGGAGTCCTGTCGCAGTTTCTCGGGCCGGTCTGGCAGTGTCCGCCAATGTATTCGGCTGTGCGCAGCAAGGGACTCAGGCTGTACGAACTGGCGCGACGCGGGGAATATGTTGCGCGGGAAGCCCGGCTTATTAGTATCTACCGCCTGCAGTTGCTGGAGCTCAGCGCAGGCAGGATTGTTTTTGATGTGACATGTTCGCGCGGCACTTATGTGCGCACTCTTTGTGTGTCTATCGCGGAAAAACTTGGTACTTGCGGCCACCTGTCTTCTCTGTTGCGCAGCGCGGTAGGCCCGTTTTTACTGGCAAAAGCTTATACGGTCAAAGAACTTGATACCCTTGCGGCAAACGGTCGCCTGGGGGAAGTATTACTGCCGGTTGATACCGCACTGCAACATTTGCCGGCCTGTATTCTGAAAACCGATTCTGCCGCCATGATTACTACCGGCCGGCCGGTGCCGGCTGAAAAACTGCCGGAAAATTCGTTGTGCAGGCTGTACCATGAATCCGGCCACTTTCTGGCGGTAGCCCGCTATTCCGGAAATCAACTGCATCCGGAAAAGGTTTTCTGGACGGCCGACTGAACGTAGGTGAAAAGATGCAGATTATTAAAGGTATTTCTCAGTTCAGACAGGACTGCCGCGAACCTCATGTAATGTCCCTTGGCAACTTTGACGGAGTACACCTGGGGCACCGGGCTATTCTCCAGGCAACTGCGGCAGCGGCGAAAAGGCTTGGAGCCAGCAGCTCCGCCCTGATCTTTACGCCTCACCCCCTGCAAGTACTGACTCCGGACAGATTCCCTTCCTTGCTGATTACCACGGAGGACCGTATAAGCCTGCTGGGGGAAGCAGGGATTGACTATGTAATCGTACAGCAGTTCACTAAAGCATTTGCTGGTATAACGGCGGAGTCGTTTGCCAGGGTGGTTCTGAAAGAAGTCCTTGATGTCAGCGGGGTAGTCGTTGGCTTCGATTATACTTTTGGTTGTCATGGTTCCGGAACCTCCGCGGATTTGCTGTGCTTTGGCGAAATGCTGGGCTTTAATGTAGAGGTTATTCCCCCGGTAACCGTTAACAATGTCCCGGTAAGCAGTTCCACAATCAGGGTCCTCCTTTCCTCAGGCAAGGTAGAAGAAGCAGCGGAAATGCTAGGCTATCCCTTCTACCTGCGAGGCAAGGTTGTACACGGTGACGGTCGCGGCCGCCAGCTGGGGTTTCCTACGGCTAATTTACAGGTCTCGTATGAGCTTGTGCAACCGGGGCACGGAGTATATTTCACAAGTGTTATGCTGGCCGGCCGTTCTTTTTGGGGGGTGGCAAATGTCGGGAGAAGGCCGACGTTTTGTAAAGGTGAACCAGCTTTGGAAATCCACCTGCTGGATACTGAGGGCGATTTTTATGATCAGGAATTGACAGTATATTTTTTAAAACGAATCCGCAATGAAGTAACTTTTGCAGGCTCCGCTCAATTGATTGAGCAGATAAACCGTGACATAGACTGTGCACGCCTGTTGATGCCATGATGTTTCTTGCAAGGTTTGGTCATTTGTTAATAACCGCTTATCCGGGAACACTAACATTAAGAGGAATCAGATGTATTGATACAATGGCAAAGAAGCAGCGGAAACAGCGTTCGGCTGGAGCTTGCCTTGTTATAAACCGTATGGTAGAATACATTTGCCAACCTTAAGCTAGGGTAATCGCTCCTCCGGACTTAAGATGGTCTGCGATAACCTTGGCTTAACGGGGATAAATAATTAAGGAGGTGACAGTGATGGCTTTAGATACAGCTCGCAAACTGGAGCTGATTACACAATTCCGTATTCACGAATCGGATACCGGTTCCCCCGAAGTCCAAATCGCTCTGCTGACGGAGAGAATCAACTACCTGACCGGACATTTGCAGACCCATAAGAAGGATCATCATTCACGGCGCGGGTTGCTGAAAATGGTTGGCCAGCGCAGGGCTCTGCTCAACTATCTGAAAAAAATGGATGCCGAGCGCTATCATGCAATTTTGACAAAATTAAATCTGCGTAAATAGCTGTGATCACATAAGCGGGGGGCATCCCCGCTTTTTACCAGGAAATTAGGAGGGATGTAGCTGTTGAAAACATTTAAGTTGGAAATTGCCGGCCGGGAGATGAGTTTTGAAACCGGCAGACTGGCCAGGCAGGCCGGTGGTGCAGTTTTGGTTAGCTATGGAGACACAGTGGTGCTGGTGACGGTCACGGCCTCACCGGAACCCCGTGAAGGTATTGATTTTTTCCCCTTGACTGTTGACTATGAAGAAAGACTTTATGCAGCCGGAAAAATTCCCGGAGGCTTTATCAAGCGAGAGGGACGTCCGACTGAGAAAGCAATCCTGGCGGCGCGGCTGACAGACCGTCCTTGCCGGCCGCTCTTCCCAAAAGGTTTCCGTAATTCGGTACATATCGTGGCTACAGTTTTATCTGTTGACCAGGATTGCTCCCCAGAGGTGCTATCTATCTGCGGAGCTTCGGCAGCCTTATCACTCTCCAATATTCCCTTTGCCGGACCTATTGCCGCCTCACAGGTGGCGTGGCTGGACGGGAAGCCTTTGATAAACCCAACATCGGCTGAGATTGAGCAATCCCGTTTGCACCTGGTGGTCGCCAGCACCAATGAGGCGATCATGATGGTGGAAGCAAGTGCTTCTGAACTTACTGAAGAACAAATACTGGAAGCAATTATGGCCGGTTACGAAGCTAACAAAAAGGTAATTTCCTTACAGGAAAAGATGGTTAAGGAACTTAACCCGGAAAAATTGCCCTTTGCGCCATTTATCCCGGACCCTGTTGTCAGTGCTCAGGCACATGAGTTTATCCGTAGTCGTTTGGAAGCTGCCTTGCATATTAAGGAAAAGCAAGCCCGGGAAGCAGAGATCGAAAACGCCAGGAAAGATACAGTTGCTCATTTTCTGACACTGTTTCCGGAAAAGGAAAAGGATGTCCGCTATGCCTTTGATGATTTAGTCAAACAAACAATGCGTACCATGATCCTGAGAGAAAACACCCGGCCTGACGGACGCAGGCGCTCTGAAATCAGGCCTGTCAGCGGAAATGTTGGTATTTTGCCGAGGCCACATGGCACAGGGTTGTTCATGCGTGGTCAGACACAAGTGCTGACTGTCTGCACGCTCGGTCCTCCTGGTGACGAGCAGCGCCTTGACGGGTTAACGCTGGAAGAGACAAAGCGCTATATGCACCATTATAATTTTCCACCCTATAGTGTTGGTGAAGCCGGTTTTATGCGCGGACCCGGGCGGCGGGATGTAGGACACGGGGCGCTCGCTGAGCGGGCATTGGTACCAGTGCTTCCCTTGCAGGAGGAGTTCCCGTATACCATACGTCTTGTTTCCGAAGTGCTGGAGTCAAACGGCTCCTCTTCCATGGGCAGCGTTTGTGGCTCCACGCTGGCTTTAATGGATGCCGGTGTGCCCATCAAGAAACCCGTCTCCGGAATTGCCATGGGGTTAATCAAGGAGGATAATGAGGTTGCTATTCTTAGCGATATCCAGGGTATGGAAGATTTCTTGGGTGATATGGACTTTAAGGTTGCCGGAACACGCGATGGGATCACAGCGTTGCAGATGGATATTAAAATCAAGGGCCTTTCCCGGGACCTTCTTGCGCAGGCACTCGCGCAGGCAAGGGAAGGATACCTGCATATCCTGGAGAGAATGCTGGCAGTTATTCCTGAGCCCCGTACAGAGCTTTCTCCTTATGCTCCCCGAATCATTACAATGCACATCAATCCTGACAAGATTCGTGAGGTTATCGGTCCCGGCGGGAAGATGATTAATAAAATCACCACTGAAACCGATTGCGAGATTGATATCGAAGATGATGGCAGGATTTATATTGCTGCTGTCAATCAGGAAAAGGGCAGGCTGGCGCAAAAAATGATTGAGTCACTAACGAGGGATGTTGAGCCGGGCGAGCTCTATTTGGGGAAGGTAACGCGAGTGGAAAAATATGGCGCTTTCGTAGAAATCCTCCCTGGAAAAGAAGGCCTGGTTCATATTTCCCGCCTTGCTCATGAACGTGTGGACAAGACGGAGGACGTTGTTAAACTAGGAGAAGAGATTCCCGTAAAAGTGATTGGTATCGATGAGCGTGGTCGCATTGACCTTTCACGCCGCGCGGCTATCCCCAATGAACATGGGCAAATGATTGACGAAGAAGCCCCGCCGAAGAGAGAAGAGCGCAGAGATCGGCGGCCGTTTGAGGGAAGGCGCAGGGAAGGGCCTAAACGCTAACCTTTTATTGACTTTGTATGTAAGCAGGCATTGCGTTATTGAACTATCCGCTTTTACCGGCACAGGAGGCTGCCGGTTTTCTTTTCCCACTGTCAGGGACAGTTACCAGGCTGACGCCTGAGAGTACAACGGCCCCTCCAAGCAATTGCCCTGCCGTCAGGACTTCATTCAACAAAACGGCGCCGCCCAAAACGCCAAAAACGGGAATCAGATTAATAAAACTGGTTACAGTAGCGGTCCCCAATATTTTAAGTGAAAAGAGATAAAATAAATAAGCCAGCGCCGAACAAAAAATCCCAAGATAAGCCAGATTGAACAAAACCATGCCTTGGCTCAGTACCATTGCATCGGGAGGTGCCGGCAAATTCAATAATCCGAATAAAACCAAGCCTACAAGTGACTGGTAAAAAGTAAGGGAAAGGCCGTTGTACCTGGACAGCAAGGGCTCACAGATGCGGGTGTATGCCACCCAGGAACAGGCAGCCAGTAAAATGAGAATATTGCCCTGCATATTGGCTAGGGAAAGCTCCCCGCTGCCTCCCTTGCTGATTAACAGATAGACTCCGCTGACTGAAAGAAGTACACCGAACCAGCGCCGGGGGGTCGGCCTTTCACCAAACAGGATGACACCGGCCATAACATTAAGTACGGGTATAGTGGAGATAATCAGGGAACCCGTACCGGCCGAGGTGAAACGCAGGCCGTTATTTTCAAACAGAAAGTAAAGAAATGTTCCAAAAGCGCCGCCCAATGCAACACGGGGCAAATCTCTGCTGCTGACAGGCTTTGGACGGCTGATGACAAAAGCCGCTGCAAGCGCCAGGACCGCTGGCACAAGGCGCAGGAAAGCAATTTGCCCAGGCGGCAGTGTTTCCAGAAGAACTTTCGTGCTGGAGAAAGATAACCCCCACAGTATTGTGGTGGCCAGAATTGCGGGGATAGCCAACAGGTATGGATTTACACTCCTCATGGCAGCCTCAATTCGTATGATTTCATTCTGCCTGCGCGTCAACAGTATATCACGCTGCAATTTAGCTAACAAGATGTACCTCCTGTACTAACTGCTCTGCAATGTTCACCCGTTTTGCTTCCTTCGGCTTCAAAAAAATGTCCCCTCTCATGGTGACATTTTCTCAGACCGCTTACAGGGTGACAATATCACAGTCCGTTCACAAAAGGGCAGTCCGGTGGTTGACAAGTTTCGCAGCTCATGTTAGTATAGTGCACGTGCCGCCCGCTTTTTAAGCGGGTAAGGCGCAGCATAACCAGACCGTCGGACAATTACAGCAAGATTTGCCAGATAAAGGCGCTTGACGCTGACAATTTAATCTGGTAAAATAAAAGTCCTAACTGTGAAAGCAGTTGCGTTCTTTGAGAACTGAACAGGGATGCCATGCGAAGTAGGCACCGGAGACGGTGCAAGAAGCTGTTCTGCCAAGGCGGCT
>QLUR01000042.1 GCA_018725565.1 Bacillota bacterium | reverse complement strand
AGATGTGTATAAGAGACAGTGCTAGCGGGTCGGAGCGGGCGGGGGGGCGACCCAGGACGGCAGGTAGCCGGCGTAGATCCGGATGAGGCCGCGATGCCACAGGTCGGGGGCGACGAAGAGCCCGAGACCGTTCAGCAGGGGGATGATCTCGGCCAACTCGTCGTCGCTGAGCTCCCCGACGATCGAGCGGCCGGACCGGCCGACGGCGGCGAGCACCGCGCAGACCCGCTCGATCGCCTCACCGCGCCGGACCACGTACCGGGCCGCCCAGGGCCAGTCATGGAGCGTCACCCAGGTGTCGGCGGTCGGCGCGCGGCGGCGGGTCACGAGCTGCGCGCCGCCTCGACGTGATCGGCCCAGTAGTCGCCGCGGGTCCGGCCGGTCGTGACCCCGTACTCGCCGCACCCCTCGATCTCCGCGACGCACCAGGCGCAGGTGATCGCCTGGTGAATGACGCCCAGCTCGAGCAGGTCGAGCAGCTGGACGGCGATCAGACCCCTGACGACGCGGTGGCAGCGCGGGCACGCCCACAGCTGCGCGCTCACGTGATTCGTCGATCGTCGCCGGCCGGCCGCTGGTGATCCCAGATAGCCGAGCACGACGCGCAGGGGTTCGGGTCGGTCATCAGGTCGGCCACGAACAGCGTCCACCGCCCGAGCCGCCGGGGCAGCCCGCAATAGGTCACCACCAAATGCGGGGGTAGCCACTGCTCCGTCGGGACCAGGTGCAGCGGGTTCGCGCGGCGGGTCACCGCCCGAGATCCCACACCGCGAACGTGAACGTGGGGACGCGCGGCCAGCCTGACGGGCAGCGGCGGCGGTGCGACCGGATCCAGGCGTAGATCGCGACCGGCGCGCGCACGATCCAGGTCGCGCCGCAGATCGCGCAGCGAGCGCCGAAGCGGGTCGCGAGCGCCGGCGTCGCGGCTGCCGCTATCATGTCCCCGGTCCTTTCCTCGGCCGCCCGTCCCCACGCTCGCACGGTGTAGGGGGCGGGCGGTTCGCGTTTCTCGCGGGGGCCGGAGCCGCCTGCGCCGGCTGACCCACGGGCCGGAACCGGCGACGGTTGACCCCCGCCGGCGCCATCATCGGCCGCCGGGGTGCGGGCGTCTAGGAGGACTTTCGTCCTACGGGGTGCTGGTACCGACGCGCGCGCTGCCGGAACACGGCGGCCAGGCGGTCGCGCTCGAGCAGGATCCAGGTGGCCACGTCGCCGCGCGGCAGGCGATCCAGTCGGTCACGCTCGGACGGCGCCAGCGACGCCCAGCAGGGGCCGCACAGCGGCGCGTAGCCGGCGCGGCGGTCGTGGCAGAGACCGCAGCGCGGCCGGCCGGCGTCGTCGACGGGGAACGCCGCGCGCAGCTCCCCCTCGGGGTCGAAATCACCCAACACGGCAGCTAGGCGTCGAACTCGATCCCATAGGCCGAGATCATGTATTCGTAGGCTCCACCGGTGCTCACGTCCGACGACCGGGCGCGCAGGGTCGCATTCCCCGGTATATGGATCCCCAGCTTCGGGCTCTCCCAACGCTGCACGTTGACCCCGGTCCCAAAATCCATCAAGTGCACGATCCGGAAGTTCCTAAACCACCAGGTCGCGTCGCCCTCGATCGCGAGCGACACGGCGGCCAGCCCCGGAGTGGTCGGGGCCTGCCGTCGCATGAGGTGGAGCCAAGCCGCTTCGAGGTACAGCCACTTGCCCGGCGGGACGAGGTACCCCCACCACACCGTTTCGATGTGAGGGCCGACCGCGATGTCCCACCAGGTACGATGCACGACCCGCGCGCCGGGGCGGTCGATGTAGAGCGGCCGGTTCACGCCAGCCCCAGCGCGCACTCGATCGCGCGCGCGCCGTCATCCCGGAACACCGCGAAGCTCACCCAGCATTGGAGAGTCAGCTGCACCGTGTCGCTGCGCGACACGCCGGGGAACCCCAGGTCATCCCCGAGCACCAGGCTGGTCAGCCGCAGCGACAGACCGCTCGGGCGGCCGGCGAGCACGAGCGCCTCATCGTCGCTCGTCGCGTCGAACGGGCCGACCACGATCGGTCGGGTCAGGGTCCACCGCAGGCGGCCGGCGAGACCGATCCCCTGCAGCCGATAGATCACCGCCAGGTCGCTGGTGTCGTAGCCGCTGATCGAGAAATCGACCGATGCGCCGGCCTTGATCGGCTGCAACAACGACACGCCCTGCGCGCGGCCCGCGAGCACCAGCCCCTGGATGATGCCGGCCGCTGCCGCGGGTCCGTTCACTGCGGCGCGAGCGAACGCGCGCCCATGTACGCGAGCACGAGCACCGCGACGATCACCGCGGCGCCGATCACCACCTGCCCGGCGGTGTCGCGCATCCGGGTACCGGCATCCTCAGCGATCCCGCGCGCGCCGGCGCCCAGGGGGTCGTTCGCGCACTGGTACGCGGCGGCGCGCAGACACTCCGGCGTCGTCTTATAGCGGCGAGCGATCTCGGCGGTCGACACGCCCTGGTCGCGCAGCCGGCCGATGGCCAGGATCTCGGCGCAGCTGATCGCCGGGCAGCTCGCGGCGGCGGGCGGCGGCTGGCCGATCAGACCCGTCCGGCGGGGGTCCGTGGGATCGACCAGGGCACCGCCGGCGTCGCGCTCCTCGTAGTGCAGGTGCGGCCCGGTCACGTTCCCGGTCGACCCGCTGCGCCCGATGATGGTGCCCCGCTGCACCACGTCGCCCGGCTGGACCTTTGCGCGCGACAGGTGCGCGAACCAGCCCTCACCGCGGTCGGCGTACTCGACGCGGACCTGCAAGCCTCCCCACCGATCGGTGAACACGTCGCGCACCCGTCCCGCACGTAGCGATGGTACGGGCGTGCCTTCGGGCATCGCGAGATCGACGCCCGCGTGCGGGGTGACGTTGTACCCCGTCAGCTGCTCACCGGGCCGCTGCGTGATCCGGAAGCATCCGACCACCGGCAGGCACCACTCGCCGCGGTCCACTCCCCTGCCCCTCCGCTCCGCTAGTTGACGAGCGCGTAGCCGACGCTGTAGGTGACGCTGTCGGCGGTGCCGGGAGCCACGTGCAGCCGCCACGTCCGCGACAAGATGTCGTTGGCGACGAGGTTGGCGACGGCGGTGAGGCCCGGAAACACCCGCAGGATGACCGTGCTGACAGTGGTGATGGCCGCGCTGGCGAGAATCGGGTAGTACTTGCCCGAGAGCACGTCCCTGCCCTGAACGGTGAACACGAGCGACGGCAAGCCAGCCACCGCGGTCACGTCGATGACCACATGCAGGCCCCGCGCATTGTGATTGATCTGGTCAGCACTCTGCGTCGTCACCGTCCGCGCAGCGCTGGCGAGTGCGACGCCGTCGATGTTGTTGCGCGGCGCTTCGAAGCCGTTTCCGTTCCACAGCATCGGTCCCACGGCGAGAGCCTGGTCGCCTGCGCTGCTGGCCCACAGTGCCGTTCGTAGCCGAGTCCAAGTAGCCGCGCCAGACATAGCCACTAGATGCGCGTTCACGTCGAGCGCGGCGGTGGGGTTGGACTTGCTGTCGGAGGAGGGAGCCACACCCAAAGGCTCGCCGGTCACCGGGTGGACCAGGCCGCTGCAGCTGAGACCGCTCACCGTACCCCCCCGTCCTCGGGGCGCCGGCGCGTCACCTCGGCCACGCGCACGTCGTGGGGTCCGGCGGTCGCGGCGACCGCGTAGATCTCGCCGGTGTGTGCCGACTCGTCGAGCCACGCCTGACCGGACGAGACCCGGATCCCCTGCCCCAGCACCAGACCGGAGCGAAAGCCGATCTCGACGGCGACGCCGGAGAGGTTCTGCACGAGCGCGTAGGACCGCCAGGCATTCCCGGCGAGAAGCCGCGTTGCCACGTTGCGGACGCTGACCGCGCGGGTGCCGCCCTCGGTCGTGCGCTCGACTTGGGCGATGATCGTCGCGGGGACCTGTCGGACCTCCGCGATCACTTCCCGCATCAGCGGCGCGAGCGCGATCGCGATCTGCTCGGCGTTCACGGCAGGACCAGCTGCTGGCCGGGGTGGATCAGCCCAGGATCCCCACCGATCGTGCCCACGTTGCGATCGTAGATCTCGCGCCAGCGGAACCCGCTCCCCAGGTGCCGCTCCGCGATGCCCCACAACGTGTCCCCACGGACGACGGTCACGGTGCGCGCTTCCAGGACCGGCGCAGGGGACATGATCTCGGGCGCCGCCGGCGCCGGGTGCGGCAGCAGCGCCGCCGGCGGCGGTGCGGTCACCACTGGGAAACCAGGGGTCGGGGTGGCGGCCGGCGGGGTGATCGGCTGCGTCGGCAGCGCCGCGGTCGGCCGCTGCGCGTTCCGGGTCAGATCGGTGATCGTCCGGGTCTGCTCGCCGGCGATCCGCGCGAGCGCGCGCGTACTCTCGTCGGTCGAGCGGCCCATCGTGTCGGTGACGCGGCCGGCGAGCGCCAGCGCCGACTGCCCGAGTTGCGACCCGGACGCCATGCCGGCGCTCGCGAGCGACGCCGCGGGTCCGAACGCGGAACGCGCCACGTCGGCGGTCGATTGAGCCTGCTGCCCGAGCAGCTGCGCGACCTCAGCGCCGGTGAACCCGGCTCGAGCGGCGCCCGACTGCCGGCTAGAGCCGCGGCCGCCGGCGAGCAGGATCAGCGCGCCGACCGCGACCGCGACCGCGCCGGCGACCAGCACCAGCTGACGCGGCACCCGCTGACCGCCGATGTTCAGCGTCGACGTCATGGGTCAGCACTTCCGGCGCGGCCCGGCGGCCGGCGGATCCGGCTGCCGCTGCTGCCCGGTCATGGATCCCGGAGCTCCCGCGGCCGATGGCACCTGGCGCGTCCACTCGGTGAGCGCGTTACGCAGCGGCGGCGGTGCAGCCTGACGACGCCCGGTCGATTCACCCATCGACTCTCCACTCTCGAGCGATCGCCGCAGACCGCCGCGGCGATCGCGCAGCGCGTCGAGCGCACCGCCGCCGGTCCAGATACCCCAGGGGTCGGTCGTCGCGGCGGTCCGGGCGCCACCGAGCAGCGGGGCGCCGATGCTCCCGCGGGCCACCTAGCGGAGACCGATGCGGGTGATCTTGCGCAGGAACCCCACCAGCCCGCGGCGGCGAGGGGGACGGCGGCGCGGCCCGACGTAGCGGCGCACCCGGCGCCGAATCTTACGCTCCACGTCGACCCCTGGTGCGACCGCTGCGCGTGGTCTTGGCCGGACGCGCCGCTGGCCCTGGGGGGCGGCGCGGCGGGCGCGTCCGGCCTTCAGAAGAGTCGTGCTCGCTCGCGCGGTCCTCCGACGCGCCACCATCAGGCGCGTCGGTCGAGCGAAGCGAGAAACGATCGGAGCGACCCCGGTCGGTCACGCGCGCGCCACCGTTTCGAGGATCCCCGTGGTGCCGCCGAAGAACGCTTGCATCACCTGGGCGACCCCGCCGGCGTTCCGCGCCATCTGGACGAAGGCGATGATCACCAGGGCGGCGATGATCACCTTCACGACGTCGCGCTGCAGCTCACGCATCCCGCTCCCCTATGCCGCCAGCGGGTCGTCGACCGGAACCGGCTGCGGCGATCCGACGCCGTGCGGCACCAGTGCGGCCCGCAGCTGCGCGAACCCGCGCTCGGCCAGGTCGACGACGCCCTCAGGCTGCCCGAACACGCTGACCACGAGCGTGGCCAGCAGGATCCAGGTCACCAGGTCCGGGGCGACCGAGGCGACCAGCACCACCGCGGCGGTCCCGATCGCCAGGGAGACGAATTGCCGCTGCGTCGGCAGTGCCTGCTGACGCGCGTACACGAGCGCCACCAGCGCGAGCCAGATCAGCAGGGCGCCCGTCACCGGCTGCTGCCGCGCAGCGCGTACCGGGTTCCGAGCGAACTCTCGCACGTCCACTTAGTGCAGGAGCTCCGCGTTGCCGCCGCCGGCGACCGGCGGACTCGTGGTGGCGTATCGCGAGCGCGGCGACGGCGGCGGGTTACGGAATGCCGCCTGAGCCGCGCTCATGAGACCGTGCAGCTGGCCCGTCGACAGCGCCCAGGCGAGACCGGCCGCCGCGGCGAGGAACAGCAGGCCCCACACCTGGCGATCAGCCACCGCGGCCACGCTCCCGCATCGCATCGGTGATCCCCTCGCTCGCGGAGAATGCCGCGACCGCGGCGGTGATGTACGCGCCGGCCTGCTCGTAGCTGAGCTGGCCGGAAACGACGCCGGCGAGCGCGTAGACCACCAGGGCGACCGCCATGAGGAACTTCCGCGACGTGAGCCGCTGCGCGAGCGGTGGGCGGCCGCCGGCCGCGACGCTCACCCGCGCACCAGGCCGACGCGGGTCGCCCAGTAGATCGCGCCGAACAGCACGAGTACGCCGATCGTCGCCTCGGTGAACGAGAATTGTCCGACCACGACGCTGGCCGGCGCCGCGAGCACCGGCGGGTGCGGCGGCTTGCCGCCCTCCGAGAAGCCGTACAGGGCATAGCCGGCGGACGTCTTGACGAGATCGCTTCGCTCACTGGCCCCGGCGTAGAAGTCCCCCACGTGCGCCACGTCCGCTATCCCCGAACGCGCGCGAGCCTGGCGACCGTCGTGAAGATCCGGGCGGTGCCGGCGGCGGCGGTGCAGGTCAGCTCAGACCTGATCGTGGCCACCTGCTCGGTGTGCACCCAGGGCGAGATCGACAGCGCGAACGGCAGCGCGCGCTCGCCCGGCAGCACGATCGGCGCAGATCCGTCGCTATCGACCATGTGATCGAAGTCGTGGCAGATCACACCACGCCGCGACGACTGGCCGCTGCGCGCGTTCTGCACGAGCTCCCAGGCGATGCGGTCGAGCGCGTTCAGCACGAAGGACTCGTCCAGCCGGAGCGAGATCGCGGTGCAGTTGTTCGTGTCCACCAGGCCGTTCTGCACCATCGTGTGGATGATCCGAATGATGGTGTCGTGGGGGTCGATGTTCACCGCGTTGACCCCGGCGACCATGACCTGGTCCTGCTCCTCGTAGGTGATCACGTAGCCCGTATCCGGGGCCGCGATGTCGGCGCGCGGCGGCGGCGTCGACAGCACCAGCTGGTAGACCGTCATGGCGTACGCGGTCGCGGTGACGTTCCCGGGCACAGTGAACGCGTCGGCCAGCACGCCGGGGGTGACGAACAGCGTCGTCGTCGTCTGATTCCCGAGCGGCAGCAGGCCGCGCAGATCGAACGCCGAGCGGGTCAGTGGGATGAACCACCACAGATTGACCACCTGGCCGGCGCCGATCCCGGTCGGCCAGACCAGGTCCGGGCCGACGGACTCGGGCCAGTTGGCGAGCTCGAGGTACTCCAGGTTCTTCGCGACCGCACCGGGGACGTGCGGCGAAAAGTCCTTCCGATACACGTTGTGCAGGTGCAGATTCGGTCCGTCGAGATTGAGCAGCGGCTGAGCGCCCGGCGGCTGCAACAGGAACCGGCGGATGATCGAGTACGGGCCGCGCGCGGCGGTCCCGGCGTCGGCGGTCGCGACGGTGTGGGTGCCCGACAGCCGCACGATCAGACCGGGGCAGTAGCCGACCCGCTGCAGATCGAACTGCACCTGGGCACCGCCGGGGACGATCGCCTGCGTCCCGACGAACCGGATGAATTCGCGCTGGAACAGCCGCGCCGGCATCAGCATCGCCGGTCCGCCTTGTCCAGGCATCAGGGGTTCCAGACCTGCGCGACGCTGGCGCGAACCCCGCGGGCGAGCGCACCGATGACGGGCACGGACTCGATCTGCGCGTAGGTGCCGCTCGCGGTCAGCCGGCCGAGGATGATCACCCCCGCGATCGCCGCGGCGGTGATGTACGCGACCTCGATCAGCGTATCGCCCGGCAGCTTCAGTGCGCGCATCGCGTGCAGAGTCGCCCGACGCGCGGCGGGAAGTCAAGCAGTCCCCCGCAGGTCCCCCCTACCGCCGCCGGCGCAGCTCCTCGGCCAGGTCGACGAGATCGGCGGTGATCTCGTCGAGATCGGCGGCGATGTCAGGGAGCGGCCGCGGCCGCGGCGCCGGCGACCAGGCGGCGACCCGCGCGCGGATCTCGGCCAAGTGCCGCGCGACCCCGCGTCCGTACTCGGGCGACGGCGCCCACTTCCCGCCCAGGTCGTCGATGACCCGCACGTTCGCGGGGTGCCCCGACCCGAAGTGACGCGGGTCGGTCGCCATCGAGCAGCCGTCGACGTGATCGGGGTGCACGTACCAGGCGGCATGGTGGGCGTGAGCGGTGACGCCGGCGCGCGCATCGCTGAACCGCGCGGTGGCCGTGCCGTCCGTCGTCTTGATCCCCGCGAAGTTGTGAAAGCTTGGATCGGCACTGAAGATCGGATCACCGCCGCCGTAGGCGAACCGTCCCGTTTCGTGCATCGCTTGCGCGACCAGCACGTCAGCGCGCACGCCCACGCGCGCGCCGAGCTCGGCGTACAGCCACCCGATCCCCGCCGGCGCGCGCGCGTCGGTGTAGTCGACGATCACCGCCTCGAGCGCGCCGAGGTCGTGCTCCCAGACCCCGGCGACGGGGAACGTCGCCAGCGGATAGCGGTCAGTCGTCGCCAGCGCGATCCCGAGATCGTGCGCCAGGAATTCCTCGGTGATCGTCGCGAGCGCGCCGACAACGCGCACGACCCCAGGCTCATAGAGCACCGCCGCGTCGAGATCCGCGTGACCCGCCTCCACCAGCACCGCGGCGGTGTCCGGCCACACAAAACACCAGCCGTACCAGTCGGTCATATTCGCGGTGACCCGCCACTGGGTGACGGGGATCCCGGTCAGCAGCTCGTACTGATCGACGAACCGCGCGAGCCAGCGCGCGGCGCGCTCGCCGGCGGCCGGAATGACATACCCACCGCCGGGGTTCGGCGCCGCGGCGAACGCTCGCGCGTCGTCGGCGTCCCGCGCGTAGTGGAGCGAGATCACGAGATCCCAGTCTCGCTCGTAGACCGCCTCGGCGTAGGTCGCATCGTGCACCTTGACCTCACCGACGCCGCGCGCGCGCAGCGAGTCCGCGAGCAGCTGGCCCACGTGGCCGGTCCACTCGCGCTCACCGCGGGATCCGGTGCCGCGGCGCAGCTGCGCGACGTCGCGGCCCGGACAGAGACCGACCTCGGTCAGATGCTCGATCCCGACGTGGCCACAGATCACGAGCACGCTGCTCACCGCGGCACCTGGCCGATCCACGACGCCACCCCGAGCACCAGAATGAACAGCACAGCGCCCACCACGAGGACGATGGTAGCGCGGGCCGCCTCAAAAGCGACCCGCATCCCGAATGTCTCCCCGCGGCGGTGCCCGCCGCGCTCGTGATCGGCCAGCGCGATCGCGGTCGACGTCTGGGCGATCTGAAACTCATGCACCAGGGCGGTCAGTGACTGGATCAGCCGCGCGAGATCGGCCGCCGCCCAGACCAGCCCCCTCGTCGGGTCGCCGGCGCCGTGCAGCCACCGCTCTACGGCCGAGAGTCGGCCGCCGACGCCCTCGATGTCCGCCTCGAGCCGCTCGATCCTCAGCTGAGTCTCGATGTCCATCGGCCCTAGCGTAGGGGCGAGCAGCGGATCAGCCGGTAGTCGGGTCCCCGGTACCAGAAGGAGTGCGTGAACGGCAGCCCGGCCCGCACCTGGTCGCCCATGTACGCGGCCAGGGTGTCACGATCGCGCTGATCCATGAGCGCGAACGCGAAGATGTGCGACGCCTCGGAGATCGCGACGCGGGGAATGTCGACGGGTCGCTGCGTCGCGGCGAGCATCGGGATCCCGCGCGATCGTCCCTTGCGATAGCACTCCGCGAGCACCGGCGGCACGCGATCGGCGCCGGCGAGATCCCCGAGCTCGTGCAGGATCACCGCGTGACCGCCGCCCAGCGACCAGATCCGATCGAGCACCCGGTCGACGTGCGCGCCGAGCTGCGCCATGTCGGCGCGCCGCGGCCGGTAGATCACCCGCCCCGGCAGCGCGCGCACCGCGGACAGGGCGTCGTAGACCACCGCCGCGTTCGGCAGCATCGCCTCAGGGTCGTCCTTCGGATCGACGATCAGCGCGCGCGAGTACGCGCCGGCGAGCCGCGTGAGCAGCCGAGACTTCCCCGATCCGGTCATGCCGACGATCAGCACCCGGTCACCGGGGCGGATCGTGATGGGGGAACCCTGTTCGATCGAACAGGGTGGCGGGCCTACGCCGGCCGGTGCAGCGCGTCCACCAGCGCGGCCACCGCGCGCCGTTCGCGATCGGTCAGCGGCAGCGGTTCGCTCGAGGACCGCGGCGCGTCGTAGATCGCGAGCGCCTCGCGATGCACGAGATCGCACAGCGCCAGCAGATCCTCTTCAGGCAGCTGGACGATGTTCGCGACGATCGCGGAGACCATCGACGGCAGAGGGTCCGGTCCAGCCGACGGCATCATCATCCGCAGCACGGGGACCAGCTGCCGGGGCGCCAGACCGACCAGCACCAGACCTATCGCCACCAGGTCGCGGTGCAGCCGCTCCCGGTTCACCGCCCAGACCCACCCCTGCGGCTGCGTTTCCATCCCGACCACCCTCCTGCGCGCGCGCCTGCTGCCGGCGAGTCTCCACCACGCGCGGGCCGACGATCCCGGCCGCGGTCGTCGCCAGGTGCAGCCACGGCCCGGCGGCGGCCGCGGAACGAACCCACGACGAGTACGGGACGCAGCGCGAGAATGCGTCCGCGAGCTCATGCCCCTCAGGGTCGCTGATCAGCCAGTGCTCTCCCCAGGCCGCGGCCGCGAATGCGAAGGGTGCGCGCAACAGCAGCGCGAGACCGTCGACGGCCGCAGGCGGCCACTCGGCCCCGACGTGATCGGCGTGCTGCTCCCCCTCTGGCGGCGGCGGCGGGTCGGGCGATCCGTCGGACGGCTGGCCGCGGTCCGATATCGGGACATCGTGCACCTCGATCCGCGGAGCGTGCTCGTGCACTACGCCGGGCCTGAGTAGCGGCGCCCGAGCGGCCCCAGGCGGCGCGGGGTCGGAGCTGCCGCCGGCGCCGCCGGTGCCGGCGCCGGGGTAGGGCGGGGCGGTGGCGGTTCCAGCCGCGCCGGATCGAACTCGCCGGCGGTAGCCTCGCGCTTGCGGCGGGCCGCCTCGGCACCCCGCCGGCCGAGCTCGCGCAGCCGCGCGCGCTCGCGCTCCGCATAGACCGGATCCGCCCAGCGAGCGCGCATCCGTGCACTACGGACGGCGCTGACGACGCGGGTCGCGCCGGCGCCCGGCGGGGAGCCCTGGACGGTCTCGAGGGGCGCCGCGGCGGTCTCCGTCACCCGGCGTGACCGCCCGCCTGGCGGCGCGCCACCCGTGCGGCGGCGCGGCGCGCGCGTCGTGAGGCCGGCACCACTCGGCCCGCCGGGGGCGAGATCGGGCCTCCCCTGCCCTCACGCGCCATGTCCGCCGCCGCGCGCCGCACCCACCCCGGAACCGGCCCACCCATCGGGCACCACCCTACACGACGGGGGACGGCTCGAGCAGGGGGCCGGGGCCGATCGCGCCGGCGACCCAGGCCAGGATGCCGCGCACCAGTCGGGCGGCGGTCCGGGGCACGACTTCGGGGAGATTCCGCCAGTTGGCGTCGTGGTCGCCCCAGGGGCACCGTTTCGGCAGTGGGATCCGGGTCCAGTCGGAGATCCACACGCTGACAGTCTCCTCGGTCGACGTCGCCCGATCGACCTGCACCCCGAACCAGCTGCCCCAGCTCACGATGAGCCGCCGCCGGCGACGCGCCAGCAGGAACTCGATCAGCTGATCGGGATCGTCGCCGGCCGGACCGAGCAGATCCGCCGGCTTGGTCGCGTACTTCACCACCTCGCGCACCCGCGACGCCTTGACCCGCTGCAGCCACACGACGCGCGCGCCGCCGGGGCAGTCGATCGGGCAACGGCCCGCGTGCACGTCGCAGGTCGCGCGCGCCCATGCCTGAGACAGCTCAGCCTGCACGATGAACGGTGCATCCATCAGCACGTTGGTATGCGGGTGCCAGGTGCCCGGCGTCCGGGTCCCGGGGATCAGCTCGGTCGACCACACACCGCCCTTGATCCCGACGTGCCGATAGTCGGGGCAATTCGGCCGCGGCAGGGGGCAGGACCAGCCGACGATCGAGACCGAGCGCGCGGCGAGGCCGGCGCGGCGGGGCGGGGGTGCAGCGTGCTCCGGATGGGTACAGGGATGGAACGGATCCCCGGAGCGGGTCCGCATCGCACAGCGACCGCCCCTGGCGATCGGGTGACGCAGCAGCCGGCGCAGGTGCACACCGTGGCGGGACATCGCGGCGCGCAGCTCACCCTTCAGCGGGGAGATCTCGGTGAGCACCGCGTAGGTCAGGCGGCCGGGCGGGATCGCCGCGGCGATCGCCTCGTAGCGTTCGGTCAGGCGCGCCTGGCGCGCACTTTCGCAGTCGGGGCAGACCGGCACCCGGCAGGCGATCGGGACGGCCAGCCACCGGCCACAGGTCTGCTCCTGGAACGCGCGCACCCTCCGGCAGCGCGCCATGCGCTGACGGGCGCCGTCGATGAAGCACCGATCGCAGCGGCAGGCCCGATCGTGGTCGGCACGCATCCAGCCGGGCCGGGTGACGTGCAGCCAGCCGGCCAGCCCGTCGACCAGGGACCCCTTCATCCGATCGCGGCGGCCGGACCGCTCCGCGTGCCGCTCGGGATCCTGGCCGCTCGGGACGCGCCGGCGGGCCGGCAGCACGATCCGCGGCCGGGGAGCTCGGGCCGCGGCCGCGGATCGGGTCAACCTGGCAAAATCCCGACCGACTTATTGCTGAGTGTGGACTGAAGGGGTCGCCGCGGCCAGCAGGCGACCCAGGGGACAGCACCTGTCTCTTATACACATCTGACGCTGCCGACGA
>QLUR01000041.1 GCA_018725565.1 Bacillota bacterium | reverse complement strand
AGCCCGTCCAAAGCCGGCCCCTCTCCTTACCGCTGACGACCAGCACCGCAAAATAGACGGCAAGCATGCCGCAAAGCACAAGCAGTGAATCCCTTAGCAGCTGGGTGGCATGAAACACCGCCGAAGGGTAAAAAGAGAGTAGCAACCCGGTCAGATGAACCGGATGACGCAGACCAAGCCCCCTGGTTGACCTGTGGCCTACAGCCAATTCCCTAACGATAAACACACCGATACAGACAACCAGGCTCCCGGCCACGACATTCAGCAACTTGCCGGCAATGAGACTAGGGCCAACCAGCGCAAACAAGGCCGCCAGCACATAAGGATAAGGACAAAATATGTTGTCCGGCGTTACCCCGGTCAGCAGGGACTGCGCCAGGTCCCAATACATTCGGTCATCGGCGGTGGAGAAAGGATAAAACCCCTCCAGCCCGCGCACCTCGGAATAAAGATGCAGCGCCGTACCAGCCAGCAACCGTACCGCCAGGGCAAACAACAGCCAAAACAGGGCGGGCCTGTCAGCCATCATATTCCTGAAATAAGTATAATTCCTTTTCATTGACAGAGCCGCTCTCTCCATACCCATCCCCCTCATCCCCCGGTACTCATCCCCGGTTCCGGCCTGCATGTTTTTCAGTGCAGCACAATCTCCCTGTATAACCGCTCATAGGCGGCAACCATATCCGGCAAGCTGACGTGCTCCCCGATACGCCGCCGCGCCGCTTCGCCAAGCAGGCTCCGCCTTTCCGCCCCTGCTTCCAGCAGCTCGCCTATCCCACAGGCCAGAGCTGCAAAATCTTCCGACGGCACCACCTTGCCTGTATCCCCTACAATCAGCGCCGAATCGCCGACATCAGTCACCACGCAAGGCACGCCGCAGGACATCGCTTCACCGACCACCAAAGGGAAAGCCTCTCCCAAAGAAGAAGAAACGGCAACATCCAGAGCCGCCATCAGGCGCGGCACATCCTCCCGCTGACCCAGCAAATGACACCTATCCCGCACCCCGGCCGCTCTAAGCCAGCCGTCCAGTTCCCTGTTTTCCGCCGTGACGCCGCTTCCGCACAGCAGAAAGCGCGCTCCCGGATATTCCGCTGCCACTTTGCCGGCAGCATGGACAAAATTGCGATGG
This sequence comes from Bacillota bacterium, assembly GCA_018725565.1. Lineage (GTDB taxonomy): Bacteria > Bacillota > Dethiobacteria > Dethiobacterales > Dethiobacteraceae > HKB214. Next base: position 11,876 of record QLUR01000041.1, on the reverse strand, counting down.
TCCTTTTGCCGGTCAAAACGTGCCACTAGGCCAACAAGCACTGCATCTTCAGGCAGGCCGAGTTCCCGGCGCACGGACAGGCGTGACGCCGGGTCGGGCTTGAATACCTCCAGATCAAAGCCGTTGGGGATAACCGTCATCTTGTCACGCACATACCCCAACTCGGCATGCACCTTTCGCGAAGCCTCCGCGCAGCAGACAATGCCGGTCGGCAAACGTCCCGACAACCTGGCGCACGCCTTGGCCGTCCAGACAGTAGTCCGCTTGTTTTCTCTCAGCTCAAGGTTACTGTGGTGCACACCCCAGACAACCGGTGGCCCCCGGCCAGCCAGGCCGCAATTCCACCCAACAAGTCAGCATGGTACATCCAAGTCTGCATCAAGTGCGGTCTGCCTTGCCGCAACAGGCGAAAAAGGCGCCATACCTCCCGCGGGTCAGGCAGACCCCGCGGCATGCCAAGAGCCCGGAGTGGTATCCCGAGCGCCCTGATTTTTTCTCCCACCGGACCGATAGCTGTCAGTGAGACAACCTCTGCGTGATACAAATCACCGTCCATGCGGGAAAGCAGCTTATATAGCGTGGTTTCCGCTCCGCCGACATCTAAACCGGTAATTAAATGCAGCACCTTAATCCGACGCTGTTCCACAGAGAACCTCCAAATACTCGCCCGCTATTTTGTCCAGTGCAAAATCCATGGCCCTTTGACGCAAAATATCAGCAGACAGCGGCTTAGTCAATACCGCCAAAATATTTTTCGACAACGCGGTCGGATCTCCTGCCTGCACCAGCGGACCGAATCGTCCGCCATCCAGAATCTCGGCAGGTCCCCCGGGGCAATCGGTGCTAACTACAGGACAGCCGCTGGCCATCGCTTCCACCAGGACATTACCAAAGCCTTCCCAGCGTGACGACAAGACAAATACAGCAGCGCGTCTCATATAAGCAAAGGGGTTTTCCACAAAACCGAGCAGCTCAATGTCTTTCTCCAAATCCAGCTCCCGGACCAACTCTTCCAGGGAAGCCCGTTCTTCCCCTTCACCCAGAATCAGCAATCTGGCAGCCCTTTCCCGCCTAACCTGGTCAAACGCCTTAATCAATGTCCGGAAGTCCTTTGCCGCTGTCAAGCGCCCGGCTGCCAGAATTACCGGCTGTTCTCCCGGCGCAAACCAATGATGAGCGACAGGTTCCTGCGCTTTGCTTAAAATTTCCGGAATAACCACCGGGTTGTAAATGACCCTGACATTTTCAGGAGAAAGTGTGCTTATACGTACTAAATCCGCGGCTACTCCTTTCGACACAGCAATTACCGTTTCCGCCCAAGGATAAAACAACCGTACTAAAAAGGGAGTGACGTTATCCCGGCTTGTCTTCCCCTGGGCTGTGTGGGTCAGTGTGCTGTGCACGCTGACAGCCACCCGGGTGGACACCAAAGATATTTGTTTAGCCCAGAGCGCAACTATATTGGCATGCTCCAAAGCCGAAAGCAGTATTGCCGGCCTCTCCCTCCGAAGATAACTGACCAAAGCCGGTAAACTAGTCAAAATCCTGGAAGCTCCCAAGTCAACGACCCTGACTTCCGGTGGCACCAAGGAGAGATACGCACCCTCGGCCCTGGCCAGAACCAAGTCCACCGTCAAACCACGCTCGGCAAAACCCTGGGCTAGGCTGACCAGCACCCTCTCCGCCCCACCGCCATGCAGGGAGGGAAGAAAAAGCGCAATTTTTGCTTTACTTGTCGTAATACTGCTCATCCCCGTTCGCACCCGCATTAATAATTGCTTCTATCCTCTTAGTGCCTTCTAGGATTTGCCAGGCTGACCTGCCGGCGACTATGCGCAATACAATCATTTATCGCCAGCCTGAAAGATTCGCAGCTATGGACCAGATCCTCCTGGCTCAGGTACTGGTGACAGCCCAGGTAAAAACCATTGCTGCCGATAAAGTCGGCAACCGGTAATTTATCAGCGTATTGTTGCCTTAAATAATCATAAGCCGGCTGCTGTGTCGGAATACACCCAAACAAGGGACGGGTTTCCACTCCCCGTTGCTCCAGGTTCCGCATCAGCTCTTTCCTGCTGACAGCATTATCTTTGATGACAAGCGGGTATGCCAGGTAACTTACTTCCTCAGAGTAAACAGGCAGTTGGACTATCTCCGCAAACTCTGCTAGCTCCCGGTTGAGATAAGCAACATTATTCTGCCTGGCCCTGATTATGGCATCTGCTTTCTTAATCTGCGGGACAGCCAGTGCCGCCTGGAACTCGGTAGTCTTGAAGTTAAATCCGATATACTCATGGGTAAACCTTGGATCAAAGGCCGCATTCCGATAAGGACATTTCCCTTCGCCCCTCACACATACTGCACACGCACATACCCTGCCGTTAGCCTTAATCCTTTTAATCAGCCGACTGATCTCTTCATCACTTGTCACAACAGCGCCCATCTCTCCAACCTGAATGTTATGGGCAATATAAAACGAATAATCAGCCAGCAAAGACAAAGACCCCACTTTTTTGCCCTTATACAGGGAACCGTGTGCCTGTGCCGCATCCTCAAAGACAACCAAGTTATATTTTTCAGCCAGATAATTAATGGAGTCCATGTCATTTGGGTATCCCATCAGGTGAACCGGCAAAATAACCGCATACTCATCCTGGTTCTGAGCCTTAAGCAGATCCTCTACCTGCTCAACATCCAAAGCAAAAGTGGCGGGATTAATCTCCGCATAAACCGGCTCCATCCCCGCAAGAACAATGGCATTGCTGGTAGCGACATAAGTAACCGGCGAAGTAATAACTTTTGCCCCTTTTTTTACCTTCCTATACCGGTTGTCCGCCAGCAAAGCAAACAGGCCTGCCAATAAAGCAGAAGTACCTGAGTTTACCGCAACACAATACTCCGTGCCGATGTACCGGGACCAAAGAGATTCAAATTCTTTAACCTTCGGACCTTCTGACAGCCTCCCGCTGGCCAGCACCTCGTTAACGGCCATTTTTTCATCCTCACCGATGACGATATCACCAATCCTGACCCTAATCATCTGTCTTTAACCGCCGCATGATAGTTATTTGCGAACCAGTGAAATGTTTTTTGCAGACCGTCCTCCAGCTTAACTTTTGATGACCAGCCGCTTTCCCGCATCCTGCTGACCTCCAACAGTTTCTGCGGCATGCCGTCAGGCTTGTCCGGACTGAAAAATAAGCTTCCCTCATATCCTACCACAGACTTGATAAGTTCTGCCAGCTCTTTAATGGAAACATCATTTCCGGCACCCACATTTAATATCTCTCCGCCACTTAACCTGTTCATAAAATAAAGACAGGCATCCGCCGCATCATCAACGTAAAGAAACTCCCGCCTGGCACTTCCCGTTCCCCAGATTTCCACAGCAGGCAGGCCGTTGATTTTCGCTTCATACATTTTTCTGATTAAGGCTGATATTACATGAGAAGAGGTAAGGCTAAAACTGTCGCCCTCACCATAAATATTAGGAAAAACAAGCGAAAGAAAGGCGCAGCCATACTGTTGATAATAAGCTTCTGCCATCTTCATCCCGCAAATCTTGGCCAGGGCGTAAGTCTCATTAGTCGGCTCCGGCTTGCCATCTAACAAATACTCTTCTTTCATTGGCTGTGGGCATAGTCTTGGGTAAGCACAGGAGCTTGAGACAAACAATAATTTTTTGACGCCGTATTTATAGGCTGCGTGCATGATATTGCCCTGTATCAGTAAATTATCATAAAAAAAAGCGGCGGGAGCTGCTATATTCGCCATAATACCGCCGACTTTGGCCGCCGACAACAAGACATATTCCGGCTTTTCCCGCTCAAAAAAGGCTTCCACATCTGCCTGCCTTCGCAAATCCAGCTCCTTGCTCGTGCGCAGGAAGAGATTGCGATATCCAGCTTCCTGCAGCTTATTAAGCAACGCCGAGCCAACTAGGCCGCGGTGACCGGCAAGGTATATTTTCGCAAACGGTGAAATGCTCACTGCTTACTATCCTCCAATAGACAGTTTATTGGCAGTCCAGTTGAACCCTTTTTCCCTGAGCAATTTCTTACCTTCCCCGATGGAACTTAAACCAATCAAATCCATGTCCGCGTCAACCATTATTTTCGCAAGTTCCCTGAACGTTATCTTGGGCTCCCAACCAAGCTTTTTCTTTGCCTTGGAAGCATCGGCAAGCAAAAAGTCAACCTCCGTCGGTCTAAAATAACCAGCGTCTATTTCAATCAAGGTATTTCCCGGTTTTAAAGCCGGGTTTGCCGTTATATTTTCTCTGGGGGGTATCCGCTTAGCTCCACCTGTGATATATACAAGAAAAAGCTTCTACCATAATGGAGGATTTATATAATGATGTTAGCGGCAGAACATAATTACTCCAATACTTATCGGGAATGCGTAAAAATGTTCCCTGATGACACTGCATGTGCCGCCTTTTTGGTACGGTTGCGCTGGCCTGAAGGCCAGATATAATTGGTAGTTATAACTGGGAATTGAACATTAAATGAGGTGGAGCTAAGCGGATACCCCCTTAAGTGATTTTGGCAACAGAAGCAACGGCAGACCAAAAAGCCAATAATTAATAGAATGGCCGAATCTTTTACTTGTTTCAATAATTAATCGGCAACTAATGGTTAGCCCATTTCGCTTTGAGCTATAAATATGGGGTTCTTAGTTAGCATCTTAACTGCTTTGTTTACAGCCGTTTTATCATATCCGCACTTCACAAATTCCTGCATAATCGCGCAAAGAGTTAGTACCATAGCAAGAAACCTGCCATCTTTATGCCAGCGGGATGATCCGTCTCTGAATAAAACGTAAGCTGAGCTAATGCAGTAAGCTTTATGACCCTGTAGCATTAAGTACAATGTGCCTAAAGCAAGCCAACCAGTGTTTAAAAATCTAGCTTTATCCACATTCAACCACAAACTACGCGAAACAACCATAGACGGAACAAGTGCTGCTGTAGCTCCTAACTGCAGAAGAAACTCGTCCGGTGTAAGCAAGAAGTCTTCGTTAATGCTGATTATTTTTTCCTTGTAACAAAGCTCCAAGTCAGAGCTCATCATTCTGCAATTCACAAATATATTTGCTATCATTGAATCAGAGGTTAACACATCCAGCACTTTTAAAATCCCACCGCAAGACATTTTGTCGTCATCACCGAAGAACCAAACATATCTCCCGTTAGACCTCTGAACAGCCAAGTCAAAATTGCGGTCTACTCCGACATTCTCGCTGTTGCAGAAATAACGGATCACCTGATACTTCACCTGATATTCACGGATAATCTCTACCGTACCATCGGTAGAGGCATTGTCGGAAACCACAATTTCCACGCCTTCCTCAAGCTGTGAAACGATGCTGTCCAGAGTTTCACGGATGGTTTGAGCGCCGTTATATGTCGGAATTGCTATGGACAATTTAACTTCCATGCCGAGCTCTCCTTTCAAGTGCCTTCCATGTCAAGCGGCTTGACAAACGGCTCCATCTCAGTGATTGGCCGGCCAAAAGCTATCTTAGGATAGGTATTGGTATAAACATCAACCATCAACTGCAAAAGGAAAGATGTTTCCGGGTTTCGCCACATTTTCTTCAAAGCCCTAGGTACATCGGATTGTTTGCTGACGGTATGCGCTTCAATGCCATAGGCCCTCGCAACCCTGACAAAATCAGGGGCTGAGTAACCCCAATATGTAGACTGATAGCGTTCAGAGAAGTAGCTTTGCTGGAACTGGCGTACCATGCCATAACATTGGTTATTGATAACCACCATCTTTACCGGCAGTTGATGATGGGCTATAGTTTGCAGCTCCTGAATATTTATCTGAAAGCCGCCATCACCGGCAAGCATAACCACCGGCTGGCCCGGACAGGCCAAAGCCGCACCGATAGCTGCCGGCAGGGCAAAGCCCATAGCCCCCATGCCCCCTGAGGTGAGAAAACGTTGGCCGGCCTCTAGTTGCAGTGATTGCGCCGCCCACATCTGGTGCTGGCCCACATCCACTGAAAATGACCTGGCCAAGCCAGAGGAAAGCGACAATTCATGCATAAACTGGTTGGGGTTGATACCCGCTACGCCTTGTAGCTCTGCAGTATCCGGCCAACTGCGCCGGAGTTCTTCAAGTTCCGCCAGCCATGCTGTTTTGTCGGGGAAAGGCGTTTCTGCAGCTAATTTATCTGCTGCAACCAAAAAATCTGACAACTCTGCCAGGATGGGACGGCAACCTGTTACCCGATTATTGATTTCACCGGCTTCGCAGTCAACATGATAAATAACCTTGTCGCCCTTAAAAGCTGCCGTTTCTGACCCTGTTTGCCTGACATCAAGACGGCTGCCAAGTACCAGCAAATGGTCTGCGCAACCAACAGCCATATTGGCCCAACGATTTCCGTAACTTCCAATCGTTCCTGCCCGCAGCGGGTGCTTATAAGGCAAGACATCAACGCCCATCAATGAATTAACAACCGGGATCCTCACATTCTCGGCAAAACTCTTGAATAAATCGGCCACCCCGGCTGAACGAATACCTCCGCCCGCCAAAATCAGAGGGCGCCGGGCAACGCTCATTTGCGCCAACAAATGTTTAATTTCTCCGGAGTCTGGAGCTGGCCCGACCGGAGTTGATCCTTGTTTTAAGGTGTCAGCGAAAACTTGTGAGCGCTGTATATCCATGGGAATGTCGAGCAAAACCGGACCGCGCCGCCCCGATAAAGCAACAGTAAACGCTTTTGCCAGGACTAACGGTATCTCCTCTGGTGACTGTATCCCCCAGGCGGCCTTGGTAAGATGGCTGGCCATCGATACGATGTCAGTTTCCTGAAAACCCAGTTGGCGGATGGTTCGGTCACCCTTCTGCTCATGACGATTTACCTGACCTGTGATGAAGACGACAGGTGATGAATCAAAGTAGCAACTGCCTATACCTGTAAGCAAGTTCGTGGCGCCTGGGCCACTAGTTGCCATGGCGACGCCCGGTACCCCGGTAATCCGCGCCGAGGCTTCTGCCGCGAAGGCTGCTGCCTGCTCATGATGCATGCTGACAAGCCTGATCTTGCCCTGACAGTGTATCGAGTCCACCAGGTGGGTTATCATCCCGCCTACCACTTCAAATACATGCTCAACTCCCTGAGCGGATAAGAAACTGGCAAGATAATCCGAAGCCTTCATGCTGCACTCCCCTACCGTCAGCCATAGCCAACAGATTTTTTTAAGTAAGCAAATACGCTGTATTAACTGCAGTTCTCCCTGTACCAGCCCACGGTTCGTTCCAACCCCTGTTCCAGACTGACCTGCGGGCTCCAGCCTGTGGCCTGTCGCAGGCGCGAAATATCTGCCTGAAGGTACATTACCTGGTCGTGTCGATAAGGAATTTCGCCTAATCCCAGTGGTAGACCAGGGTCAATTATATCTCTGATTCGTTCAGCTATGCTTGCTACAGTCGTTACCTCACCTGAGCCCAGGTTGAAAACGCCATTTGCTTTTGGACTTATGACCGCCTGCCAGATGGCGGCGGCAACGTCCTCGACATACAGGTAATCCCAGCGTTGCTCGCCGGAGGTCATTGCCGGCTTCTCCCTCCTCAGGAGTGAGAGAATAACAAAAGGAATCAGGTGCCGCGGGTCATCTTTCGGACCGTATGTTGCAAGCAAACGAAACCATGTAAAGCCCATACTGTAGGATTCACACAGCTTCTCACTTACAAGCCCCACGCTGAGCTTGGTAACGCCATAGAGCGTTAGCGGCCGGGGCGGTAAATCCTCGGACAATATACCGTCGCAGAGTCCGTATTCGGCCTGCGACCCGAGGTAAATCCAATGCCGGCAACCGGTCTGCGCCACCAGTTGCAGTAGTTTCAGACTGCCTTCCAGGTTCTGAATCTGAGCCGGACTGTTACGATGACTACTACCTACGCCGTGCCAACCAAGGTGAAAGACCACCTCGGGGGCAAAGCTTTGCACATCCGATGCCGCTTCAGCCACAGAAGTCATGTCTCCCGTGATTAGGCGCACACGGTCAAGCACCTCATTGATGCGCCAGGTATTGCTTGTCGGACGTAGCAATACGGCGACCCGGCAGCCCTGCTCCAGCAGCAGGTGTACCAGATACGAACCGAGATGCCCTGTTCCCCCGGTTACAAGGCACCTCATGATAGTTTCCCCGGTATCTGCCGGAATGTCTCCAACATATACTCCAACATTAACGGAGAAAGACCGGGATAGACCCCGACCCAAAAGGTATCCGTCATTACCTTATCAGTATTCTTAAGTTCACTAACAGTCCGGTACGGCACTCCGCTGTCGGTAAAGGCCGGCTGACGGGTGATGTTGCCGGCAAAAACAGTGCGCGTCTGAATCCGGCTCTGCTCCAGGAAGGCAGTAACTTTTTGGCGGTCAAAAGGAGCACCGTCTCTGATGGTCAGGACAAAACCAAAAGGAGAAGCTTCGGCTTGAGGCGGTACTTCCGGCAAAATAAAGTACTCTTCCAGTTCCTTCAGCCCCCGGTAAAGATGCTGCCAGTTCTGCCTTCTCTTTTCAACAAAGACTGGGAGCTTGTCCATCTGGGCAACGCCCACCGCAGCCTGCATCTCAGTCAGCTTCAGGTTATAACCCAAATGGGAATAGACATATTTGTGGTCATAGCCGGCGGGAAGACTTCCGAAATGCCACTCAAACCTTCTGTTGCAGGTATTGTCCTGTCCGGGGTCGCACCAGCAATCCCTGCCCCAGTCCCGGAAAGAAGTTGCAAGCTGCTTTAAGAGAGGGTCAGCGGTGGTTACCGCTCCACCTTCACCCATGGTGATGTGGTGTGCCGGGTAAAAACTAAAGGTAGCAAAGTCTCCAAAAGTACCCGTATATTTTCCGTTCCATTTTGCCCCGAGGGCATCACAGTTATCTTCGATAAACCAAAGGCTATGGCGGCGGGCAAAAGCAGCCACCCGTTCCACATCAAAGGGGACTCCTAAGGTGTGAGCCAGGGAAACCACCCTGGTGCGCGAAGAAAGAGCTACCTCAAGTTGGTCGGGATTTACGTTATAAGTACCAAGCTCTACATCTACAAAGACAGGAATCAGCCCGTGCTGCACGATGGGAGCAACCGTGGTGGGGAAGCCGGCCGCCACCGTCACAACTTCGTCCCCGGGTTTAAGGCGTCGCTCTCCCAGTTTGTGCGAGGTAAGAGCGGAGACGGCCAGCAGGTTGGCGGAGGACCCGGAGTTAGCGGTCACAACGTGCGCGGTTTCCAGGAAACAAGCCATCTTCGCCTGGAACTCCTGCTCAAAGCGGCCGCTCGTCAGCCAAAAGTCGAGAGCGCTGTCCACCAGACTGAACATCTCTTTTTCGTCAAAGACCCTGCCCGCATAATTGATTCTTGATTTTCCCGCGATAAATTCAGCATCCTGAGTTGGCTGATGAACCAAACGGTAGTATTCGTGCACCTTGGTAAATATCTCCTGCCTGAGCTGTTCCTGCCTGTCCATTCGTTTACCTCCGCCTGTCACATTACCCATGTAATCTGCTTTTTGTGCGCGTCAGAAATATATTCAAGCAAATCGTCCCGGCTGGCAATCTGGTTTTGTTCGTAGTAATTCTTATACCAGCAGGCGGTTTTTTCAAACGTTTTGCGGGAAGCCCAGACACTTTGCCATTGGAGTTTAGTATTTGCTTTAGAACAGTCTAGCTTAAGCAAATTGGCCTCATGCAACCGATTTGTTTCTTCCTGAACAAGATAACCTACCCTAGCCCAGCTTTCCCTGATTTTCTCCACTGCCTCCCGGACAGTAACGGGCCTTTCATCACCAGATCCGAAGTTCCACCCTTCGGCAAACTCTGTATTGCCCTCCAGCAGCTTTTGTCCAAGCAACAGGTAGCCGGACAAAGGTTCCAGCACATGTTGCCAGGGACGCGTTGCCTGGGGGCATCTGATCAGCACGCTTTCATTCCTAGCAGAAGCCTTTACAATGTCCGGTATTAAGCGGTCTTCTCCCCAATCGCCGCCCCCAATCACATTGCCTGCTCTCGCGCTGGCAAGTAGTACCTGGTGCAGTCTGCCATAGTCGTATGGATTAAAGAAGGAGTTCCGGTACGAATTGGTGACAAGTTCGGCACAGCCCTTTGAAGAGCTATAAGGGTCATAGCCGCCCATGGGGTCAGTTTCTCGGTATCCCCAGACCCATTCTTTGTTCTCATAACATTTGTCACTCGTGATGTTCACTATGGCTCTAAGGGAAGCACTTTGCCTGCAGGCTTCAAAAACGTTTACTGTCCCCATAACGTTGGTTTCAAAGGTAGAGGCGGGAGTCCTGTATGACTGCCTGACGAGCGGCTGGGCGGCCAAGTGAAACACTATCTCCGGCTTGTATGTATTAACGACTTCCGTCAATTTCTCCCTGTCCCTGATGTCGCCTGTCAGTGAAACAATATCAATGTCCAGCAATTCAAAGTGATACGGCATCGACGGTGGATTAAGCGAATATCCAACAACCGTTGCGCCCAGTTCTGTCAGCCATAAAGTCAGCCATGAGCCCTTAAATCCGCTGTGACCCGTGATGAGAACAACTTTATCCCTGTAAATATTCTTAAACATATTATTACTCCCAAACCTTCCATGGCGCTCCGGAAACATTCCACAGGTCTTCCAGTTCAATCTTGTCCCGCATGGTATCCATGGGCTTCCAAAAACCGTCATGCCTAAGAGCCACCAGTTGCTCGTCCCGTGCCAGGCCTTCTAGAGGGTCTCTTTCCCAGATGGTGGCATCTCCTTCTATGTAGTTAAATATCTCCGGTTCCAGAACAAAAAACCTCCGTTTATCCAAGCACCGTCCCCCTTCGGCTTCTCCAGAAAAGATACTACCCGGCTATTATCGTCGAGATTTAAAGCCCCGAACCTGCCGGAGGGTTGAACAGAAGTTACCGTGGCATATTTACCATGAGAGACATGAAAATTTAGCAAACGATCCAGCGAAATATCGCTTACTCCGTCTCCGTATGTAAGCAAAAAGGTCTCATTTCCCACATAGGGAGCGACCCGCTTGATGCGCCCGCCGGTCATGGTGTTCAGCCCGGTGTCTATCAGAGTAACTTTCCACGGCTCCGCTTTGTGACTGTGAACAATACGCTGGTTACCATTTCGAAAATCAAAGGTCACGTCACACTGATGAAGGAAATAATGGGCAAAGTACTCCTTAATCTGGTACCCTTTGTAGCCAAGGCAGATGATAAAATCATTAAAGCCGTAATGAGAGTAAATCTTCATGATATGCCATAAGATCGGCTTACCTCCAATTTCGACCATGGGTTTTGGCCTCAGATCTGTTTCCTCGCTTATCCTTGTTCCCGCCCCACCGGCAAGAATAACCACCTTCATGAAAATCAACCCTTCCGGCATAGATTATTTTTTCTACAAACAAATTTTCTTCTGTCTTGTGTCTTCGTGTCTTTCGTTCCAATTTACTCGTATTCGACACGAAAAGAATTAATCCTTGTTTTTCACACAAATTTCGAATGCGTGAAGAGGTTAGCATGCAACTACTTATTGCTGATTCGACCCCACAAACCTGAGATTTTCGGTTATCCGTAACACGCTGCCACCCTGGCAAAGCCAAAACAACGACTGAACAGACGGAAATAATAAGCCAAAGAAAGGGGGCTTGCCCCGCTTCTTTGGCAGTAACTGTAAAATGACTTGAAATTATAGGCTATGATCTTTAACTGGTCCCAAATCCTGGTCCGTACCAGGCCTCTTACCGGCAGTTCGTCAATGCGGTACACCCTTCGCAGAACCGAGGGTACTCCTTTATTCTTATACCAAATTGAATTAGCCACAGGTAAAGGGTTATGGGGTTGAAAGAGTTCATCTCTTGATACTCTGCAGA
>QLUR01000040.1 GCA_018725565.1 Bacillota bacterium | reverse complement strand
TCGTGCGGCTTGACCGTCTGGCCCATCAATGCAAACAAGCATCGCTCAAGGAATTGTTCGCCGTTCCAATTGACGATAATGACCGTGACCATAATTACAGTCGGCTGTTGTAAAAGGGAAACCGCGTTGGACCAGGGAACTCAGGCCTTGGTTTCGTTACATCAAGCGTCATTACGCTCAACCCTTTCCTGAAGCTGATCAACCTTCTGGTGACTTGTCCACTCGAGCACGAATTTGCTCATCACATACGTCACTGGCACCATCACGAGCGCCACAACAAGCGGCGCCAAAGATTCCACGATACCCGCGAGTTCAACCAGGCCGCCAAGCAAAAATGCCGATACCAGGTAGTGGACGAGATACACAACAGGGTAGGAACAAAGCCCTTTCCAGGACAGCGGCACCCGGAACACCACGGCCGCATTGAACCAGTATGCGAAAACGACACCCAGGGCGTAGGCTATGAAATAGGCCAGTTGATAGGCCAATATCGTGTTCAGCGCCAGATATAGCGCATAGGTAAATGCTGTATTGACGCCACCTCCCAACAGAAAGCGCAGCCACCGCTTCCTCCTGGCATATGCTTCACTACCCATCACTGTTGCGCTTTGCTTTGCGCGATTTCCACGAATTCGGCATAGTTGCGAATGTAATCTTCAGCGTCGTACAGGTGGGAAGTGAAGACCAACAGCACCGCATCGCTGGAATATTTGTACTGGATGCCCCAGGTCAGTGGCGGCAGATAGATCCCCTTGTCCGGTGAATCCAGCAAGACCTCACACCTCGATTCGCCGTCGTCGGCGACGACGGCGCAACTCCCCTTCACGCAGATCAGGAACTGATGACACTTGTAATGCGCATGCTCACCACGCGTTTTCTCGCTGGGCACGTTGAAGACCAGAAAATAACGCTTCGGCTCGAATGGAATGTCCTTCGGAAACTCCCCGACCGAAAGGTCGCCGCGCATATCCTGCACCGATTTGAGTCGATGCAACGTTACGCCGCCGACGCCCACTTTGACCACGCCCTCGCGGCTGTCCTCCGGCGTCCGAATGGCCACGTCCTTGACTGCACCGGCCAGAGTAGTGGTCTCAACATAGCCGGTGATCCTTGCCGGGGAGCCATAAACGATTGCATAGGGAGGCACTGATTTCGTGACCACCGCACCGGCTCCTACCATCGCCCCGCGTCCTATCGTGACGCCGGGCAGCAAGACTGCTCCGCCACCTACGGATGCGCCCTCCTCAACATGCGTCAACAAAAAACTGTCGGGATAGGCCTTCGACCGAGGGAATTTGTCATTCGTGAATGTGACATTTGGCCCAACAAAAACGTCGTTATCTAAACGAACGCCATCCCAAAGATAAACACCCGACTTCACCGTTACTCGATCACCGATAACAACATCGTTTTCAACGAAGCAATGTGCGCAAATATTCACATCAGCACCAATTCGTGCGCCGGGCAGAACAACAACAGACTGCCAAATCTTTGTACCCGGTCCGATCGACTCAGACTGGACATCTGCCGTTTCATGTATTTTGACGGAAATCACCATTCACTCCTTGGTCACATGGCTCATGCAAACAACAGCCAACGGACGTTGTTTGCTGTTCTCGTACCCCCGCCAAGCGTAGTGTCCCACCAACCCCAGCCCGAGAAGATTGAGCGTGCCGAAGAAAAGCACGACCAGCATCGTTGCCGCATATCCCGGAACCGTGATGCGACCGGTCAGATGGCCTGCCAGCACCAGTGCGCCAAGCACCACCGACAGCGTACAGCCGACCATGCCGATCCGGATCAGCAACCTGATCGGGTAGTCGGTAAAGGCGAAGATGCTGTCCATCATGTAGTCGATTTTCTTGCGCAAGATCCAGCTTGACTTGCCTTCCTGCCGCTCAAGCCGCTCGTAACTGACCAGCTTGCGCCGGAAGCCCAGCCAGAAAATGAGCGCGATAAGCGACGAACGGGATTCTTCCAGTTTCAACAACTGGTCGCGGAATACCCGGTTGCAGCCGAAAACGTCAACGCCGCCTTCCGGCATGTCATGAACTACCAGGCGCTGGTACGGCCCCCAGAAAGTTCTCGATGCCATGCGAGACATCAATGGATCGTTACGGCCTGTTCGTGTGCCGATCGTCACATCGCATTCGTCGGCTTCAAGCGCCTTAAAGAAGGCGATGAGCAGTTCCGGCGGCTCCTGAAGATCAGCAGCCATTACGCCGAAATAATCACCTCGTGCGGCGATTAACCCTGAGCGAATGGCAGGGAATGATCCAAAGTTTCGTGAGTGAACCAAAACTTGCGCTGAAAAATCCAAACCGTCGAGTGCCGCGCGCAGAAGGGCATAAGACTGATCGGGACTGCCATCAACGACAAATACGGCCTCCATCTGACCGTTCAATTCCAGGCTCATTTCAGACAACGCCTGCAACAAGCGCGGGATGGAGGCCTCGTTCTTGTAAACCGGTATGACTACAGAGAACTTCATGGCCGCCACGAATTCACCCCAGCGATGACCTCATCAACTTGTGCGTCTGTCATTTCTGGGAAACAAGGCAAGGTCAATGTTTCACCGACCAGTTGTTCGGTATTCGCAAGTCGCACATGCGAATATTGCTCGCCGAAAACGGGCTGCCGGTAATCAGGGATGGGGTAATGCACTTCTGAAGCGATATCAAGAGTGCGCAGATGTGCGCGCAAGGAATCCCGGTGTGGGCTGCGCAGGACATAGAGATGGCCCACATACTCTGGGCCCATTGGCTCAGGCAGCAAAACATCCGTGTGTTTGATCATGGTGCTGTAGCGCGCCGCGATTTCCCGCCTGCGTGTATTTGCAGAATCAAGGTGAGGCAGAAAAGTCAGCAAGATTGCTGCCTGTATCTCGTCGAGCCGACTATTACGCGCACCGGCAAATTCAACTCGATATTTGTCTGTCCAACCATACTGGCGCAAGCGAGACACCCTATCCGCAATGTCGGCGTTACTGGTGACTACCGCGCCTCCATCACCTAGCGCGCCGAGATTTTTGGTCGGATAAAAACTGAAGCTGGATGCATCGCCAAACGTGCCGACGCGCTGCCCATCAATCATGGTGCCATGCGCTTGTGCGCAATCTTCAAGGAGCCTAACTCCATGCTTGGCGCAGTGCTGTGAAATTTCGCGAATCTGCGGTGTTGCTAGGCCATATAGATGTGTAACGACCACAGCCTTGACCCCGGCAGTTATGGCGCGGTCAACCTCGAACAGTGTTGTATTTCGGGTTACGAGATCGACATCGATGAAAAACGGCGCCGCACCGATCGCCAGGGTCGCCGTCGTGGTGTACATACCGGCATTTGCCACCGTGGCCACGCGGTCGCCAGCCTCCACGCCCATCGCCCGCAATGCAAGTTCGATTGCGTCCGTGCCATTGGCTAAACTGATGCAATGCGCCGCGCCAAGATATTCGGCGAAGGCAGATTCGAAGCGCTTCACCTCCGGCCCCAGAACCAGCCAGCCGCTGGAAATTACGCGATTCGTCGCGGCCACGATTGCGCCTTCATGCGCGCGGATGCGCGCGGATAGGTCGTTGATTAACATTTGTCCTGACTCCATGATTTTCAAAGACCCGCTTGAGCAATTATTTGCAGAGGGCGATAACACCTGCGGCACATAGCTGTAATTTTTGTGGCGCAGTGTAATCACTGAATTTGATAATTGTGACATCCTGCTCTTGGGCAACCCAACCGGGGTCCGGCCAGGATGGCATCATTATCGCTTTGGCCGCAACTTTAGCACGAAGGTCATCTCCGGCGCCAACGGCAGTTACACCGGCTAATCGCAGAAAGGCGGCAACACGATGACGATTTCCTGCATCCCAATCAAAGAACGACGCACCGAACGTCTCGCGTCTCGGCATGATCCGTGCGCCCCGTTGACGCGCCGTGATGTTCTCGACAGCGAGGATCTGCGCAGTGCGACTGCGTACCAACTGCATCCGCTTGCGCGCGAGGTCGCGCACGGCGCGTTGTTCCGGCGGCAGGATGGTGCCCGTCGGCAGTATCCCCAGCCGCAGCAGGTGGGCAAGATAACGCGCATCGGTCTCGTCGCCACTGTGCTTGAGCCCTTCATATTTCTTGATCGCCATGGTGTTGGCCAGATGCACCTCAAAGCCGGCCGCTTGCAGGCCATCGACCAGCCAATACCAGTTGAAGGTCGATTCGACCACGACCCCCGCCGCCAATTCTTCTCGCCATGGCATGAGAAATCCCAGTATCTTCGCCAAGTCATTCGGCAGCCGCTTCTCCGCGACTACCCGGTCTTCTTCGTCCGTCACCGTCACCACGCTGTTGTTTGAATGCAGGTCAATTCCGCTATATTTCATCGCCGGTCTCCTTCGGTTATCGCAAGTTCGCAAACTCACTTTAACCCCGCCGCTACTGCGGCGGCTGGAGGCCGGCTAGATGATTTTCAGGTCTTTCAACATAACCCGCGCTGCTCCTACCACGCTTACATCGCTTCACGCCGTTTTCCAGATATCCAGCAACTCATCCACATAGTCGGCCGTCGCTTTCGGTCGCCGGCAATGGGCGGAGAGCCGCTCCGCGAGGCCGTGCTCGTCGATGAGGCGGGATAGCTGCCTGGCCAGGGCCGCCACGTTCCCTGCCTCAAACAGCAGGCCGTTTTCACCATCCCGGATGACTGCGGAGATGCCGGGGAAATCAGAAGCTACAACAGGACATCTGGCCGCCTGGGCAGAGTAAAGGACCAAGGGGTTGTTTTCGACCCATAGGGAGGGAACCACCAGCGCATCAAGGTTTGCCAGGACTTCCGCTATTCTGGAGTTGTGGAAAACACCGCAAAACTCGATGGCCGGATCATGGCCGGCCTGATGTTTCAGTTCGCCGGCATAGTCAGGGAAGTCCATGGGGTTGCCGTAAATTTTAAGGATGGCGCGGCCGGGCGGCAAGGATTTGAAGCCCTCCATGAGGACGTGACAGCCCTTGTGCCGCGCCAGTGTGCCGATAAATCCTAGCCGGAAAGGTTGCCGGGGCGGTGCGCGCGGCGCCGGTGTTGCGGTCCCCGTCACATCGATGCCGAAGGCCGCTTGCACGATGCGCCGCGGGTGCACACCGTGCCGCACCAGCAGGTCGCGCATGAAGCGGTTGGGCGCGACGATTTTTGTTAACTGATTGAGCCGGGCCACGCTGGCGCCAAGGCGTGAACTGATCGCCCCGACTTCTGCCTGGTGCGGATAAGCCGGCAACACGCCGGCCCGCGTGAGGCGCACCAGCAGGTTCGCCAGGGGAACGGGCAGCCACCGGGCAACTTTTGCGACCGGGCCTGATTGGGTGCGCTGGGCAAGGTGCTTGACGCAGTTCCCCGCCTGCGCATTCGGTCCCTGGCACAAGCGGTTGTTTGGCAACAAGAGCTGCGCCGTGGGGCAAACGGCCCAGAAGTCGGTGGGTGTCAGGAAGGCGGGTGTTTTCGCCTGTGCAGCGCGCTCGATCAACCCGGCGCCGAGCCGGCTCAGGTGAAAGAAATGCACCACATCCGGCTGGTAGCGCTGCAAAATTCGCCCAAAATACGCAGTGGCAAGGTGGTTGTCATAACCCAGCGCGATCTTCGAGCCTTGCCCGGCCAGCGGGGTGCAGGCATGATGAAACCGGTAGACGTGAATGCCTTCAAAATCGTATTCGTCGCAGCGCTCTTCATCCTTTAACGCGTGCTCGGTCGGAAACCCTGTCAAGACATGAACTTCGTGCCCGCGCGCCAGGAGCTCGCGGGCCACCGAGCAGGTCAGGATCTCGGTGCCGGCTGCGTAGTCAGGTAAAAACTGGTGAACAGTCAGCAAGATTCTCATGGGATCGCCGCGCTCGGCAGGCTCAAGAGGCCAGTTCCGCCGCCATCCACCGCGCGGTGCGCGCTATGCCGACTTGCATGGATGTCAGCGGCGCCCACTGCAATTCTTCACGGGCCAATACATTGCTCAGCACGCTGGCCTGGACATCAAACGGGCGACCCGGCAGGTAGCGGCGCCTGACCGGTTTGCCCAGTGCGGCTTCAATCATGCCAATCAACTCGTTCAAACTGGTGCCCAGGCCCGAGCTAATGTTAAACACGCCTTTTGGCCCGGAGTATTCCACCGCTTGAACGAAAGCCTCCGCCACGTCGCTCACATGGATGTAATCCCGAATAACGCTGCCATCGCCCCAAATATCTATAGGGACGCCCTTGATGGCATGGTGAAGAAAAACCCCAACGGCACCCTGTGCGGTTTCGATGCGCTGACGCTCACCGTAGGGGTTCGCAACTCTCAGGGAGATTGCCTTGATACCATGCAGGCGTTCGAACATGTGCAGGTATTTTTCTATGGCGAGTTTGGTGATGCCGTACGAAACCAGCGGATCGGTGGGGTGCTTTTCATCAATGGGCAAATACACCGGATTGCCGTAAACCGTGCCGCCGGAAGAGATGAACACAATTTTGCGGACATTTTGAGCCACCATCGCGTTGAGCATTTGCAGTGTCGCCACCACATTGCTCTGCACGTCATAGACCGGATCATCGTTTGAATTTTTTGGCAGGGTGGTGGAAATCAGGTGCAGTATCACCCCGGCACCGTCAATGGCTGCGCTCACATCGTGGGCGCTTTGCAGATCACCTGAAATCCATTCGACCCGTTCGTTTGCCTTGAATTTGCGGTAGGGCGCGACGCGCGGACGTTCAAAAATCCTGAGTTCGTGGCCGTCGCGCAGCAAACGGTCGGCGATGGTTGAACCGATAAAGCCGCCGCCGCCAAATATCACGATTTTCATGCGGCCCCTTGTTTCGACGCTTGTTTCAGGAGCCATTTTCCAACGGCTTTTACATGCTGATTCTGTATCATTTTATGACCCCATTGGGTTCGACTCAAACCAAAAGCAAACCTTGTGATCAGTTCCGCCAGTTTGAGGCGGGTGTGGGTGCGCGCAATGGTAGTTGCTGAATTTGGTTGGGTATGCCATAGCCAGTCAACGGCATCGGCCAGGCGCTTGTTTTCCAGAGCCATGGTTGCCAGCTCACGCCCAAGGCCGGGGCTGATCGGATAGCGCGGCTGGTCAATCCCGAGCCGATGGGCCTCGTCCAAGAGCGCCTGAAAATTATCGACCATGCCCGCCCATGACAATTTCGACGCAGCCAGCGCCCGACACTGCGTCGACATTTGCTGCAACTCCACGGAATTGGCGAGCAGGCGGCGAATGGCATCCAGATACTCTTGCAGCTCATTGACGCCGCGCGGAATCAACACGCCCGCTGCCGGGCAGACAATTTCTTCCTGTCCGCCAACTTTTGCCACGACCGGCACGACACCCGCCGCCATGGCTTCCAGCAATGCGATTGAAATGCCTTCGTATTGAGAAGGCATCAAGAGGATGTCGGATGCCACAAGAATTTCGAGCCATCTTTGGTGCGCAACCGAACCCAGCATTTGCACGCGGTCAGTCAGGTGGTATTTGCGGAGTAGTTTTTCGAACTCATTCCTGAGTTCACCATCGCCAATAACCAAGGCACGGAAGGAGAGGCCATGCTCGTGCACTGCATTAAGAATCTCGGCCAGCAGGGCCGGACGTTTTTGTTCACAAAGCCGTCCGGCAAAAACAATCACCGGCACATCCGCAAGAATGTTCAGTTCGGCCCGTATCCGGTTGCGCTCCTCGGCCAAGCGAATTGCTTGCGCTGGGCGAACGCCCGTGTACATCACGCGTATGCGTGCGCCATCGGCGCCGCGTCCCTGCATCCATTCGGCCAGATGTTGGGTCGTAACAATATTGAGATCGAGCGCATCCTGATAGCCAACGCCAAAGCGCGGGTGCCCGCCATTCAACCAATGCGGTTCTTCAACATGGCACAGGTCAACAAACGCCACGCCGGGTGATACGGACCTCAGGTAGGGAAGCAGTTGGTAGCCAATGGTGCTGCCAGTGATAACGACGGTATCAATCTGCCGGGATTGAATCAGGGAGGCCAAAAACCTCGGATAGTCAGATGCCCGAAGAAAGTTTGGCAGGATAAAGATATCGGGCGTGAAACGGCTGAACTGATGCTCCCAATGATGGTCCGTGGCCAATGTCGCGCAAACCGTGACGTCGTGCCCTTTACCGGTCAAGCCCGCAATCAGATCAAGATTCACGCGATCGGCGCCACCCGTCACCATCCACGGCACGATGAACAAAATCCGCCGTCCTGACGGGTTGGCTGCCAATGGGTTGGCTACCCGCGCAGTCGTCTCGATGGACTCATAGGGCTGCGGGTGCCGTCGGCAAGGCTCTGGAAAGTGCTTGTCCAGGCCAGCATATTTCTGGCGCAGCATCGCTGCAAATTCAGCGTTCACATTGCCGGACCGCATGATCTCCTCATAACGCCCGCTGCCACGCTTGCGATACCACTGCAGGAACTCTGGAATCGTGTAACCCCAGTGGCCGATTTTTGCCATTGCCAACCAAAAGTCCCAATCTTCATGGCCAAACCGGATGGACTCGTCGAAGCCGCCACAGTCCGCATAGGCAGACTGTCGAATCACGGAAATGGGTGGCCCACTGTTGGCTTGTACGTGGGCCTTGCCTCGTTCAAACCCGGTAGTCCAGAGATACTCCTCATCACCAAATACAACGCTATACGCGTTGCAGAATGCGAACTCTGGATTTGAATCAAGGAACCAAACGGCTTTCTCAAGGTAGGTCGCTTCGACCATGTCATCGCTGTCGAGCAGACAAATATAGCGGCCTGTCGCATGCCGGACCGCCGTATTGCGCGCTGCGCCGGGCCCGGCATTGATTTGGCGGATTACCTGGATGCGACTATCTTTTGCCGCGACATTGGCAAGCCGGTTCACGGATTCCCGATCGGTGGAACCGTCGTCCACAATCACCCATTCCCAGTTCTGTAATGATTGCGCCTGCAACGATACAAATGTTTCAACAAAGAACGCTTCGGTGTTGTAATAGGGTGTGATGATTGAAACGTCAAGGTGTTCGCCAGCCACGGTACCGCGCGTGTAGTTGCGCGGCAAAGCTCTGCGGCCAGGCAGATCCGTAAAGTCAGGAGATAAATAGTTGATCACTTGACAGTCCGACTAGCTTTTTGTCGCCACGAACCATGCACGAGCGCCAGCCGGATGGCCTTCAACTGTCATGCGAGGATTAAGCGGGTTACGGCTGTCGCAGTCAGCTTTTAACGGCATGCGCACATCTTTGAACCCGGCAGACCTGAGCATGCCCATGAGGCACTCAGCGCCAAAAACCCACCAATAGGTTTCGTCACCCCAAAATGCACCTTCAATGAACTGGGATTGGGTAGATGCCTCGGCAAGGACGTGTGTCTCCATCAGTAGTGTTGCGCCAGGCCGCATTATTGAAGCCAGCTTTTCAATCAGCAGCATGGGTTCCTTAACGTGATATATCAAACCCTGGCAGTTCACAAAATCAAAGCCTTCGAAATAACGCGGGTCAAGGTCCTCCCACCCCAGGTTCATAAAACTGACCCCGGGCACGTCATAAACAGCGTTTAGAAAACAGGCTTGATGATAGAAACCATGGGGTTCAAGTCCCACGGCTTCAATCGCACCCAAGGCGCTCATGAGAAATGTGTCATAGCCTGCATTGCAGCCGATATCGAGAACCCGTGATTCGGCAAGTTTCGGGATTACCCCGGTGGCTTTATACGCCCCCAATTTACCGCGACAGTCCCAGGCGCTTGTCGTTACGCGTTTGCCCGGCAAAGGAAACGGGCCATGCAAGAATAGGCCTAGATGTGGAAGAATTTCATCCACAAACGATCGTTTTGAGTCGTCTATTCCTTCAATGAACTTTCTAAACCTTGGGTCAGTGTCCTCATACTTGACATGCGCCGTTTCAATGGGCCGATCTGGATTTATCGACTCGTAGCTGGTGCGAAAATTTGCAAACTCATCTTTGTTAAATTGCTTTAAGAATACTTTTTGTCTGTATGACATTGGCTGCCCTCGGTTTTAGGATGTGGATAAATTGCCCCGCCGCAAGCGGCGGAGAAATCACCCGCCATGATTAAAAAGTTTCTTTTTTGACAAGAAGTTGACGAACCACATTCCCCAATGCTTGCGAATCCTGTTCAGAATGGCTTCGCTCGCTGCTAGCCTTTCATCGGTCTCATGCAGGCGGGAGGACAGCGCGGTGATGGACTGCTCGCGTTCGGCGGCGATCTTCTCCCATGCCGCGAGTTGCGACGACAGCCAGGCGTTGCCGGTGAGCAGGTCTTGCGCCTGTGCTTGCAGCGCGGTGATGGACTGCTCGCGTTCGGCGGCGATCTTCTCCCATGCCGCGAGTTGCGACGACAGCCATTGCTTGCCGTTAGTCAGCGTGAAATTTTCGAAGCGAAGACGGTTTAATCGGTGCTCTGTTTCAAGGGTCTGGCGATTGAAATCGGCCGATGTGTCGAATTGGCACAGTTGAAGTGGGTTATCAATCGGTTGATTTGAGCAGATCGCAACAAAACCAACTGGTGAATCGGCGGATACCGCTTTGGAGAGGGCGCCGAACATGACCGGTTCAACGCCAGGTATCGACTGCATGCCGATGAGGACGCTTGGACGCACCCACTGCTTGAGCATGGTCACGTGCCTGAAGCCCTCTTGCAACAGCTCCATGAACTCTGGTTCCGTCATCTCGCGTAGGTGGTACGGATTGTCCCCATACGGCGCCGTGAACTGTGGGTCCGGCGTGGAAATAACCAGCTTGCCCCCCGGTGTCAGCAGGTGTGCGATGCTGCGGATGGTATCCAACTGCATTGCATGGTCGACATGCTCGATCATCTCGAAACACGTCACCAGATCAAATGAGCCCGGCGGGAACCCGCGGCCAAGATCGGAGCGCTGGTCAAAGATCAAATTGGGGTTGCGATGCGTCTCTTTGGCCCATTTGATGGCTTCCGCGGCGATGTCCATGCCGACTACCGATGCCGCAACTTCCCCAAGCAAGGCGGTGCCGTAACCGGTGCCACAACCGAAGTCAAGCACTCGCGCGCCTTGGGCCAGTTGGGCCGCCAGGCCGTAGCGCGGAAGATGTTCGTATTCCGTCAGTTTCCAGTACGATCCCGGGACGTATCGCTCATGCATGAATTCCTTGAAATCGCTGCCACGCGCCTCGGCGACGATGCCGAGGAATCCGCTCAACTCGTCATTGATCGAGGGTTGTTCGTCGTCGAAGCGTGCCGCCTGCCGCGCGGGCAATTGAACAATGCCACGAATACCGATGTCCTTGAACAACAAACGGCGCAGCAATACTTGTAATGATTTCGCCGAGTAGAAGACCAGATGCGACGGCGGATGCCGGTACGGCCAGCCGCCGGGATCAATGACGGCCTCGGTGCTGCGTGCGTTGGGTGTGCTGATAACCACCAACGTCTCTGGCCCAATCGCTTCCCTGCCAAACAGGGTAAAAAATAATGGATAGGGGTCTTGCAGATGCTCGATGACTTCGAACATGATGATCAGGTCAAAACGTTTTGGCAGGAGATCCTCGGCGCGCTCCACCACGGTCAGTCGATCGCCATGACGCTGCCGTGCGATGTCGCGTGCGTGAACCGAGGGTTCGATGCCAAAGCACTGCCAGCCCCGGTCGGCGGCAAGGCGTAAGTGGCTGCCATAGCCGCAGCCGATGTCGAGAACAGACAACTCACTGCCGCCTTCAGGAAAGCGATCCAGAAGCTCTTTGACCGAGTGCAAAGACGGCTCTGTTTGTGCGTCGTAGTCGTCGTATCCACCGCGCTCGCCGCCCTCGAACCAAGCCGCGCGGTCATACAAATCCTTGAGAGTCTTGTCATCTGGCATGGGCCACACGAAGTCGGTCGCCGACTCTGGGCAGCGCCAAATATCAAAACCGTCCACCTGACACAGTGGGACGGTTTCAGTCGATTTCGAGATCGGACACCCCGGCCTGGTGGCGCCTGATGGCCCCGGCACAACATGTTCGTGTTTGATGTTTTGGGGCAGCTTCTTTTTCATGGCGCTGACTGTAAGGAGGTTGTCGACGCAGTTTTGCCGGCAGGCGGCACACACTCTGGCTTTTGACTCAGCGGCTTTTGACTCAGGCACATCCAGAGCAGCGTCTCGTCCGCGTCGGGAAACCGGCGATCCAGCGCCAGCGCCAGACGATTGATGAATCGGTAAATCAACTTGCTCCCGCGTCGATGCACGGCAAGATGGCTATTCACGATCTGGCCAACAAGAGCACAGACGCCGCCACAGGGCGTGATGTTGATTACAGCTAAATCGTTGCGTGCCATGAGTTCCGCCACTCCGTAGCGAGTAAATCTCCAGTAGTCACAGGGCGCCTCGTGAACCCGCCACTGCATGGGTACTGTAAGAATAAGGATGCCGCCCGGTTTGAGCAGACGATGACATTCGCGCATATAAAATTGAAAATCATAAACGTGCTCAAGGGTCTGCGTCGAGAGGATCGTGTCTACGCTGGCATCGGCAAGCGGCACTGGCTCACCCGGTGCCATTTCGATGTCAAGATGGACATCCTTGGATGCCGCAACGTCGGCGCCAATGTAACGCGCGACCCGTGAACCGAACAGTGTCTTGTAAGGCTGGCCGCCGCAGCCAAAATCCAGCATGACCCCGCTGGCGTGCGGCAGTGCCAGGTCTTCGAGCCACTTATGGAGGAGACTAAGCACGATAAAATGTTGATCGGAGGAGTCCACGTCGACCGATTTCATGCGTGAAATGCCCACGCGAGCTGAACGGATATCGGAATTCATGGTGCGCCGTGTCCCTGGCTTACTGGAATCCATTGGCAAGGATGGATAAATTTACCCCAAGTCGGAAAATCCCAGCGCACCGAGAAAGGAGCACCGAGGTCGGATAACGCATAGCACACCGACAGATCCTCTGAGTACGCCCCGAATGCCACGAGGTAGTCACCCGGCGCCAGGCAGTTGGGTTGCAGCACAAACCTCCCGCGCTGGATACCGCCCACATCTTGTGGCTCCCAGTACACGCCCGCTTCCAGGCTCGTCTGCCCAATAACCCAATCGCCATCGGCGCGAAAGATGCTGACGGCGAAAACGGTGCTGCCAATGGGTTTTGCCGCTTGCACGGCAAGTCTGAACCGGATTGCAGCGCCGACGCTAAACACGGGTTTCTCGGCGCTTATGAGGGTATCGTGTGCGACTTCAATGAATTTCGCCATCCCGGTCTCTTTCTGGGAAATGACGGTGGTGCGCATGTTGGCACTGGTCTGAACGCCAGTGGTTGCAACGTAATACTCTTGGCAGACTGTGACCGGATCACCAATCATGACGATTTTGCCACGGCTCAACCATGCGACCCGGTCGCAAATCAACTGCATGGTGCTTAAATCGTGAGTCACAAACAGGAGTGTCGCGCCTTGGTCGCGAAGCTCCCGGATTTTCAGTACGCACTTGTTTTGAAATGCAATGTCGCCGACACTCAACGCCTCATCCACCACCAAAATAGCAGGCTGCACATGCACCGCGACGGCAAATGCCAGGCGCACAAACATGCCGCTGGAATATGTCTTGACCGGCTGTTCGACAAAGTCGCCAATGTCAGCAAAGGCGGCGATTGCGGCAAAGCGCGC
>QLUR01000004.1 GCA_018725565.1 Bacillota bacterium | reverse complement strand
GCGTGAAGGCCGCAATCCCTTTGTTTGCAAGGGTCGCGGCCTCTTTTTGTTCTGTTGAGCTGTCAAAGTCAGGATTCTCAGGATAACAAAGTTGTGATGCCCTGTCAAGCACTTTTTTGCGTCTTCCCAAGTGCTATTATCAGCGTTTCCAGTATCAGCTTCTGGTTGGCCCGCCCGCGCTTTATATCTAAATCAGCCTGCAGCAAAAGGTCTACGCACCTGTTAAGCCAAGACTGTTCTGCTTGTTGTGCCTGCCTTGCCAACACCTCGGCAGCGTAGGGGTGCAGACTGAGACGGGCAGCCAGTTCACCCGGGGGGCATCCCCTGTCCAGCAGTTCCCGGCTTTCTCCAAGCAACCGGAATTGACGAACCAGCATCGCCAGAATCCGCAGCGGCGGTTCGCCGGAAGCGAGTAAATCCTGTAATTGGACCAAAGCCTTGGCCGTCCTGCCAAAGACAACCGCATCGGTCATGGCAAAAATATCTCCCTGCAGGGTGCGGGCAGAAGCCATGAGAATACTTTGTTCATCCAGTTCCCGTTCATTCCCGAGATAGGTAATCAGCTTATCCAGTTCGGAGGCCAGGCGGCGCAAATCACGTCCCACCCGTTCCACCAGCAGGGTCAGCGTTTCCTGTCGCGCTACCTTGCCGTTTGCTGACAGCCTGGTACGCAGCCAATTGAACAATTCCCCTCGCTTAAGTGGCTGGAAATGGTACACGGTACCGGCAGAAACAAAACGGTTGTAGCTTTTGATGTTTTTCGCAATTTCCGGAACGAAAAAGATGATGACAGAGTCCGGCTTCTCTGAAGCGTCACCTTTCAACAGCCTGTCCAGGCCGCCATTATTCAGAGACTGCCCTGTAGAGAAATATGGCGCGTCAGGAACAACCACCAGGCGCGTACTGGTAAAAAGGGAAACAGTTCCGGCCAAATCCAGCACCTGTTCCAAAGTATGTTCCCGGCCGTCAGCGCGGCAAAAACCGGCAGTACGCTGCTCTGCCGGCAACAAACATTTACATACGGCCTCTGCCGCCTCCTCCATCAAAAAGTCTTCACTGCCGGCAAAAATATAGCTTCCGCGGATTTTTCTCGCCGACAACTCTTGCTGCAGCCGCAGATAGTCTGTCTCGCGCTTACTCACTGTCCGGCGTCCCCCCAAAATGCTGTTGACTTTGCCAGCTATTCGACGCGAGGCTGGTTTTTCCTGCATTTTCCGTCAAAGAGGTTAAATTTTTGCCTGAACCATGGGTGTGGGTCCGGCGAGCGGGTCATCCATCCAAGACGGCTCTTCATGCTCCGGTTTAATAACCGCTTGCTCCAGTTCCACAGGCGGAACAAGTCCCAATTCGTTGTAGACATTAACCAAATGCTTGCGGAACAGGGCCTCAAAAGGCGCGGCCAGATAATAGGGCATGCTGTCAACCCACCAGGTATAGTCGCTGCCCTCGGCAATCATCAGATTCTCCCTGGCCCGCTGCAACTGTTCCGGAGTGACTTTGCCCCTCACTTCCTCCAGTATGCGGCGGGCTGCCAGCAACATTTGCCACAGCTTATTCTTGGCGTGACTGCCAATCCAACGGACCATGCTGTGATCCACCCAGGAACCGCTGTGCAGGTAATGCAACTCAGCTTCCGGCGGATGCTCTTCGAGGAATTCTGTTACTGTCACCGTCCGCAGCAACGGCTCTGCAGCAAGCCGCCGGTAAAGCCGGTGCAGAAATTCCTGCTTGTCTCCCGGATACCATTCCCAGGCATTTTCTCCATCCAGGGCAATCGTCAGCAAATGTGCACCGGCACAGTGAGCCACACTTTCCCGGATTTTATGAAACCGGTGCAGGAGGTCCTCAACCGCATGCCCGATGTTCATGTGGTGGTAGACAAAGCCGATACGGTCCGAGAGATGATGATCGCGGAAAATAATATTTATTTCCCGTCCCAAGACCCGCAGCCGGTACGGGCGGTAAAGCAGGTCGGCGTTGAGCACGTGTCCATGGCTGTCCCTGAAGATTTCAGTATGCAGAGAATGAGCAAGGATACTCTCATCGCTGACCGTCCAGAGGAAACCTAAATCCGCAAATAGTGCCGCGGCGTCAGGGCTGACCGCCTGCTCGGGCGGCCAGACACCTTGTGGGCAAGCTTTGAAAAGACCGCGGTACAGGCTAATTGCCCTGGCAGTCTGTTCGAAAGCATCTTCAGGGTACGAAAAAGTTTCCGGCAACGGCAGCCCGGGAGAGGCGCGCCAGGCGCTGCGGCTGTCAATGAGCAAAGGGACGATGGGATGATAATAAGGCGTAGTTATCAGCTCTATCTGACCTCTCTCCGCCAGCCGCTTGTGCTCGGGAACCACGCGCCTCATAATTTCCCACTGTTTTTCCAGTACTGTTTTCTTGTCATTTTCTGTAAAATCTTTACCTTTTTTCTGCAATACTGCCAGAGCCGGGTCTTGCTCGCGCAGTTCCGGGTCAATCCAAACTAGATTGAACCAGACCTGCAGGTCCAGATAGTCCTGTTCGTCAAAGCGAGTTAGGGCCTTCTCCACGGAAGCAGGTTCTTTGCTGCGGCCTTGTTTGGCCAGCAGTTGGTTGTAGCGGGGCCAGCGGGCGATTACCCGCTCCCAGTGGATATCAAAATAGTGCTGAAGCAGGAAGCGTTTTTCGTCCTTGGTAAGCTCCGCCGGCGGCTTCATCACCCGCAGGTAGTAGTCGTCAGCACCGCGCAAATAGTCTTCCAGCTGGTAGATAAGGGAGGGCGTCAGGCTGAAGGTTTGCCTGACGGACGGGTAGCTTTCCAGGATGGCCGCCATCTGGTAATAATCCTTGGTGGCATGCAGCCTGACCCAAGGCATAATATACTCCTTTTTTATTGTATCCTGGTAAAATGGTTGGTGCTGATTCCAGATAAAAGCAATAAACAGCGTCTTGGCAGCCATTAATTCACGTCTCCCGGCAGTTCCAGCAATTGCTGGCTGATGGTGACCGTCCACTTTTCCCCCGGTGCCAGGCAGAGCGGCCAGCAGGCAATTACGGTCGACCCTTGGTAGGCGCTCTCCAGACCCTCTTCCGATTGGGAAACGGTCAACAGGGGCATCCGCCAGAGCATGGCCGGCCTGTCGAAAGAAAACTCGCTTCTGATTTTCTGCCATTCGTCTGCCATCCCAAAGCGGCTTACCGGCCCTATCTCGCCGCTGGAGGAAAGACAGCGCCCGGTAAACTCTTGCTCCGGCGAATAGTAGTAACGGTCAGGGGCGTTGCCGGCCAGAAAATTGATATTGAATTCCACTCCGAAATCACTGCGCAGCACTTCTTCTCCCGTATTGCCCAGAAGATATGTATAGCTTAGTTCCCGGCCGGGTGCTGTACATTTCACGGTCTTGGTCAAGCTTACAGAAGCGGTTCTTCCGTTGTCACGCACAGTCCCTTCCCGGTTTAATACCACCAGGGCCGTCCCCTCCGCCGCTTTCGCCTCTATCACTCTGTACTCCCGGCCGATAAAGTCGCCGGCCTCCACAGAAGCAGGCTCCCTGATAAAATTATCTAACAGCGTGCCGGGCTGAAAAAAATGATCCAACAACGACGCGCGCCTGTATGAGTCATAAACCAATAACTCCTGTAATCCGGGCTCCTTAACACGGACGAGGTGGTGGATGGTTTGCACTCCTTCCGCCCGGCAGTGGCCTTCCGTCAGTTCATAAATATTGCAGTGATACGGCTCGGGGCGCCGCGTCAGCACATCAAGCAGGTTAAAGTGACGGGGTTTAAAGTCCAGTTCCAGCATGGCCCCGCCCCCGGACGGGGACAGCAGCAGCCAGAGGTCCGGCCCGTTAATGATCAGTTCCTCGTTGCCGTCGTAATCAAAATCTTTTTGTTCTATCTCCATCCATCCGCCATCAGGGTATAGCGCACGGTCAGCCGCCTGCTCGGCAGCAATCAGGCGGCTGTACAGGGCAGAGCGCAAAAAATTAAGATACAGCCCGCCAAACACGCCATGCCAGTAAGCGCAGTTGCATTGCCCGGCCCATAGGTATTCCCTTGCTTTGCTTTTGTCTGCTCCCTCCGGCAGCCGGGAAAGCCTCTCGTGCACATGCAGCATTTTTTTATGGAGATGGTTGCTTTCCGGGTAACGGACGAAGAAGTTGCGCCAAAAACCTCCCGACCATTGGAGCATTTCCCGGTAGGAGCCAGCCGGCAGGTACACGACTCCTTTCGGCGGGGTGCTTTGCAGATATTCCCGGAACGTAGCTGTTTTCAGCCAGCCGCTGTTCTCCATTACCAGGTTAAGAAAAGTATGCAGCCACTTATCCCGGTACACGCGCTCTGCAGTTCCCGGCCAGGAGCCAAACTTTTCTCCGTCATCGGCCAGCACTACCAACCGCTTCTCTCCGGGCTTTACCAGGGAGCGCAGGTAGGTGATTACTTCACCCGGTTCAGCAAAAGGAACAAGATAGCGCATTTTCTCACTGATCGGAAAAATGAACAGTTTGTGCCCCCCTTCTTCAGTTACGAAGTAATGAAGGGTATCCTCTGCCGAGAAACCGATATTGTGAAAGTGAGCATCATCAAGAACAGTGTAGCGGATGCCGGCTTGCGCCAGCGGCTTCGCCAGGTGCGGCTCCCAAACCCGTTCCGCAAGCCAGGCTCCTTCCGCTTCAATCCCGAAATGCTCCCGGATAAAGCGCTGCTGCTTTTCCAGCTGCCCGGTTTTGTCGTCATCCGGCACCATGACCAGGATAGGCTCGTAAAAAGCACCTCCCATCATCTCCGCCTGACCGGTGGAAACCAGCCTCCGCAGCCGCTCCATAAATTGCGGACGGTGATGCCGCAGCCAGTTCAAAAGAATCCCGGAATAATGCTGAACAACTTTCAGCCCGGGAAAATTCTCCAGCTCGCTGATAAAAGGCTCGTACGCCGCTTCAAAAGTCCGCGTGAATACCTCCGGCAGGTTTCCTTCCGGCTGATGGTTGTGCAGAGCCAGGATCAGAGTCAGTTCAGCCTTCTTCTCTTGCTCCAACTGCACACCTCCCCCTGTAATAATGTTCCTGCTCAGACGGAACTCTGAGGCGAGATGTCATAATATGGTCTGGTCATCCGTTGCTCCCCCTATAGTTCAAGGAATAATATGCCGGTAAACCGCTAATAATTAAAGTTGAATCTAAAGCGGATTTTTTGCTCGCTACCCATTTCTTAACATACTCAAATCAGGAGGCCCTTATGCACAGGCTGGGACGCCAGGAACTGACTGACGGAATGACATTGCCGGCAGCTTACGGGAGGGACGGCATCGTACTGATGCCCAGAGAACCACACGTTCTGTTTGCTTATTGGGAGGTCACTCCCACACTTGATACAGCCAGACACAAAGAATACGGCCCTGCCTGGCCGGCAGCGCCGCTGTTCCTGCGGGTTTACAACGTGGACCTGGGAAGTGCGGCTGACACAGAAATCAACCCTGCCGCAGGCGGTTGGCATATCCCTGTCAGCCACGCTGACTGCCATTACCGTGTGGAACTTGGCAAACTTCTGCCCGGCAGCCGTTTTGTCCCGCTCGCTTCCTCCAACATGGTACGCACCCCGCGGGATTGTCTGTCAGGCGTTATCGATCCCAGCTGGAAAATGTTTGCTTTCTGGCAATCCAAATATTACCGGCGCATGCAACAGGGACTGTCTTCATATCTGCCGCTGTACCAAGAAAATTAACCCGGAGGATGATAAATTTGCCCAAAGGCTACCTGGCTTTTGTCCTGCATGCGCACCTGCCGTATGTAAGGCACCCGGAATACGCTTTTTCGCTGGAGGAAAAATGGCTGTTTGAGGCCCTGACTGAAACGTATCTGCCTCTCCTTGCCGTGCTGGAAAAACTGCACGAAGAAAACATCGATTTCCGCCTTACCCTTTCCCTTTCGCCCACGTTGGCAGCCATGTGGCAAGACGGTTACCTGCAGGAGAAATACCGTGGATACCTGGAAAAACTGCTGAAGCTGGCCGATCAGGAAGTGGCGCGAACTGACGGTGACACCAATTTTGCACCGCTGGCGCAAAACTACCGCAATCGCCTGCGGGACGCTCATCAACTTTTTTTTCACACCTGTCGCGGCGACTTGGCAGGGCATTTCCGGGCTCTGGCCGCCACCGGCAAAGTGGAGCTTATCACCTGTGCGGCTACGCATGCTTACCTGCCACTGCTCTGGACACAACCGGAAGCGGTCTATGCCCAGCTGGCGATAGCTGTTGAGCAGCACACCCTCCTGTTCGGCAAGGCGCCGACCGGCATCTGGCTGCCGGAATGTGCCTTTGAATACGGGTTGGATGAAATTTTGCGGGAACTGGGCCTGCATTATTTTTTCCTGGACACTCACGGCATCCTATTTGCCAAACCGCGGCCGGCCTTTGGAGTTTACAGCCCGCTGCTCACGCCTGCCGGCGTGGCCGCCTTCGGCCGCGACCCGGAATCGGGCAAGCAGGTCTGGAGCAAAACTGAAGGATACCCGGGCGATTTTGATTACCGCGACTTTTACCGCGATATCGGCTTTGACCTGCCGCTGGAATATATCGGCCCTTACATTCATCCGGACGGCATCCGCCTGCACACCGGCTTCAAATATTATCGCATAACCGGTAAAACCGACCACAAGGAACCGTATAACCCGGACCGGGCGCGGCAGCGCGCGGCTGAACACGCCGCCAACTTTATGTTCAACCGCGAGCGCCAGGTTGAGCACCTGGCCGGCGCACTTGGCAGGCCGCCTGTTGTCGTGGCGCCTTACGACGCCGAGCTGTTCGGCCACTGGTGGTACGAAGGGCCAGACTGGCTGTACCAGCTGTTTCGCAAAATCGACCGCGACCAGCAGGTTTTTCGGCCGATTACGCCCAGCGAATACCTGAACCTTGGTCTGCCTCTGCAGGAGGCTGAACCCAGTTCCTCCAGCTGGGGCGATAAAGGTTACCACGAGGTCTGGCTTAACCAGAGCAACGACTGGCTGTACCGTCATCTGCACCAGGCGGCGGAGCAGATGATCCGGGCCGCCGCCGATTTCCCGGCCGCCACGGGGGTGCAATTGCAGGCTTTAAACCAGCTGGGCAGGGAACTGCTGCTGGCTCAAGCCAGTGATTGGCCGTTTATGATGACCGGCGGCGCCATGGTTCAATATGCCCGCCAAAGGGCCGAGGACCATCTGGTCTGCTTCCAGCGGCTGCATGAACAGTTGCGCAGTCAGCGCATTACCCCCGAATACCTGCATCGCCTGCAGGAAAAAAACAACCTTTTCCCCGACCTTGATTACCGCCTGTTCACCCCGCAGGCGCTTACCAACAAAGTAGCAGTCGCCCTGGCCGGCAGCTGAGAAGCACGCCCGCACAGGGCGTTCTTATGTATTTGCTCAGACCAACATGTGACGCTAACTTACTATACATTTCCAGTCATATGGGATATAATACGGTTGAGGTGGGCGCCTTGAAAAATATGCTGGAAATGCGCAGGGAGAAAAACACTGCTCTTCTCCGTAGTGAATTGGACAGGATTCAGCAAGAATTAAAAGTTATAGGAGCCCAAAAAATTATCCTCTTTGGCTCATCGGCCCGCGGGGAGGCCGGGCTGGATAGTGACCTCGATTTGATTGTAGTTATGCAAAGCGAAGACAATTTTCCCGACAGGATCGCCGCATTGTATAAAAAAATCAGGCCGCGGGCGGCCGTTGACTTGTTAGTTTATACTCCCGCAGAATTTGACGTGATGAAGGAAAGCAATATGTTTCTGAAAAACGCGTTACGGGAGGGGAAAACACTTTATGAAGCGGAGTTCTAAAGAGGAAGGCCTGCGCTGGCTGGAGCAATCCGAGGCAGATTTGATTGGTGCGCAGGTTTTGTTTGATAACAGGGTATATCATTTGGCGTGCTTTATCGCTCAGCAGGTAGCAGAAAAAGCTATTAAGGCTTTTCTTTATGCCCACGGGGAAAAGATAGTTACCGGCCATTCCGTGACATCTCTGGCTACTTGGGCAGAGCAATTCGAGGCGGATTTTGCCGCACTCAGAGATGAAGTCGCCATTTTGGACGGCTACTATATTCCCACGCGTTACCCTAACGGAATCCCCGATAGCATCCCGGCCAAAGTTTATACCAGAAAACCGGCGGAAGAAGCTTTGCGGCTGGCAGAAAAAACCATAGAGTTTGTCCGGCAGCGTTTGTAATCCTGCAGAAAAATATTTTTTGCTCAATAGCAGGAATACTTGAGTTGAGACCGAAACAAATATCCCAAAGTGTTACTTTGCGAATTTTTGTGTTACGCCTATTACTCTTTGGTGTTACGATTTATAGATTGATAACACCGACTTTTTCCCTCCCTTACTTTGGCTGGTCTTTGCATCAGCCTTTTTCAGACAATGGCTTTGCCTTTTATATATATTTCGACTAATATGACACAAGGAGATGAGTTGCATGCGCAAAGAAATAGCACTAGCTGTCTTGCTGCTTGGACTGGCAGCGCTTTCTGCCGCCGGCTGCGGGGGCGTCAGAAACAGGGCAGAAAGAGCAGAGCGCCCTGCAAATGAACTGGTCGTCGCCATCGGAGGCGAGCCGGAGGCGGGGTTTGACCCGACCACCGGATGGGGGGCATACGGCTCGCCCCTGTTTCAGAGTACGCTGCTCGCACGCGACCATAATCTGACCCTGGTCAACGACTTGGCTGCCGGGCATGAGATAAGTACCGACGGGTTAACATGGACAGTAAGGCTGCGCAACGACGTAAAGTTCTCGGACGACAGGCCCCTCACGGCAGAAGACGTAGCTTACACGTTTTCAGCCGCCGCCAGGAGCGGGGCGGTTATTGACCTGAATAATATGAAAAGTGTAGCAGCCGTAGACGGCCAAACGGTAAAATTCAGGCTTAACCAGCCGCAATCAACCTTCGTAAACCTGCTGGCACGCATCGGTATTGTCCCCAGGCATGCCCACGGCCCCGATTATGCTGTCCGGCCGCTGGGTTCCGGCCCCTTCAAATTTGTGCAGTGGGACAGGGGCCAGCAGTTGATTGTGGAGGCTAATCCTCTCTACCACGGCCAACAACCGTATTTCCAAAGAATAACCTTTCTTTTCATGTCTGACGATGCGGCGCTGGCCGCCGCCAAGGCAGGCCAGGCAGATCTGATTGCCGTTCCGGAAGCGTTCGCCCGGCAGGAGATAGCGGGAATGCGCCTGCTGGCCCTGGACAGCGTTGACAATCGCGGCATCATGTTCCCCTTTGTTGCCGCCGGGGGAAGGACTAAAGACGGTCACCCGGTAGGCAACGACGTGACCGCTGACCTGGCCATCCGCCGGGCCATCAATATAGCCATCGACCGCCAGGCTCTGGCAGACGGTGTTTTGGGCGGCTTTGGCTCGCCGGCTTATTCCTCAAGCGACGGCTTGCCCTGGTGGAATCCTGAAACAGTCATCCAGGACGCCAACATTGATCTGGCCCGGCAGATTTTGGCGGACGCGGGCTGGAAAGAATCCGGTAACGATGGTCTCTTGGAAAAAGGTGACCTGCAGGCTCAATTCACTCTTGTTTACCCTGCCGCCGATCTGACCCGCAAAGGTCTGTCCCTGGCGGTCGCCGACCAGCTTCGGCCTCTCGGCATCAAAATCGACGTGGCCGGCAAGAGCTGGGAGGTCATTCAGGCAATGATGCACGCCAACGCGGTCCTGTTTGGCTGGGGCAGCCACGACCCGCTGGAAATGTATAACTTGTACAGCAGCGAAACCCGCGGCATTGGCTGGTTTAACGCCGGTTTTTACAGCAACAGCGTTGTTGACGGGTATATGGCCAAGGCGCTGGCCGCAACCAGCGAAGAAGAAGCTAACCGCTACTGGCAGAAAGCGCAATGGGACGGGCAGACGGGCTTGAGCGCCAGAGGCGATGCCCCTTGGGCCTGGCTGGTAAATCTTGACCACCTGTATTTTGTCAGTGAAGGGCTGGACCTTGGTCGGCAGCGGATTCAACCACACGGCCACGGCTGGCCGGTGACGGCCAATATTACCGAATGGCGCAGGAAGGAATAACTATGCTCCTGTTTTTGACCGGCAGGATTTTAAGATTGCTTACACTACTGGCGGCGGTGTCAGTGCTTTCCTTCCTGCTGCTCGAGGCTTCACCGATTGATCCGGTACGGGCTTATGTTGGCGCCGATATGCTGAAAGTCGGACCGGAACAATGGGCTAAAATCGCCGAGTACTGGGGCCTCGACCGGCCGCTCCCGGAGCGATTGGCACGCTGGAGCATGGCTGTCCTGCGCGGTGACCTGGGGGTTTCTATGATTTTTCGCCGTCCGGTGCTGGATGTCATCGGCGAACGGTTTCTCGCTTCCCTGGCACTGATGCTCACCGCCTGGACCTTTTCCGGCATCTTCGGGTTTGCCTTGGGCACCTTGGCCGGCATGAAGCAGGGTACCTGGACGGATCGGCTGATTAAGTGGTACTGTCTCACCCTGGCCTCCACCCCGCTGTTTTGGCTGGGTCTTTTAATGCTGTTAACCTTTGCCGTCTGGCTGGGCTGGTTTCCGGTTGGCTTGGGCGTACCCGCCGGGGTACCCGCCCATGAAGTCACTTTGGCCGACCGCGTTCACCACCTGCTGCTGCCGGCCCTGACCCTCGGCATCACCGGTGTGGCTGGCGTGGCGTTGCATACCAGGCAAAAGCTGGTGGAAGTGCTGCAGAGCGATTATGTGCTGTTTGCACGGGCCAGAGGCGAGAGCGGACTGCAATTGTTCCGGCGGCACGGTTTGCGCAATATCGCTTTGCCTGTTACCACCCTGCAGTTCGCCTCTTTCAGCGAACTTTTCGGCGGCTCAGTTCTGGCCGAGCAAGTCTTTTCCTACCCCGGCCTCGGGCAGGCAGCCGTGCAGGCCGGCCTGCGGGGCGATGTTCCGTTGCTGCTGGGGGTGGTCATTTTCAGCGCCATATTTGTTTTCTCCGGCAACCTTGCCGCAGAGCTGCTCTACCGGCTGATCGATCCGCGCCTCCGGCTGAAAGGAGATCCCTGTGAACAGCGTTAATACCCTGCCCTGCCGCAACTCCAACCGGCGGCGCCTGAACCGCCGGCAGCACACTTTATTGACAATTGCCCTGGCAGCCACCCTTTTATTTGTCCTGCTGGGCGGAGCGCTGTTCCTCGGCGAAGAGGGGCTGTCTGTCAACTTGAACCACAGGAACATGCCACCCTCGCTGGCCTACCCTTTGGGCACCGACTGGCTGGGCCGCGATATGCTGGCTCGCACTGTTCAGGGACTTTCTTTAAGTTTTGGCGTAGGGCTGACTGCTGCCGGCATAAGCGCCTTTATCGCCCTTGTGCTGGGGTTGGCTGCCGCCCTGGGGGGCAAGCGCCTTGATACCATCATTACCTGGCTGGTCGACCTTTTCCTGGCGGTGCCCCATCTGGTCCTGATTATCCTGATTGCCTTTGTCTTCGGCGGTGGCCTGCAAGGGGTAATCGCCGGGGTGACTCTCACCCACTGGCCAGCTTTGACACGGCTGCTGCGTGCCGAGGTGCTGCAACTCCGCTCTGCGGAATTCGTGCTTGTTTCCCGCCGTCTGGGGCGTTCCCGCTGGTGGGTGGCCACCCGCCATCTCCTGCCGCACCTTAAACCCCAGCTATTGGTCGGCTTCCTTCTGCTTTTCCCCCACGCCATCCTGCATGAAGCAGCCATTACCTTTCTGGGGTTTGGCCTGTCGCCGCATCGGCCGGCTATCGGTGTTATCCTATCTGAGTCGATGCACTATCTTTCCGCGGGAAGTTGGTGGCTGGCCTTTTTCCCGGGCCTCGCCCTGCTCGTCATGGTGCGCATGTTTGACATCCTAGGCGACAACCTGCGGCTGCTGTATGACCCGCGCAGCGCCCGGGAATAAGAAAGGAGCAATAGGGAAGTGCTCATGACAAAAGAAGCCGTCAGACCTCTTTTGGAAGTATCCGGCCTTTCCGTATCTTTTACTCAGTACACCGGCGGTCTCAGACAAAAGACTATCCAGGCCATAGTTGATCTAAGTGTCAGCGTCAGACCCGGCGAGATGCTGGCCATAGTCGGGGGCAGCGGTTCCGGCAAGAGCCTGCTGGCCCACGCCATCCTCGGCATCCTGCCCGGCAACGCTTGCGTTGACGGCAGGATGATTTACGCGGGCGAGCATCTGACCCCGGTGCGTCAGGCTACTTTGCGCGGTCGAGAAATTGCGCTCATCCCCCAGTCGGTCAACTTCCTCGACCCGCTGATGCGAGTGGGGGCGCAGGTACGTTCAAGCTCTCTCAATGGGAACGGCGCGGCAGTGCAACGGGAGATTTTCAGCCGCTACCACCTGGCGGCCGGGACAGAGCAACTGTTCCCTTTTCAGTTGTCAGGAGGAATGGCCAGGCGCGTGCTCGTCGCCACCGCCGCGGCCGGCAACGCCCGCCTCATCATCGCCGATGAACCGACGCCGGGTCTGCATTCCGCGATAGTCAGGGAAACGCTGGCTCACCTTAGGGAGCTGAGCACCGCAGGACGGGCTGTTATGCTTATCACCCATGATATCACCGCCGCGCTGGAAACAGCTGATCGGATTGCCGTCTTTTACGCCGGCAGCACTGTGGAAACAGCACCGGTCTCCGACTTTTGCGGTGAGGGCGAGCTGTTGCGCCACCCCTACAGCAAAGCCTTATGGCGGGCTTTGCCGCAAAACGGCTTCCGGCCCCTTTCCGGCTCCCAGCCCTCCGTCGATGATCTGCCTCAAGGCTGTCTGTTTGCTCCACGCTGTCCGTTTGCCTCCCCGGACTGTGCAGCCGTCCAACCGGAGCTGCGTCCCTTGCGTGGCGGGGAGACCAGGTGTCACCATGCCGCTTGAGGCAATAAACGTCAGTTTCCGTTACAAGTCCGGGCCATGGATTTTGCGTGATCTTAATTTGTCCATCCTGCCGGGCGAGATAGTCGGACTGACCGGGCCTTCCGGCTGCGGCAAAACTACTCTGGCCCGCCTGCTGGCCGCCTTTGAGCGCCCGGAGGCCGGCAGAATCACCCTTGACGGGCAACCGCTGCCGGCCTCCGGATATTGCCCTGTTCAGCTTATCAGCCAACACCCGGAACAGGCGGTTAATCCCCGCTGGCAAATGCTTGATACGCTCCGCGAGGGTTACATTCCGGATGAATCGCTGCTGCTGGCGCTGGGCATCAATAATGAGTGGCTGAAGCGCTGGCCAAACGAACTGTCCGCCGGCGAACTGCAGCGCTTTTGCGTGGCCCGTGCCCTCGGCCCCGGGACCCGCTACCTGTTGGCCGACGAGATGACCACCATGCTTGACGCCGTTACCCAGGCGCAAATCTGGCAGGCAGTTCTCAGGGTCGCCGCTGAACGCCGTCTTGGCATGTTGGTGACCAGTCACGACGAGAAGCTGATTCAACGGATCTGTCACAGGATGATTGACCTGGCAAACGCTTCTTAGAACTATGATTTTCCCTTCCGGATATGGCACGCATAGCTAGCCAAGCCTGTCCCGCAGCAGTGTGTTTACCAGCTCGGGGTTTGCTTTGCCTTTGGACTGGCGCATCACCTGTCCCACGAGAAAACCAAGCGCCTTTTCCTTGCCGCCGCGGTAATCATCCACCGACTTGGGGTTCTCCGCGATAATCTGGTCAACGATGGCGCCAAGGGCGGCCTTGTCGCTAATCTGGAACAGGCCTTTTTCGCTGACAATCTCCCCCGGTCTCTTGCCGGTGGCAAATATCTCATCCAGAACAGTCTTGGCCAGTGCGCCGCTGATTGTCCCCTCATTCTGCAGCTTCAGCAGCTCTGCCAGATGTGACGGCGTCAGTTTAGTTTCCCGAATCTCCAGCCCCATCGCTTTCAGGTGCCTGGTAATATCCCCCATTAGCCA
The DNA here is from genome assembly GCA_018725565.1 of Bacillota bacterium. Lineage (GTDB taxonomy): Bacteria > Bacillota > Dethiobacteria > Dethiobacterales > Dethiobacteraceae > HKB214. The sequence continues at coordinate 91,366 of QLUR01000004.1, read as the reverse complement.
GTTAGCCGCCGCCTTAACCTCCTGGCAGGCGGCTGCCGCTGCTTCAAAAAAATCAGCCAAAGAAGGGGAAGCGGTAAGCACGGCAGCGTCATACTCCGAGAGGCCCAGTTCCGCGACATAGCGCCTGCGGCGCTCATCCGGCATCTCCGGTAACGAGCGGCGTATCGCTTCCACCCAGTCGATATCAATGATTACCGGCACCAGGTCCGGGTCAGGAAAATAACGGTAGTCATGGGCTTCTTCCTTGGAACGCATGGGAAAAGTAAGTTCCCTGTCCTCATCCCAGCGCCGCGTTTCCTGTATCACCTGCCTGCCGGCGTCAAGAGCGGCGCCCTGGCGCTGCACTTCATATTCAAGGCCGCGCTGCACCGCTTTAAAGGAATTCATGTTCTTTATCTCCGTCCGTACGCCAAAAGCGCTGCTGCCGGCCGGCCGCAGGGAAATGTTGGCGTCGCAGCGCAATGACCCTTCCTCCATTTTCACGTCGGAGACACCGCTGTACTGGATGATGCTTCTTAGCTTTTCCAGATAAACTTTAGCCTCCTCCGGGGAGCGGAGGTCCGGCTCCGAGACAATTTCAAGCAGCGGAACACCGGTGCGGTTGTAGTCGGCAAGCGAGTAGTCGCCGTAACCGGAGTGAATCAGCTTACCCGCATCCTCCTCCAGGTGGACGCGGGTGATACCGATACGCTTTACCTTCCCCTCCATCCCGATCTCCAGGTATCCCTCCACTGCCAGCGGCAGGTCGTACTGGGAAATCTGGTACGCCTTGGGCAGGTCCGGGTAAAAGTAATTCTTGCGGTCAAACTTGGCAAAAGAGGGTATCCGGCAATTAAGGGCCAGCGCAGCCTTCAGGGCGTACTCCACTGCCCGCCTGTTCAGCACCGGCAGCGTACCCGGAAAACCGAGGCAGACAGGACAAACCTGCGTGTTGGCGCCCTTGCCGAATGCCGTCGGGCAAGAGCAAAAGATCTTGGATTTGGTGGCCAACTCCACATGCACTTCTAAACCGATAACCGTCTCGTAGCTGCTCACTGACTGTTCCCCCTTTGCCTGGGGAGCTGAGGTCTTTCTTTTTGAAGGCCGCTGTGCTGTTCGTAAGCATAGGCCACACGCAGGAGCATACCTTCGTCAAAAGGCCTGCCAATTAACTGCATTCCCACCGGCAGTCCGCAAATAAAGCCGCAGGGCAGACTAAGCGCCGGCAGGCCGGCCAGATTAACCGGAATGGTACAGATGTCGTTCATATACATGGTCAGCGGGTCTTCCACCGCTCCGACCGGAAAGGCTGCCGTCGGTGTTGTTGGGGTCAGAAGAACATCGTACCTGGCAAAAGCTTCGTCAAAGTCACGTTTGATCAGTGTCCGTGCCTGCAGTGCCTTCAGGTAATGGGCGTCGTAGTACCCTGAACTCAGCGCGTAAGTGCCAAGCATAATCCGCCGCTTTACCTCCGCGCCGAAGCCCTGGCTGCGCGTTTTCCTGAACTGCTCCCAGAGGCTGTCGGACTCGGCCCGGAAGCCGTACTGGACGCCGTCGTAGCGGGCCAGGTTGCTTGACGCCTCCGCCGGGGCAATCAGGTAGTAAATGGGGATGCCGTATTCCGTATGCGGCAGGGAAATCTCCTCTGCCTCGGCGCCCAAAGAGATAAGCACTCTCAAGGCCTGCCGGACAGTGTTTTTTACGTTTTGGTCAATGCCGGCGGCAAAGTATTCCCGCGGCACACCAATTCTGATACCCCTGACGCCGCCTTCAAGAAAAGCAGTGTAATCGGGCGTCTCCACAGCAGCCGACGTGGAATCGCGCCGGTCGTGGACAGCGATAGCGGAAAGAACCATAGCACAGTCACGCACATCCCGCGTGAGCGGGCCAATCTGGTCAAGCGAAGAAGCAAAAGCCACCAGGCCGTAACGGGAGACACGGCCGTAAGTCGGCTTCATCCCCACCACTCCGCAAAACGCGGCCGGCTGCCTAATGGACCCGCCGGTATCTGAGCCCAAGGCGAACAGCGCCTGTCCGGCGGCTACCGCAGCCGCTGAACCACCGCTCGACCCGCCGGCTACCCGTTCAGTGTCCCAGGGATTGCGCGTGGGAAAAAATGCGGAGTGCTCCGTGGACGAGCCCATGGCAAACTCGTCAAGATTGGTCTTGCCTAGCAGAACGGCACCGCTTTGGCCCAGCAACTCCGTAACGGCGGCGTCATAGGGAGGGACAAAATTGTGCAGCATCCTGGAGGAACAGGTTGTGCGGATCCCTCTGGTACTGATGTTGTCCTTGAGCGCCATGGGAATGCCGGCAAGCCCTCCTGCCGCGGCGCCGGCGGTACGCTGCCGGTCAGCCTCCTCCGCCGCTGTCATGGCTTTTTCCTCCGTCAACGTCACAAAAGCACGAATAACCTCATCGGTGTCTTTGATTCGTTGCAGCGCCGCCGCCGTCAGCTCACAGGCGCTGATGTCACGCCTGCCCAACATTTCTAAAGCGGAAGCAACGGTCATCTCAGCAAACAATCTGCCAGCCCCCCTACTCGATGACGCGCGGCACGCGGAACATCCCGTCTTCCTCCGCGGGAGCGTTGGCAAGCGCTGCCTCCCGCGACAGGCAGGGAAGCTCCTCGTCCTCGCGGAACACATTGTGCAATGGCAGAACATGCGCCATCGGCACGACATTTTCAGTTTCCAGTTCTTTCAGCTTGTCCGCATATTCCAGGATGGCGTTCAGCTGTTCCGTGTATTGCACTATCTCCTGTTCGGAGATTTCCAACATCGCCAGACGGGCTACATGGGCCACTTCCTCCCGGGTAATCTTCACCGGCAAACCTCCCTGTGTATCTTTACCAAGAATTACACTGGCGTATGGCTCTGCCAATAAACCTTTTGTGTATTCCTGCAGCTGGCATTACAGGCACCAGGCTTCCGGGCTGCGGAAACTTTTTTCATCCATCCCGAGCGCCCGGTCGATTTCAGCCAGCATCTTTTCCTTGTCGTCAGGCAGTTTTCCGCTTACATTCCAGTAGTTAGAGACATGGTCACTGAGAAGTTCACTCTCAATCCCGTTCAGGTGTTCAATGAACAGACGCGTCTCGCGTAATGCCTCGAAAGGAGAGAGCAACCCGAAGCTGCCCTGCCTGCACAGGTCGTAGATCGGCGCCCCGGGCACCGGCATAAAGGTGCGCAGGCGAATAAAGTCCGGGTTAATGGCATTTAAAACAAGTGCGCTCCCCACAGCATGACACCGCCAGAGCTCCCGTCCTCCCACGCCGACGATTATATACTCGCTAAGCTGGATGCCCGCTTCTTTGACCAGGCGTCCCGCGCGGATAATCTCCTCCGACGTGGCGCCCTTATCAATCCGCTGGAGCACCTCGTCATCCCCGGATTCCATCCCCGAATGCAGGCGTGACAGACCAGCCTCGCGCAGCGTTCGCCATTCATCCAAAGATTTGCGGATAATAAAACGGGCAGCCCCATAGACAGTGATTCTCTCCAGATGCGGGAACAGTTTCCTGGCATACGTTAAAATTTCGACCAGATCAGCAGTCTTCATCACCACAGTATTGCCGTCAGCCAAAAAAACAGTCCGGACACCGGAGCCATAGCAGTCCCGGGCCATATCCAGGTCTTCCTTAATTTCACTGACGGGACGTATTCTGAATTTGCTGTTCCTGTACATGGCACAAAAAGCACATTTGTTGTGCGGGCAGCCTACCGTGGCCTGAATAATCAGGCTCCCAGCCTCACTGGGCGGCCTGAAAACCGCTCCCTCGTAGCGCATATCTATCACCTCCGGCATTTGTAGACATCGCCGCCGGCACCGACGGCTGCAGAGTTCCTGTCTTCGGTTTGCCGCTTTTACACATCACCCGGGCTGCGCCATCCTTGCCTTATGTAAAATGGGATGGGGCATGCCTGGCGCAACTGTAGGCACTAATCCTATTTATAACATAAAGAAATAGTGAAAGCAATGCAACTACGACGTTACCAATTGCTTTTAAACCGCTTCCTGCGTTGTCGCGCCACTTGACACAAAGAGCTAAAACAATGATATGAACAACTCTGCGAATTTCGGATCAAACTGACTTCCCTTGCAGCGCTTTATTTCTTCCAGAGCTTCATCTCTGCTTTTTGCATTGCTGTAAGGCCTGTCATTCGTCATGGCGTCATACGCATCTGCAATGGCAAGAATGCGACATTCCACCGGTATATCCTCGCCCGCCAATCCCAACGGGTAGCCGGAACCGTCCCACTTTTCGTGATGCTTAAGGATCAAGTCAGCCACCGGCGCCAGAGCGGGAGAAGACATGGCGATGCGATAGCCTTTTTCGGGATGCTGGCGCATGATTTTCCACTCTTCGTCATTTAGTTTCCCTTTTTTGTTTAGGATGTGATCCGGTATGCCAACTTTACCCAAATCATGAACCTGCGCCAACAGCGCCAGGGCTGAAAGCTGTTTAGCCGAAAGACCTGCCAGTTCCCCTAATTTCTGCGACAAATCGGTTAACCGCTGGGCGTGTCCCTCGGTAAGATAGTCCCGCTCTGCCAGCGCGGTTAACAGAGCCGTGAGAATCTGGCTGCGGGCACTTTTGCTGTGCATAAGTTTATCGTTGTACATCAGGTCATCAGCGCGCCTGAGAATTTCTTTCAGCGGGGTTTCTGACTTGTCCGCAACTGCCAGCCCAACAGAAACACTGAGCGGGAATTCTGGATGCTCCTGGTTAAAGCGGGCAATATTTTCATTAAAGCGCGCCACCACATCAGCTGCAGCCTGCTGTCCGGTGCGGGGAAGGATAGCGGCAAACTCATCCCCTCCCACCCGGGCTAGGACATCACTGCCCCGCAATGATTGCTTTAGTATACAGGCACAGGTTTTTAACAGCTCATCGCCTTTTTCGTGGCCCATAGTGTCATTAATCAATTTCAGACCGTTCAAATCAACGGAAATAACAGCCACAGGAAATTCCTGGCCGCCGCTTAAACGTTGGAGCTCCTCTTCAAAATAAGCCCGGTTGTAAATTGCGGTCAGCTGATCATATAAACCGCAATATTTTAACTGCTCCTCATAGCGTTTCCGGTCTGTGATTTCGCGGATAAAGGCCACGGCCTCGTCTGGTCCGCAAGCCTTGAATCTTGCTTCAAACTCCCGGCTGCCAGTGGAAGTCTCCAAAGCATATTCCGTGGATTGCACCTCATTTGTTTCCAGGGTTTCCTCAATGCAGAACAGAATCCGCGAAGCTGCCAAGTCCTGCGGCAACATTTCCGCCAGATTGACGCCAGGGTAATAGTGATTCTTCAGCCGCAATCTGTATCGTTCATCAGTCACGAGGTCAAGAATCTGGCCTTGCCTTCCGAATCGGACCAGGACATCAGGGATTGCCTCGATAATCGAACTTTTTACCGTCTCACTTTCTTTAAGCGCCTCTTCCGCCAGCTTTTTACCGGTAATATCCTTGGCAAACACGGTTAGATTTTTGCCCATTGGGTAGGCTGTAACATCCAGGTAGCGCCTCTGTTCAGCCGCAGGAAAGATAAGTTCAAAATTTCGTGGAGTTTGATCTGCCAGCGACTTCCTAAGCTCCCGGGCAAGCTGTTGGGCCGGTTCATTTTCTCCGAAAATCTCAAATATTGTCCGTCCTATTACCTGCGGCGAGGTCAGCCCGGTCTGCGCTTCGCAGGCCCTATTCCAAAAAGTGCAGCACAGCCGTTCGTCCAACGCGTAAAACATATCCGCTATACTGTCTGCCAACTTTTTATACTGCTCCCTGCTCTGTAACAGTTCTTGCTCTGCTTCTTTCCGCTCGGTAACATCGCGGGCAATACCCTCGAGGGCAGTAAGCCTGCCCGCCTGGTCATATGTCGGCAATCCCCACACTTCCAGCCAAACCAGGCGGCCTGCTTTGCTGACAATCGGAAAGGAAAGCGGCCTGTCAATAGAGACCTTTCCCCCAAGGGCAGCGTTTAGCGTCTCCCTGAATTCCGGATATACCGCTCTTAACAGCAAGTCAAAATCGAGATAATGTTCTTCGGGGGTAAAGCCGCTGATCGCTGTAACCGCGGGGCTGATATACTCAAAATGCCGCTTTGGATAAAGCTGCAGGCAGAAGACTATATCCTGCGCGTTCTCAACCATACGCCTGAAACGAGCTTCGCTTTTACGGAGGGCGGCTTGTTCACGCACCAGCTCAGTGTGGTAAAAAGCGCTTTCCAGGACCGAGGGCAGCTGCAGCAAATAGTCCTGACGCTTCGGCAGATAGTCGGAGGCTCCCAGGCGAAGCGCCTGGACAGCTGCTCTTTCATCTCCCTGACCGGTTACCAGCACTACCGGCAGCGTTGAATTAAATTCCTGCCTCAGCACCTTCAGTACATCCAAGGCGCTTAACCCCGGCAAACAGTAATCAAGGAGCAACAGGTCATATTTTCCCGGTTGTCCGTCAGCCGGGTGAAGCAAAGACAGCGCCTCTTTGGGGGAATAAACTGCCTTCAGGTGAATGTGGGGTGCATAGACCGACAAGTGGCGGCGGGTCAGCTCAATATCCACAGGATTGTGCTCTACGTACAAGACTGTAATAGGACGTTCATTGCGGGACTTCTCCGCGCAAAACCTGGAAACAGCCGTCTCCAAGGCCTGGGGCAGCCAGTCAAGATATCCCGGCCGTTTGACCAGGTAGTCATTTGCCCCGGCCTTAAAGGCGGCAACGGCTACTGCCTCATCCCCCATTCCGGTTAGGACAATTACCGGCAACAGGAGCGATTTTTCACGGATCTCCGCCAGCAGCTCCAGCCCGTTGCCGTCCGGCAAGTGTAAGTCGAGCAGGACCGCATCGAATGTCCTGCCAGCGGACAGGCAGCTGCGGGCCTCCTGCAGCGTAGAGGCAAGCGCAAGCAAAATATGAGGGGACTCCCTGGCTAGCTTTCTAAGCAGCAAGTCGGTGTCACGACTATCGTCCTCGACATAAAGAACCTTCATCTCAGCGCCGCCTCTCCGAAGGGGTTATATATCTCTCTGAGCATCCAAAGCAGTTCTGTTTACCACCTGTTTCGGGACCTCAAGGCAGAAAGTTGCCCCCTGCCCTAGTCTGCTTTCCGCCCAAACACGTCCTCCCATCCGCTCCGCAGCCTTGCGGACCATGGCCAGCCCTATCCCTGAGCCCTGGTTATCTTCCAGCCTGTGTAAACGCTGAAACATTTCAAAGACCTGCTCCGCATATTTCTCCTCGAAACCAATTCCGTTATCCTTTACCCAGAGGATATGGGAATTTTCAGTTTCGCGGACTCCGATTTCAATAACCGGCCTTGCCGTTTCCCTGGTAAACTTAAGAGCGTTGTCCAACAAGTTGCGCAGGACCATCTCCAGTGCGTTTCCGTCAGTAAACAAAACAACGTCGGGCAGCTGAACAGAAACCGTTACGCCGCCTGCCTGCAGCTGTGTCTGATAGCGGTCCAGCAAAGACGTCACCAGCCCCCTGACATCTGTTTTTCTTACCGTCCATGGGCGCCGTTCAAGGCGCGCATAAGCCAGCATATCGTCAATCAACTGATTCATCCAGGATGTTGATTGACGGATGTTGTGCAAAAATACACGCCCGTTTTCGTCAAGGCACTCCGTATAATCCTCAAGCAGCAAACGGCTGTAGCCATCAATCCCCCGTAAAGGCGCTCTGAGGTCATGAGCAACCGAGTAGGCAAACGACTCCATTTCCCGATTCTTGTTTTCCAACTGCCTGGTGCGCTCGCGGACACGCAGCTCCAGTTCCTCATTCAATTGCTGCAGCGCAAATTCCGTCCGCTTACGCTCAGTGATATCGGAAAAGTAAATGGTCAACCCTTCCGCCGAAGGATAGATGCGGTTTTCAAACCATCTCTCCCATGGCGCATAATATTCCTCCAGGCTAGCCGGCTGCTGGGTTTCCATCGCCTTACGATAGGCCTGGTAAAAAGACAGGCCAACATTCTCCGTAGACTCTATTCGGATTTGTTTCCCCAACAGGTCTTCCGGTTTATTACACCGGAGCATTTTTGCCGCAGCACTGTTTACATAAATATAGCGCCAGTCTTTATCCAGGGCGACAAATCCGTCGTTTATCCGCTCCATAACGGTAGTCAGCAGGTTTTGTCTTGCAATAGCTTTTTGCCTTAGGGACTCTGTTTCTGCAATCAACTGCATTTGGGCAATATTTACCCGGTCAAGAGTATGGAAAGCAAACCCTGTTACTGCTCCGACGCCGGCCAAGAAAACTGTCCGGTACAGCCAGTTTATCGTCTCCTGCATCTGGCCGGCGGCCACATCAAGCGGCATCAGGGGCCCCAGGATAACCCCTCCGGCCAGACCGGCAAGAATGCCCCCGTTTGTCTTATACAAAACAGCGGCAATAATGATCGGCAGATACATTGAATGAGTGAAAACATACTTGGTGCCGCCGGTGTAAAACACAAAAAAACCCGTGGCTGCCTGCAGGGTTAAAATCATGAGTATGAGTGCAAGCTTTTTTCCGCCGCTGATGGCTTGCCAGGACCTAAGCAAATCACCCGCCTTAGTCATGCCTGCTGATGACCCTCCTTAGTTAAGCCCCCGGGCGTGGCTCATCGTAAAGTTTGTATGCAATATTCAACAGCACCTGCCGACATTATTCCCGGCAAATCAAGTATTCTGTAAATTTAGTCAATTTCCTTCTCTACGTTCTTGCCTCGCCTGTCCCATAATTTCTTTCATAGTTATAGGCACACCATACTTAATTATTGATCCAAAGGAAATGGTAACTACCTTCCCGCTTTAGGTAACAACCATTAATCCGCAATTTGCGTTCCGTCCACCCGCTTCATCCAAGCTGACGCGTCATCTTTTGTGACTATGGTGCAAGGCGGATCGCAACCATCTGAATGTGCGTCATCTCCTCCATCGCGAACCGTACGCCCTCCCGCCCCAGCCCGCTGCGGCGGGTTCCGCCGTAGGGCATGTGGTCGGCGCGGAACGCCGGTGTGTCGTTGACGATTATCCCGCCGAAGTTCAGGCGGCTGATTGCCCGGAAGACCCGGTCCAGGTCCCGCGTAAACACCGCTGCCTGCAGACCGTACTCGGTCGCGTCCGCCTGCCGCAGGGCCTCGTCGAAGTCGTCGCAGGCGATCACACACGCCACAGGTGCGAACGCTTCCTGCGCTACTGCTTTCATCTCGGGCCTCACTTCGGTCAGCACCGTCGGCCGATAGACCGCTCCCTCGCGCTTCGCCCCAGTGAGAGCCCGCGCGCCTCCGGCCAGCGCTTCTTGCACCCACGATTCGATCCTCTCCGCCTCCCGGACATCGATCATTGGCCCCACGTCGACCCGTTCGTCCAGCGGATCACCCACCACCATCTCCTCGCTGGCCCGCACGAACCGCTCCACGAAAGGCTCGTAGGCAGCCCGCTCGCAGTAGATGCGCTGCACCGAGATGCAGACCTGGCCAGAGTTGTAGTACGCGCCGACCGCGCACCGCTTGGCAACGTGGTCCAGGTCCGCGTCCGGTGCGATGATCACCGGCGAGGTGTTCCCCAGTTCCAGTGTGACCTTCTTGATCCCCGCTATCGACAGGATTCGTTCCCCCACCGGGGGACTGCCCGTGAACGACACCTTCGCCACCCGCGGGTCGGTGACGAGCCACTCGCCGACGGTCCCGCCCTGGCCGTTTACGAGGTTGATCGCGCCCGCCGGCAACCCTGCTTCTTCAAGTGCCTGGCACAGTTTAACCGCGGTCAGCGGTGTCGTGTTCGCCGGCTTCACAACCACCGTGTTGCCGGCCGCCAGCGCCGGTGCCACCTTGTGCGCCACCAAATTGAGAGGAAAGTTAAATGGGGTGATCGCGGCAACGACGCCCACAGGCCGGCGCACCCAAAACCCGAAGTAGCCCTCCCCCGCGGGGACAGCATCCAGCGGGATCGTCTCGCCGTGCAGCCTGCGGGCTTCCTCGGCTGCAATCGTAAACGTAGTGATCCCCCGATCCACCTCGATCCGCGCGTACTTCAGGGCTTTGCCGGCTTCGGCGGCGATCGTGCGCGCGAACTCTTCTCGCCGGTCTCGAATCAGCGCCGCGGTCTTCGCCAAAATCTCGGCCCGGCGGTGCGCCGGTAGGCCGGCCACGGCCGGCGCCGCCCGTTCTGCGGCTGTCACCGCCTCTTCCACGTCGGCGCGGGTGGCAATGGGAAGTGCGCCGATCGCCTCACCCGTGTACTTGTTGCGAACCTCGGACAGCGAACCGCCGGAAACCCACCGCCCACCGATAAACAACCTGTGTTCATCCATCACCTTCACCTCGATGTCTTATGTATTCGCGCCACCCCTATTTCTTTTGACTGATTTCGAGATTAACCTAGCTTTTCCTGTACCCATCAAGCAAGACCAATAAGGCTGGTTTCCGAGAGTCTATTTTTGCCCTGCCTGACCCAGGATTTCTTTCAGGCCTGTCTCGTCCAACAGTGGCAGGCCTTGTTTTTGCGCTTCTGCCAGTTTGCTGCCCGCTTTTTCCCCGACCACCACGTAGTCAGTGTTCCTGCTGACGCTGCCGCTAACCATCCCTCCGGCCTCCTCTATAAGTCGTGTCGCTTCCTCGCGGCTAAGGCTTGGCAGCGTCCCCGTCAGCACCAGCTTTTTACCGGCAAGCGGCCTGCTCACTGCCTTTTTTGCGCCCTGGGTAAAATTTACACCGGCAGCGCGTAACTTGGACAACAAATCATGCGTTGACGGGAGGCCGAAGTATTCCACGATACTGCCCGCAACTTTCGGGCCTACTTCGGGAATTGCTTCCAACTCCTCCGGCCGGGCGGTCCGCAGCGCATCAAGACAGTTAAAGTGTTCCGCCAGGAGCTTGGCGGTACGCTCCCCCGCAAAGCGAATGCCTAAGGCATGAATAAGGCGCCAGAGCGGTTGCCTCCGGCTTTGTTCAACGGCTGACAGCAGGTTGTTCACCGATTTCTCCTGCCATCCTTCCAACACCAGCAGCGCCGGCTTTCTGTCCTGCAGTCTGTACAAGTCGGCGGCATCGGTAATTAATCCGGCTTCCAGCAGACGGGCCACGCGGGACGGCCCAAGCCCCTCGATATTCATCGCATTGCGGGAAGCAAAATGAACTATTGCCTCCATGCCTTTGGCAGGACAGGCTGGATTCGTACAGCGCAGCGCCACTTCTCCGGGCAGGCGGGAAACGCGCGCCCGGCAGGCAGGACAGTTTTCCGGCATCGTAAAGGGCTGTTCGCCACCGGTACGCATACCGGTCAGCACTTCCACCACTTCCGGGATAATTTCTCCAGCCTTTTGCACCAATACGCTGTCACCGATGCGGACGTCTTTTTCACGCAAGATATCCTCGTTATGCAGGCTGGCTCTTTTAACCACCGTTCCGGCCAGCCTGACCGGCACAAGAACAGCAATAGGCGTTAAAACACCGGTGCGCCCGACTTGGACGGCAATGCCTTCCACACGCGTCAGCGCCTGTTCAGCCGGAAACTTGTAAGCAATCGCCCAGCGTGGGCTTTTGGAAGTTGCCCCGAGAAGCTCCTGTAAGCTGAGTCCGTTTATTTTCACAACCAAGCCGTCCACATCATAAGGCAGTTCAAAACGGCGCTCACGCCAGCTTTCACAATATTGGATTACTTCCTCCAGGTCACGGGATACAAAAATATGCGGGTTAACCCTCAGGCCAAGCGCTTTTAGCAGTTCCAGCGCTTCCGCATGAGTTGCCGGGGAAACCTGCCGGCTAAAACCTAGTCCATAGACAAAAATGTCCAGGCTGCGGGAAGCGGCTATCCTGGGGTCCTTCTGCCGCAAAGAACCGGCTGCCGCATTGCGAGGGTTGGCAAACAGTGCCATGTCTCCGGCAGCCCGTTCCTCATTTAAAGCCAAAAACGCCGCCCTTGGCATGTACACCTCGCCGCGCGCCTCCAGAGTCAAAGGTTGGCGCAGGCGCAGAGGGATGCTTGGAATAGTCCGCAAGTTGTGGGTGATATCTTCTCCCACTTCTCCGTCCCCGCGCGTCGCCCCGCGGATAAGTCGCCCGTCCTCGTACTGCATGGAAACGGCCAGCCCGTCCACTTTTAACTCTACCACATATTCAGGCACCGCCTCCGGCGCCAAATCTTTGGCGCGACGGCTGAAATCTCGCAAGTCGCCCTGGACGGTTGCGTTGTCAAGAGAAAGCATCGGGGTGCGGTGGTTAACCGGCGCAAACCCCTCCTGCGGCTGCCCGCCAACCCGTTGCGTCGGAGAATCGGGGGTTACAAGCTCCGGGTAGGTCTCTTCGATTTGTGCCAGTTCGCGGACCAGCGCGTCAAACTGCGCGTCCGGAATCACCGGGGCATCGAGCACATGATAACGCCAGTTATGTTCTTCAATAACTGTCCGCAACTTGGCGGCCCTGGACTCCGCTGCCGTCCTGTTCAAGATAAGCACCTCAATTTACCTTGCGCAGTGGCGCGTAACGCGCAATTACTTTTTTAAAGCCCAAACTGGGGAAAAAGATTGTCAGCGCAGTGTCTCCGTCACTTAGCCGCTCAACGGCGCGCACCTCTCCGGCACCCCACTTGCTGTGTTCCACCGCATCTCCCACCAGCAGGTCAGCAGCCTGTCCGTCCCCGGTTTGCAGCGGCGCCGGCTGATGTTGGCTGGCGGGGAAGGTAAGCTCCTTTGGGATTTCTGAAAGAAAGCGGGATGGCAGGTTGCGGAAAACCGCCCCAAACAGGCGGCGTTCGCCGGCATAGGTCAGATAGGCGCGGGCGCGGGCACGGGTCAGTCCGACATAACACAATCTCCGCTCCTCTTCCACGCCGTCGGCTGTTTCCAGGGACCGCAAGTGCGGGAGCAGTCCCTCTTCCATACCGGCCAGAAAAACAACCGGAAATTCCAGCCCCTTCGCCGCATGAAAAGTCATCAGCGTGAGCTGGGGGGCATCAGTGTCAGCCAGGGCGTCCAGGCTTTCCAGCAGGGAGAGCCTGGTAAGAAAAGCTGTCAAACTCTTGTCTTCCGCTGTCCGTACAAATTCCTGGGCTACTGTAAGAAACTCACGCAGGTTTTCTTCGCGGCCGGCAGCCTCTTGCGTTCCTTCGGCACGCAACCCGGCCAAGATACCGCTTTGTTCCAGCACCTGCCCTGCTAACTCATCCACCTCCAGGTACTCTTTCATCTGTGCCAGATTTTCCAGCAAGACATAGAGCATCAGAGCTTTTTTGCCGCCTGGAGAAGTGCCGCAGCCGGCCTCTTCCGGCAGCTCCAGCGCCTGATAAAGCGGAATCTGCTTGATTTTAGCCAGCATCTCCAGGCGCTGCAGCGTAGTCGCCCCAATACCGCGGCGCGGGACGTTGATAATCCGTTGCAGGCTCACGTCATCCGCCTTGTTGTCCAGCACTTTAAGGTAGGCCAGTACGTCTTTGACCTCCCGGCGCTCCCAAAAACGCACCCCTCCCACTATCCGGTAAGGGAGTCCTTCGCGTATCAGAACTTCTTCAATAACCCGGGATTGGGCGTTAGTACGGTACAGTACGGCAAATTGACTGTTTTCCTGTGACAGCGCCTTTACTTCCCGGGCAATAAAACGTGCCTCTTCATGTTCATCCGCTGCCGCAAAAACAAAGACTGGGTCGCCCGGCGCCTGCCTGGTCCAAAGCTTTTTTTCCTTACGACCGGAATTGTTTCTAACCAGTGAATAGGCGGCCGCCAAAATGTTGCCTGTAGAACGGTAGTTTTCCTCTAAGCGAACAACCTTAGCCTCCGGCCAGTCGCGCTCAAAATCCAGAATATTGCGCAGGGAAGCGCCGCGGAACTGGTAGATGGACTGGTCATCATCCCCTACCACACACAGATTGCGGTGCCGGCCGGCCAGCAAGCGGACAATCTCGTACTGAGCGTGATTGGTGTCCTGGTATTCGTCAACCAGGATATAGCTGAACCTTTCCTGATAAAGAGCTAATATTTCCGGAAACTTACGGAACAGCTTCACCACCAGCAGCAACAAGTCATCGAAGTCGACCGCCCCGTTTTTCAGCAGGCTGTCCTGGTATCCGCGAAAAATCCGGGCCAGTACGCTATGATAAAAGCCGTCCGCTGTTCCGGCAAAACGGTCTGCATCAATCAACTCATTTTTTGCCCGGCTGATAGCACGCAGAACGGCACGCGGCTTAAAGCGCTGGTCGTCCAGGTTCAGCTCTTTGATTACGCTCCTGACACAGGAAAGCTGGTCAGTCTCGTCATAAATGACAAAAGACTTCTGATAACCTAAAACAGGGGCATGTTCGCGCAGGATACGGACGCAGGCCGCGTGAAACGTTCCTGCCCACATCCCGCGAGTATCACCCGCCAGCTGATCCAGGCGGGTCCGCATTTCTTCCGCCGCCTTGTTAGTAAAGGTCAGCGCCAAAATATCTCGCGGAGCAACCCCTTTCTCACTAAGCAAACGGGCGATCCGGTAGGTCAGGACCCTTGTTTTACCGCTGCCGGCCCCGGCTAAAATCAGGAGTGGTCCTTCAGTGCAGGCAATAGCCACCTGTTGAGCATCGTTCAATTCACAAAACAAATCGCACATCTTCTCCTCCCGTTGGCTGACCCTTCTCCTGTCGTTTCGCTAAACCTTCTCCTGCTTGCTTAAGCGCTCCAACACCAGGCCATACCCGCCGGCGCCGTATTGCAAATAACGCTTGACCCGGCTGATGGTCGCCGTACTTGCGCCCGTTTCTTCCTCCACCTGCTGGTATGTATTTCTTTCCCACAACATGCGCGCCACATGGAGCCGTTGGGCCAGAGCCTTGATTTCACCCATGGTACAGACATCCTCAAAAAACTGGTAGCATTCTTCTTCATCCCGCAGCAGCAAAACGGCATGAAAAAGCTGATCCACCAGCTTATCCTTCAGCTTTGGGTTAACCATAATCCCACCTCCGGCCTGGCATTGCCGGATAATTCGTGAAGCATGCGGGTGATTCCTGCCGTTATCAGGTTTTCATTCTGTATATTCCCTTACGCCACGGGGAAAATACAAAAAAGCACGGGAGGTGTGAAAACTGAAAAAGCAGGACGACAAGCGCCAGATGGGTTCCAGGGCAGCAGACAATAAGGACAAGAACAGAGTACGTGGACCGCAGGAATTTATCGCCCCGGAACAGGGTGCCGCCGGCAAAGCAAAACCAACCCAGGACAAAAAACATACTTAACTGTACGTAAGAAGGACGCAGCAGCGTACTCCCGCTCTGCGTCCTTCTTTAGGGTTAAAGTTACTCTAGGCGTAATAAGCATCGGCTCTTTCAAAAAAGCGTCGCCCCACGGCACAAGCCGGACAAACATGCGGCGCTTCCCAGGCAGCAGCGCTGAGGTAACCGCAATTACGACACTTCCAGGCTACCTCTGCCTCTTTTTTAAAGATCTTCCCTTCCCGCAGTTCGGCAGACAAAGCCCGGTAGCGTTTCTCGTGCGCCGCTTCCGCTTTGGCTACAGCAGCAAAAAAGTCGGCGATTTCCACAAAGCCTTCTTCACGGGCCTCGCGCTCAAACTTGGCGTACATTTCCATCCACTCATAACGCTCTCCCCCGGCTGCCGTTTCCAGGTTCTCTTCAGTCTTGCCGATGGCGCCCAAAAACGAGAGCGCCCGGCGGGCATGTGCCTTTTCATGGTCCGCAGTTTCCTCAAAGATTGACGCAACCTGTTCATACCCTTCTTTACGGGCCACATCGGCATAATAAGTGTATTTGTTGCGCGCCTGAGATTCACCGGTAAAGGCTTCTTTCAGATTCTTTTCCGTCTTCGTCCCTGACAGGTTCATTACCGTCCCTCCTTAGCACTGATTATTTTATAGTAACTGTTATCATTTATTCGGCCTCTGCCCGGCCGGTTCCTGCCGCGCGCTTTAGTTTCTCCGTTTTTGTACTCCTTGGCACAAAGTTACCCAGTCGCAGCCGCAACAAAAAGAGGAAAACCATTCTGCCGGCGCTTTCAGCACTTGTAAACGGATTTCCTCCCACTTTACTTTCTGTCCCGGCCTTACGGCAAGCAAATTCAAGGCAAGCTGGTCAAGCCGCCTGATTTCCTGCTCAGAATCAGGTTTATGGACACAAAGGCTTCCCGCAAGATGGGGACAGGCCCGGCAGACGTCGTCCGCCCCTTCCGCCACCATGATTTCCTCCTCCCGGCCGGCCCGCAGCAACAGGCGACGCAGGTTATCGACAAATTCCCTGCTGTAGCCCTCGCCAGTAAAAAAGTGCAGGCAAACCAGGTGATGTCCCCTGAAATTTATCATTGCAGCAGGTCATGGTCGAGCAGGAACTGCTGCAGCAGCATGGCCGTCCCCCCGGTGATTTTCAGGCAACGGCGGAAATGTTCCTGGCTCTGGTAATCTTCATTATTCAACACGCGGCAGCAGGTACTGCCAAACTTCTCTTTAAAGCGGTCGTGCAGTTCCGCGGACAGTTTGTAAATTTGGTTCTTCTGGTCTTTAGTCTGGCTGTCCCGCCCCACAAACATCCCAAGTACCATTTCTGAAGCGGTCAGCGCACCACAGGCACACCCGGAACGGCCCATGCCGCCGCCGAGCGTGCTGGCCAGACGGGCAGCCCCGTTTCCAAAGTCCTGCGGATACATCTCAAGGTAAGTCCTCAACACCGCTTCGGCACAATTATAGCCGCTTTTAAAGTACTCCCCTGCCTTATCCCTGGCGGTCATTGGCAGTTCCTGTTCCACCTGACAACGCCTCCTCTGATTTATTCTGTTCCTTTGTTGAATAAAATCAAGGCGGGCTTCCGCCGGTAACGAAGGCCCGCCTGCCTCATTTAATTTTCCGCCGTCACCTTCCGGATCCAACCGACAATCTCGGCGGAGGTAGCCCCCGGAGTAAACAGCGCCCTGGCAAATCCTTTGCTGATCAGCTCCTCAATGTCTTCATCCGGTATAGTCCCACCGCCCATGACTATAATGTCCTCCGCGTTGTTTTCCCGCAACAACTGGCAGACCCGCGGGAAGATCGTCAGGTGGGCCCCTGACAGTATGCTCAGACCAATGATATCCACATCCTCCTGGATAGCCGCCTCCACCACCTGCTCCGCAGTTTGGTGCAATCCGGTGTAGACCACTTCCATCCCGGCATCACGCAGAGCGCGGGCCACCACCTTGGCCCCGCGGTCGTGCCCGTCTAACCCAGGCTTGGCTACCAGTACGCGGATTTTCTTCTCTTCGCGCATCGCTTACCCTCCCAGTCGCTAAAAAATAGGCTTTTCCTTGTATTCTCCAAACACATCCCGCAGCACTTGGATGACCTCGCCTTCGGTAACGTAGGCACGTACACATTCAAGAATATAGGGGATCAGATTTTCCCTGGTGCCGGCTGCCCGGCGCAGTGTTTCCAGGCGGCTGCCGCAGACTGCATTGTCCCGTTTGGCACGTAATACCCGGAGCCGCTTTATTTGCTCCTCTTCGATCTGAGGATCGATTTTCAGCAGATCAAGCTGTCTCGGCTCCTCTATTACATAATCGTTTACACCAACAATGATCCGTTCCTTTTGCTCGATCTCCAACTGATAGCGGTAGGCGGCATCAGCAATTTCCTGCTGGAAAAATCCCTGGTCAATGGCCGGCAGCACTCCGCCAAGCTGTTCGATACGTTCGAAATATTTTTCCGCTTCAGCTTCCATCTGGTCGGTCAGCGCCTCCACGAAATAAGAGCCTGCCAGTGGGTCGATAGTATAAATCGCCCCGGTTTCCTCAGCAATAATCTGCTGGGTGCGCAGAGCGATCAGGACCGCCTTTTCGGACGGCAGCGCCAGCACCTCGTCCATGGAATTGGTGTGCAGCGACTGGGTGCCGCCAAGGACAGCAGCCAGCGCCTCGTAAGCGGTACGGACAATATTGTTTTCCGGCTGCTGGGCGGTCAGTGAGCAGCCTGCTGTCTGCGTATGAAAGCGCAGCAGCAGGGAGCGCTCGTCTTTGGCTCCGTATTTTTCCTTCATGCGCCGAGCCCAAATCCTCCGCGCCGCCCGGTACTTGGCAATTTCCTCAAAAAAGTCGATATGGGCGTTAAAGAAGAAAGACAGTCGCGGAGCAAAACTATCTACATCAATCCCCGCGTTGATGCCAGCTTCTACGTAAGCAAAGCCGTCTGCCAGTGTAAAGGCCAGTTCCTGTACAGCGGTCGACCCCGCTTCCCGGATGTGATAGCCGGAGATGCTGACCGTATTCCATCTGGGTACGTGCTGGCCGGAAAAGGCAAAAATATCGGTAATCAGCCGCATTGACGGCTCTGGCGGGAAAATCCAGGACTTCTGGGCAATGTATTCTTTGAGGATATCGTTTTGGATCGTACCCCCCAGCTTATGGGAGGGAATACCCTGTTTCTCAGCCGTGGCGATATACATGCACCACAGTACCGCCGCCGGAGCGTTGATCGTCATGGAAGTGGTGATTTTATCAAGCGGTATGCCGCTAAACAGTGTTTCCATGTCTTCCAGTGAGTCTATCGCCACCCCGACACGGCCCACCTCGCCAAAAGCGCGGGGATGGTCCGAGTCATAACCCATAATGGTCGGCATGTCAAAAGCAACTGACAGTCCGGTCTGACCTTGGCTGAGCAGGTACTTGT
Organism: Bacillota bacterium; assembly: GCA_018725565.1. Lineage (GTDB taxonomy): Bacteria > Bacillota > Dethiobacteria > Dethiobacterales > Dethiobacteraceae > HKB214. The sequence goes on along the minus strand of QLUR01000004.1, from coordinate 72,800 downwards.
AGCGCTCGTTTGATTCTTTCGCTGTGGCAAATCCGGCAAACTGGCGCATAGTCCACAGGCGGCCGCGGTACATGTTGGGCTGGACACCGCGGGTATAAGGGTAAAAGCCGGGATAACCCAGGTCGCGCTGATAATCAAGACCGGGAACATCATCCGGGGTATACAGCGCTTTAATCGGGACCGAGGAAACAGTCATAAACTTTTGCGGGCGTTCAGGAAGCCCGTCCACGCATGTTTCCCAGGCTTTCCTGCCCTGGCTAGGCAGCTCTTTTTTTTCTTTTGCGCTCACAACCTCAAAGCCTCCTTATCAATGTACTTCTTAGAGTCAGGGAGACAGACCGTTCAGATTGATGCTCCTCAGAATCTGTACCGCCGCAGCGTAAGGGTCAGTTTCTCGGGACATAATCCGGCTGACCAGCAGTTCGAATTCGGCACTTCCGGAAACCTGCCGCCAGATAGTTGACTTAACCTTGTATTCAATCAAGTCGACTATATCGCGGCGCACCCGGTCCTCGCGCGCTTTTTCCAGCCGGCCGCTTGACGTCAGATATTCGCGGTGGTCAAGCAATGCCCGGTGCAGTTCGCCCACTCCGCTGCCATCCAGAGTGATAGTCCGTACAATCGGCGGCCGCCAGGCTCGCTTCTTTCCCCCCAGGTCGAGCATCATGCTGATTTCAGAAACAGTCCTGTCCGCGCCGGGAAGATCGGCTTTGTTCACCACAAAAACATCAGCGATTTCCATTATACCAGCCTTGATCGTCTGTACGCTGTCACCGCTGGCCGGAGTCAGCACCACTACCGTAGTGTCAGCATATTTAATAATGTCTACTTCCGACTGACCCACACCGACTGTCTCAATGATTACTACGTCTTTGCCAAACGCGTCCAGAATCTGGATCACATCCTTGGTTGCCCGGGAAAGACCGCCAAGATTCCCGCGCGTCCCCATGCTGCGAATAAAAACAGCTTTGTCGAGTGCATGCTCCTGCATCCTGATGCGGTCTCCAAGAATTGCCCCACCGGTAAAGGGACTGGTCGGATCGACGGCGATGACCCCCACTCTCAGCCCCTGCCTGCGCAACAGCACCAGCAGTTGATCGACCAATGAACTCTTGCCGGCACCAGGCGCACCGGTGATGCCCAGGCAATATGCCTTGCCAGTGTATGGAAATATAGCGCTTAAAATGGTTTCTTTTTCGCTTGCCTCATCTTCAATCAGGGAAATGGCTCGCGCCACCATGCGGCGGTCACCGTTTATAATCCCCTCAATAATCTTTTGTTGCATCCGGCTACCTCCGTTGCGTTAAGCGGCCCTGCGCCCTACTAAAATTCTATTCCTTTTCTTGCCTCGATACCGTTGCAGTAATGATGCTTTATTTCTCTCACCTCACTGACTAGGTCGGCGGCGTCGATTATTTCCTGCGGAGCATTGCGGCCGGTCAACACCACATCCACCTCTGCCGGCCGTTCAGCCAGCATCCGCAAAACTTCCCCCACCGGCAGCAGCCCATAGTCCAAAGCAATATTTATTTCGTCAAAAATCACCAGGTCGTACCTGCCGCTTAAAGCCGCTTCCCTGCCCTGCAGGAAAGCGTTCCATGCCTCATTCACATCCTGCTGCGTCAGTTGCCCGCGGACCAGCGGTCCCCCCTGGCCGCTCTGTACCACGGTAAAATCAGGCAGGAATTTCCGGATGGCCTGAATCTCCCCGTATTTTGGATTGTTCTTTCTAAACTGGACCATGAATATTTTTGCGCCATGGCCGCTGGCCCGCAGCGCCAGCCCCAAAGCCGCGGTGGTTTTCCCTTTGCCGCTGCCGGTGTAAACCAGCACCAGGCCCTTTTTTTCTGTCATGGTAAAGACACCTCATCCGTCTGCCTTAATACGTTGTTTACCCCTTTACTTTAGATAGCGGGAAATAACCATCCGCTGCACTTCGTTAGTGCCTTCGTAAATCTGGGTTATCTTAGCATCCCGCATCATCCGCTCTACAGGGTACTCACGGCTGTAGCCGTACCCGCCAAAAATCTGTACCGCATCAGTGGTAATCTCCATGGCAGAGTCGGAGGCAAAAAGCTTGGCCATGGCTGAGGCTTTGCCATAGGGCAGCTGCTCCTGCTCCAGCCAGGCGGCCTGATAGGTAAGCAAGCGGGATGCTTCTATTTTGGTTGCCATATCGGCCAACATAAACGAGATGGCTTGAAAGTTAAAAATCGCCTGGCCAAACTGTTCCCGGCCTTTCGCATAATTCAGGGCCGCCTCGAAAGCTCCCTGGGCGATACCCACCGCCTGGGCTGCGATACCGTTGCGTCCGCCGTCCAGTGTAGTCATGGCAATTTTAAAGCCATCTCCCTCCCGGCCGAGCAGATTTTCCCGCGGAACCCGGCAATCCTCAAAAAGCAGCTCCGTGGTGCTGGAGGCGCGGATACCAAGCTTCTTTTCATGCGCCCCCAGGCGGAAGCCGGGAAAACCCTTTTCCACAATAAAAGCACTGATGCCCTTGGCTCCCTTGCTTGTGTCCTGCGTGGCAAAGACCACGAAAATCTCGCCATCACCATTAGTAATAAACACTTTCGAGCCGTTCAGGATATAGTGGTCGCCGTCCAGCCGGACGCTGGTCTTAAGACTCCCGGCATCGGTGCCGGCAGAAGGCTCTGTCAGCCCATAGCCGCCAAGCGCTTTTCCTTCAGCCAGCGGACGCAAATACTTCTGTTTCTGCTCCTCGCTGCCGTATTTCCAAATCGGCCAGGAGCAAAGAGAAATATGGGCGGAAAGCGTCACGCCGGTTGAACCGCAGACGCGTGATAGCTCCTCCACGGCAATAACGTAAGACAGAAAATCAGCCCCTGCCCCCCCGTATTTTTCCTCCCAGGGGAGGCCGGTAAGATCGAGGGCGCCCATCTTGTCAAAAATCTCGCGGGAAAATTCTTCTTTTTCATCTCTTTCCGCGGCGCTCGGCGCCACTTCTTTCTCGGCAAACTCCCGCACCATTTTACGGATCATTTCATGTTCAGGTGAAAGTTGAAAGTTCATTTTTCTGCCTCCTTAGCGGCTTTTCCCCAGCGTTTTGGCAATAACTAAGCGCTGGATTTGATTAGTGCCTTCGTAAATTTGCGTAACCTTAGCGTCACGCATCAGGCGCTCGACCGGGTACTCCCGGCTGTAGCCGTAGCCGCCCAGCACCTGCACTGCTTCAGTAGTGACGAACATGGCCGTATCCGTGGCAAACATTTTGGCCATCGAGGCCTCTTTGCCGCATGGCAAACCGTTTTCCTTCAGGTAAGCGGCCTGGTAAACCAAGAGCCTGGCCGCCTCGATTCTGGTCGCCATGTCAGCCAGCTTAAAGGCGATGGCCTGGAAGTTGAAAATGGGTTGGCCAAACTGCTCGCGGTCTTTAGCGTATTTCAGTGCCTCGTCGAAAGCAGCCTGAGCGATGCCCAGCCCTTGGGCGCCGATGCCGACGCGTCCTCCATCCAGCAGGCTCATGGCAATCTTAAAGCCTTCCCCCTCCTGCCCCAGCCGCTGGCTGGCCGGCAGTCGGCAGTCCTCAAAAACCAGCTCCGTCGTGGCCGACGCATTAAGGCCCATCTTCTTTTCTTTGGCTCCCACCTTAAAGCCCGGCGTGTCCTTGTCGACCAGGAAAGCGGTAACCCCCCTGCTGCCGAGGTTCCTGTCCACCGTGGCAAACACGGTATAGACATCAGCATAGCCGCCGTTGGTAATAAATATTTTGTTGCCGTTTAACAGATAATAATCACCCTCGCGCCGGGCTGCAGTCTGTAAGCCGGAAGCATCTGAACCCGCCGCTGACTCGGTCAGGGCAAACGCCCCCAGATATTCTCCTGAAGCCAGCTTAGGCAGATACTTCATTTTTTGCTCTTCCGTGCCAAAATACAGGATAGGGAAAGAGCCCACAGAGGTATGTACCGCCAGGATCACGCCAACCGAAGAGTCGGCGCGCGAAACTTCTTCCAGGCAAAGGATATAGGTCAGAAAATCGGACCCCGCCCCCCCGTGTTCCTCAGGAAGGGGGAGGCCCATTAAGCCTTGCGCTCCCAGCTTGCGGATGACCTCCAGCGGAAACTCACCGCTTTCATCATGCTTGGCTGCGTGCGGGGCTATTTCATTTTGGGCAAATTCACGAAACATTTTTTGCATCAATAAATGCTCTTCACTAAGTTTGAACTCCACTGTCCGACCTCCTATTTGCCCTTGAAATCAGGGGGGCGTTTTTCCAGGAAAGCGGTCATGCCCTCCCGCTGATCGCCGGTGGAAAAAGCCAGGCCGAACACTTCCGCTTCGTAAGCTATAGCCCGCGCCACATCCATTTCCAGCCCCTGGTTAACAGCCGACTTGGTCAGCCGGACCGCTACCTGCCCCCTGGAAGCGATCTTCCGGGCCAGCGTCCTCGCAGTTCCCAACAAATCCGCGGCCGGGCAGACCCGGTTCACGAGACCGATTCGGTACGCCTCCTGCGCGTCGATCATTTCGGCGCTGTACAGCAATTCCTTGGCACAGCCCTTGCCCACCAGGCGCGGCAGCCGCTGCGTCCCCGCAAATCCCGGAGGTACGCCCAGTCCCACCTCGGGCTGCCCAAACCTGGAGGTTTCCGAAGCAAGACGGATATCACAGGCCATGGCCAGTTCGCAACCCCCGCCCAGCGCAAAACCGTTCACGGCGGCAATGACCGGTTGCGGCAGGTTCTCAATCTTGTTGAGCACCGCCTGCCCCAGCAGAGCAAACTCCCGTGCTTCCAGCGCCGTCAGGTTTTGCATAAAAGCAATGTCGGCACCGGCTACAAAAGCTTTTTCACCGGCCCCGGTCAGGATTACCACGCTGACCGTGCCGTCTGCCGCCAGCCCGGTAAAAACCTGGTCAAGCTCGCTTAAAGTAGCGGCGTTTAAGGCGTTCAGCGCTTTCGGCCGGTTAATGGTCACAACAGCAATAGCGTCCTCTTTCTCCAGCAGGATATTTTCCCAGTTCATCTTTCCACCTCACGTTTCGTAAACATAGAATCCGCGGCCCGTTTTACGTCCCAGCCAGCCGGCCGTCACATATTTACGCAACAGCGGACAGGGACGGTACTTGGAATCCTTGAAACCGTCGTAAAGCACCTCCATGATCGCCAAGCAGGTATCAAGACCAATCAGATCAGCCAGCGCCAGCGGGCCCATCGGATGATTCATGCCCAGTCTCATCACCGTGTCAATCCCCTCCGCCGTGCCGACTCCCTCCATCAGGCAGTAGACCGCCTCGTTAATCATCGGCAGCAGAACGCGGTTGGAAACAAACCCGGGAAAGTCGTTCACCTCCACCGGCACCTTGTCCAGTTTTCTGGAGAGCTCCTCGATCACCCGGTATGTTTCATCGGAAGTCGCTATCCCGCGAATAACCTCCACCAGCTTCATCACCGGCACCGGGTTCATGAAATGCATGCCGATCACTTTCTCAGGCCGCCTGGTAACGGCGGCAATCTGGGTAATCGGCACAGATGAAGTGTTGCTGGCCAGAATGGCCTGAGGCGGGCAAATGGTATCCAGAGCCGTAAAAATCTCCCTTTTCAACGAGACATCCTCGATGACAGCCTCGATGACAAGGTCCACATCCCTTCCGTCTTCCAGGGAAAGCGTCGGTGCGATGCGTCCCAGGACGGCAGCCATTTCTTCAGCTGACAGCCGGCCCTTTTCCACATTGCGCTGCAGATTTTTTTCTATTGTTTTCATACCACGCTGCACAAACTCGTCTTTAATATCACGCAACACCACCGGGTAACCGGCCTGGGCCGCGACCTGGGCAATCCCTCCTCCCATCTGGCCTGCGCCAAGAACCATAATTTTCTTAATCTCCATTACTTTCCTCCCACTTAAACTTTTTCCATCCTGATAATCGTTGCTTCACCCTGAGCCGCGCCGCTGCAGATAGCCGCCAGACCGTAACGCGCGCCGCGGCGGCGGGCCTCTGCCAGCAGTGTCATCAGAATCCGGCCCCCGCTAGCCCCTATCGGGTGTCCAAAAGCAATGGCGCCGCCATTGACATTTACCAGCTCCGGATTCCAGCCGCCAAGGCGGATAGAAGTGAGAGCCACAGCGGCAAAAGCCTCGTTCACCTCAATCAAATCCAGGGCTTCCGCTCTGAGGCCCGCTTTTTCCAGCGCCTTTTTGCCGGCCAGGGCCGGGACTGTGGCAATATAGGGCGCAGGCGCCGACACCGCCGCCTGGGAAATGATCGTCGCCAGCGGCACTATGCCCAGTTTTTCCGCCCTGTCCCTGGACATCAGAACCAGCGCCGAGGCGCCGTCGGAGATAGGCGGCGCGTTGCCTGCCGTAACACTGGCTCCTTTTTTAAAAACCGGCGGCAACTTGGCCAGCGTTTCCAGGCTTGCCTCCCGGCGCGGCAACTCATCGGCCGCGAACAGCAGCGGTTCACCCTTTTTCTGCGGCACCGGCACCGGGACAATCTCTTCCCGCAGCAGGCCGGTGTCAGCAGCTTTAACCGCCAACTGCTGGCTGCGCAACGCCCACCGGTCCTGTTCTTCGCGCCCAATGCCGAACTCTTCCGCCACATCACCGCCATGCACGCCCATGTGAACATCGTGGATGGCACACCACAACCCGTCACGAATCATGGCGTCCACCAGCTGCCCGTTCCCCATGCGGTAACCGCTGCGGGCCCTCTCCAACAGATAGGGAGACGCCGACATATTTTCCATCCCGCCGGCCACCACCACCTCCGCCTCACCCGCCCGGATCAGGGCATCCGCCAGATTTACGGCCCGCAGGCTGGAGGCGCAAACTTTACCAATAGTATCCGACGGGACATCCACCGGCAACCCGGCTTTCAGTGTAGCTTGACGTGAGGGAATCTGGCCCGTCCCTGCCTGGACAACCATGCCCATCAGGCAGTAATCCACCGCGCCGCCCGCAATGCCGGCGCGGACCACCGCTTCACGGATAACAAGCGCCCCAAGCTCCGTAGCCGGCACTTCTTTCAACGAACCCAGAAAAGAGCCGAACGGAGTCCGGGCAAAACTGACTATTACCGTTTCCTTCATCTTCCTCCCCCTTCAAGTAAGCCCACGCAAATCTCCTGTCAGTAAACAGGAGATTTGCCTTCCGCCGCCGTATCCTGCCGCATTTTCAGGCAAATATATTTAACTTTTGCAAAATAAAAAAATTTTAAAAATATTCTATCTCCAATCGCTATATACCCGTATGCATTTTCAGTTATTGTCCCGCACCGCCTTCCATATGCACAGAAATAATTCGACTCTCGCCGTGAAATCCCTGCCTGCGGCGTTCTTTTCTTGAACAGCGCTTCTAAGAGTTTTAAGGTCCGGAAGTCCTCAGCATTTGTGTTTCCGCGACTTCGGGACAAATGGTGCAGCAGGCGGCATGCCTGCCTACTCTTCGTCTGCCTCGTGGCTAGGGACACCGTCCGGTATTTGGGGCCTGCCAGGCTGGGGCTCGCCGGGCTCAGCTCCATCCGCCCCTTCCCCAGGCACGTCAGCTTCCGGCTCATCTGCCTCTGGCTTATCCGATTTAGGTTTGTCGGGCTGGGGCTCGCCGGGCCGGGGTTTATCTGCCTCAGGGTTATCCGGCGGCTCAGGCTTATCTTTCTCTGGCTTATCCGGCTTAGGCCTGTCGGCCTCGGCAGCTTCATCCGCTTCTTCTTTTTCCTTCCCGGGAACTTCAAGCAGTTCATCGAAGCGCTGCAAAGAGGGGTCAGCCTTGATCGCGGCCTGTATCCTGACCAAAGCTTCTTCTTTACTTAGCCCTTCTTCAACAAGGTCAATCATAGCAGCTGTGATAGCAGTAAGCTCCTCCAGCTTCGGATCGGCGGCAAAGGCTCTCCGGAAAACAGCCAAGATATCCGGTTGAGCCTCTATCCCCGCTTCTCTCAGATCTAGCATGGCCGCTTCAATCGTATCCAGCTCTTCTTTGAACAGGGCCGGATCAATGCCCAGCTCTTTTTGCAGATTAAGCAGCTCTTTAGCCAGCGGGTAGCCGGCTGCGATCATAAAATCAGCATAGTCGGCCGGCAAAAGGTCGGCAGCATGGGCGGCAGCAGCCAGTTCGGCGGTTATTTCATAAACTTTTACCTCAACCGGCAAGCCTTGTTCCACCGTGTACCCAAGCAGCGCCTGACGCACATTTTCTGTCAGGGCGTACATTTTCGGAACTGTTAGCCTTTCTTGTAACGGCACTCCTTCTACGATCGCATACAGCGCCACTACCATCCGCCGTTCGGGGCCAAGCAAACCGGCCTCATGCAGCGCGCCGGAAATTGTGCGCAGCGCCTTTTGCATTTCTTTGCCTGCTACATCCAGCCTTGCCAACAGCGCCTCTCCTTGCGCATCCAAACCCTCTGCGTCGATTACAGTGTTTCTTCCGCTAAGGGTCAGAGTCAGCGCCGGGTTGACCTGCAAGGTAAGGCTTGCCACGGCTCGGGGAGCGGGAAGGGAGGTCATGTATACACCCACAGCTATTAACACCACGGCAAGCGAGGCAGCGAGCTTCCATGTTTTCGGCTTCATCTTGTTAATCCATGCACTAAATTTTGCATGGCCTGAGAAAATGGCGCCTTCCGTTTCAAGGCAGCCGGAAGCAAGCAGGTTCTCCCTCAAGCGCCTCTGGTGTGCCGGCATCTGCACCTCGGGAAGCTCTAGGTTTTCCAGCATAGCATACAATTTTTTGTTATCAGCGTCGCTTGTTTTCTTCATCTCGCTCAACCCTCTTGCTTTATTTAACGCCGCCTGGCAAATAAGGTTGCACTTTTTCATGTTTTCCCTGCGCTTGCCAACTGCTTCCGTAATCTTTCCAAACCGCGGTGCAAAAGGGACTTAACGGTCCCTTCCGGTTTGCCCAGAATCCCGGCTATCTCTTTATGGCTCTTTCCGGCAAAAAAACGCAAGGCGATTATCTCCTGGTATTTAATGGGCAGCCGGCTGATTTGTCGGCGGCAGGCCAGGAATTCCTGGTGACGCGCCAGCTCTTCCTGCGCCGCAATCAGTTCGGCTTCCAGCTCGTGAGACGCTGCCGGCTCGAACCCCTGGCTCTCCCGCAAATATTCCAAGGAAACCGCCTTGTAGGTTCCTTTGCGAAAATAGCTGGCAAGCTCATTCCCGGCGACGCGGTAGAGCCAGGCTGAAAAGGAACTGCCCCGCCATTCGAAGCTCCCGATATTTTTCAGCGCTTTGACAAAGGTTTCGGCGGTGATATCCTGAGCAAGCTCCGCATCGCCCGTCCGGCGTATACAATAGTTGAGTATCGCCGGATAGTTTTGGTTGTAAAGCCGGCCGAAGGCCTCCGGGCAATGCCGGGCACGGGCAAGCAGCTCTTTTTCAGCTTCAGCCTGACGGTCGTCCATCAATTTTTGCTCCAATACTTGCTTTAAACCTATAGTTCGACAATCTTTGCCCAAATCCTGTCAGCCCTCCCGCTCAAAGCCATCAGAGCCTATGAGGGCACTTATCCCTTCTCCCCCGTGTTCTCCCGGAAAAGAAAAAAGGCCCGGCCAATTTGCAGGCAGAGCCCTTTCGTCTAAATACTGTTACCTTTCCGCTACCAGACGGTGCAGCATAGCTGCCGCTTCCGGCTTGGCCTCAAGGCCCAGAGCCCGCATCAGCATACTGACAAATTCCGCTCTGGTCACTGCGGCATTAGGATTAAATCTGCCATCAGGAAAGCCGCTGACAATACCCATACCGGCCAGCGTCCTGATGGAACCCCTGCCCCAGTGGTCGGCAATGTCAGCGAGCTCCGGCAGGGGCGAAATGGCAAACACGGCAAACTTAGTCCCTGGTAAGGGTGTGCTGCGCTTCCATTAATCATGAATCATGTCTTGTTATAAGCACCTAGGAACTCATCCCGGGAAATACCAACCTGGGTGCAAATCGTCCTTAGGGTCGAAGCTTTGATTGTTGGATGATTAGGCATGGTCAATGGTGTTTGGTTTCCATCCAGGTTTTTCCGTGCCATAGAAATATGCTCTTTCTCCCGAAGGATACGAAACCCGAGAAGCTCTAAGGCTTTAATTACTTTTCCCTTTGGAGCGTCAACAGGAAATCTGGCCATCAGATTTCGACTCCCGCTTCCGCAACAAACGCCTCAAGAATAGGCGGCTCCATATTAAGTACATCGGCGCCAAAGGTCTCAATATGGAATCGGATTGCTGATCTTACATCCGTCAGCGCTTCCTCGTAAGAATCTCCCTGACCAACTATAGCTCCCTTAACCCCCAATGGGTAAGCCACATAACCATCAGTGTGTTTTTCAACCACAATTTTGAATTGTCTCAAATGCTCACCTCCTTGCGGTTCTCGCTGTATATATTACCACAAAAAGCGTCTTGCCGGAAGACTCTAACCCACGATTCGTTTCCGCGTTAGCCCCTCCAAGAATTAGGGGCCCTGTACAGGGCCCCTTTGGCATGAGACTGTTACCTTTCCGCTACCAAGCGGTACAGCATAGCTGCCGCTTCCGCCCTGGTAGTCGTGCTTCCCGGACGGAACGTCCGATCCTGGAAGCCGCGTACTAAGCCCGCTCTGCTGGCTACTCTGATGCCATCCGCGGCCCAGGCCGGGAAAGCTCTCGCATCGGCAAAGTCCGCCTCCGCAGTCACGGCAACCGGCACAAGGCCTTTGCGAATCACACGCTGCAGAATTACCGCCATCTCCGCTCTGGTAATCCGGCGGGCACCGCCGAATGTGTTGTCAGCGTAGCCGGCAACTAGGCCTGCTTCCGCAGCAGCGCCGATGGCGCCTTGAGCCCAGCCGTCTGCATCCGTAAACCTGGCAGCCGCTCGCGGCTTGGCCTCAAGTTCCAGAGCCCGCGTCAGCATACTGACAAATTCCGTTCTGGTCACTCCGGCATTAGGATTAAATCTGCCATCAGGAAAGCCGCTGACAATACCCATACCGGCCAGCGTCCTGATGGAACCCCTGCCCCAGTGGTCGGCAATGTCAGCCAGCGCCGGTAAGGGTCTCGTGGCAAACACAGCAAACCTGGAAAACCTGTCAACTGTAACCGTAATTGTAGCGACTCCGACCTGGCCGCCAAGGAAAATCCAGCGCCCGGTCCGCTCATTATAAACGAATACACTTGGCACCTGTCCCGCAGCAACCTTAGCCGGGTCAAAGTTCAGCGTCAGCTGCACCGGCGCCGTAAACACACCGCCGGCAAGCGTAAGCACCACGACTTCACTTGCCGCGCTGAGGCCAGCTCCAGCGGCTGCCGCCATTAACGGCGCAGCCGCTGCTTCGGGCAAAACTTGTGCGGTAATTCTGGGTGCTGCTCCGGTAATGGCTCCTGCTGCTACGGTAATTCTCGCTGCGCCTTCCAGCATAACTTCCGTGGGCTGCCCGGCAACGATGGGTCGTTCAACCACAGTCGGAGGAGTTGGAGTGGGCACAGGTACTGGTGTTGGTACAGGTGCAGGTGCTGGTACAGGTGCTGGGTCTACGGGAACGGGAACCGGAGCCGCCGCCCGGTTCACGGTGACGGTGTAGGTCTTCAGTGTCGTCCCGTCCTCGGCCGTAACAACGATGGTAATCGTGTTGGCTCCCACAACCAGCGGAACCGTCCTGGCGGTACCGCTGGTCTGAGCAGTGCTGCTGATAGTCATCGTGGCGCCGGTATGGGCCGCTGTGGCTGTGATGTCTATGTTGGACACAGCGTTGGCGACGTTAACTGTGTAGGCGGTCACCGCAGCATTGAAAGCCGGCGTAAGAACTCCCTGGCTTATGGTCAGCGCTGAGAGATCGGCGTTGGTTGCAAAAGGTATTTTGTGCAGGCTGAGATGCTTCCAGATGTGTTCGGTTGCATCAATATGCATCGAGGTCCGGCCAACAGAAATGACGCTGGCATATTGGTACTTGCCCGGCCAGGTATGCCCGCCTTCCTCGATATAGTAAACGAACACCTCGGTGCCAAAGGCTCCTCCGCTCCAATGGTATCTGGTGATACTGGTCGGGTCGTCTTCAGTAGCTGACCACTGCTTTATATCAGGTTCGGGGATGGAACCGGAAAAGAGCTGCGGTAGCAATGAAGTTTGCACATTGCTCAGAATTGGCGCAGCAAAATCTAACCAGGCGGGTGGTACGTAGCCAAGGCGCTCTTTAGTGCCGCCCAAAAAGACCATAGTCATCGGTCTGGGCAGCACTCTGGGCACAGGTGGCGTTCCGACCAAAAGGCCGGTTGCTCTGTTGCTGACTGAGGCAATGGCAGCTACTCTGTCGGATAGTCTATACGCCATCTCAATGGCGCGGCCGCCGCCCATCGATATGCCTGCGGCATAAATCCTTCTGGTATCGATGTTGTAAGTTGTCACCAAGTGGTCGATGAGCGCATCGAAGAAGGCTATGTCCTGTGGCACGGTAAATGACCAGGTAGCAGCGCCGGCGCGCCCTGAGCCATAATCCGGGCTGACAACGATAAAGCCTTCCCTTTCCGCAACGACATCGAACCCGGAGTAGTACAGCTGACCCAACCCGTGGGAGCCGCCCCCATGCAGGTTGAACACTACGGGTAGCGGTACAGCCGGGTCGAGTTCGCTGGGCAGGTAATAATGGTAGGTGCGGGTAAATCCACCGACGACCATTGTGCCGCTGACATACTCCCCAGGCTGGTCGAAATCAGCCAAGGTTATAGTCGCCCCGGGCAGAACTCGCACAAAGGTGCGCACTTCTAACGCAATCGCCGGATCCGGCTGTAGGACCCCTTCCGGTAACTCAAAAACACCGATGGCATAATTTGGTCCTGTGCCTTCCGGGAAATAATCGAGTATCGACCACTGCAAGTCGACCTCCATCGAGCTGCCGTCACTTAACGCAATGGTGGTTGTCGCAGGCAAGGCGGCGATGGCATTTACGAGGGTAGTTCCGTTTGGCACGCTGACCTCTTCCACCGGTGTTACCTCGGTGATATACACAGGGGTATCAATCACCGTCACCGTAAAGGTGGCAGGAGCGCCTGCATTGAAGTTGATGGTGAAGGGCAACACAGCATCTTTCGTTACCGCCGGACCAAGTTCTGTAAAGAAGCCTTTCAATATGGTCAGCTCTGACGTGTATACGGCCTCGCTTACGTATACGGCCTCGCTGACCGCAAAGTGAGTACCCAACGTAAGTGTTCCGTATATGTCCAGATAAACAGACGCAACGACGCTCGCATCGTTCCAGGTGATGGTCGTGCTTACATCGCCCGGAGCAGCGAGGTTATACTGCGCTGTCGGCAGGGAAATGGTGGCACTGACCGGCGTTGACTCACTCGCCCAGGCCCCTGTCGGCAACGTGCTCAAAAGCATCAGTAAAATAAGCAGGCAAGAAACTGATTTTTTTACGCTAAGCTTATGCCAGATCTTAAAAACAGGCAACCTTTGTCAACCTCCTTAAATTTCTGATTTTCGGCTTAACACCTGACGCCTTTGGGATCCCGTCATAAGGCCCGGAGAAACAACCACAGCTGCCGGGATACCCTGATGTCACGACTTCACCCCCTTGTTTTAAAAAAAGATTTGCTGGGCCACGTGATTTGACCGAAGATTTATGCAGTACAAAATTTTCAAAGATTCTGACATGAAAATTAGCTAAAGATGGTAATAATGATAATCATAACATTTGTCACATTCTGCAAAAAAAATCCTGCCAAAATATTCAAAGTGTTCAAAAATATTTTTAGAAATAAATTAACGCCGGACCTCCGGCGTTAGGGTTGCTTTTTCATGCGCTTCGCTTTTTTCAAGGGCGGTTGATACAATCCAGCAGGCTATTTTTATGAACGAATGCCCTGACCGCCGCTTATCACAATACTTTTTGCGGTGATATAAGACGCGGCATCTGAACACAAGAAAAGGACGTTACTGGCAATTTCCTCCGGTTTTCCATAGCGCCCCAGCGGAATGCCCTGGAACATTAGTTTTTCTCACGCTTCTCCGCAATCCGCCAACTGGCGCTCCAGCATCGGTGTTTCAGTGAAGCCAGGGCACACCGCGTTGATGCGGATCTTCTTTCGACCGAATTCAATCGCTGCCGCACGGGTAAGCCCGATTACGGCATGCTTGCTGGCGGTGTAGAGGGCCGTTTCCTCCCGGCCGCCCCATCCCTGCGACAGATGAACAATTGACGATGGCTCCGCCGCCCGCTTCTGTCATCAGGGCGATTTCGTGTTTCATGCAAAGCCAGACGGCTTTCACGTTAATGTTCATGACCTCGTCGAATTCTTCAAGGGTGTAGTCGGCGGTCAGTTTCATTTCCGGCCAGACACCGGCGTTATTGAAAGCGCAGTTGAGCGTTCCGTACTTCTCTTTAACGGCTGCAAACAGCCTGTCGATTTCGCTGCCGGTCCTCAGATCTGTTTGCACAAACAAGGCTTCACCGCCTTGTCTTTTAATCTCATCCACTACTTCGGCGCCTTCTTTTTCGCGGCGTGCGGCGATGATGACTTTAGCCCCTTCTCGCCCGAAGGACAACGCCGTGGCCTTTCCGATTCCGGAATTGCCGCCGGTGACCAGTACGACTTTATCTTGAAATCTTTTCGTATTCAATGCGTGTCTCCTCTATCTCGTTAATAGGTGACATATCCGCCGTCGATAGCGATTTCTTTGCCGATCATGAACGCCGCCTCATCCGTGCACAGCCACAAGGCAGCGCCCGCGATTTCCTCGGGATCACCAACACGCCGCAGGGCTGTCTTGCTGGCCATGATATCTAACATCTTGGGCATGTAGGGAAGAGCCATTTCCAGCATTTCCGTCATGATGGGACCGGGACAGATAGTATTGATGCGGATGTTATCCTTGCAGTATTCTAGGGCAGCTGTTTTAGCCAGCCCCAGAGAACCGTGCTTGGAGGCGCAGTAGTGTGTGAGTCCCCAGTCGCCCACAAAGCCTAAAATGGAAGCTGTGTTGACGATGGCGCCGCCACCCTGTTTCTTCATGATGTTGATTTCGTGCCTCATGCAGAGCCAGACGCCGCGCAGATTGGTTTCCATAATCCGGTCCCACTCGTTGTCGTCAATTTTGATGGTTGTTGGGTTGTGCGGTGAAGACACTCCGGCGTTGTTGAATGCAAAGTCCAAACAGCCGTACTTGTCCATAATGGTTTTAAACAGATTGTCTACGTCCTCTGATTTACGGACGTCCGTTTTCACGAAAAGGGACTTTCCGCCAAACGCGGCGATCTGATTCACAACCTCCGCGCCGCGCTCTTCACGTCTGGCCGCCATGACGACTGTCGCTCCCTCGCGGGCGAAAGCAATCGCCGCGGCGCGTCCTATCCCTGAAGTCGCTCCGGTAACCAGCGCGATTTTTCCTTCAAACTTTCTAATTTCCAAATATTTTATCTCCTTTATAAATAATGGCTTTTCAGAAATCCACCTGTGCCCAGTATACCTAAAGGCAATTGAATGTTCAACAATTATTTGCCATAATCTGCAATTCGACATCCTTGAAAACAACAGCCCCCTGAAATTAGCATGAGGCGGTGTTATCCCCTCCTAAAAAAGGGCCCTGCCTGTTAGCAGGGCCCCTCTGGCTATACTGTTACCTTTCCGCTACCAGACGGTGCAGCATAGCTGCTGTCTCCGCCCGGGTAACGCTTCTGCCAGGCCGGAAGGTACCATCCGGGAAGCCGCGCACCAACCCGGCGGTATTGGCCTTTCTGACTGCAGCCGCAGCCCAGGCAGGAATGACTCCCGCATCTGCAAATTCAACCCCCTTAACCGTGGGGACCGGCACTAAGCGACGTTCTACCACACGCGCCAGGATAGCAGCAATCTCTGCCCTGGTTATTTGACGTGCCGGGGTAAATTTACCATCAGGCATTCCGGCGACAAGACCGGCGTCTACCGCGGCACCAATAGCACCTTTGGCCCAGCCAAATCCGGCGGCGTCCTTGAATCTGGCCGCCGTTTCAGGCTTTGCGGCGAGCTCCAGGGCACGGGTCAGCATGGCAACAAACTCAGCCCGGGTGATACCGGCCTCGGGCCTGAATTTGCCATCGGGATAGCCGCTGACAATGCCTTTCCCGGCCAGCATTTTGATGGAACTTCTGCCCCAGTGGTCGGCGATGTCTGCCAATGCCGGCAGGAATCTGGTTTCAACGGCACGCAGCCTGGCAATCAGGGCTTTTTTACCTTCTCCGTCAGGCAGGTCCTCTACCGCCGCCAGTGCGGCTTTATGCCGCGCCCGCGCAGTCCTGATTGCTTCCTGGGTGGCGAAAGGCGCCGCTTCAGCAGCTTCAACCATAATAGCTGCCCGCCTGCCGAGAGAATGTTCTGCGAAATGCTCCCAAATTACCCTGCTGCCATTGATATGCCTTGAGACGCGGCCAATCGCAGCGATTGGCGCATATTGCGGCCCATCGGGCCAGGTATGACCGCCGCCTATTATTGTGTACAATATTACTTCGGCGCCACCCAGGCCTCCGGTGTAAGAAGTGCGGCGAATAAGGGTGGGGTCACCTGCCGCAGTCAGCGGCAAATATACTGACTGCGGAACCGTGGCGATGCCGTTTGCAGCCGCCCAAAAGGCGGCTGTCGCCTCAGTGTGCAGAAAGACTCTGCCCCCGGCGTATGGGACTACCGGATCCTGGTCTCCCATCATGATGATTACGGAGACCGGCCTTTGGGGCTTCGCCTCTGCAAAGTTTACTGTCATTGGCGCGGTAACCCCCGCTACCGCGGCAATCCTGTCCGAGAGTTCAATGGCCAATCGATAAGCCAGCATTGCGCCATTTGACATCCCCTTGACGTAAACGCGGGTCAGGTCGATATTATATTTTTCTGCAAAATAATCAATCAACTCTGAAATAAAGCCGACATCGTCAACACCGGCTCTGTACTGCAAAGACATATCAATGCCGATATTCCACTGCAGGTTGGCACCCGGCAGGGCTGGCAGATTCGGATGCGTTCCCGTCAGCGGAAAACAGTTGGGGAAAGCGACAATGAACCCATTTTGTTCCGCAACTGCCGCGGCCCCGGTTAGCACTGCCTGCCCCGCTCCACTGCTGCCTAACCCATGCAGGGAGATAACAAGAGGCGCCTCTGTTCGGATGTCATGCCCGGTGGGTACGTAATAGCTAAAAGTACGCACGCGATTACCATGCTCGAGTGAACTTGTCCGCAGGGGCTGTGTTCCTTCGGCACTATTGACCCACACTAAAGCAACTGCCAGCATAACCGCAAAAACGCTGATGCATCTTTTCAGAAGATTCATGACTTGTCCTCCCCATTTACTTACATATACTTCCTGTAATCCCGAAGCATAATGCGAGGATGCCGCTTTGCCCGGCTCTTGCGGCCCCATGAAAGTTTCCTTTCATATCACCCCCACAGCTTAATTTTCACCAGTTCGGCATGTACAGTTAAAGCGGAAATGCCAAAATATGCTTGCATTTGCAGCTTGCTAGTGTAATTGTTAATATAATACTGTGATGTTTACTTCGGCAATAAAAAACAGAATCCTGCCATTTTTAAAAAGTTTCAAAAAATAACCGCTGAAGGCCGTCTGTGTCCTGACGCGCATAAATACCTGATATACCTTGACGCTGTCCTGCTCCCGGTACCGCGTTCTGTTGAAATACTCCCCAGCCTTATCCCGCTCCCCATGCCCCGTACAGCGCCGCCAGCGTCATGGCGGCACTGGCGCGGTCTTTGTGTCCGCCGTAAGCGAGCGCTGCGCTGCGGGAAGAATCATTTTCTGATCAGCGTTTCGTTGCGCTCAAACAGTTCCTCGGCGGAAATGTGGCCGCCGATACTTTCAAATGTTTCACCGTTGAGCAGGAAGCGGACCGTATAATTCTGGTACCCTTCAATCCCGGTAAGGGTATTGACAACGCTGTAAATGAGCAGTCCTTCGCTGGAGGAGCCGCCCGCAAAGTTGTCACGCAGCTTTTCATTGAAGTTTACTGTTATAATCTTGTTTTCCGCACTTACGCCGAGGATTTCTGTTTCCGGCGGGATCAGGCGCACGGCGTCGGGGGTCTGCGGGTCAAGCAGCAGTTCAGCGGCAGCCAATGAAAGGAGCGTTTGTCCTGCCGGCACCGTTATTTTCCGCTGCTCAGGGATCAGGAATTCCGCCTCCCGGTCGCCATAGTAAACAGCAACGGAATACTCAGGCGGAGCTGGCGGGGCTGGCGGCTGCAGCGGCTGCGCCTGACGGCGCGGACAGCCGGTTGCCAGGGTCATGGCAATCAGCAGCATCGGGATGAGCCGCTTGTTCACGTTAATACCCCCTCGTATTTTTTATGATTATACGCTTAGTATTTAATGATTATACGCTTAGTGCATAAAAGAAATGTCATATGATTCCTTAATGTGGCGCAGGGCACGGTGACCGATGTCTTTGCGGTAGTGGGCGCCGTCAAAAGAGATGGACCGGCAGGCGGCGTAAGTCTTGTCCAGAGCCGCCGGCAGGGTGGCGCCCCAGGCCGTCACGGAGAGGACGCGGCCGCCGTTAGTTACGATGTTGCCTTCCTGGAGCGCCGTACCGGCGTGAAAGACTAAGGTATCCTGCATGCTTGCCGCCTGCTCCAGGCCAGCAATAACATGATTCTTTTCGTAAGGTCCGGGATAGCCGCCGGAAGCCATCACCACGCAGGCGGTGTGGTAGTTGTGCCAGCGCAATTCCTTTTCGCTGAGGTTGCCGTTAATGGTGGCAAGCATTATTTTTCCGAGGTCGCTCTTTAAGCGGGGCAGGATTACCTGGCACTCCGGGTCGCCGAAACGCACATTGAATTCCAGCACTTTTGGGCCGTCGGCCGTGATCATCAGCCCGGCGTAGAGTACGCCGCGGAAAACGATACCTTCACGGCGCAGGGCGCGGATGGTGGGTACCAGAACCTCTTCCTGCACTGCAGAAAGCAGCTCCGGCGTCAGCTGCGGCGCCGGGGAGATAGCCCCCATGCCGCCGGTGTTAGGGCCGTCATCCCCGTCAAAGACGGCTTTGTGGTCTTGAGCGGAGGCCATCGGGATGATGGTCTCCCCATCGGTGAAGCTGAGGACGGAGACTTCCTCTCCCACCAGGTATTCTTCAAGCAGCACCTTTTTGCCGGCCTCCCCGAAGGCGCGTTCGTCCATAATCCGGCGCACTGCCTGTGCCGCTTCTTCCCTGGTGGCGGCCACGACTACCCCCTTGCCTGCCGCCAGGCCGTCTGCCTTGACTACTATAGGAGTACCCCTTTTTTCTATTTCCGCGAGGGCAGCGGCAGAACCGGTAAAGGCACTGCCGGCAGCGGTCGGGATCTGGTACCTCTCCATCAGCTGCTTGGCAAAGACCTTGCTGCTTTCCAGTTGCGCGGCAGCCTTGCCCGGTCCAAAAGCGAGCACTCCGGCAGCGGTAAGGTCATCAACCAGGCCGGCAGCCAGCGGTGTCTCCGGCCCTATCACCACTAAGTCCACTTCATTTTGCACCGCGAGATGAATCAGTCTGTCAGAGTCCTCAATGTTTGCCGGCAGACATTTGGCTACCTGCGCAATGCCGGGATTGCCGGGGATACAGTAGATTTTTTGCACCCAGGAACTCAGGCTTAGTTTCCAGGCCAGAGCATGCTCGCGGCCGCCGCTGCCGATGATCATGATACGCACAAAACTTCCCTCCTAATGTTTAAAAAACCGTCTGCCGGTCATCACCATAACCAAGCCGTATTCATCAGCAGCAGCTATCGATTCCTGATCTTTCAGGGATCCGCCAGGCTGGACGATGCCGGCCACCCCGGCTGCTGCCGCCTCATCAACAGTGTCACGGAACGGGAAGAAGGCATCGGAAGCTAGTACAGCTCCGCGGGCCTTTTCCCCGGCCTGGGCCAGCGCGATGCGGGCCGCGCCGACGCGGTTCATCTGCCCGGCGCCGATACCGACCGTCTGACCGTCCTTTGCCAGGACAATAGCGTTTGACTTGACGTGCTTGACAACCTTCATGGCGAAGACCATGCCGGCCAGGATTCTGCTGTCAGGCAATGCTTTGCTGACCGGCTTCCAGCCGGCTGAACCGACCGGTTGATTGTCCGCCTCCTGGACCAGGAGCCCGCCGGAGACTTTTTTGTAGTCCAGGGGCTGGCGGGAGAAGTCAAGCGGCGCTTGAAGCAGGCGCAGGTCTTTTTTAGCGGTCAGAATATCCAGCGCCTCCGGCTCGTATTCCGGAGCGATAATTACTTCCAGGAAAATTTCGCTCATCTGCCGGGCTGTGCGGGCATCCAGCTTCCGGTTGACGGCTACGATACCGCCAAAGATGGAAACAGGGTCAGAGTCAAAGGCCGACATGTACGCCGCATGGAGATCCCGGCCCACAGCCACGCCGCAGGGGTTGGCGTGTTTGACCGCCACTGCCGCCGGTTCCTCAAATTCCTGCACTAGCTCCCAGGCGGCGTTTAAGTCGTTCAGGTTGTTGAAAGACAGCTCGCGGCCGTGCAACTGGCGGGCGGCAGCGATACTGCCGGGCAGCGGGGCGGCTTCCCGGTAAAAGGCGGCCGCCTGCTGCGGATTCTCCCCGTAGCGCAGCGCCTGCTGCAGAGTAAAGGGCAGCAGCAAGGTTTGCGGAAAAAGCGGGGCGCCGCTCAACTGCCGCTGCAGCCAACCGCTGATCATTGTATCATATTCCGCTGTGTGAGCAAACGCCTCCACGGCAAGGGCAAAACGCGTCTCTTCGCGTAAAGTCCCGCGCTGCTCCAGCTCGGCCAGGAGTTCCGGGTAGCGCGCAGGGTTGACCACTACCGCTACGTGCCGGTAGTTTTTAGCTGCCGCCCGGACCATGGCCGGGCCGCCGATATCAATGTTTTCAATCGCTTCCTCTAGGGTTACCGCCGGTTTGCTCACCGTTTGCGCAAATGGGTACAGGTTTACAGCCACCAGGTCGATGGCACCGATACCATGCGCGGCCAGTTGCTGCCGGTGCTCTTCCAGGTCGCGGCGGGCCAGAATCCCGCCGTGAATCAGCGGGTGCAGCGTTTTGACACGGCCGTCCAGGATTTCCGGAAATCCGGTCACCTCCGAGACGCTCATAACCGGCAGGGCGGCCTCCAGCAATGTTTTTTTAGTACCACCCGTGGAAATAATTGCATAGCCTTGTCTGATCAAACCTTTGGCAAAATCAACAAGGCCGGTTTTGTCCGAAACGGATAGCAGCGCCAGTTTATTCTTCATCAATGAGACACCTTCTTCCCTCTATTTTCAGCCTGCCCTCGGCCCATAGACTGATGGCCAGCGGGTAAAGCCTGTGCTCCAGGGCGTGAATACGCTGGTGCAGGGTTTCCACCGTGTCATCCCGGGCAACCGGCAATGCCTCCTGCAGAATGATGGGTCCCGTGTCCAGGCCTTCGTCAACAAAATGGACGGTACATCCGGTAACTTTTACGCCCCAGGCCAGTGCATCGGCCACGCCGTTCATTCCGGGAAAAGCAGGCAGCAGCGAGGGATGGATATTTAAAATCCTGCCCTGGAAAGCGAGGACAAAATAGGGGGTGAGCAGGCGCATAAAGCCGGCCAGCACCACTAAATCTATCTGTTGTTCTTCGAGGTAAGCCACGAGTTCCCTGTCATACTCCTCGCGGGAGATGAACAGCCGCGAATTAAAGTAGGCGGTAAGAATATTTTTCTGCCTGGCACGCTCCAGGGCATAGGCATTTTTCCTGTCGCTTACCACCAGCGCCACGGCGACGTTTTGCATCGTGCCGCTCTCTATGGCGTCAATGATGGCCTGCAGGTTGCTGCCGCGGCCTGATGCCAGCACGGCAATTCGCTTCAACAAAGGACTCTCTCCCCTCAATCTCTGAAACTGACTCCCGCACCAGGCACCACTTCCCCGACTACGAGCGGCCTTTCTCCGGCTTCACGCAGGAGGTGCGAGGCTTTGTCGGCTTCAGTTGCCGGCACTGCCAGAATCAGGCCCAACCCCATGTTAAAAGTGCGCAGCATCTCCTGTTCATCCACTTTACCCAGTGACTGCAACAGCGAAAACACCGGCGGTACCTCCCAAGCCGAGCGTTTAAGAACAGCCCCAAGCCCGGCAGGCAGGCAACGCGGCAGGTTTTCCGCCAGGCCGCCGCCGGTGATATGGGCCATCCCGCGGACAGGCACCCCGGACAATACAGCCAGCACCGGACGGGCATAAATCCTGGTCGGCTCCAGCAGCTCCTCCCCCAGCGTCCGGCCTAACTCCGGCACAAAGCGCTCTACCGTCCAGCCGGCCTGCGTCAGAAAAACGTGGCGCGCCAGGGAATAGCCATTGCTGTGCAGCCCGGAGGCAGGGAGCCCGATCAGCACATCGCCGGCCCGGACCCCTGTCCCGTCAACTACTTGAGCGCGTTCCGCCACGCCTACGGCAAAGCCGGCCAAGTCATATTCACCCGGCGCGTAAAATCCCGGCATCTCGGCCGTTTCGCCTCCGAGCAGTGCGCAGCCGGCCAGTCGGCATCCGGCGGCGATGCCGCCGACAATTGTGGCTACCTTCTCCGGGTCAAGAGCATCCACTGCCAGGTAGTCCAGGAAAAAAAGCGGCTCAGCTCCCTGGACAATGATATCGTTGACGCACATGGCTACGGCGTCCTGACCGATTGTATCGTGTTTATCCGTTAAAAAAGCGATTTTCAGTTTCGTGCCGACGCCGTCCGCTCCGGCTACCAGCACCGGTTCCCTGTATTTCGCGGTGTTCAGGGCGAACAGTCCCCCGAAGCCGCCGATGTCGGCCAGCACCTCCGGCCGGAAAGTGCTCCGCACCGCGCTCTTCATCAGTGTCACGGCCTCGTTGCCGGCAGCGATGTCGACGCCGGCCTGTTTATAAGTGGTTCCCACAGCCGCCGCACCCCCCGTTGTCTTCTTCGCCCGCCCGCACAGACAGGTCAAGCAGGTCCCTCCCGGCTCGTGCTGACGGAACCTCCGCCGGGTAGTTACTGGAAAAACAGGCAGTGCAGCCGTCACCGGCCGGCAGTCCGACAGACTCAGTCATTCCTTCCATGCTCAGGTAGCCAAGGGAGTCTGCGCCAATTTCCCGGGCTATCTCGCCTGCGGGGAGGCGCGCTGCCACCAGTTCGCCGGCGGCTGAGGTGTCTATCCCGTAAAAACAGGGAGCAATGACCGGAGGTGAACTGATCAGAACATGAACCTCCCGTGCCCCTGCATTGCGCAACATTTCCACGATGCGCAGAGAAGTGGTGCCGCGCACGATGGAGTCGTCCACCAGGCAGATGCGCTTGCCGCTGATCAGCTGTTTCAGCGGGTTCAGCTTCAGCCTGACGCCGAGGGAGCGCATTTCCTGGGTGGGCTGGATAAAGGTCCTGCCGATATAACGGTTTTTAACAAAACCCATCTCGTAAGGCAGACGCAACTGCTCAGCCACACCGGAGGCGGCGGAAAGCGACGAATCCGGTACGCCGATGACAATGTCAGCAGTCACCGGGTTTTCGCGGGCCAGGCGCCGGCCAAGTTCCTTGCGAACCAGGTGGACGTTGCGTCCATGCAGGTTGCTGTCGGGACGTGCAAAGTAAATAAACTCAAAGATACACAGGGCATGGCTGCCGGATACCGCATTTTTTCTGGCCCTGCATCCGCTGTCGTCAATGATGACCATTTCGCCCGGCTCGATATCGCGGACGAACTCGGCGCCAACCGTGTCGAAGGCACAAGTTTCCGAGGCCAAGACAAAGCTGCCGTCCAGGCGGCCAAGCGATAAGGGCCGGATGCCGTGCGGGTCCCGCAGACCGATCAGTTTATCTGCTGTCATCAGGATAAAAGTATAGGCTCCGCGCAGTTCAGGCAGTGATTTTTCGACCGCTGCCAGCAGGTCTTCTTCGCCGGAACGGGCTATCAAATGAGCAATCAGTTCGCTGTCAGTGGTCGTCTGAAAAATGGAACCTTGCTGTTCCAGGCGCTGGCGAAGTTCATAGCCGTTCACCAAATTGCCGTTATGGGCCACCGCCAGAAAACCATTGCGGTAGCGGACGACCAAAGGCTGGGCGTTAACCGGCAGACTGGCGCCGCTGGTGGAGTAACGGACGTGCCCTACCGCCGCTGTACCGCGCAGGCGGGCAAATTTGGCACTGTCCTGGAACACTTCGGAAACCAGGCCCATACCTTTTTCAATACGGATAGCCTGGCCGTCGGAAACGGCTATGCCGGCACTCTCCTGCCCGCGGTGCTGCAGCGCGTACAGTCCGAAATATGTCAGGCGGGCCACTTCGCTGCCGGGAGCAAAAATGCCGAAAACGCCGCATTCTTCATGCATTTTGTCTTCATTCATTATTTCATATGACATGCTATCGCCTCCTGCCATTTCTCGCGCAGCACTGTAACCGGCAGGTCAACCAGCAGCCGGCTGTCAACAGTAATCTGCAACCTCTCCCCGCCGACGCGGCCGAGTACCTGCAGCGGCAACGCGTTTGCGGCGGCAAGGGCCCGCAGGGCGGCAAGGTTTCCTTCCGGCAGGGAAAGCAGCACCCGCGACTGGCTTTCGCCAAAGAGCAACTGATCCATACGCAGCCCTGAGGAGCTAACGGTTATCGAAGCACCGAGGCACTTCCCGAAGCAACTTTCGGCAAGAGCCACTGCCAGCCCTCCTTCCGACAGGTCGTGAGCAGAGGCAATAAGCCCGCGGCGGATAGCGGCAAGAACTGTTTTTTGCAGAGCCAGCTCTTTTTCAAGGTCCAATCCCGGCGGATGGCCGCACACCTGGTTATGCAGCACCGCCAGGTACTCGCTGCCGCCAAGCTCAGGCAGCGTTTCACCGAGGAGAACAATCAGGTCGCCTGTCTCTTTAAAGTCCTGGGTACAGCGCAGCTCTATGTCGTCGAGCAGCCCCACCATGCCGACAGTCGGCGTGGGGTAGACAGCCTCGCCGTTAGTTTCGTTATAGAAGGAAACATTGCCGCCGGTAACCGGGGTGCCAAGCGCGCGGCAGGCCTCACTCATCCCGGCCACAACTTCACGGAACTGCCAAAAGATTTCCGGCTTTTCCGGGTTGCCGAAATTCAGGCAGTCGGTCACGGCCAGCGGCTCCGCGCCGCTGCAGACCAAGTTGCGGGCCGCCTCGGCCACCGCGATTTTCCCGCCGGTGTACGGGTCCAGATAGGCATAACGGGAGTTGCAGTCACAAGTCATGGCCAGGCCCTTGCCCGTTCCGCGCAGGCGCAGCACCGCAGCATCCGAGCCGGGCAGCACCACGGTACACGTCCGTACCATGTGGTCGTACTGGCGCCAGACCCACTCCTTGCTGGCAATATTGGGAGAAGCAAGCAGGGCGCCCAGCGCGGCGGCAGGATCCGTCACATCGGGAACGCCGCTCAAATCCAGCTGCAGCGCCGCCTGCCGGTAAGCCGGCTCCCGGTACTCGGGGCAATAGGAGGGCGCATCTTCCGCCAGGCTCCTGGCCGGCACCTCGGCCACTACCTCGCCGCCGAAACGGACGCGCAAGGTCCCGTCTGCCGTGACGTAGCCGATGGTGGTGGCATCAAGCCCCCAGCGCCGGAACACGCTGTGCACCCGTTCCTCTTTGGCCGGCTCCACTACCAGCAGCATGCGTTCCTGTGACTCGGAAAGCATTATTTCGTAAGCACTCATCCCTGTCTCGCGGCGGGGGACCTGGTCCAACTCAATTTCCATCCCGGTGCCGGCCCGGCTGGCCATCTCCGAAGCAGCGCAGGTCAGACCAGCACCACCCAGGTCCTGGATACCGACAAGGTCATTATTGTCAATCAGTTCGAGGCACGCCTCCAGCAACAGTTTCTCCATGAAGGGGTCGCCCACCTGCACGGCTGGCCTTTTTTCTTCCGAGGCTGCAGTCAGCTCCTCAGAGGCGAATGTCACCCCGTGAATACCGTCGCGGCCGGTGCGGGCCCCGACTAGGATTACGGCATTGCCAACACCGGCAGCCCTGCCCCGCTTTATTTTATCTACTTCCAGCAAGCCTACGCACATGGCGTTAACAAGTGGGTTCCCCTGATAGCAGCGGTCGAAATAAACCTCGCCTCCCACAGTAGGGATGCCGATACAGTTGCCGTAGCCGGCGATGCCGGCCACCACGCCGCCCATCGTGTAACGCACGCGCAGGTCAGAGAGCGGCCCGAAGCGTAACGAGTTCAACAGGGCAATAGGCCTGGCCCCCATGGTAAAGATGTCGCGGATGATGCCCCCTACTCCGGTGGCCGCCCCCTGGTACGGTTCAATGGCCGAGGGGTGATTGTGAGATTCTATCTTAAAGCAGACAGCCAGGCCGTCGCCGATAGCGACGATACCGGCGTTCTCGCCAGGGCCCTGCAGCACCCGTTCCCCCTTGGTCGGGAAGGAGCGCAGCACTTCCCTGGAATTTTTGTAGGAACAATGCTCAGACCACATCACGCTGTACATGCCAAGCTCCACAAAGTTTGGCTCGCGGCCAAGCAAAGCAACAATCATTTCGTATTCACTGTCTTTTAATCCAAGATCGCGCCAGATGCCTGCTTTCATCTGCTGTCCTCCCAGTGCCTGATAATAGACTGAAAGATAACCAGGCCGTCCGTCGAGCCCAGCGCCGCTTCCCCGGCCCGTTCCGGGTGCGGCATCAGCCCAAGGACGTTTTTCCTCTCGTTGCAGACACCGGCTATATTCCACATTGAGCCGTTGGGGTTGGCTTCAGGCGTTGTTTCCCCTTCCGGCGTAGCGTAACGGAAGACAATTTGTCCCCGCTCCTGCATGTCTCTTAACGTTTCCGGGTCAACGCAATAGTTCCCCTCACCGTGAGCGATGGGAATTTTCAGGACCCGGCCCGGTTCCAGCAGTCCGGTAAATGGTGTGGACCTGTTTTCCGTCACCAGATGGGTAAACTGGCAGCGGAACTGCAAACTGGTGTTACGGTACAGGGCGCCGGGCAGCAAGCCGGCCTCCAGCAAAATCTGAAAGCCGTTGCATATACCTAAGACCAAGCCACCGCGGGAGGCCATCTCCACCACGGCGCTCATTACCGGCGAGAAACGGGCGATGGCGCCGCAGCGCAAATAATCGCCGTAGGAAAAACCACCTGGCAGGACGAGACAGTCAAAACCGCTGACACTTTCCTCCTGGTGCCAGAGATATTCCACCGGTTTTTTCAACACGTCGCGGATAACATGGTAAGCATCCAGGTCACAGTTAGACCCGGGGAAGACAACCACCCCAAATTTCATGTCTTATGCCTCCGTCAGTTCAAAGGTGTAGTCTTCAATCACCATGTTGGCCAGCAGTCTTTCGCACATCTCGCGTACTTGCGCCGCCGCGCTTTCGCGGTCAGCTAAGGCGACTTTTACTTCCAGGTATTTGCCGATCCGCACGTCAGGCACATTTTGGTAGCCAAGAGCGTGGAGCGCCTTTTGTACGGCCTGCCCCTGCGGGTCAAGAACGCTTTTCTTCAACATTACCTTAATTGTTGCTTTCCACATTACGTTCAGGCTCACCTCCCGTCAGCCGTCTCAGCACCTCAGCGTAAGCTTCGCCGACACCGCCAAGATCGCGCCGGAAGCGATCCTTGTCCAGCTTTTCCCCTGAAACAGCGTCCCAGAAGCGGCAGGTATCCGGCGAAATCTCATCCCCTAGCAGCACCTGGCCGTGAAACAGGCCAAACTCCAGTTTAAAGTCCACCAGGACAATTGCCTTCTCCCGCAGGTAGGCGGTCAGCAGCTTACCCACCTGCAGGGCCTGCCCGGAAATTTCCGCCACCTGCTGCGGGGCAGCCAACCCCAGGACCCTGATATGGTACTCATTGACCAGCGGATCACCCAGTTCGTCTTTTTTGTAGTAAAACTCCAGCACCGGCGAAGGTAACGGAGTCCCCTCGGCCAGACCAAGGCGCTTGCTTAAGCTCCCGGCGGCAATATAACGTACTACCACTTCCACCGGCAAAATGGAGAGCCGCTTCACCAGCATCTCCCGGCCGGAAAGCACCCGCACAAAATGGCTGGGAACCCCGTTCCCGGCCAGCACCCGGAAGAAGTGGGCAGCAATCTGGTTGTTCATGAGGCCCTTATCTGCTATTTGCCCTCTTTTCAGGCCGTTAAAGGCTGTGGCGTCATCTTTGTACTCCACCACCAACAGGTCGGGGTCTGCCGTGGCATAAACCTTTTTGGCCTTGCCTTCGTAGAGCAGTTGTTGTTTGTCCACGCTGCTACCCTTTCTTTTTTTTGCTTTTTGGCGTACTTTTTTTAGCAGTGGCCGTTTTAGACTTGTTTCTTGCAGGTTGTTGTTTTAGCGGCGTTTTGCCCGCCGTCATTTTCTTTTTCTTTTCTTCGGCTTTACGTACCGCAGCGCCGGTCAGTGCTGCTCCAATTATCACAAAAAGGGCTACAACGCCCATGGATAGATAATCCATGGTGCGCTCTGCGACTAACCCCCTCCGTTCCAGCAGGTCCAGCAACAGATAAACTACGAGAAACGCGCTCAACTGCGCCAGGATGAGTTTGCTGACCTTACCGCTTTTTTTATACTGGCGGTAAAGCTGCCAGGCCGATAACCCGCCTGCGGGAATGAGTGCAAGTATCCATAGTTCCATGTTATATCCCAAGCCTCCTGTAAATTTCATCTACTTTGTGCAGTGCGCGGTCCGGGTCAAAGCAAGACGCCAGTTCAGCGGAAGAAAGCAGTTGCGCAATGGTTTCGTCCCCGGCCAGCAGGTCCCGGAACGGCCGCCCGGCCTCCCAGGCCTGCATGGCATACTTTTGCACCAGATCGTACGCTTTTTCCCTTGTCAGTCCTTTCTGCACCAAGGCCAGCAATACCTGCTGGGAAAAGGTCAGGCCATGAGTCTTTTGCATATTGCGCCGCATGTTTTCCGGGTTAACGTGCAGGCCGCTGATAATGCGCGTCATGTTACGCAGCATGTAGTGCAGCAGGATTGTGCTGTCAGGGAAAATCACCCGTTCCGCGGATGAATGTGAAATATCCCGCTCGTGCCAAAGCGGCATGTTTTCCAGAGCCACCAGCGCATTGGCCCGCACCACGCGGGACAGGCCGCTGATTTGTTCGCAATTGACCGGGTTGCGCTTGTGCGGCATGGCGGAAGACCCTTTCTGCCCCTGATAAAACGGTTCCTCCACCTCCCTTGTTTCCGTTTTCTGCAATCCCCTGATTTCGGTGGCTAACTTGTCGAGCGTCCCGGCAATGATAGCCAGCACGGTCATCAGCTCCGCATGCCGGTCACGCTGCACAATCTGCGTAGAAACCGGGTCGGGCTCAAGGCCAAGTTTCCTGCACACATACTCTTCCACAAAAGGATCAATGTTAGCGTATGTCCCTACCGCTCCCGACAGCTTGCCAAACGCAACATTGTCCTTGGCTCTTTCCAGGCGGCTGCGGTTACGCTCCATTTCTGCCACATACAGGGCCATCTTCAGCCCAAAAGTAGTCGGCTCAGCGTGAACACCGTGCGTCCGGCCCATCATCAGCGTATATTTATGCCGCCGGGCCAGCTCTTTTAAGGCCAGCACCAGCTCTTGGACAGCCGCGAGGAGAAGGGCGGACGCCTCTTTCAGCAGGGCCGACAGCGCCGTGTCAGTGACATCAGCAGAAGTAAGGCCGTAATGCAGATACTTGGACTCCTCCCCCAGGCTTTCAGCAACACAACGGGTAAAAGCGACCACGTCGTGGCGTGTCTGCGCTTCGATTTCCAGAATGCGTTCCACGCTAAAGGAGGCCTGCCGGCGGATGGCTGCCGCCGCCTCACGGGGGATAGCGCCAAGCTCTGCCCAGGCTTCACAGGCATAGATTTCAATTTCCAGCCATTTTTGAAACTTGTTCTCCAGCGTCCAGAGCCGGGCCATTTCCGGCAACGTATACCGCTCAATCAATTGCCCGTCACTTCCTTGAGAGATTCTTTTCAGCCAAGCCTGCGATCTGCTGTCGGCTGCCGGCGTGCTAAAGCCCTGGCAGCTCCGGCTCGCCGGAATCTGCCGACTGCTGACTTCCGGCTAATTCGGCAGCATCCGCCTCCACCGCCTCTTTTAATGCTGCTTTAAAGGCGACCACTCTTCGGCGCAAAGACGGATCAGCCACCGCCAGCACCTGCACAGCGAGCAAACCGGCATTTCTGGCGCCGTTGACGGCAACGCAGGCCACCGGCACCCCGGGCGGCATTTGCACAATAGAATATAGGGAATCAAGGCCTAAGAGCGCCTCAGTACGCACCGGCACACCAATCACCGGCAATTCTGTCAGAGACGCCACCATCCCCGGCAAATGCGCCGCACCGCCGGCGCCGGCGATAATAACGCGCAGCCCGCGTCCGGCGGCTGTTTGCGCATAGCGGAACATTCTCTCCGGCGTACGGTGTGCCGAAACAATGGTCAGCTCGTAAGGCACGGCAAACTCCTCCAGCGCCTCGGCCGCGGCGCGCATAACGGACAGATCCGATTTGCTCCCCATAATAATTCCAATCAGCGGCTGCTTAACAGTCATTCTTCTCCCCTCCCGGCGGCTGCCACCCGCAGCAGGTTTTGCGCCTGTTCCGCAAGGTTCAGCGCCTGTTCCAGATTTACCGCGGTAACCGTAACATGGCCCATTTTCCTTTGCGGCGCCGTTATGGCCTTGCCGTACAGGTGCAGGTGCACCCCGGGCAGTGCCAGTGCCTGCCGGTATCCTTCCAGAACGGTCGGCCCGTCATGCCCTTCAGTACCCAGCAGGTTAACCATCACCGCCGGGCTGCGGAGCGAAGTATCGCCCAGCGGGAGTCCTGTTATCGCCCTGATATGCTGCTCAAACTGGGAAGTGACACAGGCCTCGATGGTATAATGACCGGAATTGTGCGGCCGCGGCGCCACTTCGTTAACCAGCACCCCGCCGTCAGGAGTAACAAACATTTCCACGCAGAACACGCCTACTCCGGCAAACTCCCTCATTACAGCCTCAGCCACCTCCCGGGCCCGCCCGGCCACAGCCGGCCCTACGCGCGCCGGCACAATACTGCGGCGCAGGATATTATCCTGATGCTCATTCTCGCTTAAAGGATAAGTCCTAACCTCACCGTCCCGTCCACGGGCCGCCAGCACAGAAATTTCACAGGCAAAAGGAACAAATTTTTCGGCCATCAGCTCTGTCTCGCCCAGCACCTCCAGCGCCTGGCCGATTTCTTCCGGGGCGCGCAGCAGGTAATTGCCCTTCCCGTCGTAGCCTCCGGTACAGGCTTTCAGCAACAGGGGGTAAGAAAACTGCCGGGCCGCCGCCTGTACGTCAGCCGCCCCGCCTACCGCCATAAACTGCGGCACCGGTATTCCCGCCGCTTGCAAGGCCTGCTTCTGCGCAAGTTTATGCTGAATAACCCGCAACAGGCGGGCGGCCGGGAAGACAGGGAAACCGGCTGCTTCCAGTTCGGCCAGCGCCGTACAGTCAATATGCTCAAATTCATAGGTCAGCACGTCGGCCTCCTCCGCCATGCGACGGATCGCCTCCCTGTCGTGGAAAGAGGCAACCTTCTGGCAGTCGGCTACCTGTGCCGCCGGGCTGCCCGGCGTAGGGTCAAGCACTAAAACATAAAACCCGAACTGCTTGGCCGCCACCGTCATCATTTTGCCGAGCTGACCGCCGCCGACAATAGCAATCCTGAAAGGAGGGCAGGAAAAGACACGTTCCCACATAGCAGCTACTCCCACTCAATAGTGCCAGGCGGCTTGGAAGTAATGTCATAAACAAGCCTGTTCACATGCGGCACCTCGTTGACCACCCGGCTGGCGATGCTCTCCAGGACCTCATAAGGGAAACGGTACCAGTCGGCGGTCATTCCGTCATAACTGGTCACAGCCCGCAATACCACGGGATAAGCATAGGTACGGCTGTCGCCCATCACGCCCACGGTACGGATATCCGGCAACACGGCAAACGCCTGCCAGATGTCCCGATACAATCCTGCTTTCCTGATTTCCTCAATCACGATGGCATCGGCCGCGCGCAATATCTCCAGCTTCTCAAGCGTCACCTGCCCCAGCACCCTGATAGCCAGCCCCGGTCCCGGGAAAGGGTGGCGCCAGAGAATCTCCTCCGGCAACCCAAGCTCCTCGCCTAACAGGCGCGCCTCGTCTTTAAACAGGTGATTAAGCGGCTCGATCAGCTTAAACTGCATATCGGCCGGCAGTCCGCCCACATTGTGATGGGACTTGATCAGCGAAGCCGTGTCGGTACCGCTTTCAATCACGTCAGTATACAGCGTCCCCTGCACCAGATAATCAATACGGCCAAGCTTCGCCGCTTCCCGCTCAAAAGTGCGGATAAATTCCTCACCGATGATTTTGCGCTTCTCTTCCGGGTCGGTGACACCAGCCAGTCGGCGTAAAAACGCCTCCGCCGCATCAGCCGGGATTACCTTGATCCTTAGCTTTTCAGCAAAAGTTTCCATGACCTGCTTTGCCTCATCATGTCGCAGCAAGCCGTGATCCACAAAAATACAGGTCAGACGGTCACCTATGGCCCGGTGCACCAGCAAGGCAGCCACAGAAGAATCAACACCGCCGGAAAGACCGCAAACCACTTGCTCCTGTTCCCCTACAGTTTCCCTGATCTGTCGGACGGCAGTTTCAACATAGGATCCCATGGTCCAGTCCCCGGACAGCCCAGCCGCTTTAAAAAGAAAATTGCGCAAAATATCCATCCCGCGAGGCGTATGGATTACCTCAGGATGAAACTGAACCCCGTAAAGTTTACGCCCAAAATCGGCGATAGCGGCAACCGGCGTGTTGGCTGTTCCAGCGGTCACCGTAAAACCGGGCGGAGCTTGCTCAACGTAATCGCCATGACTCATCCAGACCACCAGCTCTTTTCCCAGGCCGGAAAAGAGGTCGCGGTCGTCTAAAACGGCAAGTCTGGTTTTTCCGTACTCCCGGCGGCCGGCTGAACTGACAGCACCGCCAAAATCCCTTGCCAGCAGTTGCATCCCATAACACAGGCCCAGCACCGGCAGGCCCAGACCATATATCCGCTCGTCCACCCGCGGCGCGTCCTCACGGTAAACGCTTTGCCCGCTCCCTGACAACACCAGCGCCTGCGGCTCAAGCGACAAAACCCGCTCCAAAGGAGCGGTGTACGGCAAAATCTCGCAGTAAACACTCAGTTCCCGGATGCGGCGTGCGATCAGGCGGGTGTATTGGCCGCCAAAATCCAGGATGACAACCGTTTCATGCCCCAAACCCTTCCACCTCCCGAAAAGTATCTTTTCGTTTCCTTCCCGGTCTTCTCCTGCCAGACATACCCGAAGCGACAAAATTTTCGCCGCTTTCCGTCTTCCTTGACTTTTTTACTCTAATGCGGTAAATTTAGGCTGAGTTTATGGCGCAGAGCTAATTTTTTTCAGGAGTTGGAGGAAAGAGGATGACACAGACTAAAATCTTGCTGGACGAGAAAGACCTGCCACAGCAGTGGTACAATGTCCTGGCGGACCTGCCATCTCCGCCCGCCCCGCCGCTTAACCCGCAAACCAGGCAGCCGCTGCGGCCGGAGGACTTAAGCCCTATTTTTCCCATGGCGCTGATTGAGCAGGAAGTCAGCACGAAACGCTGGATCGACATTCCGGAAGAAGTCCGGGAAATTTATCGTCTGTGGCGTCCCACCCCGCTCTTCCGCGCTCACCGGCTGGAGGCAGCTCTCGGTACTCCGGCCCGTATTTATTATAAATACGAAGGGACGAGCCCTGCCGGCAGCCACAAACCCAACACCGCCATACCGCAGGCCTACTACAACAAGCAGGCCGGCGTAAAGCGCCTGGCCACGGAAACCGGTGCCGGCCAGTGGGGTACGGCCCTGGCGCTCGCCTGCAGTTTTTATGGCCTGGAATGTATGGTCTACATGGTCAAAGTTTCCTACAGCCAAAAACCGTACCGCCGCTCATTGATGGAAGTCTGGGGCGCCACCGTGGTACCAAGCCCAAGTGACAGGACAAACGCAGGCCGGCAAATGCTGGCGCGTGACCCTCATTCCCCCGGCAGCCTTGGCATGGCCATTTCCGAGGCGGTGGAAGACGCCGCCACCCGCCCGGATTCCAACTACGCCCTGGGCAGCGTCCTGAACCACGTCCTGCTGCACCAGACCGTAATCGGCCTGGAGGCAAAAAAGCAACTGGCCCTGGCCGGTGAATACCCGGATTATGTGATCGGCTGCTGTGGGGGCGGCTCCAACTTTGCCGGACTTAGCTTCCCCTTTGTCTATGACAAGATTCACGGGAAAAAGACGCGTATCATTGCCGTAGAACCTGCCGCCTGCCCGACGCTGACCCGCGGCCGGTACACCTACGACTTCGGCGACACGGCGGCGCTGACCCCGCTCGTTAAGATGTATACGCTCGGCCACGACTTCGTGCCTCCCGGCATCCACGCCGGCGGCTTACGCTACCACGGCGATTCTCCGCTTGTCAGCCAGCTTTATCACGAGGGCCTCATCGAAGCCAAAGCGCCGCACCAGCGCAGCGTGTTTGAAGCCGCCGTACTGTTTGCCCGCACCGAAGGAATCCTGCCGGCGCCCGAAACAGCTCATGCCATCCGCGCCACCGTCGATGCCGCCATCGAATGCCGCGAGGCGGGCAGCTCAAAGGCCATTCTTTTTTGCTTAAGCGGGCACGGCCATTTCGACCTTACCGCCTATGACGACTATCTCTCCGGCAAGCTGGAAGACTTTGACTACACCGCGGAGGACCTGGCTAAAGGGCTGGCCACCGTTCCCAAAATAGAGACCGGCTAAAGCCGGTCTCTTCCGGAAGATCGGCGCAGTCCCGGTAGGATAGCTTCTTGTTACCCTGGTATGGAGTAGAGTTCTCTTTAGCCACGGAATAATCACCCCAACTTGCTTTGAGTTTACAACCACGATTAATAGTTGTCAATTAAAAGCAGCAGCAGAGTAAGCAGCTTCGAAAGAAGGGTGCTTTGTGACTTCCATACCTCTGCATTTTGCCAGTTCTTTAAATGTGTTATCGCAGCTTGTATGAAATGTCAGCCTGTTCATGCAGCCTGATTAAGTGCGTGTAATACCCGACTTCTGCAACCATCGGAAAAATAACGTCCCTAATTTCTTCATAGGTTTTTTCTTTAGCTTCAGTGCGGCCGTGCACCTTGATGATATGCCACCCAAGAGGTGATTCCACAGGGGCTGAAAACATTCCCACCGGCAAAGCCCTGGCCGTCTCCATAAAGGCAGGACTGAATTGCTCCATATTTACAGGAACTTGCCCCAGGCGCCCTTGTGACGTATTGACATTGTAGGCTTTAGACAGCTGCACTGCCAGCGTTGCAAACCTTTCACCGGCCAGCAACCGCCTCTGCGCTAACCATGCCGTTTCCTTGGTTTCCACAAGAATATGACTTATATCAAGCATGGCAGGAACCTGAGTCAGGCTGGGTCTATCGCGCACAAAGGCACGTGCCTTTTCATCTGTTACCTGTAACAAGTGATAGCTGTATAAGACTCTTGAATAGATATTATAGTTTAAAAAATTGCGCAGGTCTCGTTCAGCTACCCCCAACTTTTTAATTTTTTGGGCTACTGCCTGCTCCGTGCCATGCGTGCCTTTCAACTCAGCCATTGCATACTGGTAGGCGTCATCTATCTCTTCGGCGCTGACCCTCAGACCTAGCTCGCCGACGGCACTCTTAAGCAGCAGGCCGTCAACCAAGGTTTCCAGGACCTGCTTTTCGAATTCGCTGCGTCGCGTTTCGTCCGCCAATATTTTATCAATGTCAGGCTCAAATAATAACAGGATGTTCAGGCGCTTGTCGAGTTGAGCGCGGGTAACTTTTTCTCCGTTTACAGTGGCTACAACCTGGCTGTTGCTAGCGCCCAGAAAGGTTACTGCCGCTGTCGCCGCTAACAACAAGAGCAAAAACGCCCCTGCGCTCCATTTGATGGAGCGTACCTTGCTTGTCATCTGACAGGCATTCTCCTTTCCGGATCACTCAAGTCAAAAGCAGTATCTCTTCTCGCGTGAGACGCCGTTGTCACGCCGCCAGAGAGTGTCGCTCCCCTAAATAGTACAAGAGTCAAGGGAGTTAAACACTAGTAGTGTTTTCGCTGCCTCGCGCAGGGATACGGCCGGAAACCAGGATAATCCGCCCGGTTACCGACGACAGCACCAGCGCCCCGCCGGCCAGCGCCCAACCCCCGGGCGCCTCACCAAGAGCCAGAAACACCCAGACAGGATTGAGAAGAGGTTCAATAACCGGCACCAGTGACGCCTCCAGCGCCGTGACATGCCTGACCGCCACCGCGTAAAGCAGGTAAGACAAGCCCAACTGGAACAAGCCAAGCACGATAAGCGCGCCCCAGCCGGTAAAGCCGGGGAACGGCGCCGTCATAAACGGCGCCCCAATCAGAGCGGTAAGCACATTACCCAAAAAGAGCGGCTCCAGCGTGGCGCCGTTTTTTTGCAGGCGCAAAAGTATTAACATCGCAGCAAAGCTGATGCCGCTGCAGACAGCCAGAGCATTGCCAAGCTGGTTCCCGGCGGTAAAGCCGTCCACAAAAAACAGGCCCATCCCGACCATCACAAAAAAAATAGCCGCCCAGTCAACCGGTCTGGTTCGCTCTTTTAACAGCCAAGATGCCAACAGAGCTACATAAACAGGGGCTGTAAACTGCAGCAGGATAGCGTTGGCTGCAGTCGTCAGCCTGGTAGCGGAAACAAAAAGAATAACCGTGGCCGCATAGGCCAGAGCGCCACCGCAGAGCAGCGGCGACCAGTCAAGTTTTGGTCTGCGGAGCACCGCCCCAAAAAGCAGCGCCGCGATGGCGCTGCGCGCCCCGGCAATAGCCAGCGGATGCCAGTCTACAAGTTTAATCAGCAGGCCTCCCAGACTCCACAACAGAGCTGCCAGCGCCAGGAAAACCAAGGCTTCATTGCGGCTGAGCCGCTTATCCAGATACTTCTGCATCTTTTAGCTCCTTACCAGCAAACAAAGGAAAAACCGCAGGGAAAACCACGGCTATTCGTAGATGCGCCAGGCCACAGGCAAGGCGGCTAAAGCGGCCGGCACGCCGCAGGAAGGTATCGCCAACAAGATGGCGCTGATTGCCTCGTCGCGTCCCACGCCTGCTTCCCTGGCCAGATAAAGATGGCCTGCCAGAGCATCCTCGTTCTTCAGAGCAGTAGCGATACCTATCGCCACCAGATTCGCTGTCTTGCTATCCAACACAGAACTTTTATGTATTGCCTCCCGCAAAAAAACTATGGACTCCGTTACAGCCGGGTTTTCGGTTTTCAACCTGGCAAACACCGCGAACAGCTCTGTAGGATTCAGATCTTTACTCATCACAGACTCCCTCCCAAGGTTTCCCGAAGGAACCCTTGGCAATGATAACGGTTTCTTCCCTAGCTTTATCAAGCACTGTCTGCATTGGCTCGCCTACCTGCGCTGCTATTTGACGAAGCACCTGGCAAGACGCCTGACTTATTCTGACTGTCGCTGACATTGTACCTGACGATCTCCTGCATTATCTTGTTACAATTAAGCATACAGTATGGTTTGCAGCTTTGTCAATTCGCACGTTCGGCAAAAACCCGGTAATGAAATCAGGCAAAAAAAGACACCGTGGCCGGTAACATACCGTACGGTGTCTTTGTCTTAACTTTGGTTCAGGGTTACATGGGGGGCATGCCATGCGGCATCCCGCCGCCGGCGCCTTTGTCTTTATCCGGCTTTTCTGCCACCACAGCTTCAGTTGTCAGGAACATGGCCGCGATGCTGGCCGCGTTCTGCAGGGCGCTGCGGGTCACCTTTGCCGGGTCAACGATCCCGGCCTCCACCATTTTTTCATATTCGCCGGTAGCTGCGTTGTAACCTATGCCGGCAGCTTCGCCTTTCACGCGCTCGGCCACCACGGAGCCTTCCTGCCCGGCGTTGGCCGCAATCTGGCGGAGCGGCTCTTCCAGAGCGCGGCGGATAATCAGTATGCCGGTCATTTCATCGCCTGCCGCATCGAGTTTGGCAAGGGCCGGCAGGGCATTGATGTAAGCAACGCCGCCGCCCGAGACGATGCCTTCTTCCACCGCCGCGCGGGTGGCGGAAAGGGCATCTTCAATACGCAGCTTTTTCTCTTTCATTTCTGTTTCCGTGGCGGCGCCCACTTCAATGACGGCCACGCCGCCGGCCAGCTTGGCCAGGCGCTCCTGCAGTTTCTCCCGGTCAAAATCAGAAGTGGTCTCTTCAATCTGTACCTTAATCTGTCCGATCCGCTTCTTGATATCCTCGGGTTTACCGGCACCGTCCACTACGATAGTTTCTTCTTTGCTGACCCGAGCCTGGCGCGCACGGCCCAGCATGCGCATCTCCACATTTTTCATATCAATGCCCAAGTCCTCAGAGATAACTTGCCCGCCGGTCAGGACAGCCAGGTCCTGCAGCATGGCTTTGCGGCGGTCGCCAAAGCCGGGGGCCTTCACAGCCACGCAGGTAAACGTGCCGCG
Source organism: Bacillota bacterium (assembly GCA_018725565.1). GTDB lineage: Bacteria > Bacillota > Dethiobacteria > Dethiobacterales > Dethiobacteraceae > HKB214. Next base: position 34,442 of record QLUR01000004.1, on the reverse strand, counting down.
CAGTTTGTTGACAACCAGGGTGGCCAGGGCTTCCCCTTCCACATCTTCGGCCACCAGCAGCAGCGGCTTGCCAGACTGAACAACTTTTTCCAGAATGGGCAGCAATTCGTGAACATTGCCCAATTTACGGTCGGTCATCATTACATACGGATCATCCAGGACAGCTTCCATTTTTTCCGCATCGGTCACCATATAGGGAGAAATGTAACCGCGGTCAAACTGCATCCCCTCCACCACTTTCAGGTCGGTGGTGAAACCTTTGGACTCTTCCACGGTAATAACGCCGTCTTTGCCCACTTTATCCATTGCTTCAGCAATCAGTTTGCCGATGCCCTCGTCAGAAGCGGCAATCGAGGCTACCTGCGCAATGGCTTCTTTGGTTTCAATAGGCTTGGACTGAGCCTTGATCTCATCAACAGTCACGCTGACGGCTTGTTCAATCCCACGCTTGATGGCCATCGGGTTGGCACCGGCAGTTACGTTCCTGATGCCTTCACGAATGATGGCTTGGGCCAGCAGCGTGGCAGTGGTAGTGCCATCTCCTGCTACATCCTGGGTCTTGGTGGCAACTTCCTTGACCAACTGGGCGCCCATGTTCTCAAAATGGTCTTCCAGCTCAATCTCACGCGCGATTGTTACTCCGTCATTGGTGATCAGCGGGCTGCCGAACTTTTTGTCCAGCACCACGTTGCGGCCCTTGGGCCCCAGCGTCACCTTTACTGTATCAGCCAGCGCGTTGACACCTTTTTCCAGGGCACGGCGGGCCTCTTCGCGAAACAGGATTTCTTTGGCCATTTACTCTTTACCTCCTGAAACGTTATAGTTTTGTAAGTATCGGTTAAACCAGCTTGGCCAGAATATCATCCTGGCGCATAATCAGGTATTCTGTACCCTCCAGCTTGATTTCCGTACCGGCGTACTTGGAAAAAAGTATCCGGTCACCAACCTTGACATCCATTTCCACACGGGTGCCGTTTTCCAGAATCCGGCCGCCACCGACGGCCATGACTTCACCCTCCTGGGGCTTTTCTTTGGCCTTATCCGGCAAAACAATGCCGCTGGCGGTCTTTTCTTCCGCCTCCAGCACCTTGATTACCACACGGTCGGCCAAGGGTTTGATTTTCATAGGGCAACCTCCTTAAAAAATAGTTGATTATTATTAGCACTCTTTGCTTGCGAGTGCTAATTGTACACTAGTATAGTATCTAAAAAACAGCTTTAACGCAACAGCGTAACGGCCAAAATAACAGGCAAATAGCCGTGCATATCACAATTATGCTTAGGATATTCAAGGATTTCTTCTGTTCTCTTTTTTTTCCTCTGTTTCCGTTGCCGCTATTTTGTACCGCAAAAAACTATTTTATTCATTTTCCCCGCGCAAAGTTGCACACTCGGAAATCTCCCCGCGCAGCACCTGGAGCGCGTGGGGCAGAGCCGGCAGTATGGCCCCGAGGTTTTCCCGCACAGCCCGCGGGCTCCCGGGCAGGTTGACGATCAGCGTTGCTTTGCGCACACCGCATACGGCCCGGGAAAGCATGGCATGTGGCGTCTTCAGGCAGCCGCAGGCACGCATCGCCTCCGCCATTCCTGGTACCTGACGTTCCAGAACGGCCAGTGTCGCCTCCGGCGTAATATCCCGGTGGCCCAGTCCCGTACCGCCGGTCGTCAGGACGAGGGACACGCCTAACGTGTCCGCGTATTCCAGCAACTTCTGTTTAATCAGCGTCAAATCGTCAGGTATCACGTCATACGCCAGCACCCGGCCGCCAAGCGGCTCTACCAGTTCGCGGATAACCGGCGCGCTTCCGTCTTCCCGCTCCCCGCGGGCGCCTTTGTCGCTGGCGGTGAGAATTGCCACCGTAAATTCAGCCATTGCTTACCTCCTCAGCAATAAGTGCCTTCGCGGCCAGAACAGAATTGAAGTTTAGCCTACAGTCAGCCGTCTGAACTCCTCCATGAGCATAGCAGTTATCTGACCAGGATTTCCGTTCCCCACAGGTTTATCGTCTATTTTTGTTATGGGCATAACTTCAACCCTGGTACTGGTTATAAAAACCTCATCGCATTCCAGTAGTTCTTCGACGGTGAACTCCTCTTCCAAAACAGGCACCTCCTGGTTTCGAAGAATTTCCAGTACCGTCTTTCGGCTTACCCCATGCAGAATTGCTTCGTCGGCAGGATGAGTTTTTACTTTTTTATTTTTGACGATGAAAACATTGCTGCTGCCGCATTCAGTTACTATGCCGTTTTTGTGCATTATCGCCTCAACGGCTGATTCGGCATGTGCCTGTGTCAGCGCGATTGTGTTGGGCAAAAGCTGAATTGTTTTTATGTGGCATTTTGCCCATCTGAGATCCGGATAAAGTATCGCTTTCGCGCCATTTCGAAAAAGCTCCGCAGGCAAAGCTGGAGCCTCACATACCATTATTACAACGGTTGGCTGCATACCCTTTTGTGGAACATGCGCTCTTTTCGCAATTCCGCGGGTTATTTGCAGGTAAATGAGCGCAGCGTCATATCCGCTTCGCCGCAAAGCTTCAAGAATCAAGCTCTTCAGTTCCGATACTGGTTCGTAAAAAATGTTGATTGCTTCAAGACCCTGGGAGAGCCTTTTAAAATGCTCATCGATGCGAAATATGTGCTGACCATAGGCTCTGAGCACCTCATACACGCCGTCGCCGAACAAAAATCCTCTGTCCTCTACAGAAATAACTGCGCCTTCAGGCTCGGTGAAACGACCGTTGACATAGTAGATATCGGGCATGTGAAACCATCCTTTTCAAAATTGCTCCCGATTAAAATCTATAATGCCGCTGTGCGGTAAATGCGCTGTCCTGTTTTTTCTACATCATACCCGCCCAGCGCGGCCACTGCGGCGCGAAATTCCGCCGAGCGGATTATCTCAAACAGCCTGACCACCCGTTCATCGTCAAGACTGTCCGCCGGAACGGCCAGGTCAAAGCGTTCTTTGGCCAGCGGGACAAAGCCGAGGCCCATGCCTTTGGCGGCGGCGTATACCCCGAGCCCCGCATCAGCCGAGCCGGCGGACACTGCTGCCGCCACCGCCAGGTGGGTGTATTCCTCACGCTCATAGCCGTTTATAGCGGAGGGAGAAATATTTTTTTCCTTCAGCCAGGCATCGAGCAGCAACCGGGTTCCGGCGCCGCGCTGCCGGTTGACAAAGGACACCTCCGGACGCGGCAAATCTTCAATAGTAAAAATCTTTTTGGGATTTCCGGGGGCCACAATCAACCCCTGTTCCCGTTCCACCAAGGTGACCAGTTCCAGCGTAACCCCAGGCAGGAAGCGTTCCAGAAAAGGAATGTTGTACTCGCCGCTCTCCTCATCCAGGAGATGAATTCCGGCCAGATGCGCCTCGCCGCGGCGCAGGGCCAGCAGTCCGGCGACGCTGCCTACCGGCGAAGAGGCCAGGGAGTAGCCGGGATGACGCCGCCTGAGCAGGTCGCCCAGCACATCAAGAGTCAGGTCATGGCTGCCGGAGCAAACAACAGAGCGGTCAATAAGCTCCTGCGGGCGCCACAGCTCCACATTCACCCAGTCTCCTGCCTGCAGGCCCTCCTGCTGCTGCGGGATGCGCACCACTCCGTCAGCCCGGCAGAGCGATGTTGTCACTCCGGCGCCGCGCGCCAGCGGCGCGGCCACATAGGAGCCGTTCACCAGTCCTACATTCACCCTGACCCACTCTTCAGCAGCCAAGGTGGACACGAGCTGGCGGGAGAAGACGGCCGGAAGCAGCGGCCGCACCGGCGCCAGGCATCCCTGCAGCTGATAAAGCAGGGGCCGCAAAAAAAGCTCCAGCGCCACCACCGCTGAAACGGGGTAGCCAGGCACTCCTATCGCCGGCTTGCCTGCAACTGTACCAAGAACGACAGGCTTGCCGGGACGGACGGCCACTCCGTGAACCAGCACTTCGCCAAGCGCGGCCACTACCTCCGCCGTATAATCCCGGCGTCCGGCAGACGATCCGGCTATGATCAGCACTACATCATAATCACGGGCCGCCGCAGCGGTAACCTCCCGGAGCAGCGGCAAATTATCGGCAACCACCTTATGCACCGCGGCCTCCCCGCCCCACTCTGCCACCAGCGACGAGAGGATGGTTGAATTATACTCAATCACCTGCCCGGGAGCGGGAATGGTCCCCGGCGGCACCAGTTCATGCCCCGTAGGGATAAGAATGACACGAGGACGGCGCCGGACGGCAACAGCGTCCACCCCGCCGGCCAGCAGCGCGCCGGCCTCGAAAGCGCGCAGCACCTGTCCTGCAGGCAACAGCATTTCCGTAGCCACGATGTCTTCCCCAACGGGACGCACATGCTGCCATGGCGCTACAGACGCCGCAATCTCCACTTCTTCACTGATCTCCAGCAAGTCTTCAGCCATAATCACGGCATCAAACCCCGGCGGCAGCGGCATACCGGTATCTACCGGCACCGCCTGCTCGCCGAGCCGCAGGCGCTTCGGCCTCGACTCAGCGGCGCCGGCGGTATCGCGTGCGCGCACCGCCACGCCATCCATGGCCGCTGCATGGTAATGGGGAGAAGACAGACGGGCAAATACTGCGCGGGCCGTAATCCGCCCGACGGCTTGACTTGCCGGCAGCGTCTCCTCGCCCAGGTCCGGCCAATCGCGGTTAAGAAAGCGCCGCTTGGCCTCCTCGACCGTTACATTGTGCAGATAGCGTTGCCGCTTCTCTTTCATCGGCTCACCTCACATTTACAGCAGCAAGACGGCTGCTTTTTCCCCTGCCTCCACACCTTCGCAATGCTCCTGGATACGCAGCAGGGCATTGCCGTGCAGCATAGTAGAAAGCAGGCCGGCCTGGCCCGGCAGCGGCCTGGCCCACAGCTCGCCTTCCTGTTCGAAGACTTGAGCCCGATAATAATCTTCTCTCCCGCCGGCCGAGGGAAGGCTGCGCTCCACCCGCACCGGGATAAAGAGCTGCCGCTCGGTGCTGCCGGACAGTTTCCACAGCAGCGGCCGTACCAGTACGATGAACCCGACCAGCGCGGAGGTAGGGTTGCCGGACAGCCCGAAATAAGGGACGGTGTCCGCCACCCCGAAAATAAAAGGTTTTCCGGGCCGCATGGAAACACCGTGAAACAGGACACCGGGCCGGCCGAAACGGTCAATGACCGCAGCCGTCAGGTCCCTGGCCCCGGCCGAACTGCCTCCGGAAAGGATAACACAGTCACAGCCGGCAGTCCTGCGCAGGACGGCAAAAAACGCCTCCTCCCGGTCAGGAACAATCCCCAGCGGCACCGCTTCCCCGCCGGCTTGCTGCACCAGGGCGGTCAGCAGCGCCGTGTTGACATCGCGAATCTGCCCCGGAGCCGGGTCCTGCTCCGGCGGAACCAACTCATCGCCGGTAGAGATAATAGCCACCCGCGGCCGCCTGGTCACGGCGACCCGCACAAGCCCGAGCGCTGCCAGGACGGCCAAGTCACGGGCCCTCAGCCGGTGGCCGGCCGGCAGAACAGTCTGCCCCGCCCGCAGGTCCTCTCCGCGCGCCACAATGTTTTCCCCCGGAGCAACCGGACGGCCGACCGCCACCGTCATCGCGTCGAGAATCTCGGTATGCTCCACCATTACCACCGCATCGCTGCCCTCCGGCAGCATACCTCCGGTGGCAATGCGCATCGCCTGCCCAGGGGCCAGGGCGGCAGGCGGCACTCCGCCCATCGGCACCTCACCGGCTACGGTTAAGAGCGCAGGCAGAGACTCGGCGGCGCCATAAGTATCCCGGGCCGCCACGGCGTATCCGTCCATGGAGGACCGGGGGAAAGGCGGCAGGTCAGCCGTTATGGTCAGCGGAGCGGCCAGGACACGGCCGACCGCGCCGTCCAAACCGACACTTTCAGCAACCGGGCGGGCGTCTGTACTGTGCAAAATTTTTTCCGCCGCCTCCGTCACGCTTAACACCGTCAGCATAAACTTAAAAGCAGCCCAGCTGGCAAGCGCTGATTTTTATCTTCGCCTCATTGCAGGCCTGGCCAATCTCCCGGAGCGGAAGTCCATGCGCCGCAGCCAGCCGGAAAGCGGCCGCACAGGACAAACGCCCGTCCTCGAGGTTTTCCCGGATTAACAACAGCAACTCGTTCTTTTCCAAATGCTCTTCCACCTCGAAATTTATCTTACCATATCACAGGGAAAAGTAAAACAGTTCTGCGTCTTCAGGCAAGCACAGACTAATTTTATTTTTCCTACTTGACATAGATGAGGAGGCCCGAATATAATACAGGCACATAACATACTTATCCTATATAATTATAGGGCTTTAAGGAGAGGGATGCAAAAAAATGACTGAGAAAAAAGGGGAACCTAGCGCTTGGGGAGGGTTGCGGTTAAGTAAGGGCTGGATGGCCACAGTCGGTCTGTTACTTGCCTTTGCCTTGACTTTTGGGGTGCTGGCAGGCTGCGGGGGCAGGGAGAATGGTCAGGCAACAAACGCTCCGGCGGGCGGCGATGAAAAGCTAACAATAAGACTGGGATATTTTCCAAATATAACCCATATCCAGGCGATGGTGGGCCAAAATGACGGGACTTTCCAAAAAGCTCTGGGGGAACAGGTGGAAATTGAAGAAAAGATCTTTAATGCCGGGCCTAAACTAATTCAAGCACTGTTGACAGGAGAAATCGATCTGGGCTATATCGGACCAGTACCTGCAATTAACGGTTATGTTGTCTCCAATAAAGGGTTGCGAATAATCGCGGGCGCTTCCAATGAGGGAGCCATTCTGGTGGCTGGAAAAGGCGCCAATATTAAAAATGTAGAAGACCTGGCGGGCAAAAAAATAGCTGTTCCCCAGTTGGCCGCCACTCAGGACCTCACTCTGCGGAGGCTGATGAAAGAAGCAGGACTAAAGGATGCCTCCAAAGGCGGAACGGTAACGGTGATTCCCGCAGAAAACCCAGATATTCTGACTCTGATTGCCAGAGGTGAGGTAGATGCCGCCCTAGTTCCCGAACCGTGGGGTTCCAGAATCATCAAGGAGACAGGCGCCAGCGTGGTATTAGAAGCGGACCAGCTATGGAAGGACGGAAGCTATGCGACTGCAGTAGTTATCGCCACCACAAAATTTCTGGCAGAGCAACCTGAGCTGGTGGAAAAATGGCTGGCGGCCCATGTGGAATTAACGGAGAGAATCAACAACGATCCTGAAAGCTATAAACAGATCTTCAATAAACAGTTTGAGAAACTGACTGGGAAAACGCTTCCCCAAGATGTACTGGACAGTTCATTTAGGCGGCTGTTGGTTACTTACGACCCTGAAATCACTTCGATAACAGATTTTGTCACATTAAAAGTAGCTACTGGCTACCTTGAACAAGAGCCGGATATTTCCCAGCTTTTGGAGTTGGCGCCCCTCAATAGAGTTCTGAGAGATCAGGGCTCAGCAGAAGTAAAATAGTTTTCGGATTGGCTGCTCCAAAATTAGGAAGATGTCAGAGGGGTTGATGGTGTGCTGGAAATAGTAAATGTTCATAAGAATTTTAAAACTAAAAACGGAGTAACCAACGCCCTGCAAGAAGTCAATCTCAGCGTAAAAAATGGAGATTTTGTAGTTTTGGTCGGACCTTCTGGATGTGGGAAGTCAACCCTGTTGAACATTATCGCGGGTCTGGAAAAGGCTACTTCGGGACAGGTTTCTAAATCAGGCAGACCAATTCTGGATGCTGGCCCTGATCGTATGGTGATGTTTCAGGAAGCGGCTCTTTTCCCTTGGCTCAAAGTAATCGACAATGTAGAGTATGGGATGAAAATCAAGGGAACAGGCAAACGGGAGCGAAGGGAGAAGGCCATACACTACCTAAAAATGGTACACCTGACCCGTTTTGCATCAGCTTATCCTCATGAACTTTCCGTGGGCATGCGTCAGCGGGTGGCGTTGGCCAGAGCCCTTTCTATGGACTCGGATATGCTTTTGATGGATGAACCCTTTGCCGCTTTGGACAGCCAAACCAAAAGCATTCTACATGCAGAACTGCAACAAATCTGGGGAGCCACAAAAAAGACGATCATTTTTGTGACCCACAACGTGGAAGAGGCGGTTTTACTGGCAGACCGGGTTATTGTCATGACTGCTAATCCCGGCAGGATCAAAAAAGAGTTCCGGGTCCAACTGGCCAGACCAAGGAACATAGAAGACATTGATCTGACCAGCACCGTCGGACAGATACTTGGTGAACTCAAAGAGGAGGTGGAAAAGGTTGCGAAAGCAGAGCTTGACAGTGACTGGTCTCTTGAAAATAGTTCCTTTATATCTCGCCCTGATACTCATCTGGGAAATGGTATCTAGAACAGGCATCTGGCCATCCTTCCTTTTCCCTTCCCCTTCAGGGGTTTTGGAGAACCTGAGCGCAGGGATGCAGGATCTGAGCATACCCATTGCCGCTCAAATCAGTATGCAGCGGCTTTTTATCGGTTATTCCATCTCACTGGTGATAGGATTGTTGCTAGGTGTTCTAATCGACCGGATCAAGTACCTGGATGAAGCTCTTTCCCCGCTGCTGCTTGGCGTACAGACCCTGCCAAGCATTTGCTGGCTTCCTCTGGCCATTCTCTGGTTTGGTCTGGGAGAAGAATCCATTATCTTCGTTATCGCCATCGGATCCATTTTTTCCATTTCCATGGCCGTTGTTTCAGGGATCAAACATGTCCCGCCCCTTTATATCAGGGCGGCCAAAACAATGGGCGCCAAGGGCCTTCGCCGCTACACCTCCGTTGTCGTTCCTGCCGCTTTGCCTTCCATCATTTCGGGCATGAAACAGGGTTGGTCCTTTGCCTGGAGGGCTTTAATGGCCGGAGAACTGCTAACGCCCACTTCCGGACTGGGTTATGTGCTGGTCATGGGACGGGACCTTCATGATATGAACCAAGTGGTAGGAATTATGATTGTGATTGTCATCATGGGTGTCGTAACCGATCGCCTGCTTTTCGGCAGGGTGGAGCATGCCATCCTTTGCCGCTGGGGGTTGAGCAAAAGCTGATTTTGCTATGTTTAAGGAAGAATTAATCATAGAAGGAGAATAGCTATGAGGCAGGCAGACTACACGGAACTGAAAAAAGGCGGTTTTATGCGGCAGGTCCAGAAAGACCGCTTTTCACTTAGGCTGAGGATTGTCGGAGGACAACTCCCGGCCGGGCAGCTGCACAAGGTTTATGAAATCGCTCAAAGGTACGGACAGGGCTATATTCATATGACTTCCAGGCAGAGCATGGAAATCCCTCATATTCATCTAAATGACATTGAAAGCGTAAAGAAAGAGCTTTCGGAGGCCGGGTTGCAGCCGGGCGCGTGCGGCCCCAGGGTAAGGACGGTTACGGCATGCCAAGGCAGCACTGTCTGTACCAGCGGTTTGATCGACACCACCTTTCTTGCCCGAGAATTTGACCACAGATACTATGCCAGAGAATTGCCGCATAAATTCAAGCTTGGCATTACAGGGTGCCGCAATAATTGCCTTAAGCCCGAGGAAAACGACCTAGGGGTAAAAGGCGGAATGAAGCCTCTCTGGACAGAAGGCAGCTGCAATTTCTGCGGTCTTTGTGAAGTGGTTTGCCCTGAGCACTCCATTGCGGTGGATAAACAGCAAAGGGCGCTCACCTTTAATGAAACCACCTGCAATTACTGCGGACGCTGTGTAAAAGCCTGTCCGGTGGGCGCCTGGACAGGCAGAAGCGGATTCATTGTCTATTTCGGCGGCTTGTTTGGCAACAGGATTGCCATCGGCAGGCAGCTTCTTCCCATCCTGTTTTCTGTCGAAGAGCTTCACCGGGTTGTGGAAACAACGCTGCAATTCTTCAACAAACACGGGAAACCCAGCGAGCGTTTCGGTAATACCCTTGACCGCGTCGGGTGGGACCAGTTTCAGCGGGAACTTGAAAAAGCACTGGAAAGCGCAGGGAAATAACATTGGCCCAGAGCTACGTTCTTTCGCATCTTCGAGCGCTCGAAGCGGAGAGCATCCACATTCTCCGTGAGACCGCCGCGCAGTTTTGCAATCCGGTTCTGCTTTACTCCATCGGGAAGGACAGCTCCGTACTGGTACACCTCGCCCGCAAAGCGTTCTACCCCGGCAAGCTCCCGTTTCCGCTGCTGCATATCGACACCACTTACGAATACCCGGAGATGATCGAGTTCCGCGACCGCTTCACCAAAGAGATCGGCGCCGAACTCCGCGTCTACACGAATCTGGAAGCGATCAACGCTGGCGCGAACCCCTACGACCTCGGCACCGCCAAGTGCTGCCATCTGCTTCGCACCCGCGCTCTCGTCGAAGGACTAAGGGAAGGCAACTACGACGCTGCGATTGGCGGCGGCCGCCGCGACGAAGAAAAGTCCCGCGCCAAGGAGCGGGTCTTTAGTTTCCGCGACAAGGCAGGCCGCTGGGAACCGCGTAACCAGCGGCCGGAGCTCTGGAATTTCTACAACGGCGCCGTCAACCCCGGTGAGAGCATTCGCGTCTTCCCGCTCTCCAACTGGACTGAGAACGACATCTGGCGTTACATCGAACTTGAAAATATCGCAGTTGTGCCGCTCTACTTTGCGAAGCCGCGCGAAGTCATTGTGCGCGGGCAAACACTGATTCCGCTGCAGAGCAACGTCAAGATCCTCGATGGGGAGCAACCCGAGATAATCAATTGCCGTATGCGCACGCTGGGCTGTACGCCTTGCAGCGGCGCTATCCGTTCCGAAGCCGGCACCAGCCGTTCGATTATCGAAGAACTTGTCTCCTTTCGCCGCAGCGAACGCGAGAACCGCGTCATCGACCACGACCAGGAAGGCTCCATGGAGCTTAAAAAGCGGGAGGGCTACTTCTGATGAGCGCTGCCACACAACCTAAAACAGTCACACTCGCCCACTTCACCGCCTCTGGCGCCGAACTGCCGCTGCTTCGTATGTCGACCGCCGGCAGTGTTGACGACGGCAAAAGCAGCCTCATCGGCCGCTTGCTGTTTGACACCAAGACAGTTCTCGAAGATCACCTCGATGATGTTAAAAAGAGTAAGGTGAACCGCGCCACGCGCGGCATCGACCTTTCGCTCCTCACCGATGGTCTGCGGGCTGAGCGCGAACAGGGCATTACTATCGATGTCGCCTACCGCTACTTTAGCACCGCGCACCGCAAGTTCATCGTCGCAGATACCCCGGGCCACGAGCAATACACACGCAACATGGCTACCGGCGCTTCCACCTCGGACCTCGCCGTCATTCTGATCGATGCGCGCAAGGGTTTTCTTGCGCAGTCGAGGCGTCACGCCTTTATTTCCTGGCTGCTGGGTGTGCGCACCCTCGTTTTTGCCATCAACAAGATGGACCTCGTCGGATTCAGCCGGCAGATATTTGAGCAGATCCGTGAGCAGTCGAACACCTTGCTCTCGCTGCTCGACGGTGTTCATGTCCATTTCGTTCCGGTAAGTGCCTTAGACGGCGACAACGTCGTCATAAAGAGCGAACGCATGCCCTGGTACGATGGCCCGCCATTGCTTGACATTCTCGAGACGGCTCGACCTAGCATTGACGTCGCCGCCCTGCCGCTGCGCTTCCCGGTGCAGACGGTGATCCGCCCCGACCCCGACTTCCGCGGCTTCGCCGGGCAGCTTGCCAGCGGCCACCTCCGCTTAGGCGACGAAGTCACTGCCCTTCCCGGCGGTCAGAAGAGCCGCGTGGCGCGAATCGTCACTTTCGATGGTGACCTTGAGGAAGCCTTCGCGCCGATGTCGGTGACTCTCGTGCTCGAAGACGAGCGCGATATTGCCCGCGGCGACATGCTTGTTGCCACCTCCAAAGTCGCGTGCCAAGCGCAGACCGTCGAAGCCACGGTCGTCTGGATGAGCGAAGAGCCGCTCGTCGCCGGCCGCTCGTACCTGATTCAGCAGGGGCCGCGTGTCGTTTCGGCCCGTGTCTCTCGCATCCTCCACCGCTGGGATCTGGAGCGGCTTGAAACCCGCGTAGCCTCATCACTTTCGCTGAATGAAATCGGCGTCCTCGAAATCGAAGCCGCTGAACCTTTGCTCTTCGATCCATACCGGGAAAACCGCGCAACGGGCGGCTTCATTGTGGTCCACCGCATCTCTAACCTCACGCTCGGCGCCGGCCTTATCGAACGCGAATCCGAAAACATATCTGAATGCGGTCCGCTTTCACCTGAAGAGCGCCTGTGCCTGCGCGGCCATAGCGGCGCCTGGGTCGATCTTTCGAAAGTTCAAGAGTGCGCCGATGCTCTTGAGCGGGCGCTACTCAACGTACACCTCCATGTTGTCCGCACGGAGCAGCCCGAGCTCCGCCGGCTCGGCCTCATCGTGCTCACCTTCGGCTTACACGAAGGCACGCCGGACGTGGTGGTGGATGGAAACGACCTGCGCGGTGCTATCGAGGCGATCCGCGCCAAGACTACCCTCGATACGCTCCACGCGTTCGGGGAAGGGGAGGGAATATAATGTCGCAAAAATCGGTTCAGTCGGCACGGGATATCATCGCTAAGGCGCTTGAAAGCTCCACGAACCCTTGTTTCACCTGCTCATTTCAGGCCGAAGATGTCGCGATCCTTGACCTGCTCCGCCGGCAGCGCCCCGATGTCACCGTTTTGTTTCTTGAAACCGGATATCACTTCGCTGCTCTCATTGCATACCGGGATCGTTTGGCCAGCGAGTGGAATCTCAATCTGGTTAATATGGAAGCGCTGCAGCCGGTCGCTGTGCAGGAAGACGAGTTTGGCAAGCTATACGAGATTGATCCCAACCGCTGCTGCTCCTTGCGCAAAGTTGAGCCGCTGATGCGTAGCATCGCTAACTACGACCTCTGGATTACCGGACTCCGCCGTGAGCAGAGCCCTACGCGCGCTAATCTTCAACCTTTCGACACACACCGCTTCCCGGACGGCCGCACGCTCGCCAAGGTCAGCCCGCTTTACGATTGGACCACCGCTGAGGTCTTCGCTTATCTTGTCGCGAACGAGATTCCTGTCGTTTCGCTTTACAGCGAAGGGTACACCAGCATCGGCTGTGAACCTTGCACTGCCAAGCCCGCCGCAGGCGAGCACGCCCGCAGCGGACGCTGGGGCGGCAGTAAACTCGAGTGCGGCCTCCACACCGTAAGCGTGAAAGAGAGCTGAGAAGGAGGAAGGATTTTCGAGCATGTATAGGTAAGAGGTCAATTGAAGAGGCAGAAGCTGGGTGGTATGATTATACAGTAATTAACAGTACTCCACCCAGCCAAAAAAACCAGCCGGGACTTCCAGTCTGTCCGCCGGAGCTGTGTCCTCCGCAGCAACCGCCCATCACTCAACGCCTCCCTTGTTGATTAGTATTTTCCGGTTTTTCCGGCCCACAACGGCGCACAGGGCGAAACAAAGAGCAGCGATTAAGACACTGGCATACTGCGCCGGTGTTATGACGCCCTGAGACCGGAAAAACTCGATAAAGAATCGGGACACAGAATAAAGAATCGCAATCAGCAACAGGCTTTCCCCATTATAGCGTAGCTGCTCTCTTCTGCGCCACAGCACGAAAAAAATCACGAATCCGGCCAGGGCCGAATAAAGCTGTACCGGGTGCCTGGGCTCCCCGCCCACCACCACGGCCCAGGGGACCGCTGTCACGTTGCCATAGATATCACAGCCAATCCGGCCTACTGCATAGCCTAGGGCTAACCCCGGCGACAGCAAGTCACCCAGGCCGGCAAATGACCACTTGTTCCTGCGCGCAAAAAGCAGCGTTACCAGTAATCCAGCCAGTACTGCCCCATGAAACGCTAAGCCGCCCTGGTGAACTGAAAGGATGCCAAGTGGCGCCCCGCGGAAGGAGTCCCAATTAAGGATGACGTAAAGAGCACGCGCTCCAGCCAGTCCGCCTGCAAACAGCCAAAAAATCAAGTCCATTATTTTTTCAGTCTCAAAGCCTTTTCGGTTGGCTTCTTTCAGAACCACATACATTCCCGCCCAAAAGCCCAGCATTACCATCACTCCATAAAGGTGTACGGAAAAATCGCCAATGGTAAAAAGAATTCTCGGTGAAGACATTTGACTCTCCCTTTCTCCTTGACATGCCCCCTGCTGACAGGCTATAATTATTTTACTACATTGTGTAGGAGAGATGCAAGTGGAGAGAATTTTACCTTACCTTGTGTTATTGCTGTGTCCCCTGATCCATATTCTCATGATGCGTGGCTTCAGGCACAGAGGCTGCGACGAAGAGCGGAAAAAATTCGAATAAGGAAAGCTAACTCTTCCGGAGGTGCTTTCAATGTTTAAAAGGTTGAAACAATTTCTTAAAAAACTGGCTAGGACCAACCAGGAAGAATTTAAAGGCACCGCGCCCGACTGTTGCACAATCAACCGTCCTGAGCCCCGGCCCAAAGCGGAGGAAAATACCACAAAAAAGCAGGAACACTGATTCCCGTTTTTTATTGTATGGCTATTTCAGAGTAGACCCCCATGCCCCCACAAAGACGGGGGCACCATCAGAAGGATGAAAATGCGTCTCAGCTAGCCCTCACCCTAGCCCTCTCCCGCCAGGCCAGACACAGGGGTGAACATGCGGCACAAGTTTGCGCCGGGCATCGAGCAGGCAATGTGGTTATTGAAGCAGTGGGAGTCAGGTGGTATAATATGCTTATCGATAACAAATAAGTAAAGTGGGGCGAAGAGTTTGAGTGAGGTTACGATCAGCAGCAAGTACCAGGTTGTTCTTCCTAAGGAGGTACGCTCCCGTCTTAATCTGCAAGCCGGCCAAAAGCTGCAAATAATGGTCAAAGGAAACGCTATCACCTTGGTTCCCTTGTACCCCACCCATCAAATGCGGGGGATGTTCAAGGGGATGGATATCAGCGGATTCAGGGAAGAGAAAGAACGGGTATGATCATGGTGGATTCTTGCGGCTGGCTGGAGTTCCTGTCAGATGGCCCGCTTGCGCAAGCCTACGAAAGATACTTCGAAAGGTTAGAGGAGTTAGTAACGCCGACTATAGTGCTGTACGAGGTCTACAAGAAGATCAAGCGTGAACGGGGAGAGGAAGACGCGTTGCGAGTGGCGGCTCAGATGCACCGTACCTTGCTAGCGCAACTCACCCCGAGTATCGCCTTGTACGCTGCCGATCTGAGCATGATACACCGCTTGCCTATGGCCGATGCCATCGTTTATGCCACTGCTTTGACTGAACAGTGCCAGGTTGTGACCAGTGATCAGCACTTTGCCGGCCTTGCCGGAGTGGTGTTCGTGGCCAAAGGCAAGTAAATGTTCGTCCCTCCTAATATCCCGGCCCGCTACCCGAACGGTTTTGAGGCCGGTGCCCCTACGGATTTTTACACCGCCGGGGAAGCGGACCTGGCCGTCAGAATCGCAGGTGAGATCGTTACTGGTGGGAGCAGGATGGTATTGTATAAGGAGGTCAGCAGATGAAAGCCACCGACCCTGTATGCAAAATGACTGTTGATGATAAAAACGCAGCTGCCACATCTTCGTACAAAGGAACAACCTACTATTTTTGCGCGAAATCATGCAAAGAAAGGTTCGATAAAGACCCCGAATCGTTTCTCTCCGGAATGACAGCCCCGCGGATGGACGGGATGAAGCCGGACGCTATCAAGCCGGCAGCAGAGATGGCCAAAGACCCTATCTGCGGAATGGTTGTGGCAAAAGACCGTTCCATAAAAAGGGAGATAGGAGGCAGAAGCTATTATTTCTGCAGCGAAAGCTGTGTCAAAACATTTGAGGCACCTGAAGCAGAGCTGAAAATCATGAAGAAGAGGATCTCTATCGCCCTTACCGGCGTGGTTGTCCTTGCTGCTTTCAGGGCAGCCGTATTCCTAGGCCTTGCCGGAGGCGCCACAATCCTCACTATGGTTCCCATACCGTGGCTCCCATGGTTTACCGGGGGTGTCTGGCTTTTTATTATCACAACACCGGTCATGATCTTCGGCGGCAGGGGCTTTTTCATCGGGGCCTGGCATGGAATAAAAAACCGTGTGGCAAACATGGATTTGCTTATAGCCGTTGGAACAACTACCGCCTATCTCTACAGCACCTTTGTTGTATTCTTCCCGGGTATTTTACCCGTGGAAGAAAAGAATGTCTATTTTGAAGTCTCTGCCGTCATCATAGCCTTTGTCCTTTTGGGGAAATACATGGAAGAGATTATCAAGAAAAGAAGCTCTGCGGCTGTGAGAAGGCTCCTTGACTTAAAACCTCAGACAGCGAGGGTGGTCAGAGACGGTCTGGAGGTTGAAATAGCTGCTGAATCAGTGATGCTAGATGAGATAATTGTTGTCAGGCCGGGAGAAAAAATACCCACCGATGGTATCGTCATAGAGGGGTATTCCTCTGTTGACGAAAAAATGCTCACTGGAGAAAGCGTCCCGGTGGAAAAAAAAGCCGGAGACGAGATCGTTGGCGGCACAATAAATAAAATGGGAACATTCAAGTTCAGGGCAACAAGGGTCGGTGCAGATACAACATTAAGCCAGATTATAAAGATTGTGGAAGAGGCGCAGGCATCGTCTTCCCGAATCCAGAGGCTTGCCGATAAAGTGGCCGCTTATTTTGTCCCTGCAGTTGTGAGCATTGCCTTTTTATCCGCTGCCGTATGGATACTTGCAGGTAACGCTACTATGGCACTGCTGTCATTTATTGCGGTGCTGATCATCGCCTGCCCTTGCGCCCTCGGGATCGCTACTCCGGCGGCATTGATGGTTGGCATCGGCAAGGGAGCAGATTTCGGCATACTCATAAGAGGAGCCGAACACCTGGAAAGAGCTGAAAAATTAAACGTGGTGGTCTTTGATAAAACAGGCACCCTCACAAAAGGAGAACCGGAAGTTACAGAAATAGTAAGCGTTGATGGTGCCGCAGAAGTCGAAGTGCTGCGATTGGCAGCCATCGCGGAAAAGGGCTCTGAGCATCCGCTGGCTGAAGCTATTATAAAAAGGGCTGATATGCTAGGGATAGGCATCCCTGAGGCAGAGGAATTTGAAGCTATTCCTGGTTACGGTGTTAGAGTAGTTTCTGAGGGAAAAGAAATTATTATAGGAAACCGCAGGTTAATGGCAAAGATTGGTATTAATTTAGCAGATAGCGAAAAAATAATCTCGGAACTTGAAGAAAAAGGCAATACGACAATGATTGTGGCGGCTGAAGGGAACCTGATGGGGTTCATCGCAGTTGCCGATACCTTAAAAGAGTACGCCGGAGATGTGGTGAAGGGGCTCAGGGATGAAGGGATTGAAGTTGTTATGCTCACAGGTGACAACGAGCGAACCGCAAGGGCCATCGGCTCTCAAATTGGCATTGATATGATTATCTCTAATGTGCTTCCCGGCGATAAGGCTCAAGTGATAAAGAAGCTTCAGACAGAGGGTAAAGTTGTGGCTATGGTCGGAGACGGAATCAATGACTCTCCTGCCCTCGCCCAGGCAGACATCGGAATTGCCATTGGAAGCGGCTCTGATGTGGCCAAAGAAACCGGTGGAATTATCCTCGTGCGGGACGACCTCCGGGATGTGATTAAAGGTATTAAACTGAGCAAGGCAACAATGAGAAAGATCAAACAAAACCTCTTCTGGGCATTTATTTACAACACCATTGGTGTGCCAATTGCCGCTTTCGGACTCTTAAATCCCATGATCGCCGCAGCGGCCATGGCGCTTAGCTCTCTCTCCGTTGTGGGCAACTCAGCACTGCTAAAAAGAGCTAAAATATAATAAGTCACTTTCTCCGCTTTCCTTGACACTGGTTTTCCGCCCGGTCATAATAAACTTAAAACCTGGGCGGGAGGTGGCATTACGCGTTACCATCACCTAATACGCTACCGTCAGATTGCACGAATGCTGGTTCGATACGGTTTCGGCCACCTTCTGGCTCAACTTGGCCTGGCGGAAAAATTTCCGTTCACCCGCCGCGCCGCCCTGCGCCAGCGCCTTCAGCTGGACCTGACCCGCGCCGAACGCCTGCGCCTGCTGCTTATCGACCTCGGACCCACCTTCGTCAAGTTCGGGCAGTTGCTTTCCACCAGGCCGGACCTTTTGCCGCGCGACATTCTGGATGAACTGTCACGCCTGCAAGACGAAGTACCCGCCTTCCCTTTCCCGGAAGCTGCCGCTATCATCAGGCAGGAGCTGGGACGGCCCTGGAATGAACTTTTCGCTGAAATAACGCCTGAGCCACTGGCAGCAGCTTCCATAGGACAGGTTCACTGCGCACGGCTGCCGGACGGCCGCGAGCTGGTCGTCAAGGTGAGGCGGCCTGGCATTACAGCACAAATGGAAACGGACCTGGAAATCCTGCTGGAAATAGCCCGCTTTGCCGACCGCCACACCTCGTGGGGCAAGGTTTACCGGGCCGGAGAGGTGGTGCAGGAATTGCAGCGCGCCGTCAGGGATGAGCTGGATTTCCGGCGCGAGGCGGAAAACGCCGACCGGCTCCGAGAACAGCTGCAAGGCCGGACGGACGTGGTTATCCCCCGCATTTACCCGGAACTTAGCTCCCCCGCTGTCCTGACCATGGAAAAGGTAGCCGGGGTCAAGCTTAATCAATTGCGCAGCCTGGCCGCCGACGGGCACAGCAACGAGCAAATCGCCCGCCGCCTGGTTGACGTTATGTTTGAGCAGATCTTTGTCCACGGCTTTTTTCATGCCGACCCGCACCCCGGCAACCTGGCCGTTTCCCGGGACGGGCGGCTGGTGTTTATGGATTTCGGTATTGTCGGCAAGATGCGCCGCTCGCGGAGACGTCAGTTCATTCGCCTGATGCTAGGGCTTGTCAACGGTGACGCGCGCCTGCTTGTTTCCACCATAACCGAGATAGGGTTCGTTTCCCGGAAGGTAAACCGCAAGGCACTGCGTCACGATGTGGAAAGAATGATGGAGAAATATCTGGACCTTCCGTTGGCTGAAACAAACTTGGGAGCAGCCGTGCGGGAAACTTTCGCCCTGGCTTTCGAACACCAACTACGCCTTCCCGCCGAGTTTACCCTGTTGGGTAAAACTCTGATGACGCTGGAAGGCGTAGTTGAAGACCTGATGCCGGAGCTGAAGCTGATAGAACTGCTGAAACCATACGCCGGGCGACTGGCCCGTGAATCATTTTCCATGGCGGCTTTGCGCGAGACTTTCTCGGAACATATCTCTGAGGCCGGCGACTTTTTCCTTTTGCTGCCGCGCCGGCTGGGTGAAATCCTGGAACGCACCGATCTTGAAGGCTTTCCGCTGCAACTCAGTTACCCGGACCTGGACAGGCTTTTCTCCCACCTGGACAGGCAGATCAACCGGCTTTCTTTCAGCATTATTCTGCTGGCTTTCAGTATAATAATGGCCGGACTGATTGTCGGTTCCGGACTGGTCGCCGGCATTACCGGCGTAACGCTGCTCTGGCGGCTGCCGATTATCGAAACCGGCTTCGTCCTGGCAGGCGTGATGGCCGTCTGGCTGCTCTTTGCCATCCTGCGCAGCGGAAAACTCTAGCTGCCGCGGCAGCTCTGCCGTGCTATAAGGGAGGCAAAGACGCCGGCGCCAAAACCGTTGTCAATGTTTACTACCGCCAGGCCCGGTGAACAGGTTTGCAGCATGGTCAACAGTCCGGCCACACCGTCCTTGCCCATGCCATAGCCAACAGAAGTCGGCACACCGATAACCGGCACGCTGACGTGGCTGGAGACAACAATCGGCAGCACCGCGTCCATCCCGGCCACCACCACGATGGCAGCTACCCCTTGCTCAGTCATTTCTGTCAGCGGCCCGTACAGCCGGTGGATTCCGGCCACTCCCACGTCGTAGGCTTTAATTACCCCGCAGCCCATCACCCGGGAGGTGACAACCACTTCTTCCGCCACCCGGATATCTGCCGTCCCGGCTGCCAGGACGCCAACCCTGCCCGTTTCCCCGAACACATGCTCACAACGTTTGAGAAGACAGGTGCGCGCCTGCCGGTTGATTTCCAGCTCGTAGCCTTCCGGAACGCTTTTTTCGAGCGCGGCCAGATCACTGTCCTTAGCCCTGGTAACCAGGGCATAGCCGCTGGCTTCCGCCATGGCCAGTGTCAGCCGGCACACATCTTCTGTCGCTTTGTCCTGAGCCAGAATTGCTTCCGGCGCCCCTGTCCGCCTGGCGCGGTTGACGTCAAGTTTTGCTACTTCACCGATTTTTTTAATCTGCAACACGTTTAGTTTTTGCCTGGCCGCGTCGAGGTCTATTTCGCCGCGCTGTAACGCCAGTAAAATCTCATCCAACAGCTTCTACCCCTCATTTTTTTTTGCCCTTGTCTCTGGCCGTTTCTCCAGTCTGACCGACTGGCGTGCCGGCAGACAGGCGCATGGACCTTTGCTTCCGGCTAACAGATATCGACAGAATTAACTTTAACCTGCGAAAACTTCTGCAGTTTCGCAAGGAAAGCCGCTGTCTCTTCCTCGCTCCCCTCGGACACCAGTATCACCAGTCCTTCGTTGGTACAGGCAACGTGGTTCCGCGGCAGGCCCAGGCGCACTTTAAAAAGGCAGCCGTGTTCCGTCAGTATTTTTTGCACCTCCGGGGCATCTTCCAAACGATTATCGAGCACCAAAACAATAACACTGCATTTCGTTTTCATTGTCAACAACCTCCTTTAAATACTATCAGTAAAGATTCTCTCTTAAGACAGGCTTTTCCTGCCGGATAAGTGTCTTTGGCATCTGCTTTCAGGCAGCTGATAACGACCGGTTTGCTTTGCTCCGGAATAGTTTTTCCGCTTCCACCGCGAAAAGAGTCAACGGCGAGGCGGCCAGCACGATCAGCAGTTCCTCAAGTGACATCGGCTCGGTATAAAAAATCAAATTAAAAAACGGCAGGTAGACAGCCGCCAGCTGTAAAACAAATACCAGCAGTACGGCGCCAAGAATAGGCTTGTTGCTGAAAACCCCGGTCCGCCATAGGGAAAAAGAATCGGAACGCACGGACATGGCCACACCCATTCTGTTTAAAACTAAAAAGGTAAAGACCATTGTCTGCCAATTCATCGCATTGTTAATGGCATAAGCCTGCAGCAGGAGCGCTATGCTGCCGATAATCAGGCCAAAGCGGGCGATATACCAGCCGCGCCCGCTCGAAAATACGCCTTCCTGCGGTTTGCGCGGCGGCTGGTGCATGACATCTTTCTCGGCCGGCTCGGCGGCCAGTGCCAGTCCCGGCAGGCTGTCGGTCAGCATGTTCAGCCAGAGAATCTGGATAGGCAGCATCGGCAGCGGCAGGCCGAAAAAAGGAGCAAAGAAGATAGCTGTGATTGTTCCTGCATTTGATGTCATGCTGTACTTGATAAATTTCAGGATATTGTTGTAAATGCGCCGGCCTTCGCGCACCGCTCTGACAATGGTGGCGAAATTATCGTCCAGCAGGATAATGGCCGAGGCCTCCTTGGTCACATCGGTACCGGTAATCCCCATAGAGATGCCGATATCCGCCCGCTTAATGGCCGGAGCATCGTTGACACCGTCACCGGTCATAGCCACAAACTCATTGTTATCCTGCAGCGCCTTAACGATTTTCAGCTTCTGCTCCGGCGCCACCCGGGCATAGACCTTGATTCCTCTGACTTTTCCCGCAAATTCGTCATCCGGCATCTTTTCCAGTTCAGCGCCGCCAATGACGTCGGCCGCGCCGTCGTCCAGGATACCGAGACGCCTGGCAATCACTTCCGCAGTCAACGGGTGATCGCCGGTAATCATTACCGGGACGATGCCGGCCGTGCGGCACATGGCTACCGCATCTTTGGCCTCTTCCCGCGGCGGGTCCATAATGCCGGCCAGGCCAAGCAAGATCAGGTCTCTTTCTACCTCATCCGGCTGCAGCTTTTCCGGCTGTTCCTGCCAGCGGCGCATCGCCAGGGAAAGGACGCGCAGGCCGGAGGCCGCCATACCGGCGGCAACGCTTAAGACCTGTTCCCGGTCAACAGCTGCAGGGCCGGCATCAGTCATCATCAGGCTGCACTTTTCCACCAGCATTTCAGCGGCACCCTTGCTGAAAGACAGATACTGACCGTCCGGTGCGCGGTGAAAAGTGGTCATCGCCTTACGTTCTGCATCAAAAGGAATTTCCCCGCTGCGCGGGTACTGCTGCTCCAGTTCTTTCTTGCGGAAGCCGTGTTTTTTCGCAAAATTATAGAGTGCTACTTCAGTCGGGTCGCCTAATACTTCCTCCCCGCCGTTATCATGGGCATCATTGCTGAGTGCCATCGCCTGCAAAAGCAGGTAGTGGTCAGTCAACTCTTCCGCGGGGAGCAGCGCGCCGCCGCCATAAACTGCTTCCACTTCCATCCTGTTCAGGGTCAGTGTGCCCGTCTTGTCAGAACAGATATATGTAACCGATCCCAATGTTTCCACAGCGGCTAATTTACGGGTCAGTGCGTTTTGCCTGGCCATTTTTTTGGCGCCAAGCGCCAGTGTAATCGTGATAACAGCTGGTAAAGCCTCAGGAATGGCAGCTACCGCCAGCGAAATGCCGGTCAGAAACATGGCCACTACATCCTCGCCGCGCAATACGCCCATGCCAAAAACAACCGCACTGATCAGCAGGATCACACCGGCCAGCTTCTTGCCAAACTGGCCAAGCCTTTTCTGCAGCGGTGTTTTAACTTCCTTTTCCTCCTGCAGCATGGTGGCGATTTTGCCGATTTCCGTTGCCATGCCGGTGTCTGTTACAACCCCCACGCCCCGTCCGCCAACAACCACGGTGCCGTTGTAGGCCATATTTCTACGGTCGCCAAGAGGAATTCCCTCTTCATGGATAGGCTGGCTGTGCTTCTCTACCGCAACTGATTCCCCGGTCAGGGCCGCTTCTTCCACCAGCAGCTGCGCTACCTCCACCAGGCGCATGTCGGCCGGCACAACCTTGCCGGCGTTAAGCAGAACCAGATCACCGGGCACCAGAAGTGAGGCGACTAATTGCAACGGGGAGCCATCCCTGATGACGGTAGCGGAGGGCGCCGCCATTTTCTTTAAGGCCGCCATGGCCTTCTCCGCTTTGTGTTCCTGGATAAACCCGATCACGGCGTTAATGACCACAACAGCCATAATAACTATGGCATCTTTGGGCGATCCGGCAAGGCCGGCCATAAGAGCGGCGGCCATCAGCACGATAATTAAAAAATCGCTGAACTGCCCTACGAACATCATCACTGCCGTCTTTTTCTTTTTTTCCTGAAGTTCATTTAAGCCATAACGCTTTAAGCGCGCTTCCGCCTCTCCGGCTGTTAAGCCGCTACGGTTGCTGTCCAGGGTAGCAAGCGTCTCCTCAGCAGATATTGTGTACCATTGTTGCACCAGCGTTCCTCCTTACGGCTCCATAATTTCCCTTGCCTTTTTCAGTTGTTCCTCCACCGCCTCACGGGCGGTACCGCCGCGGGCGCGACGCGCGGCCACACAGGCTTCCGGGGCCAGCAGAAGCAACGCCTCGGCGCCCAGCAGAGGGCTGGCTTCCCGCAGTTCCTCAGGAGTCAACTCCGACAGCCTGCGGCCTGAGTTTACACAGCTTCCAACCAGCCGGCCCACCACCGCGTGGGCCTCCCGGAACGGCAGCCCCTGCCGCACCAGATAATCGGCGAGGTCCGTAGCGGAAGCAAAGTCTCCCGAGGCGGCGGCATACATCTGTGCAGCGTTTATTTTCACCGTGCGCAGCATGGCGGAGTACAGCATCAGGCAGATCTTTAGTGTATCCACCGTGTCAAAAAGCCCTTCTTTGTCTTCCTGCATGTCTTTGTTATAGGCCAGGGGCAATCCCTTGAGCATCGTCAGCACCGCCACCAGGCTGCCCAGCACACGGCCCGCCTTGCCGCGCACCAGTTCGGGAATATCCGGGTTTTTCTTCTGCGGCATCATACTGGAACCGGTAGTAAAAGCGTCATCCAGGGTAACAAAAGCAAATTCGGAGCTGCTCCAGAGAATCAGGTCTTCACTGAAGCGGCTGAGGTGAACCATCAGGAGAGCGGCGGCAGACAGGAATTCGGCCACAAAATCGCGGTCGCTGACGGCATCGAGGCTGTTTTCGTACAGTCTGGCAAATCCGAGCTCTGCTGCCACCATCTCCCGGTCCACAGGGAAAGTGGTGCCGGCTAAGGCGCCTGCGCCAAGCGGCATCCAGTCAGCGCGCTTGTAAGCGTCCAGGAAGCGCTCCCGGTCCCGCGCCAGCATCCAGAAATAGGCCAGCAGGTGATGGGAGAACAGAACGGGCTGCGCCCGCTGCAGGTGAGTGTAGCCGGGCATTATTACGTCCAGGTGGGCTCCGGCCACCTCAAGGATTACCTGTTGCAGCGTGGCAACAAGAGAGGTAACCGCCAGAATCTCCTTCCTGACATAAAGATGCATATCCAAGGCTACCTGGTCGTTGCGCGAGCGGGCGGTATGCAGCTTGCCGCCTGCCGGACCGATTTTCTCCGTCAGCCTTTGTTCCACGTGCAGGTGAATATCTTCCAGCACTGCGGAATATGTAAACTCGCCGCGCCTGATTTCCTCCCGTATCTTCGCCAGACCCTCCAAAATCAGCCCGGCTTCCTCCGGGCTGATGATTCCCTGGCTGGCGAGCATCCGGCAGTGGGCCATGCTGCCGGCAATGTCTTCCTCCGCCAGCCGCCGATCAAAGAAGATAGAAGCGGTAAATTCCTCCATCAGCCGGTCGGTATCTTTGTCAAACCTGCCTCCCCACAATTTCATCGCCTGAGCATTACTCCTTTGGCCGTTTTTGTTGCAGTATCCCCTGAGTCAGGAGCGGCAGCCCAAAAAGATTGATGAACCCCTCCGCGTCGCGCTGGTTATACACCGAGTCGGCTCCAAAGGTCGCCAGATCATCCCGGTACAGGGAGTAAGGCGAGCGGCGGCCGGCCACGGTAACATTACCTTTAAACAATTTTAAACGGATGGAACCGCTTACATGGCGCTGGGTACTTTCCACAAAGGCGCCCAAGCCCTCGCGCAGCGGCGTGAACCACTGTCCGTAATAGACCAGTTCGCCGTACCTGGCGGCAACCAGTTCTTTAAAATGCATCGTTTCACGGTCCATCGTCAGTGACTCCAGTTCCCGGTGGGCCAGAAACAAGAGCGTCCCCCCCGGCGTCTCGTAAACACCGCGCGACTTCATCCCCACCAGGCGGTTCTCCACCATGTCGACCCGGCCCACGCCGTGCCTGCCGGCCAGCGTGTTCAGCCTGGTCAGCAGTTCCACGGCGGCAAGCGTCTCGCCGTTTATCCCGGACGGTATCCCCTGTACAAAGTCAATTTCCACAAATTCAGGCTGGTCCGGCGCCTCGGACGGGTCCGCCGTCAGCAGAAACATCTCCCGGTCAGGCTCCCGGTCCGGGTCCTCCAGCACCCCGCCCTCGTAGCTTAAATGCCAGATATTGCGGTCCATGCTGTAAGGCTTCGACTTGGTAACGGGAACAGGAATGCCGCGCCTCTCGGCATAGTCAAATGCGTCGTCACGGGAACGGATTTCCCACTCTCGCCACGGCGCTACTATTTTTAAGTGCGGTGCTAGGGCTTTGACAGTCAGCTCAAAGCGCACCTGGTCGTTGCCTTTACCGGTCGCGCCGTGCGCTACCGCGTCGGCGCCTTCCTGCAGGGCCACTTTCACCAGCGCCTTGGCAATTGCCGGGCGGGCAATGGCGGTTCCCAGCAGGTACTTTTGCTCATACAAAGCTCCCGCCTGCAGCATTGGAAAAACAAAGTCGCGCAGGAATTCCTCCCTGATGTCCTCGATATACAGCTTGCTGGCGCCCGAGCTGAGAGCTTTTCCCTCCAGCGGCGCCAGTTCCTCTCCCTGCCCCACGTCGGCCGCCATGGCCACAATTTCACAAGCGTATCTCTCCTTCAGCCAGGCGATAGCAATTGATGTGTCAAGGCCCCCTGAATAAGCGAGCACAATCTTTTTCATCCCTAATCCCTCACTTTGCGTACGATAATAAAAGGCGTCAGCTCCCGGTCCTGTCCCATCGGGTTGTCAAGCAGTATCAGGCGGGCCGCTTTTTTGTCCACCGGAACCTGCCTGCTTTGCGCGATAATTTTAACATTAATGTTATTGCCGTCAATAATGACTGCCGGCATCCCCAGTTTATCCTCGATTTCCTGACAGACTTTCGCCGGCTGTTGCGGGGGCAAAGCAGCATACTCCGTATAGGGATACATCCCCGCTGGGTTAAAGCCGTCAATCTCAGCAACGCGCTTACCGGCGATATGCCAAAAAATACCGCGAATCCCCACCAGCTTGCCGAGAGCACCAAAAAACATGGCCAGCAAAACCCTAAATATCCCTGATATTTCCACGACCAGCTGCATTTTCTCCGGCCGGGAAAACCCGATGTCATTCGGGTATTTTTTTACCCCCCTGACAATAACCTTCGCCAACCAACCGGCTTTAACGGTTGAAATATGGCGGACATTGTTCTGACAAACGGAAACCACTTTTTCCGAGACAGCGATCCAGTCACCCTGCTGAAACAGCGGCCCTGCATACTTGTGCAACACCTGCACAAGATCTTCGCCAAATGAAATCAGGTGTGTTTTTACCGGGACCCGTTCATAAGTCCTGTCGTTGATAATTACCACCGGCTTCATTAGACCGATGCTCCTTTCCGGATAAAGCACCTGATGACAGATTCCGGAGAAAACAAAAGAATATTTTATCCGTCTCAACCCGGGCTGTTACAGAAGGGCGGCCAAAATCGCCTTCTGGACATGCAGCCTGTTTTCCGCCTGGTCAAAGACCACCGACTGCGGCCCTTCCAGCACCTGCTCCGTAATTTCCTCGCCTCGGTGAGCGGGAAGGCAGTGCAGGACCAGCGCTCCGGGTACAGCCTGAGCCAGCAGCCGGCTGTTCAGCTGGTAAGGCTGAAACAAAGCGCATCTCTCCGCGTGCTCGGCCTCCTGGCCCATGCTGGCCCACACATCGGTATACACGGCCTGCGCCCCCATAACAGCCAGCTCCGGGTCGTTGGTCACCAGCAGGTTTGTCCCCGCACGCGCGCTGTTGATTCTCGCCGCGTCAACTATTTCCTGGTCAGGCTCGTATCCTGGCGGTGTGGCAACGGCCATCTGCAAACCCAGCCTGGTGGCGGCCAGCATCAGGGAGTGCACCACGTTGTTGCCGTCACCGACATAGGCCAGCTGCAAACCTTCCAGCCGGCCGAAATGTTCCAGGAGCGTCAGCATGTCTGCCATAGCCTGGCAGGGATGCAGCAGGTCAGTCAGGCCGTTGATCACCGGCACACTGGCGAAAGCCGCCAGTTCTTCGGCCTCACTGTGGGCAAAGGTGCGGATCATGATCCCGTCCAGATAGCGCGAAAGCGTCCGGGCCGTGTCCTTCAACGGCTCTCCGCGCCCGATCTGCAGATCCTGCGCGCTTAAAAACAAGGCCTGCCCGCCCAACTGCCACATGGCCACCTCAAAAGAAACGCGCGTGCGGGTGGACGGCTTCTGAAAAACCATGCCGAGCGTCCGCCCTTTTAACAGGCAGTGCTCCTTCCCTTCTTTTAATTCCCGCTTCAGGCGCAGGGCTTCAGCCAGTATCTCCCGCAACTCTTCTTTGCTGAAATCGTTAGCCGAGAGAAAGTCCCGGCCGCGCATCTCGCCCATCAACTACATTCCTCCAGACAGGCCTCATCCAGCCGGCCATCTGTTACATTCTCCACCTTTGCCTGCTTTTCCTGCCCCGTCACCGCCTGCAGCGCCTGACCGAGCAAAGTCACGGCAACGTCGAGATGTTCCTGCTCCACGATCAAAGGCGGCAAAAACCGCAGCACCTTGCCGCCGATACAGTTCAGCAGCAGGCCTCTTTCCTGGCAGTAAGCAGCCAGGGCGCCTCCATCTCCGTCGAATTCCATTCCCACCATCAGTCCTAACCCTCGCACATCTGCAAGGGGCGAGGACTGAAGCTGCCGGAGCAGCGTCATCAGGTAATCGCCCATCTTCTCCACGTGCGCCAGAAATCCGCTCCCCAGGACAACCTCCAGCACAGCCAGCGCCGCGGCGCAAGCCACCGGATTGCCGCCGAAAGTAGAAGCGTGGTCACCGGGAACAAAGCAGTCGGCCGCCTCACCCCTGACGCACAACGCGCCGATAGGCAACCCGCCTCCCAGGGCTTTGGCCAGGGTAAAGGCATCCGGCTCCACAGCAAAGTGTTCATAGGCAAAAAGACGGCCTGTTCGTCCGATGCCGCACTGAACCTCGTCGAAAACCAAAAGCAAGTCATTTTCATCACAAAGCCGCCGCAAACCCGCCAGAAACTCTTGGTTGGCGGGATAAACCCCGCCTTCGCCCTGGAGCGGTTCCATCAGGATAGCGCACGTCTTTTCGTTGACCAAAGCAGCGAAAGAGTCTAAGTCATTGAAGCGGCCGTACCGGAAACCGCTGACCAGCGGCTCAAAACCTTGGTGATATTTGGGCTGTCCCGTAGCGGTGACCGCCGCCAGCGTCCTGCCGTGGAAAGAGCGTTCGGCGGTAATTATTTCATGAGCGTCAGCCCCCCGCTTTTGCTTGCCGTACTTGCGGGCCAGCTTAATAGCGGCCTCGTTGGCCTCAGCGCCGCTGTTGCAGAAAAAAACTTTGTCAGCCACGGAATAGCGGACCAACATCTCCGCCAGGCGGACCTGCGGCTCTGTGTAATACAGGTTGGAGGCGTGCAATAATTTTTCCGCCTGGCGGCAAACTGCCTCCACCACCGCCGGGTGGCAATGCCCCAGGCTGTTTACGGCCAGTCCGCCCACAAAATCCATGTACCTGTTCCCCGACTCGTCCCAAACGTAAACCCCTTCACCGCGCTTGATCAGGATAGTCGTTTCCGGTCGGCGGTTGTAGGTATTGATGATAAATTTTTTTTCCAGCTCTTTAATTTCCATTTCCATTTTCTCCTTGCTCCGTAACCATCGTTCCGATGCCGTGGTCTGTAAATATTTCCAGCAGCAGGGCATGGGGCAAGCGGCCGTCGATAATGTGCGTACGTCCTACGCCCTGTTCAAGGGCCATTAGGCAGGCCTCCACCTTGGGAATCATCCCCTTGTTGATTTTCCCGGCCCGAATCATGGCCAGCGCCTGCTCCTTCGGCAAGGTGGAAATAAGCGAACCTGGTATGGCCGGGTCGGCAAAAATCCCTTCCACATCGGTCAGCAGAATCAGTTTTTCCGCGCGCAGCGCCGCCGCCAGCTGGCCGGCCACATGGTCGGCATTAATGTTCAGGCTCTCACCCTCCCGGCCGACTGCGATGGAGGAGATGACCGGAATGTACCCCTGGCTGCACAACGTCTGCAACACGCCCGGGTTCACCTGCTCAATGTCTCCCACCTGCCCCAGGTCCACTACCTGCTCACTGCCGTTAACTTTCTCCGGCGGCCGGCGCCTGGCCACCAGCAAATCGGCGTCTTTGCCTGACAATCCTACCGCTTTGCCTCCGTGGCGGTTAATCAGTCCGACAATCTCTTTATTGACCTTGCCGACCAGCACCATCTCCACCACTTCCATCGTCTCCGCGTCAGTAACGCGCAGCCCGTTGGCAAAAACAGCCTTTTTGCCCAAGCGCTCCAGCATTCTGGTCACTTCAGCGCCGCCGCCGTGCACCAGGATAGGATTGATACCAATGTACTTCAGCAAGATCAGGTCCATGATCACCGACTTTTTGAACTCCTCGGAAACCATAGCCTGACCGCCGTACTTGATGACAAAGGACTTATCGGCAAACTTTCTCAGGTACGGAAGCGCCTCGATCAGCACCTCCGCCTTGGCAATCAACTCTTTTATTTCTTTACTCATCTTGAATTCCCCTTCTTCAGTCCCGCTAGCTGCGATAGCTGGCGTTGATTTTAATATAGTCCAGGCTCAAATCCGTGCCCCAGGCGGTAACTGTTTCGCCTCCCATATCTAGGTCAACCGTTACCTTGATGTCCTTTTTGCTCAGAATCTCTTTCGCATGTGTTTCGTCAAACGGCACTCCCCGCCCGTCACGGGCCACCTGCAGTTCGCCAAGATAGATATCGACACGCTCCGGGTAAAACTCCGCCTCTGTCTGGCCCATGGCCGAGAGAATCCTGCCCCAGTTGGCGTCTGCGCCAAAAAACGCAGTCTTGACCAGCGTTGAGTTTAAGATACCCATGGCCAGCGTCCTGCCGGCGGTAAAAGATGGAGCCCGCCTGACGGTCAGCTCGATAAATTTGGTGGCTCCTTCGCCATCGCGGACAATTTTTTGCGCCAGTTCAGTGTTGACTCGCTGCAGCAGCGCCAGGAACCGGTGATAGTCCTCACCTTCAGTAACAATCGGCTGATTGCCGGCGGCACCGCCGGCCAGCACCACCGCCATATCATTCGTGCTGGTATTGCCATCCACGGTAGTCAGGTTATAAGAACGGTTTACGGTATATTTCAGCGCCTTGGCCAGCAACTCCGGGGCGATAGCCGCATCGGTGGTGACAAAGGCCAGCATGGTAGCCATGTTGGGGTAAATCATCCCTGAGCCTTTGGCCATGCCGCCCACCGTTACCGGTTTTCCGCCGATGGGCAGCCTGTACGCGCACTCCTTGACCGCCAGGTCCGTAGTCATAATGGCCTCGGCCGCCTCGCCTCCCCCACCCTTTGAGAGGCGACCGGCAATCTCCGGGACGCCCTTTTCCAGTATCTGCATAGGCAGGTAAGCGCCGATGACGCCGGTGGAAGCTACCACCACCTCGCGGGCGGCAATACCCAGCGCCCCGGCAGTCAGCGCCGCCATGCGCCGCGCGTCAAGCAATCCCTGTTCGCCGGTGCAGGCATTGGCACAGCCGCTGTTGCACAGTACCGCCCGCGCCGCTCCGCCGGCCAGATGTTCGCGGCTGACCAGCACGGGTGCCGCCTGCACCCGGTTTCGCGTATAAACACCTGCGGCGGCGGCCGGTGTTTCCGAATAGACAAGCGCCAGATCCTTTTTGTTGTGTTTAATTCCGCAATGGATTCCCGCGGCCAGAAAGCCCCTGGGCGCCGCAATGCCGCCCTCTGCTTTATGAAACTTCATCCGGCATCACTCCTTTCAGGCCGGTCTCCTCCGGCCAGCCTTGCATAATATTCATGTTTTGCACCGCCTGTCCGGCAGCCCCCTTAACCAGATTATCGATAACTGAGATAACAATCAGCCGCCCCGTCCGGCGGTCAAGGCGGAAAGTAATATCACAAAAATTACTGCCGCTGACAAACTTAGTCTCCGGCAACTCCGGCGGACGCAGCAGGCGGATAAAAGGCTCGCCGGCAAAATGCCGGTCATACACGGCCCATAAGTCCTGCTCGCCAGTACCGGAAACGGCCCGCAAGTAAATGGTGGATAGTATTCCGCGCACCATCGGCACCAGGTGAGCGGTAAAGGCAACGCGGAGCGGACGGTTACAGATTGCGGCCAGTTCCTGCTCGATTTCCGGAGTGTGCTGATGCTCCGCCACCTTGTAGGCTTTGAAATTTTCCGCGCACTCCGGAAAATGGAAGGGCAGCTTTGCCTGCCGGCCCGCGCCGGAAACACCCGACTTGGCGTCAATGACAATCTCATCCGGGTCGATGACCCCCTCCCGCAGCAGCGGGCCAAGCGGCAGCAGAACACTGGTCGGATAGCAGCCCGGGTTGGCGATAAACCTGGACTTGCCAATCGCCTCCCGGTTAAACTCGGGCAATCCGTAAGTACTAGCAGCTAACAGCTCGCGGCAGTCATGGTTATATCCGTACCACTGCCGGTAAAGTTCCCCGTCTTTCAGGCGAAAATCGCCGCTTAAATCCACCACCGGCCTGCCCGTCGCCAGGAGTGCCGGCACCATCTCCAGCGACAGCCCGTGCGGCAAGGCGCTGAAAATAAAATCACTTTCGGCCAGCGCTTCCACCTCTGTCAATTTTTCGAGCGGCAGTTCCACCAGTGAACGGAACTGGGGATAAACTTGGTCGAAACGTAAGCCGGCGGAACTTTCCGATGTCAGGCAGAAGAGCCGCACCTTGGGATGGCAGGCCAGAATCTGCACCAACTCGCGTCCGGTATAACCGGTAGCGCCCACAACAGCCACTTTTAACATTTCTCTGCACTCCCCTGAGCTTATTAAAAAATAAAACTCCCGCCCGAAATAAGGACGAGAGGTCTCTCGCGGTACCACCTTTATTGGCCAAAGGCCCACTTAACCCGTGCAAACACGGCGTGCTGTAACGGGCATTCCCCGGCGCAACCTACCAAGCTCCGGCCGTTTGGCGCGCGGCTCCGGGGTGCGCTTCACTTTGCCTTCCATGCCCGGCTCCCACCGTCCCGGGCTCGCTTGTACTTCCGGCAAACCTACTCTCCCCATCATGGCCCTGATAATTTAAATTGGCCTAATCGTACCACCAGGCCAGGCAAAAGTCAAGGCCCATATCCGCATATTTTCTTGATTATATCATGATGTATGATGTATGATGTACTCAGGAGGTGGAGAGATGTCCAAAAAATATCGTACTCAGTTATTACTAGAAGAAGAACAGTACCGTTATCTGAAAAGCATCGCACAACGTGACGGTATCAGCATGTCCGAGGCTCTGCGACAGATTTTGTCACAATTCACTATCAGCAATTATGGGGCAGTAAGAGAACGGCTGCAGTCAATTGAAGGAATCGGCGAGGACCGGGAGATAAGCGGTAAAGAACATGACAGTGTACTCTACAAACAACCATGAAAACCTGGCTGTTTGTAGATACAAGCGCCTGGTATGCGTACGTCAACAGGACGGATCCGGCTCACACTTCAGTAAGAAATTATTTACACAACTTCCACGGCAAGCTGGTAACCTCAAGCTACATTTTCGACGAACTTGTCACCCTGGTACGGCTTCGTATGGGGCATGACTCTGCCCTTCGGGTCGGAAAACTCTTGCGGGACCCAAAGTCTTTGCTCCTGGAACACGTTACCCCAGCCGACGACAACGAGGCATGGACTCTTTTTTCCGCGCGGGCTGACAAAGCGTACAGTTTTACTGACTGCACTTCGTTTGTCGTCATGCGCAGGCTGAGGATCAGTCAGGCCTTAACCCTCGACGCACATTTCGCCAGCGAGCAGTTTATAACCGTTCCATAAAGGGTTCTTGGCTCAAAACTTTTTTTTCACTGATCCGTTCCCGAGGCCACCAGAACGTAAGCGGCTTCCCGGAGTACAAAGCATTCGAGCGTTTTTTCCTGCGGATCGACCGGTCAGCAGTGCCCCGCTTTGGCCTTCTGAATAAGCAGGCGATTAGCGGGTAATCAAAAGCCATGAACTCGACACGGTATTGGGACATAATATTTGCGAAAATAATTTTCATGGCCTGACCTCCAGGGAGGTTTTTCGAGGAAACCAGCATGCAAACTATCATCGAAAGTTTCAAGGACCGTCTGCTCATCTTCCCGTACATATTCCGGATTTTTCCCGCGGTGGAAAAGGAGCTGGCTTTCTGGCGCGTCCGCGCTTTGGCCATCCCTGACGACGAGCTGCGCAAACAAGCACTGGCCAGCATCGCCGAAAAAAGGTTTCACTGCCTGGGCGGGAGCATCTATACCCTGTACGCTCCGGGACAGCAGCACCGGTTGCTTACCTTGATAGTGGCGCTGCAGACTATCAGCGACTATCTGGACAACCTCTGTGACCGGGTGGAGGGAGCCGGCGAGGAAGGCTACCGGAGCTTGCACCGTTCAATGTATGCGGCACTTGACCCCGCCGCCGTACGTCGGGACTGGTATCAGTATTTTCCTCACAGCAACGACGGCGGATATCTTGACGCGCTTGTGGCAGCCGGCTCACGCGTGCTCGCATTTCTGCCGGGCCTTGGCGATGT
Organism: Bacillota bacterium; assembly: GCA_018725565.1. Classification (GTDB taxonomy): domain Bacteria; phylum Bacillota; class Dethiobacteria; order Dethiobacterales; family Dethiobacteraceae; genus HKB214. The sequence continues at coordinate 649 of QLUR01000004.1, read as the reverse complement.
CAGGGAAGAAATAGCCGGTCTTGCCGCCCTCTACATTGAACTGCAAGTCCTCAAGCATCTTGCCGCAGAGCAGCGTGAGCAAAAACTTGTCGACTGGTTTACAGGCAATCCCAGTAAGCCGCCCAGCCTAACCTGGTGGGAATTCGCCGCCGCCGCGGGGTCAACGCTCGGCCTTTTCGCCTTGTCAGCCAGGGCGGCGGCTGGTCCGGCGGGCGGCAAGGAGATAGCCGGGATTCTGTCCTGCTATTTCCCCTGGATATGCGGCCTCCATATCCTGCTCGATTATTTTATTGACTTAAACGAGGATAAAACATACAACGACCTGAATTTCGTGTCTTATTACCCCTCCCCCCGCGATGCCGAGGAAGGGTTGCTCAGATTTCTGCGGGAGGCGCTGCAAAGGGTGGAGGCGCTGCCCCGTCCGGCCTTTCACGGAATGGTTGTCAGCGGTTTGCTGGCTCTCTACCTTTCCGACCCCAAGGCACTAACTCCGGAGAGAAAAAAAACGGCGCAGCGTCTGCTGCGCGCGGGCGGACCCGAGGCATCCCGAATGCACCGCGTCTGCCTCGGCTTGCGCCGCCGCGGGGTCATCTAACCGTTTCGCTGCAGCACATGGTCCGCCAATCCGGCAAGTATTGTCCGCGGCAAA
>QLUR01000039.1 GCA_018725565.1 Bacillota bacterium | reverse complement strand
CTTGATAAAAGGTCCTGAAAATATTTTTGCGGAAAAGCCCGAAAGACCTTGCCTTCTTGTATTTCTTCTGCTATAATTAGCCTCAACTTTATCAAAATAACAGGTGTCAGCCAGTTCATAAAACCAAATACGGTCCATAAACGATGATGGGGAAGAAATCCGGAACAGCCAACAGAGAAGGGGCCAAAAGTTGAGAGGCCTCCAGGATATGTGAAAGATTAGCCGCCCCGGAGTTGCCCGCTGAACTCAGTAAGCGGTGCCGGTGCTGCCGTTAACCAGAAAGCGTAAGCTTGAGCGACCGGGCTTTGCCCGGCAAGCAGAGTGGTACCGTGGGTTTCCCTCCTGCCTCTGTTCCTAACGAGGCGGGAGTTTTATTTATTATATTTATCCCGGGGGGTGTAACAGATGGTTTTTGACGGATTGTATGCCGAACGTGCCAAATTAATGAAAACATCAGAGATCAGGGAATTTTTCAAGCTGACCGAACAGCCGGACATGATGTCGTTCGCAGGCGGTTTTCCCAGCGCTGACTTCTTTCCCATGGGGAAAGTTACTGACGTACTCCAGGGACTGATCGAGCAGGAAGGAAAATTTGCCTTGCAGTATGGGCCGACTGAAGGAAACCTGGAACTGCGTACTTATCTGGCCGAAAAAATGACCCAGGAAGGTATTCCTGCCTCTCCTGACAATATTTTAATCACCAATGGCTCACAACAGGGGATGGACCTGCTGAGCAGGGTCTTCCTGAATCCGGGTGATGTGGTTGTGGTAGAGGAACCCGGTTATGTGGGCGGGCTGGGCGCTATCCGCAACTACGAGGGCGACCGGCAGTCCATTCCTATGGATGAGAACGGGCTGCGCACCGACCTGCTGGCAGCCGCCTTGCGCAAACTGTCAGGGGATAACCGTTTGCCCAAGTTTGCCTACCTGGTACCCAATTTTCAGAATCCCACCGGCATTTGCCTGTCACTTGAACGCCGCCGGGAGATGCTTAAGCTTGCCCGGGAATACAATTTTGCCTTAATCGAAGATAACCCTTACGGGGAAATACGCTTTGAGGGGAAGGCCCTGCCAAGCATCAAGTCCATGGATACGGAAGGCCGCGTGATTTATCTGGGCTCTTTTTCTAAAACGTTTATCCCCGGGATACGTGTAGGCTGGCTGGTAGCGGATGAGCCGCTGGTGCAAAAGCTGGCCTGCGCCAAGCAGTCCACCGACCTTTGTTCCAATTCCCTTGGTCAAAGGATGGCCTGCCGTTTTGCGGCAAGCGGCTATATTGACGAGCATGTTGCCTCGCTTATTTCCCATTACAAGGAAAAGCGCGACCTGATGATTTCCTGCATGGAGAAACATTTTCCTGCCGGTGTTTCCTGGACGTATCCCCAGGGCGGATTTTTTATCTGGGTGACGCTGCCGGAGGAGATGAATGCGCGGTCGCTATTGCTAAAGGCAATCGAGCGCCGGGTCGCGTTTGTAGACGGAGCGGGATTCTATGTTAACGGCAATGGTATCAACACGGCCCGCTTTGCTTTTTCCGAGGCTTCTCCCGAAAAAATCTGGCGCGGAATAGCTATACTAGGTGAACTGCTGCACGAAGAAGTGACTGGGCTAAAGAAAGCGATATCCGCTTGAGCAATTGAGGACGTTCATTGCGGAAAAAGGCGGCGCTTTTTTAAGTAGCGCAAAAGAGGCAAGCCGAGGCCATAGACGGCGACGGTTTGCCCGGCACCTATGCTCAGAACCATGAGCCAGTAGGGTACTTTTAAGATAACATGCAGGTAAATGCTGATTAAAAATGCATTAAACAGCACCGGTGGCAACAGGGGGATTACCTCCGGGCGGTGCCGCAGCGAGTAGGTGGCTGCGGCGGCAAGCAGCGTTGCTGTGCTGCCTCCCAGGATGTCAACCAGGCCAAGGCCCCCAAAAATATTGGCAATCAGGCAGCCGATAAACAGCGCCGGAATGGCTGCCGGGGTAAGGACCGGCAGAACGGTAAGCGCTTCAGCGACCCTGACCTGGAAAAGACCGTAAGAAATTGGGGCCAGTCCAACGGTGAGGGCGATATAAAGAGCGGCTATGACTGCCGCTTGGGCCAGGTAAAGAGCAGAACCCGCTTTTTTCATGTAAAGTAACACACCTCATCTCTTTTTATGGTCCCAGAGGAACCGGCACTTTTCAGTCTACCAGAAACCAAGCGGGAGATAAAGTAAATATCGCCAGCTTAGTTTGAAGAAAAAACATAGGGGGAAGAATTAATGTTAAAAACAAGACTAACTGAATTGCTCGGCATCAAGTATCCAATCCTTCAGGCGGGCATGGGACCTTTTTCCAACAATAATCTTTGTGTCGCCGCCGCCAACGCGGGTGTTTTGGGATTACTTTCTACCAGCGGACTTTTCAACAGGCATGACCAGCCTTGGGTTTACAACGCTTTTTGCGACACCGGCGAGGCAAACCGTGACGATGATATGGCTAAAGTGCTGGATACGGTGCTGAAGCGCACCCACCGTCTGGTCAAAGACAAGGGCGGCGTTTTCGGCCCTAATGTTATGGTTTCAGCGGAACTCAAAGACAAAGCCGAGGTCATGATTGAAACCGCTATCAAAGCGCGGGAAGAAAATCCCGAAATGAAGAAAACCCTGAAGGTAATATATACCTCCGCCGGTGACCCGATGGGCTGGGGAGAAAAAATCAAAGGCGCGGGCTTTATCTGGATTCATATTATACCTTCTGTCAGAGCCGCCCTCCGCTGCAAAAAGGCGGGGGTGGACGTGATTGTCGCTTCCGGTCATGAAGGTGGATTTCACACGCACTGGGAACCGCTTCATTCGATGGTGCTCTTCCCTGCCGTGGTCGAGGCAGTATCCGACGAAAAGACGCTCGTAGTCGGCGGCGGCGGTGTCTCCGACGGCAAAACCCTGGCCGCTGCCCTGGCTTTAGGCTGTGATGGAGCGCTGATGGGAACCCGCTTCCTCGCCACGCAGGAAAGCGATTTTCCTCCGCTGTGGAAACAGTCGGTAGTCGAAGCCCAGGATCGCGGCACACTGATTGCGCGCGGTTATGTCGGCCCGGCGCGCTGGCTGAGAAATCCCCGCAGTGAGGAACACGCGGTAAACACGCTGAAAAAATCTCCCGGCGTATTCCTCGGCTTGCCCGACAGCTATACCACTATGGAAGATATGTCGCTGATTGATTTTGAAAACGAATCCATCAAGGCCGTGTTCGAAGGGGACAAAACAAAAGCGATGATGGCCGCCGGTGAAGCAGCCCAGCGCATCAACGATATGCCCAAAGTCGCCGACCTTGTCCAGAGCATGGTGAAAGAAGCCGAAGAGATCATCGTCAATATGCCGAAGAAATATGTGAAATAAAGTCATGGCATACCTGAATTCGGTTTAGCGGCATGCTGCTAAAAACGAGGGGGTTTTTCTTGACATACTTGCTCTGGCGGTGTACGATAATAGCAAAATATTTTTCCTCTTCCTGCCTGGCAGGAAGAGATTTTCGTTTATAACAGGAGTTTAATCCGAAGGAGGTTTAGCGGTATGCAGCTTAGAAGCTATGCGGAAATCAACGAGAAAATCAGTAAAGGACAGGTGGTGGTGGTCACCGCTGAGGAAGTGCTTGGCTTAGTGGAAGAACATGGGGTGGAGGAGACGGCTCGACGTGTCGACGTTGTCACTACAGGGACTTTTGGCCCGATGTGTTCTTCCGGCGCTTTTTTAAATCTGGGACATCCTGCGCCGCGCATGAAAATGGCCAGGGTATACTTAAACGGTGTTAACGCTTACGCCGGATTGGCCGCCGTTGATGTTTTCCTTGGCGCCACTGAAATTCCGGCCGCGGATCCGGCAAACCAAAACTTTCCAGGCGCATTTAATTACGGGGGCGCTCATGTGATAGAAGACCTGGTTGCCGGCAGGGAAGTTTTACTGGAAGCAACAGCTTACCCTACGGACTGTTATCCGCGGCAGAAACTGGAAACATGGATCAAGCTGGACGAGATTAATGAAGCGTATCTGTACAACCCTCGGAATTGCTACCAAAACTATAATGTGGCCGTTAACCTTTCCGACAGGACCATATACACATATATGGGGATATTGAAAGCTAATCTCGGCAACGCCAATTACTGCAGTGCCGGTCAGCTCTCGCCGCTGCTGAAAGATCCCTATTACCGTGTCACCGGTATCGGCACGCGCTTGTTTCTCGGAGGAGGCACCGGCTATGTGGCCTGGTACGGCACTCAACATAACCCGGCTGCGGCGAGGGGTGAAAACGGTGTTCCGCGCATGGGTGCCGGTACCCTGGCGCTGATCGGCGACTTAAAACAGATGAAAGCCAAATGGTTGCGCGGTGTCAGCTACCTTGGCTACGGTGTTTCGTTGCAGGTGGGAGTGGGCGTTCCGATCCCTGTTCTGGACGTGGAGACATTACGCTATGCGGCGGTGCGGGATGAGGAGATTTTTGCGCAGGTGGTAGACTACAGCGAAGCTTACCCTCAACGAATCGCTGGGAGTCTGGGAGAGGTAAGTTATGCCGAATTAAAGTCCGGCACGATTGTGATTCAGGGCCGGGAGGTGCCAACAGCGCCGCTCTCCAGCTACCCTAAAGCGAAAGAGATTGCTGAAATTTTAAAGTCCTGGATTCTGCGGGGAGAATTTACCTTAACTGAGCCGGTGTCTAAACTTCCCTCGGCAGACTCCGGCATTAAACTGAACCCGCTTAAAGTACAAAAATAGGGAGGGTGGCTGATGATTAAAAGAAAAGTTGTGCTGCGCTTTCCGGCGTCTGTGGTGGAATATCCGTTTATCTACACTTTGGCCAAGGAATATAATGTGGTGGCCAATATCCTGAAAGCTAACATCAACCCGCGTAAAGAAGGGCGGATGGTGGTGGAACTTTCCGCTGACGACAAAGACTTTGATGCCGCCATGGACTTCCTGCAGTCACGGGGGGTTATAGTCCTGCCTCTGGAGCAGCAGGTTAACTGGTTGGAAGACCGCTGTACGCAGTGCGGCGCCTGCACCGTAATTTGCCCGACCGAGGCTTTGTGGATGAAGCGTCCGGAGATGACGGTTTCGTTTAACGGTGAGAAATGTGTAGTCTGCGAGCACTGCCTGAAAGCTTGTCCGGCCCGTGCTGTGGAGGCGCTCTACCTTTCAGGGGAATGAGATGGAAGGAACCAGTCGCCGTTACCGCGAAAATATGCAGCCTGAAGGATTTGTTTCTTTCACCTGTAAGTATAAAGAAAGCGACCTGCATATAGCCGTGGAGGCGGGCGATTTTTCCCCTGACCTAGCGGCTTTTGCAGAAAGCAGGATCATTTTTTACCGTACCCAACTGGAAAACTACCTGCAGCTGGACCCCTTATTCCTCCTTACTCTTGAGCCCCACCTGGTGCGTGCTGATGCCCCGCAGGTTGCGCTCCTGATGGTCCGTGCCGCCAACGCTGCAGGCGTAGGGCCTATGGCGGCGGTTGCCGGAGCTTTAGCCGAGCTGGTAGGCCTTGATTTGCTCGGCCGGGTTAAACAGGTTATCGTGGAAAACGGCGGCGACATTTTTTTGCAGGTGGCAAGCCCTCTCAGAGTCGCCGTCCTTGCCGGGGATTCTCCGCTGAAAGTGGCACTGGAATTGCCGGCCCGTGCCTCACCATACGGTGTTTGTACCTCCTCCGGAACAGTCGGCCCTTCGCTGAGCTTTGGCAAGGCTGATGCCGCGGTGGTAATATCCGTTTCGGCTCCCCTGGCGGACGCGGTGGCTACGGCGGCCGGCAACAGGGTACAGGAAGTCTCTGATTTGCCGGCGGCAACGGCCTTTGCCGGAAGCATCCGCGGGGTTGAAGGCGTGCTGCTGATCAAAGGGGACAAAATGGCAGCCTGGGGTAATATTAAGCTTGCGCCCACCTAATCTGGCGCAACAAAATCTTGCACGGTGTTACCGGAGAAAAACTGTGCAGCGGCAGGCGGGATCTGCTGTTGCGGGTGATATCTGGACGAAGTACATAAGTAATGTGCAGAACTCAGCCCGCAGGATGTTTAACCCTAAGACTAAGGAGAGTGAAGTTATGAACATAGGTATCATCGGCGGCGGCCGCGGAGGAGCGGCAATCCTCAGCTTGCTTATGACCATGCCGTCCATGCGTGTCCAATGGGTTTCCGATGTCAGGGACGAGGCACCTGCCATGGTCAAAGCTCGCGAACTTGGTATCCAAACTGTCCGGGACTTTACGGCCAGGGTCAAAGATCTGTCACTGCAGATGGTAGTTGAAGTAACCGGTGTGGAAAAAGTGAATCAACTACTGAAAGAAACCATGAAGGAAAACCTGTCGGTAATGGATGGCATAGCGGCACAGCTTCTGGTCAACATTGTGGAGAACCGCAATGAACTGTTCCGCAAAATTCATTTCGAGGCTGAAGAGGTGCTTGGCGTGGCTGAACAGCTGAACGAATCGGCGGTACAGATTCGTGCCAGCGTGGAGCAGCTGGCCGGTGAAGCAGAAAAGCTGGCCGCCCATGGTGAAACTTTGGCCAACACCTCCGACCAGGCGGCGCTGGAAGCTGAGAAAACTCAGGAAATCCTGAAGCTGATCGAAGACATCGCCAAGCAGACGAATATTATCGGCTTAAATGCTGCCATTGAGGCGGCCCGGGTAGGCCAGGCCGGAGGCGGCTTTTCCGTTGTAGCTGCTGAAATTCGCAAGCTTGCTGAAAAAAGCAGTGTTTCCATCAAAAATATTGCCGGAATCACCATGATGATTGTCGAATACATGCGTACCATTAACAATGGCGTCAGGGCTGCCGGGATAATAGCCGAAAGCCAGGCGGCGGCCAGCGAACAGGTACTGGCGGCCCTGGAGGCACAGGGGGATATTTCCCACAAACTGCTCGCGCTTGCCGACAATTTGCGCAAATTGACCTGAAGAGGCGGCCATGCCGTGGACAGAAAAACCCCGCAGGCCTTGATTTATTGCTTTTTATCAGCTATAATGAGTTTGCGCCGGCATAGCTCAATCGGCAGAGCAGCTGAATCGTAATCAGCGGGTTGGGGGTTCAAGTCCTCTTGCCGGCTCCAGTTGAAATATTTTTTTAAAGGGCTTTTGGCATCATTGTTGTCGGAAGCCCTTTTGTCATCTCAGGGGATGGTGATGATTCTTTGGAATTTCTGCTGGCCTTGCAGTTTCTTACCAGAATACCGGTAATTGTGCGCGGCACGGTGACAGAAGAAACAAAAGCCCGCTCCATGGCGTATTTTCCGCTGGTCGGTCTGTTGCTGGGAGTTGCCGCGGCAGCGGTGTACGCGCTGTTCTCCCTTGCCCTGCCTGCCGCGGTGACAAACCTCATTATTATCTCTTTTTTTGTTCTGATAACCGGCAATATGCATAGTGACGGTCTGATGGACACGGCCGACGGCCTGTTCAGCGGGCGGCAGCGGGAAGGTATGCTGGAAATCATGAAGGACAGCAGGACCGGATCCCACGGGGTAATGGCCGGAATCCTGGCGGTATTATTTAAGCTGGTGTTGCTTGGACAGTTTCCGGTGGTGCCGGAGAAAACGGCTGCCCTGATTATTGTGCCGGTATTGGGCCGCTGGGCGCAGGTTTACAGCGCGGCAATGTTTCCCTATGCCCGCACCGGCGGGGGAACAGGGCTTTTCACCGTCAAGGTGGGGCGGCGGGAACTTTTTTGGGCCTCAGCGACGACGCTGACGGCCTCAGTTCTGGTGTCTGCCTTTACCTGCGGCTTAACTGAAACGGTATCTGCAGAAGTCTTGCTGACCGGGATGGTAAAAGGGATTGTGCTGGCAGCAGCTATATTTGCCGGCACGTTCGCTCTTGGCCGCTATATTTCCGGACGCCTGGGCGGGCTGACCGGCGATGCGTATGGTGCTATTAGCGAGTGTGCAGAGGTGCTGGCTCTTGCTGTATCGGTGATTATGCTGAGAAGTTAGGTGGCTACTAAGCAGTTAGCGTCAAATGATGACCTGAGCAGTTACGAAGTTAAAGGGTTTTACGGCGAAGGCTTCGGGCAATTTTTCAGGATGTTTAGAATTAGTAATAATTGGCATAATAAAAGGCAAAACCCAAATTTTGCAGTACGAACCTTGACAAGCCGTTTGGGTTTTGGATAAAATAAAGAGGCTCAATGAGGAGGAAACATATGGATTCAGATCCCGAACATCCTAGTCGCCAAAAGCGACTTGGGAGCAAAGGCCGCAGCCTGCCTGCTGCAAGCAGGTGCGCAATTATCTTTCTCCTGACTGCTGTGCTGCTGGTTCCGCTCTCAGTTAACATGGCTATGCGCAACGTTGTTCTGGTGGTTGATGGCGAGCGCCTGACTGTCAGCTCTTTTGCCTCCAGTGTGCAGGAGCTGCTGCTGGAAACGGGGGTACAGCCAGGAGAAGCCTGCCTGCTGTCCCATCTGCCGACGGAGCAGGTCAGAACCGGCATGGTAATTGAAATCACGCGTGCTTTCCCAGTAACCGTTTTCGCAGACGGGATGAAGAAGGTCGTAAGCGTTGCTGCTGCTACGGTTGGAGATGCTATAGGAAGAGCCGGCTTACAGCTTGGGACGTATGACAGAGTGGAGCCTGCCTTGGACCAGCTTCTGCAACCAGGCGATACCATTCGTCTGACGAGAGTTACGCGCGAAAAAGTTACTCAACAAACAGAAATTGCCTATCGGGAAGTCAGGCGAGGCAATGCTGACCTTGACCGGGGCGAGAGGCGTGTTGTGCAGCGCGGCGCTAAGGGCCTGCGGGAAGATACCGTTGAAGTCACTCTTGAAGACGGAGTGCAGGTCGGACAGCGCCTGATCGCCTCCCGGCTGATCAAGCCAAAATTGAACCGGATAGTAGAGTATGGCGAAAACAATATTCTTGCCCGCGGCGGGCGAACAATTACGTTCAGCCGGGTCAAGCAAGTGGAGGCAACGGCATATTGCCCCGGTACTCCAGGCAGCGGCTGCCCGGTGGATGAAAGCGGCGCAAGCCTTTGCACCGGCCGCTATAACGATGGTTTTACTGCCACCGGCCGACCTGCTGTAGCCGGCAACGGTCAGGCGTACAATCCCCATATCATTGCCGTAGACCCGCAGGTAATCCCTTTGGGCAGCCGGGTGTACATAGAGGGAAAGGGCTTTGCGCTGGCGGCAGACGTTGGCGGCGCTATTACGGGGAACAGGATAGACATCTTGTTTGACCGCCACGAGTCAGCCCGAAAATTCGGCCGCCGCTTCCTGCGTGTCTACCTATTGCCATAGGGAAAAAGAGGACAGGCTGCTGTTCATGACTCCCGGTGGTGACCGGGAAGGATCTTTGGAATGCAGCCTGTTTTCCTTCGGGGGGTGGAGCGGAGATGAGCAAATTGACAAATCCAAGTTACGTCAGTCAATTGCTTGCACGTCATCAGGTCAGGCTGCATAAAAAATGGGGTCAAAATTTTCTGGTTGATGAAAATATATTGGAAAAGGTTGTTAGTGCCGCCGGACTGGAAAAGGAAGACTTAGTGCTGGAAGTCGGCCCCGGCCTTGGGACCCTGACGGAGAAGCTGGCCGCTTTGGCGGGCAAAGTCGTTGCTTTGGAGGTGGACAAACGTCTTCTGCCAATCCTGAAGGAAACCCTGGTTGGCTGCAGCAATGTGGAAGTTATCAATGCGGACGCGCTGCGGGTCGATTACGGCACTGTACTGCAGCAGGCACCGGCAAAGATGGTGGCGAACCTGCCGTACAATATAGCGACTCCTCTGCTTTATCGCTGGTTGAAAACAGACCGCCGCTGTTTTACTCTGCTGGTCTGCATGCTCCAGAAAGAGGTGGCGGAGCGTCTCTGCGCGCCTCCCGGCAGGAAGGATTACGGAGTGCTTTCTGTTATCGCTCAATATGCCGCCGAGACAGAACTGCTTTTCTCCGTGCCCGGCAGCGTATTTTTCCCGAGGCCGGATGTTTCTTCCGCTGTCGTCCGCTTGCGACCGCGCCGCTCCCCGGCATTTGCCGGCGAAAGAGAAGCCTTTTTTTTTCGTGTAGTGGAGGCGGTCTTTGCCAAGCGGCGCAAAACGTTGTTAAATACATTGCACAGCGCGTTTCCCTTTACCAAGGAGGAACTGGCCGCGAGCGGGAGGGCACTTGGCCTTGACCTGAACCGGCGTGGAGAAACGCTTACGGTCGCTCAACTGGTGGCCCTGTCAGGAGAGCTTGATAAACTGCTAAGGTTTCGTAAGGACTGCAATAAATAGCCGCTGCCGGGGGGGTGATTGCAAATTGTCGCTTACTGTGGTATGCTAGGCTTGCTTGCATATTAATGGCGGCGCAATAACTGCAAACGGGGAAAGGTCCTGATGAGATGGAGTTTTGCAGCCCTACGGCCGGAAAGATGTCGATGGACGATGTTTTTGACGCGATTATCTCTTATATCAGGGAGAAACCCGAAGAACAGTATAAGCTGATTATTGGCACAGACTCCCAGCCCAACCTGCGCCAAGAGGTCTGTTTTGTTACAGCTGTTATTGTCCACAGAGTCGGGAAAGGGGCCCGGTATTTTTACAGCCGGCACAGAAGGCGCTACATGGAAAGCCTGCGCCAGCGCATCCACTATGAAACATATCTGAGCCTGGAGACAGCGATGTTGTTAACCTCACGACTGACTGTCAACGGATATGCGGGTCTTAATATTGAGATTCATCTTGATGTCGGTGAAAAAGGTGATACTAAAGAACTGATCAGGGAAGTAGTCGGCATGGTGATCGGGAGCGGCTTTCAGGCCTGTATCAAGCCTGAATCCTACGGAGCAAGTAAAGTAGCCGACAAACATACCAAGTAAACCTAGCGCCTGGTGGCGTTTTTATTTTTGGCCGGACAGGAATGTTTGCAATAAGTCAAAGCGCCGCCCGGCATGATAGCCAAGATAAATTTTGCCGGCGTATTCTCTGTGCCGCGGGCGGCTGCCAGCCAGACAAAGCGCTTCCAGGCAATCTCCGGAGATGGTATCCACTATCAGCTGGCTGTGACGGGTGTCTTTAATGGACGAACCTAGCTGCAGATGAGGAATGGCTCCCGCTATGCCGACCTGCAGGCGGTTTTGCCGGGCATGGACAAGCAGGGTTGGCGGCACGGCGAAATCTTCCCATGGCACAACGGAAAGCAAGTGCCGGGAAACCAGATGAGGGCCGTGGGAAGGAGAAGCAATCCCGAGCTGTCGGTCAAACCCCAGTTCCTTGTTTAACAGCTGGCGGAAACAAAAGATAGGATCGCCCGGCACCGGCTGATGCTGCCTGTACGGGTAACAATCAACGAGAGCCAGGTCAAGGCTTTTGGAAACGCAGTTGTCAATAACAGCCTGCAGCTCGGAGGTGAATTCACCGATCAAATCGCCATCAATAAACATGGTGCGGGGAAGCCCGCTGTCCCATGCCAGCCTGGCGCCCACAGCACGCGGAACGTCGATCCCGAGGGGCTCGTTGAAAACGACAAGTTTTATCACTGCACGCGCTTGTTTAGATATATATTCCGCCTCCAGGCGTGTCAGTTCGTTCGAGCCATTTAAAATGACAAAAATCTGCCTGACCGGTTTCAGCGTCAGCAAGCGTTGCAGCAGCAGTCCAATGCGGTCCTCCTCGTTCATTACGGGTACAATTACTGATAGCATGTTCTCCCTCCTGCCACAGTATATGTTTTTTTTTGCTTTTGGCGCGGGAGGCGGAGGACGGCCGGAAGAGAAAGGTACGACACTGTTTCCGGACCAAGCAGGGAACACACGCGCGGATACCGGCATATAGTGTAGCAACACTTTGGCGGGGAAGGTGTTATCTTTGTCTTTCAAGGTTGGCGAAGTAGTAGGGCGCAAGTCTTATAATATGGACCTTTTGTTTAAAATACTGGAAATTAACGAAAAGAAGGAACGGGCTTTGCTAAAAGGGTTGGATATGCGCCTGCTCGCCGACGCTCCGTTTACCGACCTGGCTTATCCGGAGCAGCAGACGCTGCAGGAATACCTAGCCCGTTCAGCAAAGGCCGAAAAAGAGTGCGTGCGCAAAATTTTGCGGAGACGGACAATTGAAAAAGAACACCTGCGGGGCAAAAGCAGCCTTGCTCCTGAAGAGTATTTTGAAATGCCGGGAACAATCCTGCACCTTGACGGTGATCCGGAGTACCTGGAAGAATGCCGAAGAGCGTACCAGGCCTTGGGCATACAGGCGTTTGGGTCTTTTGTGCCCGAAAAAAAACAGCCCGAACTAATTTGGGGGCTACTGAATGAATACCGGCCGGACATTCTTGTTCTGACAGGACACGATGCCTATCTGAAAAATGGTGATTTTCATTCGCTGTCCAGTTATCGGAACAGCAGCTTTTTTTTGGAGGCAACCCGCAAAGCCAGGCAATACGAACCCGGGAAGGACGATCTGGTTATTTTTGCCGGTGCCTGCCAGTCTCACTACGAAGCTTTACTTGAGGCCGGGGCGAACTTTGCCAGTTCTCCGCAGCGCGCGTTAATTCATGCTCTTGATCCGGTGTTTATTATGGAAAAGGTGGCGTTTACCCCAATAAATGAGACAGTCAATATCTATGAGGTAATCCAACACACCGTTACCGGCCTGAACGGGGTCGGCGGCCTGGAAACACGCGGTAAATTTCGCCTCGGACTGCCGCGTTCTCCGTACTAAGAGAAAAAAGTGCAAGGCAGCACTTTACTTATAAGGCAAATAATTGCAGCAAGGGTTCTAAATTTGACTTTGCTTGCCAGCTGTGATATATTAACTGCACTATCATTTGCTGCGAGGTGAGGTAATGACACCAGTTGCCGACTCACTTTCACAAATCAGGCGTAACCTGGAGCTGCATGTCGGGCAGCAGATTTGTTTGCGTGCACACAGGGGGCGGCGAAAAATTCTTGAAAAAACCGGCATACTGGAAAATACGTACCCGTCAATTTTTGTTGTACGCGTTGATGAACCTAACTATAACCAGCGCCTGTCGTTTTCATATGCGGATATATTGACGGAAACCGTGGAACTGACTTTGCTGCAATAAGTGAGTTGTTCATGTTAGTGGTGATACTTGCTTTGCCATGGCGTTATATCTGTGACAGACTAGTGCCTGCTGAGATTAAGCAAGCTGCAAGTGCAGCGAGCATCACAGGAAAGGATGGTCAGGATGGGCGCAAAAGAAAAATTGCAGGAATTGAAGGCTAAACTTGAGGAGTTAAAAGGAAGGGATCCGTCGCATTGCTCCGGTACTGATACATTCATCGGGCATACCGGTCATTCCATGTCCCCGGAGCTCTTTCAGGAGATTGAAGAACTTGAGGAAGAAATCAGGAAGCTGGAAAAAAAGCTGCGGTAGCTAATGGTGAAAAGATGTTTTTCGCAATAAAGAATAACGGGCGCTTAGTCTTTAATGACTGAGTGCCCGTTTACTTTTGAAAATGCCATGCCTCTTAAAAATCAATTTTACTATAATTAGTAACTGGTAAGGCCGTCATATGGCACTAACCGCTTTGAAATCGTCAGATGCTAGGCGCGACGAGGAGCGGAACGGAGGCGTACCGGAGCGTACGTCGGAGTGAGGACCGCAGGAGCTCAGGCGCAGATGGCGGGTTAACAGTATGTTATCTATAATCCTCCTGCGCGTATGTTCAGTCACTGTTAGAATAACCGGCGGGCCAGGCAATTAAACATATACAGAATAACGGGCCGGCAAGTTACAGGAAGCACAAGCCGTACAATTATTCTAAACATTATATATATTAAAATATTTTTAGTAATTAAAAGGGATTTATTTCGTTGTGTCGAACTAAATTGCTCAGTATTTGCCGACTTTGTGAGTATTCCTGCGGCATCCGGCCAGCAATCCTGTGACATCCGGCCAGAGTTCTTGTCACATCCGGCCACAGTTCTT
>QLUR01000038.1 GCA_018725565.1 Bacillota bacterium | reverse complement strand
GTGAAGGCCGCAATCCCTTTGTTTGCAAGGGTCGCGGCCTCTTTTTGTTCTGTTGAGCTGTCAAAGTCAGGATTATAGCACAATGAAAACGTTCCGACAAGAAAAAAAAAAAATATTTCAACAACTCCGTTGTCTGGCCGCCTCAAAAAATATTACCGACATGGCCACTGCCGCGTTTAACGACTCCACGCCTGCTGCTAACGGGATGGCAACCTGACGGTTCGCAGCGGCCAGGACCTCTGCGGAGAGACCGGCACCCTCGTTGCCGATCGCTATGGCGCTGGGTCTCCGCCAGTCAAACGAGTGGCAGCTGTCTTTGGCGTTGGCAGCGGCAGCTACCAGTTGCACATTACGCCGGCGAAGCTCAGGCAACAGTTCCGGCAAAGACGCCTCGACCACCGGCAGGCGAAATATTGCACCCATGGCTGCCCTGCCCGCCTTGGGGTTCCCGGCATCCGCCGTACCGGGCAGCAGGACCGCACCGCCCGCTCCCGCCGCCGCCGCTGAACGCAGCATCGTCCCCAAATTGCCAGGGTCCTGTACCCGGTCAACCACCAAAACAAGCGCCGGCTCACTTGTAAAAACATCTGCCAGCGTATAGGACGGACGGCGGGCCGCAGCCAGAATCCCCTGGGGGGTTTCGGTTTTGGCTGTCCTTAAAAATATGTCTTCTTCTATCCGCCAAAGCGGAACCTTTGGCGGCAATTCCGCCAGAAAAGGCGTCTCTTGCGGCGAAAAACTATCTGACAAAACAACAGCTTCGAGACAGGCACCGCAAAGATACGCCTCCCTGACGAGGCGGATCCCTTCCAGGGGTAGCAGTCCCGTTTCTTCCCTGACTTTTCGCCTGTCCAGGCTGCGGTACAGTCTAAGAAACGAACGCACAGTCCTGCTGCCGGAATTCATCTGGTTATTCCCTGCTTAGTGCTTGGATTTTGTCATTTTTCCCGACAACGATCATCACGTCGCCGCGTTGCATCCGGTCTGTGGCGGCGGGCGTGACATTAATTTTTTTGTCAGCCGAACGGATTGCCAGAACATTTAAGTCATGCCTGGCCCGCAGGTCAAGTTCACGCAGCGATTTGCCCACCATGTATTGCGGGACGATTATTTCCACAATGCTGTACTCCGGCGATAACTCAATAAAATCAAGGACATTGGCAGCCACCAGGTTATGAGCCACCCGGATGCCCATATCACGCTCCGGGAAAACAATCCTGTCCGCCCCGATTTTTTGCAGCACCTTACCATGAAGCATGGTCCGGGCCTTGGCAACGATATAACCGACGCCCAATTCTTTTAACAGCAATGTAGTTAGGATACTGGCCTGAATATCCTGACCTATACTGACGATTACCACATCAAAGTTAGTGATTCCCAGCGACTTCAAAGCTATCTCACTTGTGGAATCAGCCACGGCTGCATGAGTAACCTTATCAACAATACCTTCCACCTTGGCTTCGCTGCTGTCTATAGCCAGCACGTCATTTCCCATCTCGTACAGCGTGGTAGCTACACTGGCGCCAAACCGGCCGATACCGATTACGGCAAACTGTCTCGGCTTCATAATCCTACCTCCCTAGCCAATCATAATGCGTTCCGCCATATAACGGAACGGCTTTTTGCGCGGGTGGGCCAATGTGAAAACCATGGTCAGCAAGCCCAAGCGACCGATAAACATTGTGAAAATAATCAGCACGCGACCGATTGGCGATAGTTCAGGCGTAACTCCCGTGGAGAGACCGACCGTAGCAAAGGCAGAAACCGTCTCAAACAGCATCTCAAGTAAAGGCTTTTTTTCGGTTACCGTCAAGGTCAAAGTTACAAGAAAAATAGTTGCCAATGAGGCGAAGAACAGCGATAAGGCTTTATTAATAACGATTAGCGGAATCCTCTTTTTAAACAGCAAAGCTTCCTCGTCACCCTTAAACAAGGCCAGCGCCGCCACCAGCAAGGCGCCGAATGTGGTTGTCTTAATGCCGCCGCCTGTGCCTGCAGGAGAGGCACCGATAAACATCAGGACAACAAGCAGGAAAAGCGTGGCTTCAGTCATTTGCCCAATTGGCACAGTATTGAAACCTGCAGTCCGCGGAGCAGCCGCGGCAAAAAAAGCATTATACAACTTTCCCCAAAAATTAAACTGTCCCAGGGTTGCCGGATTGCCGGACTCCAACATCAGGATGAGCAGCATACCGAATAACAGCAGGGACACTGTTATCACTGCGACCATTTTAGAATGCAGTGAAAAACGGTTAAAATGCTGCCGTTGGCCAATTTCCAGTATGACGGTGAAGCCGAGTCCCCCCAGGATGAACAGCGCACTGATGGTTGCCGGAATCACCGGGTCGGTCGCAAACGGCTCAAGGCTCCTGAACCCGCCGATCAGGTCAAAGCCGGCGTTACAAAAAGCGCTTACCGCATGAAATACGGCATAAAACAGTCCGGTGCCAACCCCATATAAGGGGATGAAACGGGTTGCCAAAATCGCTGCTCCTATTCCCTGCACGGCAAGGGTAAGCAAAACCACGGCCAGAACCAAGCGAACCAATCCCTGCATGGAAATCTGGTTAAGCGCTTCCTGGATTACCAGTCGCTCCCGCAGGGTAATCTTCTTGCCCAGCAAAATAAAAAAAACGGTAGCGGCTGTCATAATGCCCAAACCACCGAACTGAATAAGCAGCAAAATAACAGTCTGACCAAAGCGGGTAAAATATGTCCCCGTGTCAACGACCACCAGGCCGGTTACACAAACGGCTGAAGTTGCAGTAAAGAGGGCGTCCAAAAAAGAAATTCTGCCGGTGTGTGTGGAGATGGGCAAAGTAAGCAGAATCGTCCCCAGCAGAATCAATAGGGCAAACCCTCCCACCAATATTTTGGCTGGAGATACTTTAGGAAAACTAAAAGGATTCAGACTAATGATGGCTACCCACCTCCGGCAGGCCGGAAAACCACTCTGAATGCCTGCTCTATTGGCTTTTCCTGGCAACGCCCACCAGCTCGCTGAATCCTTCCGTATCGTTCACAGCAAGGTCAGCAAGCATTTTACGGTTAATATCGACTCCAGCCCTCTTCAGTCCGCTGATCAGGCGGCTGTAGGACATCCCGTTCATCCGGGCTGCCGCATTGATGCGGGCAATCCAAAGCTGTCGATAGTCCCTCTTCAGGTTGCGCCGGTCACGGTAGGCATTGGCCAGCGATTTCAGCATAGCCTGGTTGGCCGTACGGAACAACTTGCTTTTAGCTCCAAAATATCCTTTGGTCAATTTTATAATTTTCTTATGGCGCGCCCTGCCGGCCACGCCTCTTTTTACTCTGGGCATAATAATCCTCCTCCACGATTGTCACAATTATGTTTAATTAATGCCGGCATGAATCAATATGGCAACATCCTGGCAACCCGGGCCGCATCAGCCGGGCTGACCAGCGCACCCTGGCGCAGGTGTCGCTTCCGTTTAGGGGCTTTTTTCTCCAGAATATGGCGGTGATTGGCACAGTTGCGTTTAATTTTACCGGTGCCTGTCTTTTTGAAGCGCTTGGCGGCACCACGGTGTGTTTTCATTTTAGGCATTTGCATTCCCTCCAGCTAAAAACTAGTTTGTCTGTTTCGGCGTCAGAATCATGACCATGTTTCTTCCTTCCACCTTGGGATCACGTTCCATGTTGGCCAAGTCTTCCACATCCTTGGCCAGCCTCACCAAAAGTTTTCGGCCAAGTTCCGGATGGGTGATTTCCCGCCCCCTGAACATCACGGAAGCCTTGACCTTGTCGCCATCCTGCAGGAAACGGCGGGCGTTTTTCAGTTTCACCTGAAAGTCATGGTCCTCGATGTTGGGTCTTACCTTAACTTCCTTGACCGTGATGATTTTCTGGTTTTTGCGTGCTTCCTTTTCCCGCTTACCCTGCTCATACTTGTATTTTCCAAAATCCATTACACGGCAGACAGGCGGCTTGGCATTCATGGCAATTGCCACCAAATCCAAATTTTTTTCCGCAGCTACCCGCAGAGCATCCCGCAAAGACATAATACCAAGCTGGGTTCCGTCAGCATCGACTACCCGCACCTCGCGTGCGCGGATTTGCTCATTAATCTGGAACTCCTTGTTAATCTTCTACCACCTCCCCTGAAATATTAAAGCAGGTGCAAACCACCTGCTTCAAGCCGCATTTTTCAGCTGACCCTTGGGGCATCGCCTTGGGGTGAGAAGCGGTGGCTTCTACTTGACGGAAATTAATATAGCATATTTTCCCCGCTACGTCAACGAATTCCGCTGCCGGTTTTTAGCAAGAGCTGCAGCAGCAGTTCCCATAAAGCCAGCCCTTTTAAGAAAAGCGGCGGTAAGCCAACCGAGACTTAGCATCGCAATTCCAAAAGAAGCGTAGGCTAGCGGCCAAGGGATACCCTCTGTCATCATCGTAAACTCTGACATTCCGCCGATACTGGCAATCAGGTTGAGCGGCAGGAAGACTATATTGATGAGAGTAAGATTTCTGATGAGAATGTTCATGTTGTTGTTGATAATATTGCCGCGGGCATCCATAAGGCCCGCGAAAACAGTCGAATAGGTGGTTGACAGCCTGTAACACTGGGTGTTCTCAATGATCAGGTCGTCAATGAAATCGATCACCTTATGTGAAAGGTTTTCCTTCCGGGCATAATTTTGCAGCCGCGTCAAAACAGCCCCATTGGCGCTAATAGCGTTAATGAAATAGACCAGCCCTTCACTCAGGTTAAACATCCTGATAAGATGCTCATTTTGCAAAGAGGCATTGATTTTATCCTGAAGCTCCTTTGCCGTCTTTTTAATTGTTTTAAGCTGAATCAGATAATCATGGGTCGTTCTGAACAAAATACCCAGCATCACGTCAAACAGAGAATTCAGTTCAGGAATCGTCAATGCTTCATGGCCGCTCAACTGAAATTCCTCCGACGTAATGATCAGCAACCTCTCCCGCGTCAACAGCAAGCCAAGGGAGGCAACGTCAAAGGAAGATCCTGCTCTGTCCGGGTAATTTGCTGGTATTTTCCAGATAAGAAAAAAGCTATCAGCACCAGCTTCAATTCTTGATACTTCGTCCGGATCGAGAGCCGATGACAAGGTATGATCATCCAAATTAAAGGAGACCTGCAACTCCTCCCGTTCCGCAGCGTCCGGATTTATATAAATATGAATCTGGCTGTCCTCCGCCTCGGTGGGCAAAATCTCTCCTCTCGCCAGGTGAAATCTCTTAAGCATGCGGCAGTCCCTCCTCAGCTATTCTCACGACCGGGAGGCGATTTCTTCTTTAACCCGGCCGATAAATGATGCCAAGCTGAAAGCTCCGGCATCGCCGGTCCGCCGGCGGCGGACCGCCACCTGGCCGGTTTCCGCTTCTTTATCACCGACGACTAACATATATGGAACTTTTCGCAGTTCAGCCTCCCTGATCTTGTAGCCTACTTTCTCGCTGCGCAAATCTGCCTCCGCCCGGACTCCGGCCTCTAGAAGCGTTGCCAGCACCCGGGCAGCATAGGCATGATGGCGTTCAGCAACCGGCAGGACGATAGCTTGCAACGGAGCCAGCCAGAGCGGGAAAGCGCCGGCGTAGTGTTCGATCAGCACGGCAAAAAAACGCTCGACGGAGCCGAAAATTACCCGATGGATCACAGCCGGCCGGTGCTTTTGACCATCTTCGCCAACATAAAACAGATCAAATTTTTCAGGCATCTGGAAATCCAACTGGATTGTCCCGCACTGCCAGGTGCGGCCTATTGAGTCCCGCAGGTGAAAATCGATTTTTGGCCCGTAAAATGCTCCCTCGCCTTCATTAATCGCAAACGGCATGCCGCGTTCCAGTAAAACTTCCTGCAGCGCCCGGGTAGCCGTTTCCCACATTTCCGGCGAGCCCATGGCCTTTTCCGGCCGCGTTGACAATTCCACGTGATAGTCAAAACCGAACACCTGGTAAAGGCGGTCTATTAAATCTATTATCTTAGCCGTTTCTTCTTTTATCTGGGACGGCAGCATAAAGATATGCGCGTCATCCTGGGTAAAGGCGCGGACCCGCATCAAGCCGTGCAACGCGCCGGACAACTCATGGCGATGGACCAGACCCAGCTCCGCGAGCCTGATTGGCAGGTCACGGTAGGAATGTATTTTATCCTTGTAAACCAGCATTGACCCCGGACAGTTCATCGGCTTGACCGCGAAGTCCTGCTCGTCAATACGCGTAAAATACATATTTTCCCTGTAATGATCCCAGTGACCTGACCGCTCCCACAGCGCCCTGTTTAAAATCACCGGTGTCTTAATTTCCTGATAACCGGCCAGACGGTGTTCCTCGCGCCAAAAAGATTCCAATTCATTGCGCACAATCATACCGCGCGGATGCAGCAGCGGAAACCCGGGGCCCTCATCATGCAGGCTGAACAGATCGAGTTCCCGCCCCAGCTTGCGGTGGTCACGTTTCTTTGCCTCTTCCAGCCGATGGAGGTATTCATCAAGCTGCTTGCGGTGCAAAAAAGATGTCCCGTAAATCCGTTGCAGCATCGGGTTTTTCTCACTACCGCGCCAATAGGCTCCGGCCAGGCTTAACAACTTGACCGCCCTGACCTTGCCGGTGGACGAAAGGTGCGGACCAGCGCACAAGTCAGCGAACTCTCCGGTATGGTATACACTGATCGCCACATCTGCCGGGAGGTCCCGGATCAGTTCCACTTTGAAAACTTCCCCCAGGCCGGCAAAAAAAGCAAGAGCCTCCTCCCGCTCCATCTCCCTTCGCACCATGGGCAGGTCTTCTTCGATAATCCGGGCCATCTCCGACTCAATCTTCTCCAGGTCTTCCGGCACAAAAGAGTCGTGATAAGAAAAATCATAATAAAAGCCATCTTTAATAGCAGGACCGATGCCAAGTTTAACCCCGGGGAACAGTCTTTTAACTGCCTGGGCCAAAATATGGCTCGATGTGTGCCTGTAAACCTCTGCTTCCTTTTCATCGGCAAATATCACTGGGCTGGCGTCGGTAGTCAAAGCGACCTCTCCCATCCTTAAACTTACGCACTCATCATAAAACCTGTGCCGGCGGCTGTCAAGCTTCCTAGGTCAGCAAACTGACCATCAAGGCCTGCAGCAGCCCTATTAAAAATCCAAGAACAGCACCGAACAATTCTATCTGTTTTAATTCCCGCCTGGCTACAGCCAGGACCAGCCTTTCGACTTCCAGTAATGGCAGTCCGTTAATTTTCTCCGCTACCACCTGACGCACATCGACCTGCGCCTGCATACGGGCAAGCAAGCTGCCGGCAATAGACGGAAACCGGGCAGCTACTTCGGCAGCTATCGTATCACGCAGGTAATTGCTGCAATATTGGCGCAACGCTTCCGGAAGCAGCCCCATTTTCGCCCGGCACCACTCTTCCACCACACTGCGCACAGCGCTGTCGGCATCTTTTTGCAGTGCGGGGAGATCCAATCGGCCAGTCAGTTCGGACACGGAGAACAGCTTGTCCGCCACTACCTGACCTACTGCGGCGGCAATTTGCTCACGACGCTTTGGGATCAGCCCCTGAAAAGTCAGCGGCAGCGGAGCGGCTTTCAGGGGCTCCAGCGGACGAAAAAGCAAGCGGATGGCAATCAGATTTGTTATCCAGCCGATGAATGCACCTATTGCAGGAAAAAAGAAAAAAATCATACGGAGACCATCCTTTCGCCCCCTTATTCTAACATGGAGCGTAAAAAGTTGAAAGACGTGCCGCTGCACGTCTTTCACTTTAATGTTTCGGCCGAAAAGTGGAGCAGTCTGTTTCTTCCGTGTCGGAAGCATGCGGCGGCTGAATCTCAATGGAAGAAGCCAGACAGTGGTTGCCGGAATCCCAGAACTGGCATGTGTCAACCACACACTTTACCCTTCCAATCGGTGAGGAATCTCTGGTGGCACGTGACTGCATTACAAAACCTCCTTTTTGTTTGCTCTAAGATATGTTTTCTCAGCCAAAGCAAGCTTATGCGCCGGGCAATTCCTGAGTTTATGTTTTGTTGCCGTGAAAGCTTGCATTTTCAGTTCCTTTTTGTTAAGATAAAGCAGGAAGTTAATTTTACGGGTCGTTAGCTCAGGGGGAGAGCACTACCTTGACACGGTAGGGGCCACTGGTTCAATTCCAGTACGACCCACCAACCAAGAAATAAATCCTGTCTTGTCGTAAGGCAGGATTTTTGCTGCAAACCTTACCAAGGAAGCGCTCATTGTAACAAAATATTACATCCAACCTGGCCTATTTGAAGGGAGTGATGAAGCCATGCACTACGAGGCACCATTATTCCGCCCTCCCAGCGAAGCACACAGCCTGATTTTTCAGGCTACCATAGGCTGCTCACACAATGCCTGTACATTTTGCTCAATGTATAAGAACAAACGCTTTCGCGTACGGAGCCTGGAAGAAATCAGCAGCGATATCCGGTGGGCAAAAGAGCGCTGCGGCATGGTAAAGAGGATTTTTCTGGCAGATGGTGACGCTTTTGCTATAGAAACCGAGGAATTGCTGGCGGTGCTCGGGAAGATAGCGCTTGCCTTTCCGGGGGCAGAACGGGTTTCCGTATATGCCGGGCCCAAAAACATTCTGGCAAAAACCGACCAGGAACTGGCGGCCATCCGCCAGGCCGGCGTTAAACTTGCATATTTTGGCCTGGAAAGTGGTGATCCTGTTGTACTGCAGGCGGTTAACAAAGGGGTAGACCAGGAGGAGATGATCACAGCTGCCACCAGGTTGCAGGCAGCCGGAATCGAACTGTCAATGACGGTAATCCTCGGCCTCGGCGGGAAAGAGCGCAGCAGTGAACATGCATCGCATACTGCTGAAGTCGTTTCCCGTATTAATCCGGAATATCTGGCGGCACTGACCCTGATGCTTGACAAAAGCACCCCGCTTGCCCAAAAAGTGGCGCATGGTCAATTTACACCGCTCTCGCCGCAGGAGATACTGCTGGAACTGAGAATGATGCTGGCGGACCTGCACCTGCAGCATTGCCTGTTTCGCTCCAACCACGCTTCCAACTATTTTGCCGTTGGCGGCCTGCTGCCGCGGGACAAAAAGCGGCTGCTGGCGGAAACAGACAGGGCTTTAAACAACGAAATCACGCTTAAAGCAGAGCGTCTCCGGGGCTTATAGATTTGGGCGCTGTGGTATAAGAGTGTTATTCTCTATACAGAATAAAAAGGCCACCTCCTTGCGTGGCCTGTCAATTTTTTCTCACTTTTTCAAAAATGCACTGCCATAGATAAACAGCCTTTTTCCAGGGAGACGATAATATTTTTTGCCGCTGAACGGAACAATTTTCCCAGCGCAGCGTCTATAAAGAAAAACAAACTAAAGGAGTACAACATGAGAAAACGACTTTTGGTCATCACTTTGACTGCTGTTTTGCTGGCCGGATGCGCCCGCCAGGCAGTTCCGCCCGCACCCTCTCCTAAGGATGCGGAGCAGGACAAACCGCTGCCTGCGACTGTTCAAGCCTGGATTGAGGACTCCAAAACAATGTTTTTAGCCCAGTCCAGGAAGCTGGACAACACTTTGTACCTGCTGGTCACCTATGGCGAGAAACCAACCGGGGGATATACGGTTGAAATCGGCGAAGTTGTTGTGGCCGCCGATAAGGTCAGCGTGCCTGTCAGCTTTAAAAAGCCGGCCCCCGGCGATATTGTGACCCAAGCGCTGACTTACCCTTATGACTTGGAAATGATAGCAGCAACAGATTTGCCGGTAGAGTTTATACCATCCGGTGCCGAGGAATACCTCCCTGCCCTGGTGGGGATAGATAAACTGTTGCCGGTAGTAGCAGGTTCAAAAGGGATTAAGCTTTTCGCCCCCGCTCCGGAAAGCACAGTTTCCAGAAAATTTATGCTGGAGGGTGTGGCTAACGTTTTCGAAGGAAACGTTCAATACAAATTGCAGGACAAGAACGGCAGGCTGCTGGACAGCGGCTTTACGACAGGGGCTATGGGGGACTGGGGCTATTTCCGGACGGAGCTTTCCGTGCCAGAGGAAATTGCAGCGGGAGAGCGGCTGCTGCTCGACGTTTTTACGACAAGCGCTAAAGACGGCTCCATCGAACAGCAGATACTTTATGAAATAGTCCTGCAAAACTAGAGTATGGACCTCCTGCTCTTTTTAAGCCGTGGACACGCTCAGCTTAACGGGATATTTTCATCCACTGCTGGAGCCGGTTCAAATAGTTATACCACCCTGTTCTTTCTTATCATACAGGTTGCCCCTGGCCAGACCGGTGCGCCGGGCCGTCTCCTCCACCGCCCGGGCCACTGCCGGCGCTACCTCGGCATTAAACACGGATGGTATGATATATTCCGGTGAAAGCTGCTCCGCTTCAACTATACCGGCTAGGGCGCGAGCAGCGGCGATGCACATTTCATTATTAATCCCGGAGGCGTTGCAGTCCAGGGCGCCCCGAAAAACACCCGGGAAGGCCAAGACATTATTGATCTGGTTGGGATAGTCGGACCGTCCGGTGGCAATAACCCCGGCAATATCACAGATTTCTTCGGGCTCAACTTCCGGCTCCGGATTGGCCAGGGCAAACACCACGGGCCGGTGGGACATTTTAAGGATATCTTCCCTCCCCAGGAGACCCGGGCCGGACACCCCGATAAACACATCGGCGCCTGTTATTACCTCCCGCAGGCTGCCGTGCAGGCAGCCCTGGTTGGTGTTTTCCGCCAGCCACTTTTTAGACGTCACCCCTGGTGACTGATCCCTGGCAATGGCTCCCTTTCTGTCGCAGACTACAATATCCTTGGCCCCTGCCGACAACAACATTTTAATAATAGCCACTCCGGCGGCACCGGCCCCGCTCACCACGATCCGGACGTCATCCATCTGCTTGCCCACCACCCGCAGGGCGTTGAGCAAACCAGCCGTGGTAACAATGGCGGTACCGTGCTGGTCATCATGAAAAACTGGGATGGCCAGAAGCCGTGACAATTCCTCTTCTATCTCAAAACATTTGGGGGCCGCGATATCTTCCAGGTTAATGCCCCCAAAAGTTGGCGCCAGGGCCAGTACGGCAGCAACAATTTCCTCTGGCTCATGCACGTTTAAGCACACCGGAAAAGCATTGATGCCGGCAAACTTTTTAAACAAGATGGCCTTTCCTTCCATAACCGGAAGGGCCGCTTCCGGCCCAATATCGCCCAGGCCCAGCACTGCCGAGCCATCGGTAACAATGGCCACAGCGTTACCTTTCATGGTAAGCTGGTAAGCCAGTTCAGGCTCCCGGGCAATGGCCTCGGAAACCTGAGCCACCCCCGGAGTATACACAAGGGACAAATCCTCCCGGTTTAGAATGTCCCGCCTGGCCGCCACCTCGATCTTGCCGCCCAGGTGCCTTAGAAACACCCGGTCCGCAACCTGCACCAACTGTACGCCAGGCAATTCCTCCAGGGATTGGATCAGGCCCGGCAGGCAACTCCGGTCCCGTAACCGCACCATTACTTCCCTGACAACATGAGTTGAAGAGGCTGAAATAAGGTCAATAGCCCCCAGATTACCCCCTTCGCGGGCAATCACAGCCAGAACTGCGGCCAGTGTGCCGGGGCGGTTGTTCAACTGCAAACGAATATTTATATTCGAAGACATTACCATGGCTTATACCTCCTCGGCCGTTATGGCAAAATCAGGGCAGTGAGTTTCATCTTTCCCGCAGATAATGGCGCAGTTGGCCATTTTGAACATGTATACCCGTAAATCTGACAATAAAGGGCCGTAAACACAGAAACGCTCTAAAGGGTTCGCTTCAGAGCATCTTTTGGCTGGTGCCGGAGACCGGGGTCGAACCGGTACGGGCCGCAAAGCCCGAGGGATTTTAAGTCCCTTGCGTCTGCCTGTTCCGCCACTCCGGCATAAAAATGGAGGCGACACCCGGATTTGAACCGGGGATAAAGGATTTGCAGTCCTCCGCCTTACCACTTGGCTATGTCGCCCCGCTGTCACTAATTTTAGCACAGCCTACCTGCTTGCGTCAAGCTCCGTTTCGCCAGAAAACTACTGTTGGCCCTTGCCGGCGCCTTTGCGTCGTTCTTTCTTTCCCCGGACCGATCCGCAGGGGCCAGTCCATTGCCCTGCCGCATTGCAAGCACAAGCCATTCTCTTGCCGTCTGAGACGTTGGCGTCTTTTTCTTAGCAAATTCTTGCATTTAACGGAGCAGTGCTTGTGACGACCCGAACCCGGGGCAACCGCAAGCTATTGCTGATCCTGCTCCCTGATGTGTACCGAGCAGCCAGCGTTTTCTTCAAATGTCATCGGATACTCTTTCATTCCTCAATGACCACATATTGTATGCGTGTTAGTCAAGTAAATACCCAACTTGCTTTAATTCTCCCTCGTCCCTAATGAAAGTGGCTCAGTTTTTTCCTAGCGCTCCCGCTACTCACGGACACTTGCTCCGGCAAACACCGGACAGCAGACGACGTCAGGCTGGGGATGGGGATGCGGACATTATGGGATAGCAGCTACAGTTAGCCTGTTATACAACGCTCTCCTAGGTGTTGGAGATAAATCTCAAAATTTTCAGCGCAGCCATGGTACTCTTCCAAGTCGGTTCTAGGCTAATGGCCTTTTCGTGTTTGTCACGCATGGCAGCGGAAACTTCATCAAAGCCATACCTGCTTTTTGTCTGCAAAATATATTCTGTCATTTGTATAGCTTTCTCTCCGGCAAGTATATTCATCGATGGGAATAAATTCATTATTTGTATAGCAGCGTAGGTTGAGTGTATAAGAGGAATATCAGGAATTGTAATATTGCCCAGTTCTGCAGCAGCATCAATTGAGGTAACTGCCGGGAAATTGGCAGCTGCCTTAAATCCGCCTTGTGAAGACCAAAGCGCCTTAAGTTTTTCACGGAGTTCTGACAATGGGAAAATTTCCTCTCCAGCTATATATTGAATTAACACAACATCATGCAAAAAATCCATCCTAGCAACAGGAGTATTTTTCCATTTCATACGAAGCGACTTTAACAATTCCTTTGCTTTGTCTCGCAACGGATCAGGAATTTCAAGATTCATTTCTTTGGAAATCATAGCTAAGTATGCAAAATATTCTAATAATTGTGATTTACATGTTAAATTATCATTAATTTGTAAAGCCTGATTGATAATTGATTTTTCAAAATTGCGGATAAGCTCACTTCCAGAACGATTTTCAAGCAATCTGAAAGACATCAGGGCATGATACCTTTCTTGAAAACTTGCGTTATTGTTTTTTATAAAACTTACAACGAATCCTTCTACTTTTTCATGATCAAATTGATTATATCCGATTTCTCCAGCCACATATAATGCAGCGTAAGTCGAACTAATAGATGGGCCAAGACCTATAAAAGTCAGCCAGCCGCCCTCGATGCGGTAGCGGTTTACTTTGTGAACAATCTCCTCAACGTGAGGATATGGTTCTCCGACATTATTTGCCAGTTCTATTAAATCATTGATTGTAAGAAGATTAGGATCAATAATGCCTTGAAAAAGATGAAGCCCTTCTTCAGGAACATTGGGAAATACTTTGTTTACTGTGAGATTCTTTATGGTATCAAGATCAAAACCTGTATCAACTCCAAGTAAAGCAATGTCACAGAGCTGGTTGGCAATATGTGCAAATGAAAAACCCGGCCAAAAGAGTGTTTCTTGTATAAAATCTTCTTTTTGAATCAATGTTTTTGCTCGTACAATGACGGGAGCAAATTGCTCCGGTAATACATGATTTGGCGTCAGTTCTAATATGGTGCGCAGTATCAAAAGATCTTTAAGCTTCTCAATTTTTTCCGCCTGTGCCTTTGTTCTTTGCTGCAAACGGATATCCAGCCGCTGTTTTAAAAAATCTACTGCATCTCTTAGGGGTTTCTCCAGCTTGTCTTGCCCCAAAAAAAGTAGCATTTCACTGGCAAGCGCTGTTGCCTGGTAGTCAGTATCACCCCCTGGATATAAACTAAATCCCCCATTTTCTTTTTGCAAACTCAAAACGATATCGATTATTTTATCAACATATTTGGGACTATCCTCGAGATACTTAAAGATCATAACAGCCCAGTAAGTTTCAAGCATTAGCGGAGCATGATCCGCAACATCCGCCGGGCAGTCAAAAGTACCATCGGATTGCTGTATTGAGTTAACCCAGCGGATTATCCCTTGAGCGTCGTCAACACTTTTCCCTGCGTTTTGCAGCAATAGTATTGCCTGATGAGTAGTATAGAGATTTGGCTGGAAATTGTGTTTAGGGAATTGACCAAACCAAGCGGTATCTTCATCCTCTACGTAGTTAATTTCCAAGAACCAGGCTGTATTTTGAATCCATTGCTCACCTAACAGTGTATGCAAATTCTCCGTGGTTCCCTGCGGCACTGGCATTGAATAGGGATGGTAAAAATGCAATGCTAACATAAAAACTATAACGATTATAGCGATGAAACCAATAGTGAACTTTTTTCGTTTTAAAAGTTCCATACAACCACTCCTTCACGTAAAATTATGGAGAGTCCGCAACTTTGTAAGTAACTGTTTTTCCGAAGCCGTGACACCATCCGATACTGGATTGTGCCGCTGCTTAGCAGGTGGAGGGTTGTTAAGCAAACCCTAACATAAAAATCTTGGACTGACACAAATGGTCAGCCCAACCTGCATATTCCGGCACATCCGGACAACAAATCTGGAGTATCCGGAATGGGTGTCCGGATGCGGCCGAAACACGCAAATCATTAATTTGTTTTGGATCCCAAATTATCCAAGTTTACTATCTTCTATATAGCACTGCTTTCGCTCGTGCTTATCCATTGCCATCCTTGGAAGCGATGACTTCCTGTTCCAGCCTTTGTCGAGCCAGTTAGCGCAAAATTTGATCCTCCTTGGACTCCGATGTAGTCATGACGCATTCTCCATTGTGCTCCTGAAGTGTCATGTGCAGACCAACTGACTGTATTAGCAGACCTAGAGAAGCCAACACCAGGCGGTATGCTTACTTCTACTGAGATACCATGAAATGTCCAGCTTTCATTCAATTTTATTTGATCTGAATTAATCTGCGGTTGAGTCCCTGTCCAATTAGTTTGCGTAGTGCCGTTAACCGTGAGTATTCCTGCGGCATCCGGCCAGCAATCCTGTGACATCCGGCCAGAGTTCTTGTCACATCCGGCCACAGTTCTT
>QLUR01000037.1 GCA_018725565.1 Bacillota bacterium | reverse complement strand
CGCCGCCCGTGGAGAAAAAGACCGCCAGCCTCAGCACAACTCCGCCCAGCACGGCGGACAGGCCGCCGGCCAGGCAGCAGGTAAAAAGAAATGCTCCGTTGGCCAGATTGCTGCTCAGCCGGTTTGAGACAAACACGGCATCACCATCCCTGTAATCCTTGGTCGTCAAGATGACTGACACGACAAATACCCAGAAGAAGGTAAAAAAAACGATAATCTCATTGGAAAACGTTTTTATAGACAAGAATATCGTGCCGGTGCCCGAACCCATACTACCCATGCCGCCCAGCGAAAGCAGCACGGCTATGGCCTGCACGGGCGCCAGCGCCCCGAAAAAGCCGATATATGCCTTTAATTTGTACCGGTATTGTGTTTTCGTCACATTAAACAAGCGTACTTTTGCTAAAGACATCGTCAATACCTCCTTTCTTCCCGGCTGTCAGGTAGACGCATAAATCTGCCGCGGTCACGGCGGCGAGATCCACCCCGGCCAGCCGGGCCTGGTGGCGTTCCTGCTCCGTAAGGTCGTTTTTAATCACCAGGTAGGCATGGTCTTCAGTCACATGATATTTGTGGATGACTTCGCGGTTTTGGGCCAGGTCTTCCAGCAGGCGGCTTTTGCCTCCGAGGCCCAGGGCATATTCCCTGAAATGAGATACCGGCGCATGCAGCATCTTCTGCCCCTCCCCCATCAGCAGAATATCTTCCAAAATATCTTCGATTTCGTTGAGCAGGTGGCTGGAGAGCAGGACGGTACGGGGATGCTGCAGGTAATCTTTGAGCAGCGCGCGGTAAAAATCTTTTCTTGCTCCGGCGTCCATGCCCGCGGTCGGCTCGTCGAAGATGGTCAGGGGGCAGCGGGCGGAAAGGCCCAGGGCCACGTTAAAAATGCTTTTCATACCCTTGGAAAGCCTGTGGTAATACTGTTTCGAATCAAGGGAGAAATAGTCCAGCATACCCTTGGCCAAGCCCATATCCCAGTTTCCATAAAAGCCAGCCGCCGTATGCAGGAGGTCATCCAGGCACAGGGACTGCGGGAAAGGCATGTCGTCGTCAATAAAAACCGTATTGGCCGATGCCGTCAGGTTGTTGAAAGGATTCTCCGCAAAGACTTTCACTTCCCCCGCGGTTTTTTGCAGAAATCCGGCGATAACTTTTAAAAGTGTGGACTTGCCGGCGCCGTTTCGGCCGATCAGGCCGGTTATTTTATTTTCCTCAATGATAAAAGACAGGCCACTAACCGCTTTTAAGCTGCCGTACGCTTTGGTCAGATCTCGGCATTCCACCGCGTTCATGACTTCATTTCCCCCTTCAGGCCGTTTTTCACCTGACGAATCATCTCCGTCAGCTCATTTTCCGGAATACTCAGGCGCTGTGCTTCCAGCACCAGCTCAAAAATAAGCTGCTTGAGCGTGTTATCCCTGCGCTTGCGCTGTATCCCCTCCCTCGCGCCGGGAGAGACAAACATACCCAATCCGCGTTTTTTATACAGGATGCCTTCCTCAGCCAGGATACTGAGCCCCTTGGCGGCGGTGGCCGGATTGATATTAAACATCTCCGCCAGCTGGTATTGTGAGTAGATCTTCTCGTCGCCGCCTATGCTTCCAGCCAGTATTTCCGTTTCCAGCCATTCCGCTATCTGCACATAGATAGGTTTCATTGTGTCGGCATCCAGCTTCATGGCACATCTCCTCCCCCCAAAAAATAGTATAGTACATTACTGTTGTAATGTACTATACTATGAATATCCTGAGATGTCAACAGTTATCCATTAGCCCCCCAAGGATGCAATCGTCACCAGTGAATGCAGATCTCCGATGGTGAGATTATTGACACACATACCGCAGGCTTTACCGCGCCCGGACAATCTGGATCCAGGTCTGCCCGTACACGCGCTCTATTTCCCGGCCGTCCTGGAAGTAGAAGCGGGTACGAGAAGCAGCGTTCTCCTTCTTCCATCTTCCCCGGAAATGTTCTCCCTGAGAATAAAAGTCGATTGCTCCCTCGCCGATCAGGTCCGGTGTGGGGCGGCGGAACAAATCAGTCCCGTGCCTCGCATGCTGAATTATTATATTGCGGGCGTAGATGACTGCACCTGTTGCATCTCTGTGAGGCCGGTCATTCAGGTAGCGGCGGTAGGCTCCTCTCTCCGGGAGATAGCGGTAGGTGATCCGGTAATCCGGGCTGTACTCCAGTTCCACTTTAAGGGCAGGGGTACCTTCCCGGCCTAAATAGGCAGGCCTGATCACCACTTCCGCTGACTGGGACTCAATGCCAAGGGCAGCCAGATTAACGTACAGGTTATGAGGCGCACGACGAGAGTTGTCGCGGAAAAAGCTGGGGCTTCTTGAGCGCAGGGCGTTCGTCCCCCGCACCTCCCAGCCCCTGATCCTGTCCAGCACATCTACCCCGCCGCTGGAATATATAAAATGGACATTGTTTTCCAACGCCAGCATGGCACTGTGTGATCTGGCACTGCGCACCGGTCCCACTTTGGAGGGAAAGCTGGAAAAGAGGGCGAGATACCGGGTAATTCTTCCCTCCACTTCGTATTCGTAAATAATGCTGGCGCGGGCCAGGCCGTGCTGAGGCCTGGCTTGCGGGGCATTGTCAAGTACGACGCCGTAAACCGGCCGGCGCTCCGCCTGCGGCGTGATGAGCGCCAAATCTACCGCCAGTTTTTTTTGCGCCGCAGCCAGCATTGCTTTCTTTTCCTGCTGCTGGTCCCTCATGTTGCGCTGCTCGGCGTCCCTTTGCCGGCCCAGGTCGTGCAGGCGCTGCGTTTCATTTTCGAGGGTTGTTTCCCTTTCCTGCAGGAAGGTTTGCTCCTGCCTGACCGCGCTGATCATTCCGGCATCCTGATGCAAAATCCGGCGCAGGTAGACAAGGCGCACAATCAAATCGCCGAAACTTTCCGCCTGCAGCAGCAGCTCCAGATATGACAGCCCGCCTTTCATGTAAGCACTGCGCACCCGTTTAGCAAAAACACGGTTTGCTTCTTCCAGCCTGCCCCTGGCAGCAAACAGTTCCTCTCTCACCTGGGACAAGCCCGCTTCCGTTTGCGCCAGCTCTCTTTCCAGGCTTTTCACCCGCTCTGCCCGGGTACGGATCGCTTCATCCAGGGCTTTAATTACTTTTTCCAGCTCGCTTATTTCCGTCCTGGTCTGCTGCACGCGCTGGCGGATATCACCTGGGTCGCCGTAGGCAACGGAAGGGAATTTATGCGTTCCAAGCACGAGAAAAAAAGATACTATAGCAACGATGGCTATTATTCGCCGCATGCCAATCCCTCCCGTTCTTTTACGCCCGCACAAACCTACGCACCGATACCAGGCTGCCGAGTCCGCCCATCACTGTCCCCAAGGCCAGCAGCCCGGCAAAAACCGGCCACAGCTTTTCCGGGTCGGTTACCGGCTGCAGGAAAAAGAGCAAGGCTTCCCGCTGCAGGGAAAAAGCTAAGCGGTGGTAAGCTGCACCCAAGGCAACAGCAGCGGAGAGCGCGCCTGCCCACCCCATCGCCATCCCCTCCAGGAAAAATGGCGCACGGATGAAGAAGTTGCTGGCCCCTAGATATTTCATCACGCCGATTTCCTCCTGCCGGGCCATTACGGAAAGCCTGATGATGGTCACGATTAAAAATACGGCACTGGCGGCCAGCAGGAAGCTAATCGCCAAAAAAAAGGCGTTCAGCCAGCGTGTAACGCCGAGCAGGCGCGCCACCAACTCTTCGCCGTAGTCCACAAATTCCACTCCCGGAAAAGCCCGCATTTTCTCAGCCAGGGCTTCAACCATATCCGATTCGCCAACCCGGACCCGGAACATATCCGGCAGGGGATTGTTCTCTCCGGCAAGGCCGGCAAAAAGCGCACTGTCCCCGAGAGCGTAGCCGAAGTCAGTCAGGCCCTGCTCTCTCGGAATAAAAGTATGTTCCCGCACACCGTCAAGCCCGTCCAGTCTGGTCCGGATTAATTCCTGGTCAGCGTCATCGCGCAAAAATACGCTGATTTCCACATTGCCGGCAATGTTATAGAGGATTTGCCCGACATTCAGCGCCACCAGCAGGAACCCCCCCAGGATGGCCAGTGAAACAGCGATCATGCCGGCGGTGACAACTGCCAGCCAGAAGTTCCGGAACAGTGAAACAACGCCCTGGCGCAGGCAGTACTTTATAGCATTAAGATTCATAGCTGTAGCCACCCCGCTGTTCATCCCTTACTAAACTTCCTTTTTCTAGAGCCAGGACACGTTTGCGCATGCGGTCTACCATATCCCAGGCATGGGTGGCGATAATTACCGTAGTACCGCTCAGGCTGATGGTCTCAAACAGTTCCATCAACTGACGGGAGTTATCGCGGTCCACATTCCCGGTGGGCTCGTCGGCTAAAATAAGCAGCGGGTCCTTGACAACAGCCCGAGCAATGCCTACCCTTTGCTGCTCACCTCCGGACAATTCCGCCGGAAAAGCTGAGCCTTTCCCGGCTAGGCCCACATCTTCCAGCACCGCGGGTACTTTCAGCCGTATTTCCCGTGCTGACCGGCCGATAACCTCCAGAGCAAAAGCCACGTTTTCAAAAACAGTCTTTTGTTTCAGCAGGCGAAAATCCTGAAACACCATGCCAATCCTGCGGCGGTGTTTCAGCAGCTCCCCTGCCTTAAACCTGGCGATATCACGGCCAAGAAAATAAACCTGGCCCGAACTCGGCAACTGCTCACAAAAGATTAATTTTAACAATGTACTTTTGCCGGCACCGCTGGGTCCCACCAGAAAAACAAATTCACCGCGTCCGATTTGCAAAGATACATCGGCCACTGCCGGTTCGCTGCTACCGTTATAGCTCTTGGTCACTTTCTTCAGTTCAATCAAGCGAGTTGCTCCTCCAGCGCCGTTAGTTTCTGTTTTTATTCGACTCTTACACCTGATAATCCTCCCGGACAACATGGGAAACTTCTGTAAGCTCAGCAGAAAAGAGCCGGGCGCGCCATAAAAAAAGGCCAGTTTTTGACTGGCCTTTCTGGATTGTGATCTACACCCAGCCCAGCAGGGGCAGCAGCACTCTCAGCCCGCTCCAGATTACGATCGCCCCCACGATGTCAAAGACAATTCCAGCCCTCATCATTTTGGGGAGAGGAATCATTCCGGAGCCGTACACTATCGCGTTGGGAGGCGTTGATACCGGAAGCATGAAGCCGAAACTGGCTCCCAGGGTGGCGCCTATCGCAGGCGGTACGGGATTGACCCCGGCAGCCATGGCCAGTGAGATCATCACCGGAACCACCATAGTTGCCGCCGCAGTGTTGGAGGCAATCTCGCTTACAATTAAGGCGATGAGTATGGCGGCAAAGGTGATCCCCCACATTGACTCAGCGCCGCTTAACTGCATCAGCCCCGTGCCAACTACCTCGGCCAACTTGGTCTCAAACATCAGTGTACCCAAGGTGATGCCTCCACCGAACAGGTACAGAGTTCCCCAGTCGATTCCAGTGGCCTGTTTCCAGGTGAGGGTAAACTCTCTTTTCTTCCAGTTGACCGGCAGCAGGAAAAGCAGCATGGCAGCTACCAGAGCGGCGACCGCCTCCGGCATCCGGGCAGCGTAGGCTCTGGTGATGGGCGCACCTGACCCATAAGATACGGCCAGGAAGCCAGGAATTATCCAGAGCACCACGGCAACTCCAAACGCTATCAGCGCGTTGCGCTGTCCGGCTGTCCAACCTCCCATTGTGGCCTTCTCGCCCCTGATATAATCCTGCATCCCTTCAATCCTGGTTACCTCTGGCTTGTGCAGAAAATACATTATTGCGAACAACAGAGCGAACATCAAGACCAGCATGGGAACAGCCATCGTCATCCACTCGAAGAAGCTTATCTTGACATTGGCCATCCTCTCAAGCATGGCAATGCCGATAAGGTTAGGAGGAGTGCCCACCGGGGTGCCTACTCCTCCCACTGAGGCGGCGTAGGCAGCCATCAGCATCATGCCGGTGGCAAAGCGAAGTTGGCTCGGGTTAACTTCCTTGCCAGTCTTTTTCGCGATCACGTCTGCCATCGCGTACACTATGCCAAGTCCGATGGGGAACATCATGGCGGTAGTGGCGGTGTTGCTTATCCACATCGAAAGCGCTGCGGCAATGGCCCCGAAAACCAGCAGGACGCGGCCGGCACTGTTACCCACCCACGGAAGGGCAAGTATAGCGAAAGCAAAACGCCTGTCAAGTCTATGCACTTTCATTGCCTCGGCCAGCATAAAGCTGCCCAGGAAAAGGAAGACGATCGGGTCGGCGAACGCTGCAAGGACATGGCGGGCGGCGGCTACCTGAAAGAGCACCGACAATGCCGCTCCAAGTATGGCGGTAACTGGCATGGGTATGGGTTCTGTGACCCACCATACAACTACTAAACCAAGGATTGCGGCCAGCCTGTGAGCCTCAGGAGTGAGAGCGGGCATATCGCTGAAGTATAACGCCAGAAACACCAGCGGCCCTAGAATCCAACCAACTGACTTGCGAATCGTTTCAAATTTCTCTTCAGCTTCCGACAGAACTTCTTTCACTTCAATGGCTGCAGGGTTGCTTTTTTGTGTTTGAAGGTCCATTTTTGTCTCCTTTCACAATATTTTGAAAATAGTAAAAAATTGTAAGCATAAACCACCTCTTTTCGAACAAACAGTTTGCAGGACTTTAAGAAAATATATTCTAGCTATTGCCTGGTTTCCCTTTTATAGCGGCAGAAATTTTTGCGTTTTGCGGCTAAATTTTAGCATAACAGTTCAACATATTCTTATTGTAAGAAACACGCCGCGCTAGCTGCTTCACTTTCCGCGAAAGACATAATTTAACTCCAGCAGAAAGGCATTTATATCCTTTTCGCGGGATTCTGTCAATCATACCTTAAAGCTTCAATAGGTTTCAGATTAGCGGCCCTCCTGGCCGGATACAATCCCCCCGTAATACCAGTTGCGACAGCAATCACTACTCCGCCAATTAAAACCGAAGGGGATATAATCAGCTCCATATCAGTAATAATATATCTGGAAATACCCAAATTTAAAACAAAACTTATCGCCACTCCCACCAAAACACCTAATATTCCGCCAATCAAACTAACAATAGTCGCTTCTACAAGAAACAATTCAAGAACATCCTTCTTGATGGCTCCTATTGCCTTCATAATTCCAATTTCACGCGTTCTTTCCATAACTGACATGAGCATGGTATTTACGATTCCTACACAACCTACGATAAGCGCGATAAAAGCAATTCCAATAACAACAGCTTGTATAAGAAGCGAAACCAGTCTTATTTGATCTAATACTTGTCCGGGGGCTACTGCCGTGGTCAGTCCGCTCACTCCATGTATTTCATCTAATCTATCTTCAATCATTTCCGCTAATTCTCTCGCGCGGCCTAAATCATCTATTCGCACAAGCATCAGCATTACGTCTTCTGTACCTGTTATTTCTTTTATAGCTTCCTTGCTTAACAGCAAACGGTGGCTGACTTCTACTCCGGCCAGGTCATAAGCCATTATACCAACTATTGTAAATTCAATCATTTCACCTTCTCTGCTTTTTATATGTAACACTTCGCCAACATCTAAATCTGCTTGCAACCAGCGATTTATGTGATCAAGCGTTGAAACACTTAGAATAATTTCTCTGTTCTCTCCCTCTGCAAGTAATCTTCCTTTCTTGATTTCGATAACCCCTCCCATAAAATCTTTAAAATCCTTTGGATTTCCACCCATTAATTCAACCGGCGCACTTATTTCGTTATATTCAACTTCCGCGATTTCAACCATCCAGTTAGAAGTGGCCGCAACCCCGTCAATTCTTTCAATTTCTATTGCAGATTCCTCTGTGAAAGAACCATAAGGAACAAAATCCCGTCCGGGAACCACATGTCCAGGTAATGCCCTAATAATATCCACAGTTCCGCCAAGCCTTTGACCCACGGCCATTTCCATACTTTGGCTGACAATAATTAAAGAAACTATTGCCGCAATGCCTATCGCTATACTAACAATAGTTAATAGTGTTCGTATTTTATATTCTCTAAGATTTTTTTGAGCAAGTTTTGCTTTTATTCGCCATTTCATAGCCATAATCAATGCTCCTTTGTTGAGGAATTGTTTATAATTCTACCATCTTTCATTTTAACAATCCTGCTTGCCATATGTGCAATTGTGGAGTCGTGGGTAGCAAGGATAATTGTCTGTCCCTCTTTGTTTAAATTGATTAAGATGTCTAGGACGGCTAACCCTGTTTTGCTGTCAAGATTACCAGTTGGTTCATCACCAATAAGGATTGACGGGTTATTGCTTAATGCTCTGGCAATAGCCACCC
Organism: Bacillota bacterium; assembly: GCA_018725565.1. GTDB lineage: Bacteria > Bacillota > Dethiobacteria > Dethiobacterales > Dethiobacteraceae > HKB214. The sequence continues at coordinate 6,923 of QLUR01000037.1, read as the reverse complement.
GTTGTTGTTCACCTCCGCTTAATTCAGACGGTTTGTGGGTCATTCTATCATGCATCGCTACACTTTTAAGCAGCATTGCTGTTCTTTTAGCTGCCATGCTACTTTTTCCATCATCCTCTCCGGCAAATAGCATAGGCAGCACAACATTCTCATAGGCGTTTAAAGTTGGAATCAGGTTATATGCTTGAAATATATAGCCTATTTTGCCTTGTCTGATTTTAGCCAGGTCATCATCATTTAACCTGGAGGTATCTACGCCATCAATCAAAATTCTTCCGCTTGTTGCGGTTTCAAGACAACCCAGTATATTTAAAAGAGTGGATTTCCCGCACCCTGACGGACCTTGTAAAGCAATAAACTCTCCTTTTTCTACCTGTAGATTGATGTCATTTAAAACCTTTATTACGTTGCCGCCGACTTTATATAATTTTGTGATATTTTCAGCTTGAATCATTTCGTTCTCCTCCTTAAACCTAGATGCGTAAGAATTTGATCCTGCTTGCCATCAAAGCTGAAAAAATGGCAACAAGCACAGGATAAATCCATACCGGAAGCGGATTGCTCAATAATATAGCCGCAGCTATAATCGCGCCCGCAACCGGGATTGGCAATCCCGTGAAGTGTGCGGTACGAATCTCCACATTGAATCTGGCCAGCCTAAACGCTCCGCTCATTACATAAACCAATACCAGGACAGCCCCTTTCAACCCTAAATCATCCAGGATGACCGCATAGGCCAGCATTGCCGGAGCAACGCCAAACGAGACCAAATCCGCAAGCGAGTCAAGTTCCTTTCCGAAATGTGTGACGGCCGCAAGTTTGCATGCTATTTTTCCGTCAATGTAATCAAAACAGGAACCAATCAGAATCAAACCCGCGGATATATGGTATTTCCCCTCGAATGCACAGATTATGGATGCGGCTCCGCAGAGCAAGTTAAGGAAGGTTACTATATTTGGTATTTGCTTAATGCTCATTCTTGCAGCCGGTTACCTCCTGCTTTTCAAGCACCAGGATAGCAGCGTAATTTTCCGGATATAGCATGTCAGCGCATGAAAAACTAGATAAAGTACGCTTATCAGGAATACAAACCAAAAAGTCACCAGGCGCAGGGCCAAGGCGACCGCCATGCCCTGCTCAATGTCAAAGCCCATGGAAACAAACATAAAAGTGTACGCGGCTTCAAAGGAGCCCAGTCCGCCGGGGAGCAGGGGAAGCATGGCGATCATATACGAAAAAAGCGTTGCCACTGTAACTTCCGCGAAGCTGCTCTCTATAGCGAGCGATTGCGCGATAAGATAAGCTTTGACAGCATAAAGAAGCCATATGGCAAAAGCTTGGATAACCATGAATAAAGACAACTTAGTGTTTTTCAGTAAATTCGAAACGGTCTGCTGGAACAAGAGCAGAAACGATTCCGCCTTTGTTTTGATGTGCGCGGGGATAACAGGGACAGGCCTCATAAAGCTGTTTACAGACTTGGGCGTAGTCATGAAAAAAGCCAGCAGGAAAAGCACAACTGCGAGCACAACGAGATTTGCCACAAAAAAGGCCTTATTAGCAACGTACCCTGAGTATAGAGCAAGAATAAAGATTAAGCCGGCGATGTTCAGTAAAATAAAGGCAAAAAAGCTTACGGCTTTCTGCAGTATTACCATGGAAGCAGCCTTCGTCAGCGAAAGCCCGGCATGAGATTGCAAAAGGTAAATCCTCGTTAGCTCAGCTCCTGCCTTCAGCGCCGGCGTCACGCTTTCCACAAATGTTCCTGCCATGTTTAGATAAATCAGCTTACCCCAGGGAATCGACTTTCCGATCGCACGGGAGGCCAGACGCCATTGCCAGTTGACCAGTAAAATCGTCAGCAGCTGAAGCAAAATTGCGACCATGAAAAATCTCATGTTTATGGCAAGAAGGGAGTCCAGTATTTCCTGGAAATCAGCCATCCAAAGAAGCGCCGCCATGGCCGCTAATGCCACTGTAGATATCAATACCTTTTTATAACTGATCATCATCAATATCTGCTTAGGACCATTGTGGGGTACCAAGTAAGCCCTTCTATTCTTGAGGCCTTCCACTCTGGTTCAAGAACTGCCTTTTGAGCGGGCAGGACACCACGCACGATGATCTGAGCATGGGGAGCGGCGCACTTTTGTATATGCCTGATAACCTTTTCGCGGGGCGTTACCTGCAATGCCACATGCACTAGTGAAAATCCATCAAGATCAATTTTTTCTCCGTCGGCGTGTATAAACGTAATGGCCGAGCGCAAATTCAGCTTATTTATAAAATGGTTTCCGGCCTGCACAGCATCCAAATTGTTGTCAATAACAGTAACCTGCGCGCCGGTAAATTTATGAATATAAACTGCGGTGAACGGGCATGGTCCGCCGCCTATGCATAACACCCTATCGCCGCAGCGAACGCAGGCAGCTTCGAGCTCCATGCTGACTCTCTTTTTGTAATAGAGGGAAAGTATCTCAAGAAAATAAGGAAACTCCCGTGCATTTTTTTCGAAAAAACGTGTAATGCCCGCCCTTAATCTCATACGCACCAGTCCTTTACACGATGGACAAAATCAGGTTGATGGCCTGATTGATCAAACCTGCGAAAAATAAGGCAAATATTATGGTCGATACGCTTATCGCGGCTGCGACCCTGACGCCAAACTCCTTTATCAAGACACCCAAAACTGTCAGGCATGGCATATAGAACAATGCCACCAGCGAACCGATGAGAAGCTGAACAGTGGACAATTCCATCTCCAGCAGCGGCATGACCGCAAGCTCGCGCCTTAGGACGCCCAAAATAAGCGAAAGGCTGGCTTCCCCCGGCAGTCCAAGCCAATTTACCACAATAGGCTCCATTAGTTTGCTGAAATTTACGAGCACGCCGGTTTCAGCGACGAGCGCAGCGATGGCTACACCGAACAGCATCGGTATTCCGGCCTCAATCATGAAATGTTTTATGCGTATCCACATTTTTTTGAACAGGGCATGGGTGTTCGGGATCAGAAGATTAGGCACTTCTATCAAAATAGTGTCGCTTTGTCCGGGTACGATCCGCTTTAATAGCATGCCGCTAAGAAAAATGACGCAAAGCGAGATAAAGTACACCAAAAGCAGCACCAATACGGATTGGTCGCCAAGCAAAGCAACAAACGCGCCGGTCTGCGAAGCGCATGGAACCGCCAAAACAACCAGAGCGGAAACTATCAGGCGCTGCTTAAAAGTTGTGGCGGCACGAGTGCCCAGTATGGCAGGTACGGCGCAGCCGTAGCCTATCATCATGGGAATAAGGTCGCCTCCCTGAATCCCCAGACGTCTCATTATCCCGTCGGCCAAAACGCCGAGGCGGGGCAAATAACCCGTGTCCTCAAGAAAGGACAACACGATGTAAAACAAGAAAACATACGGCAAAATCAAGGCAAACGGCCATTCGATACTTTTTATCAATATCCCGTAATCACCAATTAAAATATTGCGAATCATGCCTTCAGGGATAAAAGACGACACGAGATTTGATACAAACGGCACATAAAAATCGTTCACCAGGGGAAGAAGCAGGCCGGCTCTCAACCCTTTGCCGCCGCCTACAACTACGCCCAAAGAGGCAGCTAACACCAGAGCAGCTATAAGCAGTCCGGGGAAAGGCATAATCATGCTGTCGCCCAAACGCTCCCAAAATGTGGGGTGACGATGCTCCACCTTCTGAACTATGCCGATAATTCGGCCTACTTCCTTCCAACGCTCTTCTGAGGACAGGACGTGATTCTTCCTGGCATTGCCGGGTTGCGCGGCAGCGGCAAAAGCCTTGCTCATAAGCTCGGCTAATCCGATATTTCTCACCGCCACAGTTGGTATTACCGGAAAACCAAGCTCTTTTTGCAAAGCCAGAACATCAATATATATGCCTTTTTGTTCCGCCACATCCACTAAATTCAAGGCAAAAACCAGCGGGAGGCCCCGCTCTTTAAGCTGCAGGGCAAAATTCAGGTTTCGCTCAAGATTTGTCGCGTCCAATACACATATAACCGTATCCGCGCCGGCATTCAACAAATTCAAAGCTACTTCCTCTGCGCTTGAAGTAGCTTCCAGTGAATACATGCCAGGAACGTCCGTTATTACGGCTTGTTTCCCGTAAAGCTTAGCTTTTCCTGAAGAATATGAAACCGTCGTTCCGGCATAATTGGAGGCCATAACCTCATGGCCAGTCAACTTAGAGAAGATGACGCTTTTCCCGACATTCGGGTTGCCGATCAGCAAAATTCTGGGGATTTCTCCGGTCCGGTGGATTTCCTCCCGATTATCACGGCAATGCAATCTCAAACCACCTCTTTAACAGTGATTTGTTTTGCATACTCATGCGAAACGGCAATATCACGCTGTCCAACTCTGATGACTACAGGCCCCCCGAAAGGTTGCCTGATCAGAACCCGTACGTTCACTCCCTTCCGAATACCCAGCGCTTCCAGTATTTTGTGGGCAGGAACCGATTCAATGATGCAGTTGGTTGCTTTTTTGATTTTATATAACGACATCTCACATTACCCCTTTACTAACGGTCAATGAATCTCATTTTCAATGATACGATACTACTTTCCTTAATGTCAAGACTAAAAAAATATTTTCAAGCTGATGCCTGAAAAATTAGTACAGACTTACGACCATGCATTACTCATCTTCGTCGTCCTTGCTGCTATTTGCATCTTTAAATAACTGAAAATGCTGCATTTTTATTGACCGTTCACAAGAGTGGTAGAGTTGAATAGATGCACACAAAAAGAAATAGGCGACCATCTAGGGCTGCATAATATAAAAAATATAGACGTGACCCTTCGACCCCATGAAGAGCCGTGTGTTAGGGTCCGTCCCCAGCGCGTCCAAACATTATTTCTTTGAAATATGGTCTATTTAAGGTATAATAATTATACCATGAAATTCGAATTCAATCATAAGAAAAGTGAGAGCAACAAACAGAAACATGGCGTTGATTTTTACGAGGCTCAGGAATTATGGGATGACCCAGGCCTTATAGAGATTCCAGTAAAGGCCAGCGATGAACAAAGGTTTTTAGTAATCGGGCAGATTTCAGGAAAGCACTGTTCAGGAATTATTACTTGTCGGGCTGAAAAGATAAGAATTATTTCAGTAAGATGTTCCAGAAAAGAGGAGGTGGAAATATATGAAAGCTAGTGAGTTTGACAAGAAATTTGATGAAGGCAAAGAAGATATTTCGAAATATCTCGATATGTCAAAAGCAAGGAGACCTCGTCACGAACAGAAACGAGTAAATGTGGACTTCCCTTTGTGGATGATTCATTTATTGGATAAAGAGGCAAAGAGATTAGGCGTATCCCGGCAATCCATGATCAAAGTGTGGGTGGCAGAGCGTCTGGAAAAGGCACGATAATCTGTATTTTGCGTTGGTTGTTCCGGCTGACCTCCCCGACTTTATTTTTTCGCTTCAGCTTTTTCCGGAATAACCCAAATCTCCATATCAGCGGCGTCCGGTGCAGACCTGTAATATTTCTCCGCTGAAAAAGGCTGTGTCGTCAGCCCCCGCTTGGCCAGCCAGACTCCAAAGAGATAATTCATGGCTTTACCCAACGCCGAAGTGGTGAGCTCAGTGAAATTCTCCGCTTCAATGCAGCACTCCACATCACTATATCCTCATTGGCATGTTTGCCAGGCTTTGCCGCTCCCCCGACAAAATAGGTAAATGTTCCGTATCTGGTTAAGGCGGACAGGTTTGGCGCGGTATTCTTCTGGCGTTATTCCATACGCGTCTTTAAACGTGCGGTTAAAAGTTACGTGCGAGGAAAACCCAAAGTCCAAAGCGACCTCAATAATCCGCTCATTCTTGCCCGACAATACTTCTGATGCTCTTGTCAGACGGCGTAGCTTTACATATCTAAAGAATCTCCGGTCATTATATCCGGCAATCTTCGGTCAGGCAATACCATCAGCTTTCGGCCCTTTTAGTTCAGCGCAAACATCAAGCCTAAGTGGAAACGAACTATGGAAAACTGAGAACGGTATTTCATTGAAGAATATTAACTAAATGCGATTTTCAACGTCGATTTGCTTTGGTTAATTACCAAATAAATGCACTCAATTATGGAGGATGGATATGAGCGGCAACGAATTCTCAACTACAATACAGCTATCGCACCTACTTGCTTCAGAGATAGGGGTACATGGTGATCAAGCGATTGTCATTGATGCCATATATAACACAAAAGAAAACGTTACAGATGAAAATATTCGAGACATCATCGAGAGCCAATTTCATGTCAATATCGAACCAAATAGAATCGCACAAACAATAAACACTTTAATAAAAGGGAATAAAATATATCGTTCTAAGAATATACTACTAATAACGCCCGAAACATTGGAGGATATTAGTAGTGTGATAGATCAAAATATTAAATGCGAAAAAGCAGCTCTCGACGAATGGCTAATACAATATCAGGAAATCTCCAATCAGAACTTTTCAGAAACGGATGCTGAAAGATTCAAAGAATGCATGCTTTCTTTCATCCGGAACTTTTTTCTGTCGCATGGCGCAGACTGTTATAAGCTCATTAACGGCGAAAAGCAGTCAGACTATTTTGATTTGGCAACACTCGCCGCTGACTGCACAAATTCCTTTAATGAACTACAATTTGAGTGCCTTAATTCTTTTCTCGCAAGCACTTTTTCTCGCGAATTATCAAAGGATCAAATAAATTTTCTGATGAATCAACTAAAGAAAGCAATTAATTATTTATCTATTGTTATAGACGATAAAACAAGAGATGTGGCTATTCTTGTTAATTCAGACCACCGTTCCTGCGCCATCCGGCCACCGTTCCTGCGCCATCCGGCCACCGTTCCTGCGCCATCCGGCCGGCATTCTTATCTTATCCGGCCAAAGGCCGG
>QLUR01000036.1 GCA_018725565.1 Bacillota bacterium | reverse complement strand
AAGAACTGTGGCCGGATGTGACAAGAACTCTGGCCGGATGTCACAGGATTGCTGGCCGGATGCCGCAGGAATACTCAAATCTGAACTTATTGCGCCAAAAAACTGGGTAAAAGAAAATCACGCATACTTTAAGAAAATTTTTACCTGGAACGATAAATGGGTTGACGGAAACAGATATATAAAATATTATTGGCCCAATAAAATTCCCGCGAATTTGGATTTTGACATAAATAAAAAGAATAAACTCTGCACTATGGTGGCAGGCAACAAAACCATGAAGCATCCGCTGGAATTATATACGGAAAGGATTAACGCCATCCGCTGGTTTGAACGGTATCATCCGGGGGAATTTGACTTATACGGCATGGGATGGGATAAATATGTTTTTAAAGGCAGAGTTATAAACAGGCTGAACAAAATCAAACCGCTGACAAGATTATTGGCCAAAAAGTATCCATCATACAAAGGAACAATTGAAACGAAGGCTGAAGTATTGAAAGATTATAAGTTTGCCATTTGCTATGAAAACGCCAAGGAGATTCCGGGCTATATCACCGAAAAGATTTTTGACTGCTTTTTTGCCGGCTGCGTTCCGGTTTATCTGGGGGCGCCAAATGTAACCGATTTTATCCCGGCTGGTACGTTTATTGATAAAGAAAACTTTAAGAGTTATGAAGCGCTGTATAAATATATTAAAACCATGCCTTTGGCAGAATATCATGGATATCTTGCCGCCATTGAGAAGTTTGTCAAAAGTGATGCCATACATTTGTTTAGCGCGGAGAGTTTTGCTGACGTGATAACAAATGAGATTACCGGGAGCCTAGCTTAAAATAAGTGCAGAGGAGAATAAATTGTGGCTAACGTTGCTTTGATTACCGGGATTACCGGACAGGATGGTGCGTATCTGGCAGAGTTTTTGCTAAGCAAGGGATATGAGGTTCATGGGATTATCCGCCGGGCGAGCACTTTTAATACCGGGCGGATTGATCATGTCTTTGTAGACAAGCATGACCCCAAGGCCAGACTGTTTTTGCACTACGGAGATTTGGCTGATGCGGGACAGTTGACAAATTTGGTTTATAACATCCGCCCTGCTGAGATTTATCATTTGGGCGCGCAGAGTCATGTGCGGGTCAGTTTTGATATGCCTGAGTACACCGGCGATATCACAGCGCTTGGCACGACAAGGCTTTTGGATGCGGTCAGGAGAAGCGGCATAAAAACAAAGTTTTATCAGGCATCATCTTCGGAAATGTTCGGGGCCACACCACCGCCCCAGAATGAGAAAAGCCTGTTCTACCCGCGCAGCCCTTATGCGGCGGCCAAAGTTTATGCCTATTGGATGACCGTCAACTATCGGGAAGGGTATAATCTTTTTGCCTGCAACGGGATTCTTTTCAACCATGAGTCTCCCCGCCGGGGGGAAACTTTCGTAACGAGAAAAGTTACCAGGGCTATTGCTAATATCTTGGCCGGAAGGCAGGAAAAGCTTTATCTGGGCAATCTGGAGTCAAAAAGGGACTGGGGCTTTGCTCCGGAGTATGTCGTCTGCCAGTGGCTGATGCTGCAGCAGGAAGACCCTGATGATTATGTGATAGGCACAGGGGAAAGCCATACCGTCAGGGAGTTTGTGGAACTGACTTTTAAGTATGCCGGTATTGAAATTGAGTGGCAAGGTCACGGCGCTGCCGAAAAGGGTGTCATCCGTTCATTGACGGATAGCCTGACGGCGCAGAATATTGCTTTAAAACAGGGTAATACACTGATTGAAATAGACTCGAATTATTTTCGCCCGACGGAAGTTGACTTTTTGCTTGCTGATGCTTCCAAGGCAAAGGAAAAACTGGGCTGGGAGCCGAAGATTACTTTCAGGGAGCTTGCAAAGATAATGGTTGACGCCGACATGGAACTGCTTGGTTTAAGGCCCATGGGAGAAGGGAAAAAACTGTTGCAAGAAAAGGGAATCAACTGGACTGCTAACAAATTAACGATTGGAGGCTAGCAGGAGGTGAGCTTTTCACCGTTTGCGAAAGTATATTTGGCCGGGCACCGGGGCCTAGTCGGCTCGGCATTGCTCAGAAAACTGCAGGAAGCAGGGTATTCTAATCTCCTGGTACGCACGAGCCGGGAGCTGGATTTGCGAAGACAGGCTGATGTGGAAGCCTTTTTCCACCAGGAAAAGCCGGAATATGTCTTGTTGGCCGCGGCCAAGGTTGGCGGGATAATGGCGAATATGGAGACTCCAGCAGCTTTTTTTTACGATAATATACTTATCCAGAGCAATGTCATGCACGCGGCATATAAATTTCGAGTTAATAAATTATTGTACGTCTCAAGTTCCTGTGCCTATCCAAGACAATGCATACAGCCGATGAAAGAAGAATATCTGCTTGATGGCAAGCCGGAGCCGACCAATGAAGCTTACGCTTTGGCCAAGATTTGCGGGATGAAAATGGCTGAGGCTTATCATCAGCAGCATGGCTGTGCTTTTTTTTCGCTGATTTTCCCCAATATTTATGGTGCCGGGGATAATTTTGACCTTTCGTCCTCGCATGTTATATCGGCTTTAATCAAAAAAATGTATGAGGCAAAAACTAACGGATTGCCTGCGGTGGAAATCTGGGGAACGGGAAATGCCAGGAGAGAGTTTATTTACGTTGATGATGTGGCGGATGCCTGCCTTTACTTTATGAACAGGCTCAATGGCGGAGAGGCATTAAATGTGGGTACGGGAATTGATATTTCGATAAAAGGGTTGGCGGAACTGATCAAAACTGTGGTAGGCTATGATGGGAACTTGTTTTACAACACAGACAAGCCTGACGGTATGCCGCAGAAATTGCTGGAAGTCAGCAAGATGCGAGAAAGCGGCTGGTCGCCAAGGGTGTCGCTGGAAGACGGACTGCAAAAAACTTTTCACTGGTTCATAAATAACTGTGCTAAGGCGGTAAAGGGCCGATGAGAAGGGTGAGAATCGGTGATATTGTAATCGGTGAGGATGAAAAAAAGGCCGTCAATGATGTCCTGTCAAGCGGAAGGCTGTCAGAAGGTCCAAAAGTCCGGGAATTTGAAACTCTTTGGTCCAGGTATATAGGTACGGATTATTGTGTGGCGGTAAATTCAGGCACTTCTGCTTTATTGGCGGGACTGTTCGCTTTGCTGGAGGACAAACGTTTCGGGAAGGTACGGCGGGGAGCAAAAGTTATAACCTCGCCGGTTACTTATGCTGCTACTGCTAATGCTATCGTTCTCTCGGGAATGGAGCCCGTCTTTGTAGATATCGATCCGGTTAATTTTACTTTGGATGTTAACCAAACGGAGCAATTATTGAAGACTCAGAACCCGGATGAATATGCGATTGTTTTGCCGGTTCACCTGATGGGTTACCCCAATGATATGGAATCCATAAATTATCTGGCAAAAAAATATGGTCTGGTAGCCTTTGAGGATGCGGCACAGGCTCACGGGTCCCTGTATAAAGGGGAAAAAGTAGGGTCTATGTCAATGCTGGCCGATTATTCGTTTTATATTGCCCACAACATCCAGGTTGGAGAAATGGGCGCGGTTGTGACAAGTGATGCCCAGCTTAGCCGGCTGATCAAAAGAATTAAGGCTAACGGCAGGGTTTGTGCGTGTGACGTGTGTGTTAGAAGCGAAGGGAAATGTCCTTATGGGAATGCTGCATTTGACCCAAGATTCACCCATGAATATATCGGCCTTAACTTTAAGACTACTGAGTTCCAGGCAGCAATGGCTATCCCGCAGATCAAAAAAGCCGATGCTATAATCAAAGCCAGGCAAAAAAATGTTGCTTATCTGAACCAGGGGCTTGCGGATTGCACAGATATTGTTCAGCTGCCGGTTTACTCAGAGGATGTCAGTTACCTGGCATACCCGATTGTCATAAAGAATAATGCCATCAATAGAAAAGAACTGATGCAAAACCTGGAACAGCGGGGAGTGGAAACCCGTCCATTGTTTGGGTGTATCCCGACGCAGCAGCCGGCTTATGCTTACCTGAAAAAGCAATATGACCATAAATTGCCTAACGCAGATTTTGTCGGAAGCAGTGGTTTCTATCTGGGCTGTCATCAGTACTTGGTTCAGGAGGACCTGGACTATATCTGCGAATCATTAAAGGCGGCGATAGATTCACAAAGTTGCCGCCAAGTCGGTTTGCCTGGTCCTGGGGCTAAAGCTTCAGTAGCAAATGTGAACGCAGGTGTGAGCAGGAATGGCTAGTATTAAAGTCAGCAGTATTAAAATTGCGCTTTTTCTTCCCTCCTTGCATGTCGGAGGGGCGGAGCGGGTATTGCTCAATCTGGCCCGGGGCTTTGCCGAGCGCGGATTAGCGGTTGACTTGGTCGTGGCCAAGGCCGAGGGGCCGTACCTTTCCCAGGTCCCCAAGGAAGTCAGGATTGTTGACCTGAGAGCCTCCCGAATATTGACAAGTTTACCGGCCCTGGCCCTCTATCTTCGAAGGGAGAGGCCGGAAGTTATGCTTTCGGCAATTGACCATGCCAACATTGTTGCCCTATGGGCACGAAAACTTTCTGCGGCGCCGTCCCGGATCGTCGTAAGCGTACACAGCACGCTTACGCGGGCAACGGATAACGAACCTCATGTCAGAGGGCGTCTTGTGCCACGGCTTGTCGCCTGGTTTTATCCCTGGGCCGATGCGGTGGTCGCCGTGTCCCGGGGTGTGGCTGAAGACTTAGCCGCTTCCACAGGATTGTCTGCTGAGCGCATTAAGGTAATTCATAATCCGGTAGTTACACCCGAGCTGCTGAAGAAGGCCAAAGAACCACTTGAACACCCCTGGTTTGCATCCGGCCAGCCGCCAGTTATTCTGGCAGTAGGACGGCTGACAGCAGCCAAAGACTATCCTGCCCTGATCAAGGCGTTTAAGCTGGTACGGGCGGACCGGCCTGCCCGCCTGATGATTCTGGGTGAAGGCGAGGGGCGGACTGGCCTGGAGGCCCTGGTGCGCGAGCTGGGCCTTGAAAAAGATGTCTTATTGCTGGGACATGTTGACAATCCTTACAATTATATGGCGCTGGCGGCAGTGTTTGCGCTTTCTTCGGCTTGGGAGGGGTTTGGCAATGTCCTGGCGGAGGCTATGGCCGTGGGGACGCCGGTGGTTTCTACCGATTGCCCCAGCGGTCCGGCTGAGATATTGGAAGGCGGAAAATGGGGCAGACTTGTGCCGGCAGGAAACCCGGAAATGTTAGCGGGCGCTATTGTGGCCTCGATTATGGACAGGCCTGACTCCGCAGGTCTTGAAAGCCGTGCCAAAGATTTTGGACTTGAAAAAATCAGCGGTGAGTACCTGAAAGTACTATTGCCTATGCTTAGCCAGAACTGACTGTCCTTATGCGGGCGCTGATGTTTTTTTAGGGCTGTAAGCGCGAAAGGCGGTTTTTGTTTGCGAATAGCTTTTATAGCCACATGTCTTAAATTAGGCGGCGCCGAGACGCAGCTTGTCCGTTTGGCTGTCGCCCTCAAGAAGCGGGGGTGGCGGGTCGGCGTTATATCTATGCAATCGCGCGGAGCTTTTGCGGAGGAACTGGGAGAGGCGGGCATCGCGCTGGCAACCCTAAATATGCGTCGTGGTGTTCCGGACCCGCGGGCCTTAATCGGGCTGTCCAAAATACTCTCCCAGTGGCAGCCGGAAGTGGTGCACAGCCATATGGTGCATGCTAACCTTTTAGCCAGGGTTGCCCGGCTTTTCTGCAAAATACCGGTGCTTGTCTGCACGGCCCACAGTATCAGCGAAGGCGGCAGATGGCGTGAAATAGCCTATCGGTTGACAGATCCCCTGGCCGATATAACCACTAACGTGAGCCGGGCGGCAGTAGCCCGCTATATCCAGGCAGGCGTGGCGCCCAGGGGAAAAATCGTCTTTATCCCCAACGGAGTTGACACGGAAACGTTCAAGCCGAATGAGGCGGCCGGCCGGCATATGCGTGATGAACTGAGTATCGGCGAAGGCTTTGTTTGGCTTGCGGCAGGCCGCTTTGAAGCAGCCAAGGACTATCCGAATATGTTGCGGGCCTTTAAAGAGGTGGTTCTGAAAAGACCGGACGCGGTGTTATTATTGGCCGGACAGGGTTCCCTGCTGGAGGAGACAAAGAATATAGCCGATGAACTTGGCTTGAAGAATAAAGTACGTTTTCTGGGCGTACGGCGGGATGTGCCGGAGATTATGAATACGGCCGATGGATATGTGATGTCCTCTGCCTGGGAGGGGTTACCGATGGTGCTTCTGGAGGCTGCGGCGTGTAGTTCGCCCATTGTCGCAACCGATGTGGGCGGAAACAGCGAGGTGGTTCTAAATGAGGAAAGCGGCTATATCGTGCCGTCACGGGATACCGGAGCGCTGGCGGGAGCCATGCTAAGACTGACAGAACTTCCGGAAACGGAAAGAAAGCGGATGGGCGAGGCCGGCCGGGCGCATATAGAGGCTCACTACAGCCTGGAACGGGTAGTGGACCGGTGGGAAGAGCTGTATAAAGAGCTTTTGCAGCGAAAGGGGGAGGGATAGTAATGGAGACTAAGGCACTTTCCCCCCGTAGATTTGCAGCCTTGACGAATATATTGGCCAACAAACCGGCCTTGCTTTGGCTGCTGGTTGCTTTGGCGGTGCGCTTGCTGGCCGGAACAGCGCTGCATCTTTATTCCAGGGCCGGCGGCCTGGAGGGTTTTTATCCTTTGGCGTCCGGCGGTGATGACCGTGTGTTTTGGGACCAGGCCCAGTCGCTGCTGGCCGGGGTCACACCCGAGAGGATATTTTGCCCTTACCCTTATGTTCTGGCAGCCTTGTTCTCCTTGGTCGGTCCCAGTCTTGTCGCCGGTAAGCTGCTCAATATTGTAGTCGGGAGCCTGACGGTCTCTATGGGGGTGCTGATCGCGCGTGAACTTACAGCCGGACGCCCATATAACTGGCGTGACCTGCGTCACCCTGTCAATCTAACCGGCTTGCTGCTGACTTTATACCCGTCGGCGGTATTTCATTCCACCCAGTTGCTGAGAGATTCACTGCTTGTTTTTTTTGGTATTGTAAGCATCTATTTTGCCTTACGGATTATCAGAGGCGACAGGGGAGTACGGTCCTGGTTTGGCTACGCGCTCGCTTTATTTCTTTTTTATGCTTTTCGCCCTTACGCCGCCTTTGCGCTGGCGGCCGGATTCACTCTCTACCTGCTTTATTACCGCCATACGATTGCATCTGTTCTGGTCAGCCTGTTTGGGGCGCTGGCCGCTCCATGGTTGGCAGGCTGGGGGCCGTTTGCCTGGCGCTATGTTGTCTCGGCTGTTACTCCGGCGGCGGTAGAGTCCTTCCGGGAGGAGGTCTACGCCATTGGTGGGAGCGCAATAGGTGTCACAGTTGATTTTACCAGCATCCACGGATTTCTGTGGACTTACGCCTATAGTTTCCTCACGGCCATGTTTGGGCCTTTTGTCTGGCAGGTACGGAGTCCGGTGGTGGCCATCGGCTTGGTGGAGTCAGTGCCGCTGCTGTTGCTGGCGCCTGTTTGGGGTAAAGGCATCTGGCGCCTGTTACGTCGCAGGAGTGGAGAAGCCGGCTTCCTGCTGTTCTTCTCCTTGCTGCTGATTGGAGCGATTGCCTTGTTTAGCGCCAATATCGGGGCCAATGTCAGGCTGCGCCTTTTGCCGTGGATCGTTTTTTTAATTTACGCGGCGGTGAGCAGGGAAGATAAACCTGCTTGCCAATAGTATGGGAGGCCTTGGTCAATTGGTTTACTGCTCCGGCTGACTTGGCAGGAAGCGGCCGTCTGGATATACTAAAGATATACAAAGGAGGCTGCCTGATGGTGACCAAAATTCAAAAATGGGGAAATAGCCAAGGGTTGCGTCTTGCCAGACATGTGCTTGAGGATGCGCGCATCTCAGGTAGCGATGATATAGTTTTGTCATAATAATGGCTAAAAAGGTGGTGCGCCAGTTCGGCGCTGTGAATATAGCCGAAGGAGAACAGCCGTTGGGGTCACAGATAAATAGGTTGCGTAATATGCAGCAGCGCGGGAGGGGTTAAGGTGGGCAGCAAGGCTCTGGTAGGTTATTGTATGTGACAGAGGGACGGGGTACTTGACACATGGATTTCCCCAAAAGCTGTAAGCACTTTCCGGGAGGAAATATACGCCATTGGTGGGAGCGCAATAGGTGTCACAGTTGATTTTACCTGCATCCACGTATTTCTGTGGACTTATAATCTTGTCCGAAAGCCAATTTTTGCAGAAAGTCACCCGGCGTGCCGGTTGAGAAGCCTAACTTCCCTTCCCAGTCTTTATTGAGAAAGTGGCTATCAAGGCTCAGCAGCCAGTCTACTTTACTGGTTATAGCTGCCGCTATGATGGGGGCATCTTTCTCGTTAATTAACGTTTTGGCCAGGATCAAATCATCGGCAGCAGGATCGGCTAAAATAAAAGCCAACCTTTTAAAAAGCAGATAAAACAAATCGACACTTCCGGGCAATTTCTTCTGTATGTTTCGCAAAACCTCATTTACTACCTGTTCGGAAATACAGGGAGTAATTATGCCGAGTTCGGCAAGGGCAAGCACTTCATACGATCCCCCGCTCCCGGAGGCGGGACCGGCAATAATCACGCTGCTGTCCAGGAATGCCTTAATCGGTCTCATACTTGTGGTTTCCTGCTCTTAACCCATTTAAAAGCTCCTTTAAATCCATATCGTATTTTTTTATTTCCTCGCGAACGGAGCTAGCAAGTTCTTTCAGCAGCATCTTTTCCGGCGTGATCACAATTGCTCTCCCAGCCTGAAACACCTCCAGGATAGTATTTTCTTTAATTCCCAAACTTTCCCTGATATCGGCAGGTATGGTAAGCTGTCCCTTACTCCAAACGCGCACTTTTTTAGTTTTTAGAGGAATCGCTTTCTGTAAAGCAGGCTTCAATTCAGACATTCTGACATTCCGCCTTTCAGACTTTACTACATCATATCTCTGAAAACTAATTTTTGCAATACTAACCACACTATAATTCCGGGAAGAATAAGAATATTAAACACGCCACGAGGAGGTGTAAAAATATGGAGTCGCACTCCAAATTAGGCGGGACGGAGGGACAGGTTCCTTGTCCAGTTGAATCTTGCCGCACAGATAGCTTAGGGCGTTTTCGGGGAAGAGAGCGTTTTCAATAGAGGAAAGCCGGGATTAGCGGAAAATTCTCAGTGGCTTTTCCAGATGTTGCGTTATAATGGAGAGAGGCATCGCTTTATGAACGCGGAAATAAGCAAATTGGAGGGGGTCGGGGAAAAAATGAAGCCTGGTTTTAACGACCTTATACTTGCCAAAGAGCAAAGAGAAGCTGTATTGGAAGCAAAGAAACGGTTAATGAAGCAGTTTTCTGTGGAGATGCTGGTAGTATTCGGTTCAGTGGCCCGGGGTGAAGATGATGAGGAATCGGATCTTGACCTGCTGGTGGTTACCAGGGAAGTAATGAGCCACCGGGATAGAAATACCATATCGGATGTTATTTTTGAGGTTAATTACGATTATGGCACAAATTTGAGCGTTGTAGTGGTTGATACATTTTCCTGGGATAAGGGAGTTTATTCGCTGATACCCCTTTACTCAGAAGTCCAGCGAGATGGTGTGGTAGTATGACCGGGGACCGGAACCTGAAAGATCTTGTTCACTACTGGCTGGGGAGAGCGTCGGAGAGCCTAGCGTCTGCCAGAAGCGAACTTGAAGCAGGTAGACTGGCCTTTGTAGTTAATCGGTTGTACTATGCGTTGTTTTATTTGGTTACAGCGGCCTTGGCGGTAAAAGAAGAAAAACATGGTAAACACTCCGCCGTACGGTCTTCTTTTCACCGGGAATATGTCCGGACAGGTAAAGTGGATAAATCCTTCGGCAAGTTGTATGACGAATTATTTCATGCGCGTCATCAAGGGGATTACTTGCCTATGGTAGCTTTTGACGAGACGGTTATTCGGCAACAGTTACAGGACGTGGAGAAATTTATCAGCGAGTTCTCCGGCAAGATAAAACAGATGCTCGAAAGGAGCTGATGGTGCCGGTTTGTGATCAGGATTTTCCGGGTCTTGATTATGCTGGATCGCATTTAATTTGTTCAGGGAGCTGATGCTGATGAGGCGGGTTCGCAAGGCTATTATCCCGGCGGCAGGGTTAGGGACCAGGTTTTTGCCGGCTACCAAGGCTCAACCGAAAGAGATGCTGCCTATCGTGGATAAGCCGACAATACAATACATAGTTGAAGAAGCGATTAATTCCGGTATCGAAGACATTATCATCGTAACGGGCAGGGGCAAAAGAGCCATTGAGGACCATTTTGACCGATCGGTGGAGCTGGAGGCGGCCTTGCAGGCCAAGGGCGATGGTGAGCTGCTGGAATTGGTAAACAACATATCATTAGTGGATATTCATTATGTGCGGCAGAAGGAACCTAAAGGATTAGGCCATGCGGTGTGGTGTGCCAGGAAATTTATCGCAAAAGCGCGCCGGATTGGACGGAGGGCCGTGGAAACTGTAAAGCGCAAATATGATTTTGCAATTGTTGGGCAGCAGTTGGAGAATTTGTTAGTAATGGAATACTCTCTGGATAACCTCAAGAGGAAACCATGAACTTCAAACCGGGGGATGTTTCGCTGGTTTGCTTCCCTTGAACTTCGCTCTGGAAAGGTTTAAAATGGAGGTGGCTATAAAAAAATATGTGAGGTGAAAGAAGATGGCAACCCAGACAATTTTAGAGCTATTGGAACAACAGGTAACTCAGATGCCGATGCGTGATCAACTCAAGCTGATAGCGCGCATCTCCGAGCGTCTAAGTGTCACGCCGCTGGGCATAGAGAAACAACATGCAGTAGATGCCAATGAAGTTTTAGCATTGTGCGATGCGGCAGCGGATATGTGGAATGGCAAGTTTGATGCGGCGCAAGAGATTCGCCAAATGCGTCAAGAGCGGGAAGAGCAAATATGGCCGAGCAAGTCATAGATGCAAGCGTTGCTGTTAAATGGGTGGTCGAGGGCGAGCCGTTTCGTAACAAGGCGCGGCAATTGCTCCATGATGCCCGATTGAAAGGTATCATCTTGATAGGTCCACCCCTTTTGGAATACGAAGTCGAAAGTGCATTCCAGCGCCGTCTTTACTCCGGACGTGCAACCATAGCAGCGGTAGAGGCATCATTAGCAGCTTTCTATGCAGTCGGAGTACGAATTGTCGTTCATCCCGATATGGTTCATCGTGCACGAGAAATAGCCCGCCAATTTAATCAAGAGCGCATCTATGACTCGCTTTACGCTGCCCTTGCCGAATTTCGCAAGTGTGAGTTCTGGACAGCCGACAAAGCGTTTTATGAGGCTGTGAAGCCGGAACTTTCGTTCATAAAGTGCCTACCTGACTATTCGCAATAGTATGCGTCTGATTCGGCAATGCCTCTCCAACATTTTGGAGAAGACTGATTATCCCAATTATGAAATCCTGCTTGTTGACGAGGACACTTCCGAGAAGCAGGCAAGATTTGCGGGTGAAGCACGATACATGCAGGACCGCAGGGGCAGCTTGTTGCTGAATGATCCGGCCTACAGCCCGAACCTGACGCTTGACCGTTTTGCTTTGCTTGAAGCTTCGCCGCCTGATGCGGAATATATAGCTTTTTGTGATCAGGACGATGTGTAGAAAGAAGATAAGGTTTCCCGGGCTATCGGCATTTTAAAAAAATATGGTGATAATACGCCGGCCACCAAGGCTCAACCTAAAGAGATGCTGCCTATCGTGGATAAGCCGACAATACAATACATAGTTAAAGAAGCGATTAATTTTATGTTTTTTAGCCTCAACTAATGCTCCGGCTTCTCTTTCGGCGCTATGCTCTCTTCCAGGGGGTTCAAGATATTTAATGAGGGAAAGTACTTACGGGGAATTCCCAAATCGGCGGTAAGGAAAATATTAGCCCGGTGCAGTGCATGAGCGCCAATGAGAAAATCGGGAAGAATATGGCGGGGAAATCCCTGTGCCTTGCCGCACTCAGGACACCTGACCGGAACTTCTGTGCCGCAAGTGGCACAGTAATAGAGGGAGCCGCTACGCCGGCGATTCTCCAAGTACTGCCTGAATGCAGCAGCTGCTGTAGACCAGATTTCCGGCATTGGCTCCCAGTCAACCAGAATGCGGTTGTCTATAAGAAAAGATTCGAGCTTTCTTTCGTCGAGCAGCAACTTGAGTTCGGACCAGACATAAGGGGAGATTGATAGCTGGCCCCGCCGGTCACATTCCGCAAGTATATCTGCCACTTTTTGCGCTGGCGCCTCCGGTTTGCCCCGCAACAAGACGATCAGGATATTGGTGTCAAGAGCAATTTGCATACTCTCACTGCTCCTCGTTTTTTGATGCGTCCCTTCCTCTAAGTTCACGCACAAAGGTAACAGGGTTCTCAATATCCAGAAGCTCTTCAGCGCAGTATCCTATATACTTCCGGATGGGGAGCGGGGGTTTATGCGCGCGGAGACGAAACCCATCGCTTTCGAGGACCAGTTCAAACTCCTGGATTTCGCCACCGACACCTAGGGCGCGACGCACATCTGCGGGTATTGTCGCCTGCCCCTTAGGGTTCAACTTAAGAATCCATTTTGTAACATTTACCAGCCCGGTTCGTTTCGCAAAAGGGTGCTGTGCCATTATGACCAACCTCACTTTCGTGCGTCGAGATAATGCTTTTTATATTATAACGCATGTTCCATTGATTTGCTATGATCTAACCCGGCGTGGGTGCCAATCTTTCCCTCTGACCATTATCGAGGCTATGCTGGCCGGGAGCCGGGTCGCGGAAAATTATCTATAATGGACCCCAAAAATGAGACACGATTTGTCAGGGGAAAAGCGACACCCATACCGAGGTAGTTTATAACAGAAAGAGCTGATGCTGATGAGGCGGGTTCGCAAGGCCATTATCCCGGCGGCAGGGTTAGGGACCAGGTTTTTGCCGGCTACCAAGGCTCAACCGAAAGAGATGCTGCCTATCGTGGATAAGCCGACAATACAATACATAGTTGAAGAAGCGATTAATTCCGGTATCGAAGACATTATCATCGTAACGGGCAGGGGCAAAAGAGCCATTGAGGACCATTTTGACCGATCGGTGGAGCTGGAGGCGGCCTTGCAGGCCAAGGGCGATGGTGAGCTGCTGGAATTGGTAAACAACATATCATTAGTGGATATTCACTATGTGCGGCAGAAGGAACCTAAAGGATTAGGCCATGCGGTGTGGTGTGCCAGGAAATTTATCGGGAATGAACCCTTTGCCGTTCTGTTGGGGGATGATATTATTGACAGTACGGCGCCTTGTTTAAGACAGATGCTTGACGTATATGCAAGATATGGCGGTTCTGTGCTGGGAGTGCAGGGAGTAGGAACTGCTGAAGTGAACAGATATGGCATTATCAAGCCGGTGTTGCTGGAAGAAAACGTATTCCGCGTTGAGGATATGGTAGAAAAACCAAGCCCGGAGGAAGCGCCCTCCACTTTAGCAGTGCTGGGCCGGTATATTATCCAGCCGGAAATCTTCGAGATACTAGAGCGGCAAGCTCCCGGCGCCGGGGGCGAGATTCAGCTTACCGATGCTTTAAAGGTGTTGGCATTTCAGCAGGAGGTGTACGCTTATGTGTTTGAGGGGCGTCGCTACGATGTGGGGGACCGGCTGGGGTTTTTGCAGGCCACGGTGGAGTTTGCTTTAAAAAGGGAGGACTTAAGGGATACCTTTCAAGCGTACTTGACAGGTTTGCTTCAAAATGGTCTGTTATCACGCCCGGCAGACTGTGGAGAAAAAAAGAGATGAAAAGGAAGAATGGTGCTCGGCTACCTACCAAGCCATGCCTTTCGTAGGAAACGTGGAGCATGAGGGCATCGCTTTATAAACGCGGGAATAAGCAGTTTGGTTTATCATCGACTGGATCGGGCTAGAGATGGGCGGGGCGCAGGAGGAGGTTTACTGCCTGGCGGCCGGGTTTGATCGGGAGAAGCTCGAGGTCACCGTGGCCTGCGGGCCGGGCGGGTGAGTACCCGGGTGGCCTGTGTGTCGCGATACGACCGGGAAAAGGGGCTGGCTTGGTGTCAATAACAGCCCTAACTGCCACTCTTTGCTTTCCTGACCTCTTTTATGGCTAAGGAAATATCATGTTGACAACCGAAACTCCCTGTATTACAATGTGTAATACAGGGAGGCGATAAAATGTTTAGCATACGGCTGCCAAAAGAGCTGGAAGAAAAACTGGCTCTTGAATCTGCCCAGCGGCGGGTAAGCAAGTCAGATCTGGTCAAAGAAGCCCTGCGGGATTATCTGGACAAAAATAAGCCAACAACAGATCCCTATACGCTGGGGAAAGATCTTTTCGGTAAACAGGGCAGTGGGCTGGGCGATCTCTCGGTAGAGTATAAAACAAGAGTCAGAGAAAAAATCCATGAAAAAATGTCTGATTGATGCCGGTCCGCTTATCGCCTTGTTTGACAAAGATGACCTTTATCACCGCCCCATGGCCGCGTTTTTGCAAAAATTCAGAGGAGAGCTGTTTACTTCGTGGCCAGTAATTACAGAAGTTATGCATATGCTGGACTTTCATTTACAGGCCCAGCTGGATTTTCTAAAGTGGATTGAACGGGGGGCCATTTCAATTGTTCCGCTTGAGGCCGGCGCCCTGCCCAGGATCATTCAGCTGATTGAAAAGTATGCCGACAGGCCAATGGACTTAGCGGATGCCACGTTACTGGTCCTGGCAGAGCTTGAGAATTGCCGGGAGATTATTAGCCTGGATGCGGATTTTTTATTTTACAGAAATATTTATGGGCTTCTGCAGAATATTTTTGCCCGTTAGCTGAAAAGGCACCTAATACGCCCAGTCCTCAAGCCGACAGATATCTTGCCGCTTCCCTCTGAATATTTCGAAGATTAAGTCCTTGACGGACATTTCTGGCGAAGCGCCTGATACCGATAAGGAATTTGATTGGCAGGTCATAGTCCAGATGCAGGCAGTACTGCCTGATTTTCTCTTGGTTCAGCACCTCGCCAGGAACTGGTCTCACGCATGCCCAAGGACTACGAGCCCAAGGAAGTTGATTGGGGTAAACCAGCCGGCAGAGAGGTCTGGCAGGCGAAACAATATGTTCCCGAAAAAGGGGGCTTGCAGCATTGCGGCAGAAAATAATGCAGCTGGTGACCCTGTCTGAGATGGGCGGGGCGCAGAAGGTGGTTTATTACCTGGCAGCCGGGCTTGACCGGGAGAAGTTCGAGGTCACCGTGGCCTGCGGGCCGGGCGGGGAGCTGCTGGGGTGGCTTAAAGAACTGCCGGCGGTAAAGGTGATTGAGCTTGACTGCCTGAAGCGGGAGATATCCCCGCTTCAGGACTTTTTGTGCCTTTTGCGGCTGTACCGCTTATTTAAGTGCGGGGGATACGACATTGTGCACTGTCACAGCTCTAAGGCCGGTATCCTGGGGCGGCTGGCCGCATATTTTGCCGGGGTGCCGAAAATTTTCTTTACCGCGCATGGCTGGGGGATTGGCGCCCACCAGCCCTTTTGGCTGCGCATGGTGTACACTTTGGCGGAACGGCTGGCCGGGCGGGTGAGCACCCGGGTGGCCTGTGTGTCGCGATACGACCGGGAAAAGGGGCTGGCAATGAAGCTGGTTGACGCCGCTAAAATGGCGGTCATCTATAACGGGGTGCCGGATAACGCTTCCGGCAACGGGATTGCGGTGCGGGAGGAGTTTGGCCTGGGTGCCGGCAGTGTTGTTATCGGTTCTGTAATGCGCTTGTCTCCCCCCAAACAGCCGCTGTTGTTTTTAGGGGCGGCCAGAAGGCTTTTGGCGGAGGACGGGGAGCGCTACCGCTTTCTTGTTGTCGGGGACGGGCCCCTGCGGGCCCAATGCCAGGAGTTTGTCAGCCGAAACAAGCTCGAAGAGCAGGTAATACTTGCCGGCAACCGGGAAGATGTTCACAGGCTCTTGACCGCCGTTGATATTTTTGCCCTCTTTTCTGCCTACGAGGGGCTCCCTCTGACCTGTCTCTTATACACATCT
>QLUR01000035.1 GCA_018725565.1 Bacillota bacterium | reverse complement strand
GGGCAACCGCGTGATGACCTCGCCCGACGGGATCACCTGGACTATTCGCACCAGCGCCGCCGATAACGGGTGGTTTGACGTGGTCTATGGCAATGGATTGTTTGTGGTCGTGGCGTTCAGCGGTACGGGCAACCGCGTGATGACCTCGCCCGACGGGATCACCTGGACTATTCGCACCAGCGCCGCCGATAACCAGTGGTTGAGCGTGGCCTATGGCAATGGATTGTTTGTGGCCGTGGCGGACACCGGTACGGGCAACCGCGTGATGACCTCGCCCGACGGGATCACCTGGACTATTCGCACCAGCGCCGCCGATAACGGGTGGTTTGGCGTGGCCTATGGCAATGGATTGTTTGTGGCCGTGTCGAACACCGGTGCGGGCAACCGCGTGATGACCTCGCCCGATGGGATCACCTGGACTATTCGCACCAGCGCCGCCGATAACCAGTGGGTGAGCGTGGCCTATGGCAATGGATTGTTTGTGGCCGTGTCGAACACCGGTGCGGGCAACCGCGTGATGACCTCGGGGACGGCATACGAAAATGTCATCCCCGATGTGCGGCCAGCAGCGCTGACGACACAATTGGTCAGCATCACTCACACCGCACCCGGTACGCCGGATTACGCTATCCAGAATTTATCTCTGACTGGATTTGGATTTGCGACAGCGGATGAGGGCAACTCGGTGCTTAGTGTAATTTTGAACCTACAAACGAGAATGGCAGAACTGGAAACCCGGTTGCGCCAGCGGGGATTAGCAACCTGACAATAGAGGAGGATTCATGAGTGGTATTCACGATTTTGAGATGGTGATGCAGATGGCGGCGCAGCAGACGGAAACCTTGTTGCCGCTGGTGGATCAGGCGAACGATCTATTTATCGCCAATCGATTACAGACATTGGTAGATGCAACTGGCGCTCAAGGAAAAGTCGGCGATAGCAATCTTACCAAAGAGTCCGTAGCAGTGTACGTCGCGTTGTTGGCGGCTTTCATTCAGTTTGCTGGAACGCCCTTGCCTGGTATTGGTCTGACGCCGAAGCAGATTGTGAGGCTTAGAGGATGAGAGAACAAATCGAAGTCAAATTGAAACAAGCGCAGGAGCAACAGGCGCAATGGCAGCAGCGGCTAGCTCAGGCGCAGGAGCAAGTACTGAGGTGGGACGCCATTCGGTTGTTTTGTCAGGAGTTGTTGGCGGCGGATGCGCAGGTGGTGGGGGAGGTGGTAGCGGGTGGAGGGTAGCAGGTGGAAGGTAGCAGGTGGAGGGTAGCAGGTGGAAGGTAGCAGGTGGCAGGTAGCAGGTGGCAGGTAGCAGGTGGCAGGTGGCAGGTAGCAGGTGGCAGGTAGCAGGTGGCAGGTGGCAGGTGGCAATACTTGCGACTTGCAACCTGCAACCTTCCACGCATTGATGCGCCGGGCCTTTTTTGTGTTACTGACGTGGTAGGTTGGCATAGTTTCACAGTATCCGCCGCCAAAAGCCCGGCAAGGGCGTGCCCCGTTCCTGCGTGTAATACATTGGGTCTTCTTGATCAATGGAGACCATTGCCTCCGAGACCAATTTCGCTGCAACCAACAGCACGCAAAGAAGGGGCCCCCCGATGCGAAACAACATTTGCAGATAATCACTCAGTCCTGGAACTTGTGCGGCCAGAAGCCCCCCGCCTGCGACCAACACAGCCCAGCGAATTCGTGGAAATTGCATTAGATTTGTCCTTCTTTCTTCGTGACGACTCCAACGAGTGAACTCGTTAGCTTCTACGGGAGTACCGAAGCACTATCGTCCTAGTGCTTTTTAGGAAAAACGTGCTTGTGTTGCGCTTGTCTCTACGACATTCAGTCGTGGGAGTACGTCAAAGTGTGCTAGTTTCTACACGCCACACAAACGACAAAGAAACAGGTAGATAAGCAGCCAAGAATCCTTCAATCAATGTAACCCAGTTTAGCCATCCCTCGCCCCATTCTCCTCTTACTGTCATTCCGTCTATGAAATAGACAACAACTAGCACCAAAAAAATCATGGTATTGTTCATGAAACTTAACAACAAAATTGTAATTCCTGCCTCCTTTTTAGCTCTTATCAGTACCAACACCAGTTGGTCAAATAAAATACCAAGTAGCAGCAGCAGGGTAATACCAAAGAATTCGCTAAGCATCAATCCGCCTTTTTGAGCGCAGAACGTAGACCTTGTATTTCATTAAACAGTTCGTTATTCTTAGTTTTCAGGTCTCGGCTCTCTTGCTGCGAATCCCCCAACAAAACCTTGATAAGTTCGTAGTCTGCTTGAATTTTTTTGATTTGAGCATCATAAGATTCCCGCATCGCTTGCATTTGGTCAAACAGATAGCGGTTGGCTGTTTTGAGTGCCGCAATTTCCCGGTGCATTTTTACGTTATCGGCTATTACGAAAGCGTTGCCCTGCTTGCGTAGAACATATAGTATCCCCGCAGCAACGACAATGACCGTGATAAACATCAAAAATTGCGAAATCGTAGAGAACATCACGGTATCCGTTCCGTGAAACTTAGACAAATAGAACAAGCCTCGCCCAAAGGGCCCCCTCTGCATGTCCGGCGCGACGCATAAAGTAGGCCAATCGCTCGCGTAAGTGTCGCACATGCACGGACTTGGTATCGCCGTGCTTAGCAGCCCTGCGCAAGGCCTCACGAACCTGCTCCAAGTTCATCTGGTTGATTTTCATGGTTGGCTGCATATCTTATCTGGCCTTCTCCAGTGCATCGGCCATGCGCCGCGCCAACTGCGCATCTTCCAGGCTCATGGCGTCCAGGGCCGGATAATGGCGCATATTGCCGCCGCGCCGGTCGGCGTCTGAGACCTCGGCCAATCCCTCGTTGAGACGCTGATAGACATCATCGGCGTCCAGCGGCTGGTCTGCTTTTGCCCCCCAGCCGAAGATGCCCAACACGGACAGCACAGCCAGCACATCAATTTCTGCTACGTGAGCCAAAACATCAATGTTCATAATTTTTTCCTTTCGTCTGCGTAGTGAGTGAATGTCAAGCTTAGCGTATCACAACTTTTGTCCAACGACTAAAAACCGTTGGCCTTCTGCTGAAAGCTTAGCGTAAAATATATCTCTTCTCTGAGTACGTTCGACCCGCTCGACTATACACGGCTTCATAACTTCTTGTCGCCCGAAAGCCAAGTCCAACATATTCTGCCGCTAAGAGTTCGTCGTCACGTACAGGGTAGGTTGTCTTTGAATGCCACAACGCCGTCGTTTCTCGTTCACGACGTTTTTCATAATAGTACTTAGGTTCTGCCAAAGTCAATCCGCAGTCCGCCACAGCGTTCCTCCACTGACCGAACACCATATTTAGTTTGGTGCGGTCTGGCATATCTACAGCAAACAGTGCAAATTCCGCTTGGTTCGGCGCATACTGGCCGCCGTGTAACTCCTGGGACAGACGCATCATTTCGGGGCGTATCTTTTCCAGGATACTGGCCCGTTGCGTCTGGGCCACCGCTCTGCGCTTTTCAGTACGAGTTGTCATTTTTCTGCCTCCACTAGAAGTTCTCGAAGTTTAACAATATCCGCTCCTGCTACATTGACGGTTTCACCATGAAAAAGCATAGCGATAGCCACCTCCGGTTTGACACAAACACTACTGCCTATCATAAGTTGGTATCCAATTGCAAGGTGTTGGGTACTTGTCAACCAGCATTTATAAGCTGTCGTAGCACTGCCTGAAATTGCCATTATTGGTTGCATCCTTCCGTGTAGTCCGCCAGCACCAACCGTTCGGCTGATTGCGGATAGCGGAACGGATTGTCCTCAGACCACCATATAGAATCATTCAATCCGTGTTCCTCTTGCAAATCCTGGCGGGCCGCCTCATTGATCCGCTGCCGTTCCACGGCGTCCAGATTTAACAGAAAGCGCACAGCCATTGCGCCCAGATGCTCCGCCTCCTGGCGTATATGAGCGACGCTCCCTCGCCCGTGCGCCTGCCAGTCCATCGCCGCTTTCTGAAGTTCGCCACGTTCCTCCTCCACAATAGCCGCCGCCCAGACGTGATCGCCCCGATGCCCCACGCCCGGCCAGACCGGATGAAAATGTTCTACGCGGGCAAGTTCCGCCAAAAAAGACTGGATAATTTCGTGAATTTTCTCTGCTCGCTGAATTCGTTCGGCGTCTGTCATTCTTTTTCTATCTCCTCTATCATTTTTCGCAGAGCATCATAGTCAGCTTGACAATCGGCGCACTTCATTATCGTTCCGATTCCTGGCAGGTTGCCGGTGTTAATTTTGTCCTTACGCCGCTTACAGAAGAAACAGGTACGCATCTGTTCGTCTCGATGCAATACCACCCACCAGAGATTGTATTTGGCCTTTTGCTGCTCAATGTAGGGTGACATTCCGACGTCCTCTCCATGCGGACTATGCCGAGATGCCGTTTCCGGTACGAGTTTATGCGCTATGCCCCAGGCTGTCATTTTCCACTACTCCATTCCGATATAATTTTTTCCAGTTCCATGATTCTGGCCTCTAAAGTCAAAATATAGGCAGGTGTCATCGCTCTGTCCCACGCCGCCAGTGGCAACGGCGGCTTGTCCTCGTAGCAAGCAACGCAGACGGACTGTTTGCCTCGCTTCAAAACGGCGGGCCGTGTTTTGCAGTCAGCGCAGATGATTGTCATAGACGGTTGTCACCTCAAAGCGAATGTCAGGATACGCACGAATTGCCATCTTCCATTTGAGACGCCAAATCGCAACCATTGTAGCTGTGCCGCCTTTCGTATCCTCGCAAATCTCTTGTCCGTTTTCTACATAGGCGAAATCTCCGGTATAAACAGACTCCCGATGCTTCCGACCAAATTTATCCGTAAATTTGTCGAACAGTTTGTACACAGGTTGTAGGCGTAACTGAGAAATCTCGCCAGTTTGCTCTAGCAACTTCAATTCAAGATAGCGTTTGACTTCTGCTTTGCTATCAAAGCGAATACCGTCAACTTCTAGGGGGATATTGCGAAATTTGCTTAACTTGACTGTTTCCTGTTCCTCTCGCTCAGTCAGCACTATGCCCGCTGTCTGTGCTATCCGTCGCATATCCGTTGCGCCGGTGTCGCTAAGCACCTCGTTTGGTAATGCCCGGAACTGTTTATTGGTTAGTCGCATTTTTCTGTTTCCATTGTGGCAATTGCGCCATAACTACTTTGCGCTGACGACGTTCTTGTTCTGCAAGCTGGCTGAAAAAATTTGCCGTCAATCTTCCATATCCTGGCACATCGAGACATTCTCGATATAGTTCAGTAGCCTTCTCTGTATCAGCTTCATCGAATTCAAAAATGAATATCAACTGTCACTTCCGAAAATCATACGATATGTAGCATATCAATTTTCACCAACAATTTTTGAATGATAACCATCGCTTCCTTGACAACTTCTACTTCCAGACTGCGAGCAGAAGACAATTGGTAAGGAACACCGTTGACGTACAACACGTCGTCAATCTGGTTCGGATACAGAGTCCAACATTCTGCCAAGTCCACTTCTATTGTTTCACCATTGAGGTCGTCAATCAGGAACTTCATATTTGTTCCTCCTTTGGTCTATTTATTTGTTTTCGTCCGGTGATTATCGAACCGCTGGCGTGTGAAATGCAATTGTGACACTTATCTACCGTTCTCTTTGATTTAGACAAACGTCCCAACTGCGGACATTTGCGACAAAGTTACTGCTTCATCGATCATTGCCAACGATGTTGGTCTTACGTGATCTCCACAGTCGTGAATTTCCGAGGAACTCCCGGTATTTTTCAAATTAATGGCTGCATTCCAGTCCCGATCCTTGACCATGCCGCAGCCTTGACAGACGAAGGTCCGGTCTGATAGCGTCAAGCCTTCATTCTTCCATCCGCAATCCGAGCAAAGTCGGCTGCTGGCGAAGAAACGTCCAGCCTTTCGTACTTCAATCCCATCATCCAGGGCCATGTAGTGGATGATGCGTCCCAAGTTGCCGAGCGCTGCATCGGATAAGGCGCGGGCCAGCCGTCGATTCTTGACCATACCTTTCACGTTCAAATCCTCGATGACGATGACGGATGGCCGCTTGTCCACGATGGACCTGGCTGTTTTATTGTGAGCATCCCGGCGCACATCCGCCACCTTCTTGTGGAGCTTCGCCACCTGAGCCTTTGCCTTTGCCCGGTTCTTGCTGCCTTTGCCCCGACGCGCAAGTTTGCGCTGCCAACGACGTAGCCGCTTGGATTTCGCAGCTAACGCCTTTGGGTTGGCAAATGTATCGCCGTCCGAACAGGTCGCCAGTGTCTTGATTCCTACATCGATGCCCAGGACTTCACCGGTTGTCTCGATTTGTCGCTTTCGGTCTCCCTCGACCGTGACACTCACAAACCAACGACCTGCTTGTTCACTGATTGTAGCTTGGGAGACTTTGACACCGACCGGCAAGTATCCGTGTTCTTTCAGGCGCAGAACGCCGATGCGCGGTAGTTGGATAAAGCCGTCCAGGATTGTAATTGAACCGGTGAACCGACAAGTGCCGACGCCGTTCTTGCGGCTCTTGTAGCGGGGAAACGCCACTTGCGGCCCTTTTCGTTCTCGGTTGCGACTCGCCCTCCAATTCTTGATGGCACCTTCCAGGTTACGCAGAGATTCCTGGAAAGCACACTTGCTTACCTCGTATGCCCAGGGCAATTCGTCGGTGCCCTTGATGGCATTAAGCCGCTTGTGCAGGTCAATGGCGGACGGCCACTTTTCACCCGCCTCCGCTGCTTGCTTGATCTGATCCAATCCCCAATTGTACGCCCAGCGCGCTGCCCCGACGTGCTGTAGCAGCGCCGTCGTCTGCTTATTGTTGGGATCAAGCTCAGTCTTGTACGCTATCATCTTGGGCGACTTTCTCAATGCACTGGCGGAGGCGCTCGGTTCGATTCTTGTTGCCGCGCCGCCCATAAAGGCGGGCGCACATTGAAGTAATCACGGCGATAAAATCAGCCACCAGATCGTCGTTGGTCTCGTTGGGGAAGATGACTTCCACTGTGCGGCCTTGCGCGGCCAACAATTCAATGATGTAGTTGAAGCCAAACCGAGTCAATCGTTCCCGATGTTCAACTACAATCACGCCGATATTCGCATCGCACAACAACGCCGTCAGTTTGGGTCGGGTGTCGTTCAGCCCGGACGCAATTTCCGTCACAAGCTTGTCTACCCTACCCTGACTTTTCCTGCGTTCATCGCCATTTTTTGATTCCCTGTATTTTTTCGAGTATGGCACGGCACACGGGACAAGTGACTCGTCCAAGTTTAGACGAGGATTCCATCACGCCATCATCGCCCTCCAGTTGCACACCGCAAATTGTCTGCGGGTAGGGGTAGCAGGTCGTAGCGTGCCATTCCTCATTCACCAAACCCGGTTCATCTGATGCAATTATCTGTATTACTGTCGCCATTTTTCCTATTCTTTGGCGTAAAGCCCACGTGTTTTAACCGTGGAATATAAGCCAACCGCCGATAGGCGGGATTGTTGTTTGCGTATTTCTGTGGTACAATACACCTGTCAAGCACGTTAATAACTTCAGATGGCTGGTTCTGCTGGGTAGTCCAGCAGGTAAAATCTGAAACGCAAACAAAAGTTTTAACAAAGAGAGAGGGCGTTCTCTTTTGGGTTAGGCGCTGTAAGACCGGGTATCCCGGCATTCGCTGTTTGACCCCAGAATCCCACGACATTCAGTCGTGGGAGTACGTCAAGACTGCTATGCAAAAAGACAATGCCAGAATTGAACAGTTCTGGCATTGTCTTTTATTCCACTTCCACTTCACCAATAAAATCAAAAACCGCTTCTGACCATCCGTCTATGTGCGTGTACGCTCCATACCCTACGCCATTTTTGTAAGACGCTACGTTGATTACATAGCCCCTACCGGTCGGGTTAGGTACACTGTCAGCCGACTGCTCGTCAGTGATGACAATTAGCCGGTCGTACTTCTCGGCAGCGTTCACGCCCTTCACTGCCGCGCCCAAGTGGGTACCACTGTGCGGCTGGCTGGTAGTAATTGCATCACGCAAAGCAAAGCCATGTCGGGCTGGAATACGAATCAGACTGTTTGAGAAGGAGAAGATAGCCACTTCCTCGCACAACTCACGGGCTAGGATTGCCAATCCGGTTGCTGCGTCTACACGCAGCAAGTCAGACTTAGCAGAGATAGCCGCCTCCATACTGCCTGATACATCAATCAACAAAACCGTCTTACCGGGCAACTTAGGCCGTCCCGCCAAACATTTGAGCATCACCACTTCAATCTGACTTTCCCACTGTGGGACTACTTTGGCCGCAGAAATGAAGCGGAAGGGTAGGATACGTTCAACTTTCATCTTGTCCAAACCAGCAAAGACAAGCTGCTCATTGACACCCGCTTGCGCCATATTCCGCAGGTTGCGCAGCAAGGCAAGTCCACCCAGTGTATTCTCCGAAAGCATTTTTTCCCATGTCTCACGCTTGTCTGCGCCGCCAGACAATGCTACTTCCCAGGTGTCCGGCGTGGGCAACGTTCCGTCCACAAGTTGCTGAAAGATAGCCGCTTGTTCCTCGTCCTTCGGCTTGGCGTGACACAAGAATAGAACATCCCGCAACTTTACTGCTCCGTCCTGGTTGTACTTTGCCAGCGAGTAGACTGAAAACTTCTGGAAAGCACGAGCCAGCCCCTTTTTGACTTGTCCAGAAAGCGGTTGCTTGCCGTCCTTCCAGTATAACGCCACGAACTCCGACAACTCGTCGGGCCGCTGAATGACAGTTGCCAATGTGTCGGCCACCAGTGCTTTGTGACGGGGTAGGCGGGCCATAGAACGGACAATCCACAACGGAACGTGACGCAACTTCATTTTTTCACGGGCCTCAACGGCCAGGGCCGCCACTTTCACTGGTTCAACTTCGGCCACCAGGGAAGCAATACGGTCGGCAACGGAAACGCCGTCTTCGTAAAAACTATCCTCCCACAACATACAACTCAAAACAGAACGGCGCAACTGCTGTTCCGCATTGGTGCGGCTTGCAATTGCGCCCTCGTGGGTTCGCTCATTGTAGCGAATGGATATATTGGTCTTCATTTTTACGCTACTCCTTTCAGGGAGAGATAGAGAAGATTCAGCGAGGAACAAGTGACAAGAGTATTTGCGTGCGCTACTGCCGAAGCAATCCGCTTCCGTTCATCGAAAGAAGTAACTCTTGCCGACGCCATCGCCTACTTGTTATGATGTGGGGAACAGGCCAGTTCGGTGTAGGCCGAAGCCCATTCAGTACCAGTGAAGTAACCGAACTGTTCACCACCACGCTTAAAGTGTACCACACCTTTTATCGCTTGTCTACTACTTACGCTCTACGCTAATGCTACGTTTACGCTACGACTGCTATACAGTTTCGGCAGCCACAAAGCACGCCTAGCGGTTTAGTTCAACTCGTGGTGGGTGAAGTGCACATCGGCAAACTTTAGCGACGGTGTCTTCAAAAAGGCCAGCTTCAACATTGTTGGCGGGCCAAAACGACTTTTTGCTAGAGAAGCATAGGCTATCCCCTTATGATCTTCCACTGGAATATCACCTACGCTAAGTCCACGTTCAACATAGAATTCAGGCCGCATAAGCAAAA
The DNA here is from genome assembly GCA_018725565.1 of Bacillota bacterium. GTDB lineage: Bacteria > Bacillota > Dethiobacteria > Dethiobacterales > Dethiobacteraceae > HKB214. Next base: position 9,123 of record QLUR01000035.1, on the reverse strand, counting down.
GCACCTGGTCTGCTATTTGTTCTATCTGTCCGCTATATCGCAAATCCGCCAATGAGGGAATTTTGTTAGCCCTATCTTCGACACCCCGGTTCAATTGACTTAGAACAATAATCGGAATTTGCAGAACTTTGGATATACGCTTTAGGGCCAGCATTATCTGGCCCAACCGCAAATCTTCCGTTTTGCCCTGGTCGCCGCCCAATTCGAGAAAGTCGAACATCATAGCCCGGACAGGGATATTTTCATTCAGCCGTGCAATTCGTTCGTACATTATTTGCGTCGTTGGTGCGCTACCATCATCTATCCAAATAGGCAAATCATGCAATGTTTGCGCAGTACTGGACAAACGTTGTGCTTCTTCTGGTGTACCGCTTCCCATTCGCAACTTGTGTATATTCACTCCACATATCTCTGACGCCATACGAATCGTCAGACTTACCCCCGTCATTTCCGCAGAGAAAACAGCTACAACACCGGGGTCTTTTGTCTTTTGCAAGACCTTCGCCACGTTCACAACCATTTGCATTGCCAAGAGCGTTTTGCCCATAGATGGCCTAGCGGCAATCACCGTGATTTCGGCGGCCACCAGCCGAAAGTAATTGTCAAATGTTTTGAAACCAGTGCTGTACCCTTCTGGAATTCCCGTCGCCCACTGTGCTATCTTTTTCTCCGCTTGTCCTACCCAATATTGCATAGGACGCAAATCAGTGTCGAATAAATCAAACGGATTTATTTTCTCTGACACATTGATATTTACCACGGCTTTTCCTTTCCAAATGCTACGAGTTGAACTACATTCTTGTCTTTTGCTACGTTTTCCGCAGGGGGTGTGTCATTGCCCATAAATGAGATAAATTGATGTGGCGCTGCATCACGTTTGCCCCAGTAGCTTTCTTTCCAAGCTGGTGTTTTCGCCTGTATCGTTTCCGCAGTCTGTCCCGCCTTCGTCAGCGTCACTGCCACTTGCTGCCAATCGCTTATAGTTTTGGTATCATCCGCATCCGCAAGCGCACGTTTGCCCATTGCGTCTACGATTACCTCGAATGCGTCACGGTGAATCCGCCAGTCGTAGTCCTGGCAATACTTCATCTCCTTGCCCCGTTTGGCTGCCAACTCTCCCGCTGTTAGGCCATTCACGAGGGGGGCTTTCCCTAAGTTTCTTTCTATAGTATCTTTCTCTGTACGAGGGTCAACTTTTGATACCCAGGGGGTCAAAAGTTGACCCCCTACCATCAAACTTTGACCCCCTGAATTGATAGAGTAAAAACGTTTGATGCGTGCTTTGTCGCTTGCATCTTCTTCGACAATGATGTATCCGTGATTAACGGCGTTCTCAATACCAGCCTTGACAGAGTTGGCAGTAATACCGCAACCGTTGTCAATGCGTGATCCGTCACTACGCTTTCGCCCAAAGCAAAATTCGTCAATTGTGATTCGTTTTTCTGAATCGTGATAGCCCCAAGTGTGGCGCAGGATGTAGAGAATTACTTTCAACTCTGACTCTGACGTGATGTTGTGGAGTTCGTCAATCAGTGCGTGGGGCAGCTTGCTCCAATTCTCTTTTGGCTGTGCAAATCCGGCAAACTTCTTTTCGTCACTCATTGTCCTGCTCCTTCTGCCTTGATTGTCCGCACATCCTCATTGGTGAGAGCGAACCATTCCCCGTTCATTCTTTTGCCAGCGTAGCGTTCGTGAAGCAGTGCCTCCAGTTCCACCATATCGTCTGTCTTTATGGATTGAATCAGGGTTACTTCGTGTGGCATTTTTGTCCCAATTTGCGTTCTTCGGTTGGGGACATTTTTCGATATTCCGATTTTGTACGTCCCGTCGTGATGCAGAAGGTAGACATACCCCGCTTCTTTGCGATGTTTGTCTAGTTTTTCTATAGGGGGATGTGGGTATTCATGATTTAGAATTTTCCGGTTATGTTCCTCTAATTCTTCATCGGAAAACAGTTTGTAAAATTTGTCTATCTTCCTTTTTATTTCTTCCCATTCTTTATGAGTACGAAATATTCCACAATCTGATGGGAAAATCACATCATCCTGTTCTCTCAGTGTAAGAGTATCGGGTACAAAAAACTTCTTGATAAAATCAAATGAATCACTCATTGCTGGTGTCCTTTGGGTAAAAGAAAAACGGCTAAGAATCTGATAAGCCGCCAAGCCCGCCACTTACACAATGTAAGGTGCATCAGATTCCAGCCGTTTGTTCACGGTGGAAGTATATGTGCGTGGTTTTCGTGGCGTTGAAAGGCTTGGCGGTCTTTGTGCCTACGCCCATTCTACCACACATCCCGCCGTACTGTCAACGTCCGCATGTCCTACTCCACCTCTACGTTCAGTGTGTTTTCCCGGCTTCCCAGGGCGTTCTCGCGCTGCGTCCGTAGGCGCTTGCCAGCGTTTTCAGTGCTTCGTTTTCCGTGTACGGCTCCGGCTTGTTCCGTTCCACTGCCCGCTGATAGCTCTTGACGATAGATTCAGCGGCCAACTTCGTGTAAGCGTTGTCCCTGAGTTGCGTTGCCAGCCATAGACCCGTGTTATTGCGCCCTTCCACGTTTGCCCGGCTGATAGCTCGTTGCAAAATAATGTCCTGCAAGTGGTCGCACTCCTTTGCGGATACTCCGTTCGTATGGCCGTTCGTATGGCCGTTCATGTGTCCTTTTACGGGCTGCGGCGCAGGTTGTGTCAGCATTCGATTCTGTGCAGTCACACGGGCGTAGTAATGGCGTAGGTGGGCCAGGGGTAATGTCTTGAAGGGTATCTCTATTTCGCAGTTGCAGCATCCATAGAAAAAACGGGAAGCGTCTGTCACGGCTTGGTCAGCGCCAGAAAACAGACTGACAACAAACGTCGCTGCTGCTTGAAATGCTGTAGGATTTGTGATTGGTTCGTCCAGGAAAAAGAGAAGTCTAGCTCGGGGGGACTGCTGCGTATGGCTTGGCGTTGTGTGAATTAGGCCGCCATACGTTTTGAAAAAGTCGTGTTGTAGTAATTCATCAAACGTACTGCGCTGGTCTCCACTATCCATATCTACGCCGATGTGTTGGGCGCACAGGAAGTTTTCAGTACAGCGGCGTCCGTTGTGCCATCCTGCGTAGGCGTGACCTGTATAAATGGCGTTGGCAATGTCTAGCGGGGGAAGTGATTGGCAAACAAATAAATCGTTGAACGCTGCCCAACGGCTATCGCCTTGCGGGAGTTTGCCGGATAGCTGCATACGGTTGACGGCGATTTTGATTGGCTCGTCACTCACGGGGAATCTTCCTTTCGGTAGAATGTGACGGTCAAAAAGGAATTTCGACTTCAGTTTTCCGTATTTTTTTGGGGATAGACAGGGTGTAGTCATCCAACAGTGACATGATATGCTCTGTCACTTCATCGGCAATTTTCATTTTGGCAGCGTCACTGACGCTAAAGCCGTCTGACACCATACTGCCATACTTGCAGCATGGTGTGGGGTCGGTGTCATATCCAGGGATATTGATTTGGCAGAATGGACAGGTGGTGGGCATTGCGAATTTCCTTTCGTGTGGAGAGCGTCTAGGCGACGGCTTAAGTGGTTGTCAAAACGGGCATTCCACCGTTTCATTTTCATTCAACGGTAGAACAGATACAGTCTGACGCATCGGCATATAGTCGAAGCCAGTAATTTCTAAGTCAAACATCCAGCAGGGCGGAAAGTCCCACTGTCCTGTTTCTGGGAATGTCTGTTGACCAGACTCTCGATATAAGTTTGTACCACGGAAGTTAATGGCTATAGCGCCATTGGGAATTTCGATTTTGTCCAAACACATTGCCTCGTACAATTCGCCACTGGTTAGCAGGTCATTCATGGCAGCAAAGTCGTAACCATATATGACGCCAATACCGATTTCGTCTTTCGTTGCTATTTCTCCATCGTGTACGATTGCCCAAGCATTGAAGTATTGTTCGTTCATTATGGTTTCCTTTTTCTCCCAAACAGGGCAATTGACTATTCGATTTTTTTTCCAATCTGGCCGTCCAAACGCTGCCAGGAAAATAGTTTCGCCCGTCGTCCAGGCTATACTTTCCTGGTCGAAGTATGCCGCAGATTCCCTTAATGCTTTTTGAAGTGTCTCTGTTTTTTCAGGAGTCACAATAAAACACCAAGCGGCGTTTTGCCAGCGGGATAGCGGATAGGCCGCCCCCGAAAAATGCACTTCTTTGGCAGACTCATGTATGGCGTTGTTGACCATATCGGAAAATTCTGCCCATTCTCGCTGCGTGAGTTTGTCGTCACTGTTGCCAATTTGTACTGTTATCATTGTTAGAGTTCCTTTCGGGGAAAATAAAAACGCCTGTTTCGGGACTTGTACGTGGCAGCAAACAAACTGCTGAGGCAGGGAAGCAAAAAGTGAGTTGGATGCTCACCGCTTGCTGCCACATACAAACGCCGAAAAAGACGTTTTGGGTAAACTATACTTGCGACTTCCTCAGAAGTTGCTTTTACGTCCGGGTTTCCAGGCCCGTTCGTGTTCCATTTTCGGAACGTCTACAGTCTATCATGGCTTGCCCATCTTGTCAATAGGCAATTTTGTACGACTTGCCTACGATTCTTTGGCGTCAAGCTAACAGTTCGTTTATGCGGGCAATGGCAACGTCACAACGAGCGATTTCCGCTTTCCAGAATTCATCTTCCTCATCGCTATATGGCTCTTGGCAATAAAATTTAGCGTAGCGCAATAGATCGGCGACTTCGGCCATTAGGTCTGTGTCTATCTGAGAGTCAAGATAGGCCGTCTTTCGCTCGTATTCCTCAATCCATTCTTCCGCTTCGGCCACAACGCCAGAGCCGCTGGAAGAAAAAGGAACGTCGTCGGGCAAGTCCTCTGTGTGTGGGCCATAGTCGTTGGCAGAAGTAGACGCTACTCGAGTAGCGTTTACCTGTTTGCCGTAAAACTGTGCCAGAAAAGTCTTATGTTCTCCCTCTTTGACGGCTAAGACGAAGCTATCGAAGGCGTCAGGGGATAGCGACATTGCCGGAATGTAGACGGCGGGTCCGAAGCTCGCGACTCTATCTTCGTATGCTACTCTTTCCGCCACGTTTAGGTAGCTGCGCCAGCTAACTTCGGATTGCACCGAATGTATATATTCGCTGAGTTCGGTATACAGGTTGCCAACAGCTTCGTTGTACTGGTCACTTCCCACCGTGTAGAGACGGCGTAGCTGGTTGCGTTTCCATACACCTACATCAGTCGCTACCCACACGGCCGCTGACGCCAGCCCCCCACAGTAGGAGAGGAGCGTAGCGGCGTTTTCGTTTGTTAGTACGTATCCCGGTTGGAGTCCCGTCCAAGACAGGGCGTCAAGCGTAACGGTTAGGTCGTAAGGTGAAAATTCAACAAGTGTATTCATCTTACTCTATATCCCAAAGCGGATGCTGCCATTTTACGCAGGTCAGTGGCAATTTGCAATGTTTCTGTCAGCATTGGCCCTTGTGCAATGGCAAGCAACGCCGCCAAGTGTCCATTGAGTTGGCGCAATTCTTGAATGAGTTGCTCATCAGTCGGCGGAAAAGATCGAGGGGGTACGGTAGTGTCAAATTGAACATAAGTTGGGAATTCCACAGTTTGATTTTTATTCCATTTTGTCATAGTTGCGTAAGCCATTCTCGCACAAGCGTTCTCATCTCCAGCAGACGATCTGGGTTGTCAATCGGTAGTCCAGTCAGCGTCACGTTGTACTGCGCCCAGAACTTGTCGGCTGTCAGCATAGCGAGTTCGTCTAGCATGTTCAGAAGGTTATCAATGGTTTTGTCTGGCGGAAACATTGACAAGATAAGCCATCCTTCACCATTGCAAAGCGGACAAACGACGCTGCCATCTATTTGTGTGGGCAGGCTGGTATTGAATTCTGTCATAGGTTCGCCAGCCATTCTCGCACGGTTTCTCGTTGTGTGTCGTCGGGTTCTGCTGTCCAGTCCAGAATATCCCTGATAAGTTCGTCCACCTGCTCGTCGTTTACTGTTAAGTTCAGCCGACTGACAATAGCCGCTGCTGCTTCTTCGTTGCGGGTGCTGCCGTCTTGTAGTTGCAAAACGGTGTAGCCGTTACGTTCGATAGCGGCAATGTAGCCGTATGCTGTGCGGCGAAGCGTGTAGAACGGCGGTGTGCCTGTAGCCATTCCGGGAAATTGTGTCATTGGCGATTCCAGTTATGGGGCAGTCTGCAATTGTAAGAAAAGCGATGGGCCGCCTTGTCCACACGAAATTGAGTTTATGCGCAAGGTTGACTTGTTTCCAAAATTGTAATAACTGGTGTAGTCAGCGGAAACGAACTTCTCTGTCCGTTTCCGCCTTCGTCCACACACAAAAGGAGAAGGGAGGAACTCCCGTGGCTGCGATAGGCGTTTTGGATACCGCCGTAGCGGAGGCTCTGCGTCGTATCAGATGCCTTGCAGCGGAGAAACGTACAAGAAAGGCCGCTGTTCCACCTACCGCTCAATGTTTGGAGACCAACAGACTTGAACTGTTGATATGAGTGTTGCATTCACTTTTACCGTGTAGGCATATCTGCCTGTCTCCGCCGACCGTTCTGTTTATAGCCGAACGGACAACGGCTATTACCGATAGGATAAGCGCAAAAATTTTATTTGTCAAGCGTTTTTTGAGCAGTGTAGGTACTTTGTAGTCAAGTCGTACAGAAGCGTTGAAACCTACGTATATTTCGTAGTAATAGCGTAGGGAAAACGTGCTTGACAAAGCGTTTTGGTGTGCTATGATAATGCAAGTTGGGGATAAAATTTGGCAGTTAGACCCATGAAGATAACTGACTACAAAGGATGGTGATTACTCCCACAACTAAAGTCGTGGGCTTCTAGGGATAGAACCCGTGCGTTGTAATCCCAACGCAAGAATGTTGATAGCGGCATTTACGTCTCTATCCAGAGACAAGCCGCAATGCGGACAATTATGTACACGAACACTCAAATCTTTTTCGACCAACATTCCACAACGAGAGCAACGTTTGCTTGTATTACGAGGGTCAACCAGCACCACACTACGACCAGCGTCTGCCGCTTTGTACGTAGTGAATTGAACCAGTTGATTCCAGGCAACATCGGCAATACTCTTGTTGAGTTTGTGGCCGAAAACTTGAGTATGATTTTCTATCATGCTTTTGACGTTCAAATCTTCAAAAACAATGACGCCGTGAGTATTGACAAGTTTACGGGAAGTCTTGTGGGCAAAGTCAGTGCGACGATTGGCTATCCGTTCGTGAATGCGTGCCACTACTTTACGTCGTTTCGTTCGTTGTGGCGTGCCCTTTGCTTCTTTCTCCATTCGACGCTGCGCTTTAGTAAGTGCGTCTTGTTCGGCTTTGAAGAAGCGAGGATTGTCTATTTTTTCGCCGTTACTCAGTGTGGCAAAGGTGGATAACCCAACGTCAATGCCGATTACTTTTTGTTCGTTTGGTAATGGTTGAACGTCACACTCGCAAGCGAAAGTGACGAACCATTTCCCGGTAGATGAACGACGAACGGTGACAGTCTTAGGTGTACCGCATAACTCACGGTGAAGTTCTACTTTGACGTTACCCAGTTTGGATAGAATGAGAACGTTCCCGTCAAGTCTCACACCGTTTCCATACTGAGGATATGTCATACTATCGTAACGGCCATAGCCTTTGAAGCGTGGGTAGCCAGGAGTTTCGCCTACTTTAACACGACGAAAGAACGCTTGAAATGCTAAGTCAACACGAACATTCACGTTTTGTAAAACTTGAGAATGGACAGTTTTGAGAGAAGGTCTTTCTAGTTTCCAGTTGGGAATCATTGTCATTGTGTCGTAGTTACCCAACGATACCCCTTGCAACTCATAACTTTCTTTGCGAGTTTCCAGGACTTTATTATACAGCCAGCGACATTCCTCTAGCATTTTAGCGAGAACTGTCTCTTGAGCTGTAGTTGGATAAATACGATACTGGTACGTTTTCATAGATTGATTATAGCACGTTTTTATGTGAAATACAAATATCTTATACTCTAACATAACTGCGAAACATTCATCTAACGATTCAAATCGCTAGTTTTCTGTTTGAAGGATGATAAAGTGACAGCGAAAAGTTCCACATATACGATTCAGGTGTCCGTTGATAATGAAGGATTTTGGTTGGCAAGCATGGTATTCTCTTCCCCTAAATGGGTAACGTATACGGGGGAAGTATGCGTTACGCCGAGTGAGGCTGTAACTACACTTTTTGTAGAAGCGGGCATAGACGTACATACCGGTGCAAAAGTCAATGTAGCAGGTAGCAGGTAGCAGGTAGCAGGTAGCAGGTAGCAGGTAGCAATACTTGCTACTTGCAACCTGCAACCTTCCACCCCAACCCGTTCGAGGGATTGCCGGAATTTCCGGCGCAACACACACAGCCCGCATAGGGCAGAAAGAAGAATTTACGATGAATTTTCGGGAAATGGAACGAACTGGGGAATGGCCGTGGATATGGCTGCCTTCCCATCCCAGAGAATTTTTGAAAATTCTCGAAAACCAACCGGGCGAAGTGTACTATTACTATTTCTGTCCGAGTTGTTGTGAGCTGGGTAATCTTTTTCTTCTCCCGCAGGATTTATATCTGCCGGAGGAAGATGAACACATCAGCGGTCCCTATGATCGCCTGGAGATTATAAATAGTCTCCAGAAAGGAGAAAACTGGAGTCCATTTTTATAATCCTGGCCATCCCCTGGCCGGGGCACCCCAAACCTGAACCCGTCCGAGGGATTGCCGGAATTTCCGGCCAGCAACCACACACACGCCCGCACAGACGGGCAGAAGGAAGAAAAAAATGATAACCACCATGACCGAAGCCGCCGCTACCGCCGCCGCCGCCGCCACCGCTGCCGCCACCGCCGCCTATGCCACCTATGCCAAAGCCGCCGACTATGCCGTCGAAGCCGCCGACTATGCCGTCGAAGCCGCCGAAGCCGCCAGGGCCGCCGCCACCGCCGAAGCCGAAGCCGCCGAAGCCGCCAGGGCCGCCCACGCTGCCTATGCCGACTATGCCGCTGAAGCCGCCTATGCCTATGTCGCCGCCCTCGACCGACGGGGGCACGCAGACTAATCATCCCGTCCCCGGCCATCCCCTGGCCGGGGCACTCAAC
>QLUR01000034.1 GCA_018725565.1 Bacillota bacterium | reverse complement strand
GGACGGGCAGAATAAGAGCTGCGGCGACAGACGACAGCTGGCGCGCCTGGTGGTCCGGCAACACCAGCCAGGCGGCCAGTTGCGCTCCTAAAGCGGCAGCCGGAATGCTCCAAAGCCAAGTTTCTTCCTTGCGCAATATTTCCACGCCCAGCAACCCGGCAGCGGCGGCAACTCCCAAAAAATACAGCAGCAGCAGCGCCGGGTGCTGCCAGGGGTGTGGCAGCGGCTCTGCCCGGCCGGTGCGCCAGCCCAGCCGTTCCAGCTCCGCCGTTACTCCGGCCAGCAGCGCAGGGCCCGCTGCCGGCAGTTCCGGGTCCAGGAGCGGCAGGCGTAAATAGAGCAGGCGCACACGGCGTTCCCTGACGGCGTTGACTATGGATTGAAGCGTGGCCGTCGGGGCGTTGGAGTGGACAAGCACCGCCCGCCCGCCGTTCCTGGCGGCAAGAGAAGAAACGCCGGCCTGCGGTGCTACTACTTCCACCACGCCAACAGGCGCCTGCGCTTCGTTCAGCGCGGCAGCCGCCGTTTCCAGATGTTCCGGGAACCCGGTTGCTTCCGGACCTTCAAAGACCACCGCCGACAGCAATTCCCGGGGCAGGGCAAGAAATGGTTCCAGCGTCCGGCGGACGGAAGCGTCACTCTTCAAAAACGGATTATCGGGGCGGGCCACCACCCGCAGGCCCAGTTCCCGCGCCAGGTTCACATCCCGGTAGTCGAGGCCGGCGCGCAGCAGCAGCACGCGGTTGATATCCGCCATAACTTCCAGGACATAAGGCGGGCTGTCGGATAATAACTGCGCCGGGCTGCCAAGTTTCACCTGTGCCGCCTCCAGCAGACGGATAGCCAGCGCATGTTCGTCCGTCAACAGGTAAACGGCTTCAGGCTCGAGACGCCCTGATTCCTGCAATGACAGCAGGCGGGGGTGGAGCAGGCCGGTCTGGCGCCAGCTGTTAAGCAACTCGCCGCCGGTGGCTGCCGCCACGCGGCCCTCTGACATGTAACGCAAAACGGCGCTCTCGCGCAAGCCGACAGCGGTAGCGCCAAGGTCGCGCAGTCCGGTCAGCTGTTCCTGTACCGACACCCCGGAATCTCGGGCCAGCACCTGCACATCGGCAAAGTCTACGGCTACTTCCACCCGGCGGTGTCCCTTTTCCGCCAAACCACCGGCCGCTGCCGCCAAAACTGCGGCCGTCAAAGCGGCTATGGTCAACACAGTCAATATTTTTTTCATTATCGTGCTCCTCTGTTTTACATGACGTCGAAAATCCGTCCTGCATTTTCGACGCTGCGCATAAAAATGCTTTCTCTCCCGGCTGATTCTGGCGTCACCGGGCAGATTTTGGCGGTTGTCCGCCTGGGGGAAAACAGGTATAATCAATGTTGGTAGAAAAGTGAAAGGGGAATAGCAATGAAACATAACCTGCCCGCTTTGCTCCTGCTCGTGTCCTTCGCCCTGCTGCTTACGCTTGCCGCCGTCATCTACCCTCCGCATACGGCAGACAGTGCCGCCTTTCCGGAACCCGGTTCCCCCGAAGACCCGCTGGTCACCTTAAGCATGCTGCGTGACTTCGTGCAACAGCATGCCGCAGCCGGAGGAGGGGGCGGCACTTTTGTGCTGGTTAACGCCTCGCGGGGGGCATTCTTAGAAGGCGGTGCCGGCACTGAAATTATCCTGCGGGCCGGAACGGCCGCCGCCGTCGGCAACACCCCGGGTAACGGCCTGGTAAACATAACAAACGGTACTAACCTGGATACAGGCGCCGCGCTTACCCGCAACCACCTGCTGCTTGTCCCGCGGGCCGACGGCCGTGGTGCCAGAATTACCTCCGCCACAGCTGTCTTCCTGGTGCGAGGGCCTCATCAGCTAAGATAATGAGGGCCCTTTGCGGCTGTCGCTCCCGGAACCAATCCAGCCGCTTAATTAGATTAATTATATATGTAAGGATTAGTTTCCTGCTGACAGCCCGGAACATCTTTTTGCCAGGCGCTGTCAAACCTTCTTTCAAGGGAGGCCTGCAACAATGAAAAAAAAGCTGCGGCTGGTTACCGCTTTAGTTTGTCTGCTGGCGGCAGCAGTGATGCAGCCGGTTCTGGCGGCAGCACCGTACGCCCGCAGCGAGGACCGGCTATATACGCTCAGGCAGTCGTACCTGGTCCATAACCGGGGAGCCAGGTCCGCCGTAAATATTACGCTGACGCTTCCCGCCGTTCACCGGGAACAGTTCAGCAACCAGGAAGTTTTGCTCAGCCGCTGGAGCAGGACGCCTGCCAAGACCAGCCGGGACGAACGGGGAAACATCACGGCCGAGTTTCTCATCCCACGCCTGCAGGCCGGCGAAAAAATCATAATTACGCTGGAAACCCTAGTCCGCAACTACGGCGTGCATTTTGACCTGGAGACGACGGCAAAAGTTTTCCCCCGGCCACACTCTTCCTACCTGCGACCGGAAGCCAAAGTAGAAAGCGACCACCCGGAAATAACGGCCAAGGCGGCGGAACTGACCGCAGGGCTTGCTGACCCCGTGGCACAGGCCAGGGCTTTTTTTGCCTTTGTCCAGCAATCCCTGGTCTACGGCGGGCCTTATCGCAATGTAGGGGCGTTGTCGGCGCTGCGCCGCCGCTCCGGTGTTTGTGAGGATTACGCTGCGTTGTTTGTGGCTCTCTGCCGCGCAAGCGGGATTCCGGCCAGAATGGTGTTCGGCTACGGAGCTGTCCTGCCTGGCGACACCGATTTTGAGAAACATGCCTGGGCCGAATTTTTTGTGTCTTCCCACGGATGGGTACCTGTAGAGCCGACGATTACTTCCCCTGAAGTGCCCTGGCAATTCTTTGCCGCTTTGCCTGCATCATACCGGCACCTGCCTTTCTCCCTGCAACCCATGGCCTGGCAATGGCGCTGGTCAGGCGGAGATGTGGCCGTTTCTTACTCTTCGGTCATTTTGCAGGGACAACAGATGCCCTTGTTCGCTGATGTCAGAGCCGGCCACTGGGCCCATGCCGTTATCGAAGAACTGGCTTGGCGCGGCCTTGTGGCCGGTTACCAGGGTTATTTCGCCCCGCAACGGCCTGTAACAAGGGCCGAGTTTGCCAAATTGGTCACGCTGGCCCGTGGACTGGCCCCGGAAGATACCGCCTCCCTTTTTTCCGACGTGCGGCAAGCCGACTGGTTCCACCCCGTGGTTACCGCCGCTGCCCGTGCCGGCTTGCTGGTTGGTTTTCCGGACGGAACTTTCAGGCCGCGCGAGCCTGTTACCAGGGAGCAGGCAGCCGCCATCCTGGCGCGTGTTTTGGCCCTTGACGGCCGTACTGCCGCCGGCGCTTTCCTTACCTTTATTGATACTCACGCTATCTCCGCCTGGGCGCTGCCTGCCGTTGGCATTGCCGTGAATAACCGCTTCTTTGCCGGTGATGAGCGAAACCGCTTCCGTCCGCGGGATAACACCACCCGTGCCGAGGCGGCGGCTCTGATCATGCGTTACTTGACCCGCCGCTAGTTATCCATGACGTCGAAAATCCGTCCTGCATTTTCGGCGTTGCGTATAGCCGTTTCGCGGAAAGACAACTCTAGTCCTTCATCGCAGACCATCCTATATGGGTGGTTTTTTCTATTTTTAACCAAAATTTAATCTTGACTTAATCTGAATCCCCATCTAAATTAACATTCATTTGTTAAGATTAAGCCAGTGTAAACTATGAGGGGGGAATGAAATGAAACGGACCATTCTATTGTACGTCTTGTCGGCGCTGTTATTAATTGGCTCTCTCGGAGGCCTGGCCGGCTGCGGCCAGCGGCAGGCCGCGGCAGATCCCACAAAAGGGGAAATCACTGTTTATACAGCACTTGAGGACGAGTTGGTAACTGAATATCTGGCGGCATTTAATCAAAAATACCCCGATATAAAGGTAAATATCGTGAGAGAATCCACCGGCGTTATCACGGCCAGACTGCTTGCCGAAAAAGGCAATCCGCAGGCGGACCTTGTCTGGGGATTAGCGGCATCATCCTTGATGGTGCTTGACAATCAAGAAATGTTGCAACCTTATGCCCCTGTAGGCGTTGAAAGGATCCTTCCTAAATTTAGATCTGCTAAACCGGTTCCGACTTGGGTAGGGATTACTGCCTGGGAAACAGCGTTCGTTGTTAACACCGTTGAAGCACAAAGACTAGGATTGCCGGAGATAACGTCATATCAGGATTTGCTGAAGCCTGAATTCAAGGGACATATCGTGATGCCCAATCCGGTTTCGTCAGGAACAGGATTTTTAACCGTTACAGGCCTGCTTCAGCTTAAGGGAAAAGACACGGAAAAAGGTTGGGAATACCTTGATCAACTCCACGAAAACATTTCACATTATGTCCACTCCGGATCAAAGCCGGCAAGAATGGCTGCGGCTGGTGAAACCGTAGTCGGTATCAGCTTTGGATATGCTGGTATCAGGCAGAAAAGACTTGGGGCGCCCGTTAAAATCATCTTCCCGGAAGAGGGTTCAGGCTGGGATATGGAAGCCAATGCCCTAATGAAAAAGAATGAAATCAAGCCTGCAGCTAAGACCTTCCTTGATTGGGCCATATCAGATGAGGCGATGAACCTTTATAAGGCTAATTATCCGATTATCTCGACAGGAAAAGGCGGCAGTTATGAAGGCTTTACCTTTAACCCAGTTGATCAGCTGATAGACAATGACCTTTCCTGGGCTGCTGAAAACAGGGACAATATCCTTAGCAAGTGGATGCAGCGATACGACGCAAAAACGGCCCCAAGATAATTTTCTTAACAATATTTACCCAAGTCAATGCAGCAGGTGCCGCTGCATTGACTTGAATTTGGGAGGTGTTGTTTATCTGTTATTTGAAGGCTGTAGACATCTATAAGCAGTTTGCGGGAAAAACAGTGCTTAAAGGTGTCAGCGCAGAAATCAATAAAGGTGAGCTTGTTTGCATTTTGGGGCCGTCAGGGTGCGGAAAAACTACGCTCCTGCGGATTATTGCGGGACTGGAAACGGCGGACCAGGGTAAAGTCATTATTGACGGGAAAGATTGTACGATGCTGCCTCCTGCCAAGCGAAATTTCGGTATCGTATTTCAATCCTATGCTCTGTTTCCAAACATGACGGTCGAACAGAACGTTTTGTTTGGCTTGTCCCAGCAGAAAGACTTGAACAAGGCGCAGCAAAGGGCAAAAGCCTTGCAGGTCTTAGCGCTTGTCGATTTGCTAGAGCACAAAAATAAATACCCTGCCCAGCTCTCGGGTGGGCAGCAGCAAAGAACCGCTTTGGCCCGGGCGATTGCCTTGTCTCCCGGATATCTGTTGCTGGATGAACCGTTATCCGCGTTAGACGCAAAGGTGCGGGCCAGGCTGAGGCTGGAAATCCGTAAAATACAGCGGGAGCTTGGCATTACAACGATTATGGTGACCCATGACCAGGATGAGGCTTTGACAATGGCAGATCGCATCATCGTGATGAACAACGCGGTGATAGAGCAAGTCGGAGCGCCAAGAACAATATATGAAAACCCGGTCAGCACATTTGTCGCCAACTTTATCGGGACGATGAATTTCTATAAAAACTATGCCGGCACTTTTGGCGTCCGGCCAGAAAATATCGAGCTGACGAAAAACCATTTGCCAGGAAACTTCTGGACCGGAAAAGTCAGTTCTTTAGAGTTTAAAGGCGCCATGATCAGAGTCTACAGCAAGCTCCATGATAATCTTGAAATTTGTGTTGACCTTCCGGCAGAAAAAGCTGCGACCCTGGAATTGAAGGAAAATGATACGGTTTATTTAAAAGCCGCCGACAGGCATTTGCTCCAATATGCGGATGTGCAAGAAGCAGTCTGATGAAACTGAACTATAACAAAATGCTTCGTATCACAAATCCCTCTCAGTTTATTTTAATGTCGGTTCTGACAAGCGCTTTTTTGGCAGGGATGGTCTTTCCGCTGTTCAGCTTATTTATAAAGGCTTTTCAGGACTCCGGCGGCAGTTTTGTAGGCCTTAGTAATTATGTAAACTATTTTTCACAGCCTGCTTTATTTTACTCTATCCTCAACACATTAAATGTTTCGCTGACAACGTCTGTTGTTAGCACGATTCTGGGCTTTGCCTATGCCTATGCGCTTAAGAGAACCAATATTAAATTCAAGGGCTTTTTCAGATATGCGGCATTGTTTCCTATTTTTGTTCCTACCGTTGTTCATGGCATCGGCCTGATCCTCCTTTTCGGCAGGCAAGGAATACTGACGCAACTAGGGTTGGAAATAGAATTATATGGAAGAATAGGGATTATTTTAGCGGGTATAATTTATACGTTTCCTCAGGCCTTTCTAATGTTTTATGTAACATTACATTACGCTGACGGCCGGCTTTATGAGGCTGCCGATTCCATGGGATGCAATGCCCTGACTAAATTTTTGCGAATAACTGTGCCGGAAGTAAAATACACGCTGGTCTATTCCTTGTTTGTCTGTTTTACATTAGCGTTTACTGACTTTGGAGCGCCTAAAGTTGTTGGCGGCGGCTACAATGTTTTAGCTACCGATCTGTTTAAACAGGTGGCGGGACAATTTAATTTCAACATGGGCGCCGTAGTAAGCACCATCCTTCTGTTCCCGGCGATTCTGACCTTTGTCGCGGATAGGATACTAATCGCGAAAAACTACAGTGAAATCAGCGCGAAAGCGGTTGAGTTAAAGGTCAATAAAAATAGCCTGAGAGATGGATTATTTTTTGCGGTATGTTTCCTGGTCGTTGCTTTTTTCTTAATTTTTATCGGCGCGCTGGTCGTGAATGCTTTTATGAGATTCTTTCCCTTTGAAAGATGCTTCACCCTGGAGCACTTTAGATTTGGCCGGGCATTCGGAGGAATGCAAAGTTTTGTCAACTCCATCAGCATGAGCTTGCTTACCGCTGTGTTTGGCACTATTTTTGTGTTTATTTATACCTATCTGATTGAAAAGGGAAAAGGGATGAACCCCTTAAAAAAATTAGGCAGACTTCTTTCAGTTACGCCTATCGCGCTTCCGGGCATGGTCATCGGATTGTCGTTTATCTTTTTCTTTAATTCCAGTTCAAATCCGCTGAACTTTATTTATGGTACGGTCATTATCCTGGTTTTAGCCAACATTGTCTACTTTTATGCCGTTCCCTATGCTACAGCGTCAGGGGCCTTAAAAAAACTGGACAAGGAATTTGAAAGCATTGCGGAAAGCATGAGAATACCCAGCTGGAAAATCCTGTCGAAGGTAAGTGCTCCCCTGTCGCTGCCGGCTATTTTGGAAATATTTATGTACTACTTTGTCAATGCTATGGTGACGGTTTCGGCGGTCGTCTTCTTATATTCTGCTGATTTTAAGGTGGCCTCTATTGCCATCACCCATATGGCAGGAGCAGGTAATTTTGCTCAGGCATCGGCCATGGGCCTGCTGATCCTGATAGTTAATCTGATTATCAGAAGCATGTATGAGCTGTACCTGTATGGTATTAAAAAACAAGCTGACAAAAAAGGAGCGGATCTGCCAGATGATTGACCATAAAATCCCCGATAATCCCTATCTTCTCTTGACACCCGGGCCGCTTTCCACTTCCAAAGGCGTTAGGAATGCCCTGCTTCAGGATTGGTGTACATGGGATGATGATTATAATCTTGAAATCGTGCAAAATATTCGGGGCCGCCTGGTGAAGATGGCGACAAAAGATATAGAAAAATATACGGCTATCTTAATGCAGGGCAGCGGTTCCTTCGCGGTTGAAGCATGCCTGGGCACAGCGGTTGCAGGAGACGGAAAGGTCTTGTTCATTAGCAACGGGGCTTATGGCCAGCGCATGATCCAAATGGCTGAGCGGTTAAAGATAGATTACGTCAAGCTCGAGTATGAGGAAACCAAAACCCCTGGCTTGGATGAGCTTGAGCAGCTGTTGCAAAGCGAGAAGCGGATTACGCATGTTGCCTTCGTTCATTGTGAGACTACTACGGGGATATTGAATCCCTTACAGGAGCTTGCCCTCTTAGTCAAACGGTATGATAAAGTCCTGATTGTTGATGCCATGAGTTCTTTTGGAGGGATTCCCATGGATATCTCCAAGCTGGAGATTGATTTTCTGATCAGCTCTGCTAATAAGTGCATTCAGGGAGTTCCAGGCTTTGCTTTTGTGATCGCGAGAAGGGAGCAACTTCTGAAATGCAAGGGCAATGCCCGGTCCCTGGTGCTTGATCTGTTCGATCAATGGGAGCAGATGGACCCTTCAGGGAAATGGCGGTATACTTCCCCAACTCATGTCGTCAGGGCGTTTTATCAGGCTTTAACGGAATTGGAGAACGAAGGAGGCGTTGAAGCCCGCCTTCATCGATATCAAGAGAATCACCGCCTTTTGGTTGAAGGAATGCGTTCGTTGGGATTTCAGACGTTGCTTTCAGACGAAGTACAGTCTCCAATTATCACGTCCTTTATCTATCCGGACCGGGATTTCAACTTCAAGGCCTTTTATCAGAAGGCCAAACAACGGGGGTTTGTTTTGTATCCCGGTAAAATCTCGAAAGCTGATACCTTTCGCATTGGAAATATTGGGGATATCTGCCCTGAGGACATTAAACGATTAGTTGCCGTGCTTTCTGATTTAATGACGTTAAAAAGCGAAGAAAAACCTGCCGCACAGGAAGAGGTGCTATAAATGCATGATATTGAAAACGCTATTCAGGGTGTTATTTTTGACTGGGCAGGTACGACCGTTGATTTTGGCTGCTTTGCACCGGTTAATGCTTTTCTGGAGATATTCAAAAAAGCCGGCGTAGAAGTGACCATGGAGGAAATAAGGTCGCCCATGGGAATGTTGAAAAGAGACCATCTCAAGACTATGCTTCAGATGCCGAGAATCAGCCGGTTGTGGGAAGAAAAGCATGGCAGGAAATTCGCGGAAAGAGATCTTGACCTGCTTTTTAAGGGGTTTGAATCTTTGCTGCTTGCTTCTTTAAAGGAGTATTCCGACCCCTTGCCCCACGTATTGGATACAGTGAGGGCCTTAAAGGATATGGGGCTAAAAATCGGTTCAACCACGGGATATACCGACATCATGATGGATATTGTGGTTCATTCTGCAAGGGAAAAAGGCTACGCAGCAGATTTTGTTATTACACCGGATGCTACAGCCTCCTTTGGCAGACCGTTTCCCTATATGATTTTCAGAAATATTGAAGCGCTTAGGATAACTTCCTCCTGGAAAACGATAAAGGTTGGAGATACTGTGGCAGATATTCAGGAAGGCCGTAACGCCGGTGTCTGGTCAGCAGCAGTTATTGCCGGAAGTTCTCAAATGGGTCTTGGCCTGGAGGAGTATAAAGCATTGCCTGAGGCGAAACGGCAGGCTGCCGTAAATATTGCCAGGGATGCTTTTATGCTGGCAGGCGCCGATTTTGTTATTGAAACTATGGCAGAACTGCCACCACTGATTGAAAAAATCAATGGATTGCTTGCTGAAGGGAAAAGACCCAATGCACGGTAATCAAAGATTGAACCGCGAAGGGGAGCTCAACACCAGTTCGCGCAGGCAGCTGTGGATCAACGGCCTCGATGAAGAAAGCAGGCGTCTCCTAGAAGAGGATGAAGCAGTTTTTATCAAGCAATCCATGTCCACTCCCTGCATGGATGTCATTATCGATGCAGAGGGCTGCTACCTTCAGGCCATGAGCGGGCAAAAGTATCTGGATTTTCATGGAAACAGCGTGCACCAGATAGGATATAAGAATCCGTATGTTATTGAAGCTGTGTATAAACAACTGGGAAATATCCCGTTTATACCGAGACGGTATACGGCGGATATTGCCGTAGAGGCAGCCTCTCGCTTGATAGAAAAGACCTCGTCAAAAGACTACAAAGCGCTGTTCGTACCGTCAGGCAGTGCGGCTGTCGGGCTTGCTTTAAAAATTGCGCGAAAGGTGACAGGAAGACATAAGGTCATTTCCATGTGGGAATCCTTTCATGGGGCGGGACTGGATGCCATTTCAGCCGGAGGGGAATACGTCTTTTCAAAAGATATGGGTCCGATGATGCCGGGAAGTATTAAGGCAATTCCCTACAATGCATACCGCAGCCTGATTGGCAGCACCTCTAAAGAGGCCGTAGCGCAATTTTGCCTGGATTATGTTGAATATATAATCCAAAACGAGGGGGATATCGGAGCCCTGCTGCTTGAGCCCATTCGCGCAACGGATGTCCATGTTCCACCGGCATCTTACTTTCAGCGGCTGAAGAGGATTTGCGCTACAAACGATATTCTCCTGATTTTTGATGAAATCCCCACAGCGCTTGGCAGAAGCGGCGCCTTTTATGCCCACCAACTCTTTGGTATTGAGCCGGATATCTTAGTGCTTGGCAAAGGGCTGGGAGGAGGCGTCATTCCGCAGGCGGCAGTGCTTGCCAGAACTAGGCTTGATTGCGCCCACGATATCTCCCTGGGTCATTATACTCATGAAAAGCCCGCGGCGGGCTGTGCCGCTATCTGCGCCACCCTGAACTATATCGCTGAATTTAAACTTCTCGAGCACTGCAATGTGCTTTCAGCATACGCGGCCAAGCGTTCCGCCCAACTGTTTAACCGCTATGAATGCTTGGGCGATATTCGCATAGCCGGCCTGTTAATCTGTTTTGAATTTGTCAAGAATCGCAAGACCAAGGAAAAAAACGAGGACCTGGCGGAGAGGCTTCTATATGCTTGCCTGAAAAATGGCCTGTCCTTTAAATTGTCAGCCGGAAACTGTATCATTTGGCATCCGCCGTTAATCGTGACAACGGAACAATTAGACTTTGCCTTTTCAGTTTTCGAAAAAGCTATCCGGGAGTGTACCGGGGTTTTGGATTTTTAACCAAAATTTAATCTTCTCTTAACATTAAACGCCATCTCATTTAACAAAACTTTGTTAAGATAAAGTTAATGTGAGTTTCCGTAGAAACCATGCCTGAAAGGAGGCACGGCAAAACACGAGCTGAAGTTGGACTTGCCTGAACAGCATTGAGTAAACTTTTTCGGGAGAGTAAAAATTTTAAGGAGGAAACTTGCCAGTGAGAAGAGAATTCTTACCTTTATCCAAAAAGATAATCTCCGCTTTTGTCTGTCTGGGTCTGCTGTTAACCCTGCTGCCGGCCGCCGTGGCGCAGGCCCGGCCCATTACGATTGAGTTTGACGGCCGCACGGTGCCGAGCGAGGTCCCGCCGGTGATTGTCGGCACCGGTGCCGGGGCCCGTACCATGGTGCCGCTGCGCGTCATTTTTGAAACACTGGGCGCCGACGTTTCCTGGGAGGCGGCCACCCAGACGGTTACCGGCCGCAAGGCGGGTAACGTGATTTCTCTGGTGATCGGCAACAGGTCGGCTACCGTCAACGGCAGCCCGAGAACACTTGACCAGCCGGCACAAATCCTGGAAGGCCGTACGCTGGTGCCGTTTCGTTTTGTCGGTGAGGCGCTGGGTGCCCGGGTAGAATGGGACGGCGCTCAGCGCATCGTCAGAATCGCCAGCACCGATGCCTCCAGGAGGCGCTCGCCGCTTGAAAGGGAGCTGCGGCTGACCACCGGCGGCGCAACTTTCCCCAATCCCTTGTATCAACGGTTAGTACACGAATATGCCCGCATCACCAGCCCTGCCATCAGGATTGACTACGCCTCGGTAGGCTCCGGCGCCGGCATCAGGGGAATTCTAGGCGGAACATTTGATTTTGCCGGTACTGACGCGCCGCTGACCGCCGAGCAGCAGGCGGGGGTCAGGCCAAACGAGATTTTGCATGTGCCGGCCGTGATGGGCGCCGTGGCCGTTGTTTACAACATCCCCGGTGCTGCGACGGGTCTGCGCCTGTCTCCCGACGTGCTGGCCGATATTTTTCTGGGGGTCATCACCAACTGGAACGACGCGCGTATCACCGCGCTCAACCCAGGGGTACGGCTGCCTGACCAGCGCATCACCGTTGTTCGCCGCTCGGATTCCAGCGGTACTACCTTTATCTTTACCGATTACCTGTCCAAAATCAGCGAGCCGTGGCGCACACGGGTCGGGAGAGGTACCACGGTCTCCTGGCCTTCCGCCGGCAATATCGGCGCCCGCGGCAACGAAGGAGTAGCCGCCCAGGTCAGCCATCTCCCCGGCGCTGTCGGCTATGTGGAGCTGTCCAACGCCATCCTCAACCGGTTGAATACTGTAGCTTTGCGTAACCGTGCCGGCAATTTCGTGGGACCTACCGTAGAAGCGACTACCGCAGCAGCTGCTGCTGCCGACGTCGGCCCTCTGGACCACCCCACCAACTCTCCCGGCACTGCCGCTTACCCGATTGTCGGACTGACCTGGATTTTGGTACACCGCGACCAGGCTGACGCCTCAGAAGCCCGGGTCGTCGTCGATTTCCTGCGCTGGGCCATCGTGGAACGTAACCTGGAGCCCTTTGCCGCTGACCTGTTCTATGCCCCGCTGCCTCAGGAAGTGCTTAACAGGGTGCGTGAACAGATACGGACCATTAATCATAACAATACTCCCGTCTGGCGGTAAATTTTATCTATAATAAGAATTCCAGAGGCAGGCGCTCTGGCTTTTCGCCAAAACGCCTGCCTCTTCTTCAGTACGATTATCAGTACTATTGTCTGGAGGCGAATTTATGGAGCAAATTAAAATTGCTTCCCCTAAAAGAAACGGGGAAGGCATCTTCCCGTTTCTGACCGCGGCCGCAGCCGTCAGCATGCTTTTGCTGGTAGGCGCTATTTTCCTGGTCGTCCTGTGGGGAGCATGGCCAGCCCTGAGGGCTTTCGGCCCTGCTTTTCTGTTTTCGGCAGTCTGGAACCCGGTGATTGATGTTTACGGGGCTGCGCCAGCCATCCTCGGGACTGTCATCACCTCCCTGCTGGCCCTGGCGCTGGCCGGACCGCTGGGGGTGGGCACCGCTATTTTTTTAAGTGAACTGGCACCGCACTGGCTGAAAAAGCCGGTTTCCTTCCTGGTGGAGTTGCTGGCAGCCGTCCCCAGTGTTGTCTATGGGGTGTGGGGGATTTTCGTGCTGGTACCCTGGATGCGAACAGGCCCTGGCCTGTTTTTGGAAAGTCGTCTCGGCTTTTTGCCCTTTTTTCAGGGGCCGTCCATCGGTGTCAGCGTACTGACCGCCGGCCTGGTACTGACCATCATGATTTTACCGACCATTGCCGCCATTTCCCGGGAGGTGATGCGGGCGGTGCCGCAAGACTTGCGTGAAGGCCTGTTCGCTTTGGGTGCCACCCGCTGGGAAATGATTACCCGCGTAGTTTTGCCGGTCAGCAGGACCGGGATTACCGGTGCCCTGCTGCTGGCGCTGGGCCGGGCCATCGGCGAGGCCATGGCTGTTACTATGGTCATCGGCAACGCTAACGTGATTCCTGTTTCCCTGCTGGCGCCGGCACAAACCGCGGCATCGCAGGTGGTCAACGAGTTCCCTGAGGCTTTCGGTTTGCATCTTTCCTCCCTGCTCCTGCTCGGCCTGCTGCTTTTTATGATTACTTTGCTGATCAACCTAGTCGCCGTTTGGCTTGTCTACCGGACAGACCAGTGGTCCTCCGGCGCACGGCAGCCTGGCAAACTTAAAGGGAAAGGAGTTGCCGGACATGCCTGACACAAAATGGCGTCTGGTAAAAAGCTTTGTGCCGGAGGCTGTATGCCGCCTGGCAGCGCTGCTGGTCATCTCTGTGCTGTTTTTAATTCTCTATTATATTTTTCAGCGCGGCGCCGGCGTCATTAGCCCGGCTTTTTTAACCGCCTTACCCACACCTGTAGGGGTACCGGGAGGCGGTATCGGCAATGCTTTGCTGGGCAGCTTGGTGATGGTGGCTCTCGGCGCTCTGCTGGCTGTGCCCTGTGGAGTTGCCGCAGCCGTTTATCTTGACCAAAACCCCAAAAGCAGGTTGGCCGCAGCTTGCCGCTTTGCCTCCCGGGTGCTGACCGGGGTTCCCTCCCTGATTGTCGGCCTGTTTGTTTTTACCTTGCTGGTGTTGCGCACGGGCCAATATTCAGCGCTGGCCGGAGGTATCGCCCTGGCTGTGATGATGATGCCGGTTATTACCCTCTCCGCCGAGGAAATGCTGCGGCTTGTCCCAAACAGTTGGCGGGAGGCCTCTCTGGCACTTGGCGCCAGCAAAAAACAGACCGTGCTCAGGCTGGTGCTGCCGGCGGCAGCCGCCGGGATAGCCGTAGGCGTAATGCTGGCCGTGGCGCTGGCCGCAGGCCAGACGGCGCCCGTCCTGCTGACCGCGCTCACCAGCATTTTTTGGCCGGAAAACCTGCTGCAGCCTACTGCCAGCCTGCCGGTGCTGATCTATACTTACGCCATCAGTCCTTTTGCCGACTGGCAGCAGCAGGCCTGGGGAGCGGCGCTCGTTCTGGTAGTGATGGTACTCATGCTTAATATTGCGGCCCAGCTATTTATTGCCGTCAAAAACAGGAGGGGATAGAATGGCCCTGGACGTGACAATTGAAAATTTGTCGTTCTGGTTTGGACGGCAGCAGGTGCTGAAAAACGTTTCCCTGCGGGCCTGCCAAAAAGAAGTAACGGCGTTAATCGGCCCTTCAGGGTGCGGTAAAACCACCCTGCTGCGTTGCATCAACAGGCTGCATGACCTGTATGCCGGCGCCAGCGTCGCCGGGAAAATCCTTATAGGGGAGGAGAATATCCTGGATGCAGGCACCAACCGGGTTGAACTGCGCCGGCGGGTAGGCATGATTTTCCAAAAGCCCAACCCTTTCCCGCACCTGTCGGTTTTTGAAAACGTGGCCAGCGGCCTGCGCCTGCACGGACTGGCATACGGCCGCTCCTTAAGGGAACGGGTGGAAGCCTGTCTGCGCAAGGCGGCGCTCTGGGATGAAGTTAAGGACTTTCTGGACCGCCCGGGCGCCTTGCTCTCCGGCGGCCAGCAACAGCGGTTGTGTATCGCCCGCGCTCTGGCAATAGAACCGGAAGTTTTTCTGATGGACGAACCCTGCGCCTCGCTGGACCCGGTCAGCACCATGCACATTGAAGAACTGATAAAAGAGCTGCAGGAGGAATATACAGTTATCATTGTCACTCACAACATGCAACAGGCCGCCCGCATCTCCCGGCAGACGGCCTTTGTCCTACACGGCGAACTGGTGGAAGCCGGCCCTACAGCCGAGCTTTTTGTACACGCCAGGGATAGCCGGACAGAAGCTTACCTGACCGGCAAAATGGGCTGACCGGTCCATTCCAGCCGCCGGCCGGGAGCCAGGTGCCAGCTAAGGTAGTCGAGATACCCCTCATAACGGGCATGCAGCAGCTCCTGTTCCCGTTCGGCCAGTAAATCCCGGGCGGCGGTCACCTCCTGTTCGGTTCCCACTCCTGCCTGGTAACGCAAGAGCGCCAAGCGGTGTGCTTCGGCGGAATAGCTGACACCCTGCTCCAGCGCCGCCAGCTGCTTCTCCAGCCCGGCCAGCCGGTAGTAAAGCTGGTAAACTTCCAGGCGAACAGCCGACAGTCCTATCTCCAGCTGCAGGCGCGCTTCGTCCACCGCCAGCTCCGCCTCCCGCCGGCTGACAGCACCTGGGGCGTGCCCGGCAAAATCTCTTTCTCTTTCCTTAAGGCGCAGCGTTTCTCTGGCCCTGATTATCTCCAGGCGCGAATTTTCCGCCTCGGACAGGCCTCGTTGCAGGTCAGGCGTGCCCCGCTCCGGCAGGCTGACCTCCGCCGGCAGTTCCACCGTTGCCTCCAGCGGCCGGCCCAGCGACCTGTTTAAAGCGGCGCTTGCCGACCGGACGCCGTGTTCAGCGGCAATAACCCGGGCTTCGGCTGCCGCGGCATGGGCCTGCGCCGCTAGAATATCGCTCCTGGCCACCGTCCCGGCAGAAAATGCGACTTCCGCCAGCCTTTGCTGCTCCCTGGCCCGCGAAAGCGCCAGGTTCGCCAAGTTCAGGCGGTCGCCGGCCATGTAGGCTTCCAGGTAATTTCGCTGCACTTCCAGCAGCAGCCCGTCGCGCTCTGCCCGCTCATGGTGGGCGGCCAGGGTTTCCATCTGCTCCGCCTGCAGCGAGCCGACATAAACAAGCGTCCATTCATTCGGCAGCAAATCCTTGCCGATAATCAGCCGGTACACAGCGTCGTTCACCGCTTGCCGCTTTCTGTCGGCGCCGGCTCGGGCTAGGTCCACCTGCACTGTCGCCAGGTCTGCCGCCGGGTTATCCCGCAGTGCCAACTCCCTGGCGCGCTGCAGCGACAACGCCGCTCCGGCAGCCAGACCTGCTCCGGCAGTTGCCAGCAGCACTAAAAGCACTACCCCCAATGCGGCTGCTCTGTCCTTCATAAACTTTAGCTTCACAATCTAGCCCCCCTGATAAACCCTTTTTCCCTCCAGGCTCGTAACCGTTCCCCTAATTCGTCAAGCAAGCTGTAGATGACCGGCACCAGCAGCAGCGTCAGCATGGTGGAGACCGAAAGCCCGCCGATGACGGCGGTGGCCAGCGGTGCCGTTGTTTCGGCGCCCGCGCCGCGCCCCAGCGCCATAGGCAGCATACCAAGTACCGTGGTAAGCGTAGTCATCAGAATCGGCCGCAGGCGCACCGGCCCGGCCAGCAAAATAGCCTCACGGCAGGAATGTCCGCGTTGCCGCAGCTGGTTGATATAGTCGACCAGCACAATGGCATTGTTGACCACAATGCCGGCCAGCATAATCACCCCGATCAGCGCCGGCACGTTCAGCGTCCGGCCGGTTATGGCCAGCGCCAGAACCACTCCCACAAAAGTAGGCGGCAAGGCAAACATGATAATAAAAGGATGGAGCAGCGATTCAAACTGTGCCGCCATGATCAGATATACGAGCAGCACGGCCAGGAGCAAAGCCAGCGCGAGCGAGGCAAAAGACTCGGCCATCTGCTGCTGTTCCCCGGCAAATTCTACCGTATAGCCCGCCGGAAGTGCCACCCTTTCCAACCCCTGCCGGATATCAGCCACCACATCACCTAGCGGCCGGCCGGTAAGCTGAGCCGTAACATTGGCACTGCGCACCTGGTCGTGACGGGCAATGCTTATGGCGCCCATGGCCGGGCTGAATTCCGCCACCTCGCCCAGCGGCACGCGCAGGCCTGCCGGCGTTGTCACCTCCAGGCTTTGCAGCCCTGTTAAGGTTTCCCGCAGCTTTTCCGGCACCTGCAACCTCACGTCCACTTCTTCTCCGCCCTGTCGCAGACGAGTGACTACCTGACCGCCAAGCGCCATCCGCAGGGTACTGTTTACCGCGGCCGACTGGACTCCTAAGGCAGCAGCCCGTTCCCGGTCTACTCTGACCTGCATTTCCGGCCAGGCGCGATCAAAGCTGGTGGCTGCTTCCCGTGTGCCATCCACCTGTTCCACAATGGTTTTAACCTCTGCCGCCAATTGCTGCAAGAGCGGCAAAGAATCTCCTTTCAGTAAAATATCGACCGGTGCCCCTCCTGTCCCCAGCGTCATGTTCTGGGAGGGGCGCACCGTGATTTCCGCACCCGCCACAGCAGAGGTCAGCACCCTGATATTCTCAGCCACCTCGTTGTTAGTCGCACTCCTCTCTCCCCGGTCTTTCAGACGCAGCTCCAGGGTAGCGCGGTTGCGCTGGCCGCCTCCGATGTTCATGCCGGAGGCGGCCCCTATGTTTACAAAGGTGTCTTGGACTTCATCCACCTGCATCAGCCGCTCTTCCAGGCGGAGCGCCAGCTGCTTGGTCTCTGAAAGGGATGCTCCGTCAGGCAGCCTGACATTAACTACCAGCCAGTTGTCGTCCATCCCCGGAATAAATTCCGTGCCTACCAGGGGCACCAGCGCGGCTGCGCCCAGCAGGGAGGCAATCATCACACCAACCACCAGCTTTCGTCTCCCAAGAGCCAAGCGCAGTGTCCGTGCATAGAAGCTATCCACTCCGGCAAAAAGACGGTCAAAACGTAAGGACAAGCCGTTACTTGCGCCGTTTGACACTTTCAGCAACCTGGAGGAGAATATCGGGACAAGGGTCAGGGCTGCAGCAAGGGAAGCAAACAAGGCAAAACTGACCGTCCAGGCCATGGAACTGAAAAGCTGCGAGGCAATCCCTTCCACGAAAACCACCGGCAAAAAAACAACGACTGTGGTCAGCGTTGAAGCGATGATCGCACCGGCTACTTCATTGCTTCCGGCAACAGCCGCTGTCCTGCCTTCCATGCCCTGTTGCCGGAAGCGGAAGATGTTTTCCAGGATAACAATGGCGTTGTCAACCATCATGCCGATGCCGAGCGCCAGGCCGCCCAAGGTGATCAGGTTCAGCGTCAGACCGGTAAAATACATTAAGACAAAAGTAGCGACAATCGACACCGGCATAGCGAGGCCGATAACCAGTGTGCCGCGCAAATTCCGCAAAAACAGGTAGAGAACGAGCATAGCCAGCATTCCGCCGGAAAGGCCCATGTTCAGCATATTGGCAATTGACTGGTTGATGAATTCGGCCTGATCAAAAATAACCCCTATTTCCGTTCCTGCCGGCAAGGTCCCCTCCAGGTCCTGCAGCGCCTGGTGGACCGCCGCAGAAACTCTGACCGTATTGGCACCGGACTGCCTGTAAACGGACACCGAAAGTCCCGGCTTGCCGTTCAGGCGCGTCAGTTGCTGTTCTTCAGTAATTCCTTCCTGAACTTCAGCCACATCCCGCAGGTACAGTGTACCAACCGGACCCGCTTTTAGCACCAGGTTTTCCAGATCGGCCAAGCCGGCAAATTCACCGAGGACGCGCACCTGCAGCTCGCTGGCGCCTTCCGCCAGCCGTCCGGCGGAAACATTCAGGTTTTCCAAGCGCAACAGCTGTCCCAGCTGTTCCAGCGTCAGGCCATGGTGAGCCAGGCGCGACGGGTCGGCCAGAACCCGTATCTCCCTTTCCACACCGCCTGCCACCGCCGCCGAGGCTACGCCCTCAATTCGTTCCAGACGCGGCTTGACGTACTCTTCCGCAAAATGCTTCAGCTCGGCCGGAGAGGCCTCCCCGCTCACCGAGAGCCAGAGGAGGGGCATCAGTGATGGATCAAACTGGAAAAGAGTCGGCGTCTCTACCTCATCGGGAAGCAGGCCTTTAACTAAATCAATCCTTTCTCGCACATCCAGCGCCCGGAAGTCAAGGTCCACACCCCAGGAAAACTCCAGCAGCACAGTTGCCGACCCCTGCCCGGAAGTAGAGGTAAGGCGCTCAATTCCCGGCACGGTAGCCAGTACTTCCTCCAGCGGCCTGGTCACCAGCGCTTCTACTTCCTCCGGGGAGGCTCCTTCAAAAGCAGCAAAAACAGCCATCATCGGAAAATTCATTTCCGGCAGCAAGTCAAGCGGCAGGTTGGCAAAGGAAAACACGCCCAGCACCAGTACAATACAAACCACCATCAGGATAGCTATCGGACGTCTGATCGCCAACGCAGGCAGGTTCACAGGCCCTTTTCCTCCTCCAGGCGCACCGCCGCGCCAGCCTCAAGAAACTGCTGCCCGGCAGTAATTACCGCCTCCCCGGCAACTATTCCGCTGATAATCTCCGCAAAATTTTCGTCCCGCAGCCCTACTGTCACCTCACGGCGGTCCGCCTTGCCATCCAGCACCGTAAAGACAAAGTGCCGGCCCTCCTGCTCCAGCACCGCTCCGCGCGGTACCAGCACCGCCGCAGGGTTTTCCGCTATCGCCAGCCTGACCCGCGCAAACATTCCCGGCCTCAAGCCTCCGGTCTCCGCCACGCGCACCGTCACCAGAAAAGACCTGGCGCCGGACGCCGCACCCGGCGCCACTTCCCGCACTGCTCCGGCAACAATAGTCCCCAGTGCCGGCACTTCCACCTCTACCGGCAGCCCGGGCGAAAACAGGCCGACAGCCTGCTCGGTTACTCTGGCAGTAACTGTCACGCCTCCCGGGCCGAGCAATGTTGCGGCCGGCAGCGCCGGTGAAGCCATGTTGCCAACTTCGGCGGCCAAGGACATGACCTTGCCGGCTACCGGCGCTGTAATCCGCGCCTTGCTTAAATTCAGCCGCGCCATTTCTAGCGCCGCTTCCGCCTGGCGCACCTGAGCTGCCAAGACCTGGACCTGCCCCTCACCCCGCTCAAATATTGCCAGTTGCTTGCTGGCCAGGCTGTACTGGCTCTCCGCCACCTGGGCCTGCAGGCGTGACCCCTCAAGTTGCTGTAAAGCAATGGCACCCTCCCGGTAAAGCAGCTCCATCCGCTCCAGCGTGCTCCTGGCATTTAAATAGCCGGCTTCAGCCTGCCGGGCGGCCGCCTGGAGTTGTGCAAGGGTCCCGCCCGCTTTTAAGCTTTGCAGATTGGCACGGGCTATCTCTGCCGTCGCCTCCGCCTGCCGGACCGCCACCGCCAGTTCCTGCGCCTCCAGCTCTACCAGCAGCTCGCCTTTGTCCACTTCCTGCCCCACAGCTGCAGCTACCCTGATTATTCGTCCTCCCAACTTCGGCAGCACCTGTATCTCGCTGCCTGCCGTCACATCCCCGCTGAAACTGGTCGTTTCCCTGATAGCACCAACACTTGCCGGTTCTGTACGAACCGTAACCGGCTCCCGCCCCGCCGTCTGTTGTTGCGCTCCGCCGCGGCCGCAGCCAGCAGCCAACAGCAAGACTAAGCCAGCAGCCAACAAAATAGTCAGCCTTTTCCGCATTCCCTTCCTCCTCCCGCTGCTCCGACTGATCGGTCAGTCGGTAAGTCGAGCAGACGCTCGGCTTCCATCTCAGACACTACTATACTCATTGTACCTGTAAGGGAAACCATAGTCAATCCGAGCGGGCTCCCGCAAAAAACATGCCAGGATCATTTACGCGTCCGGCAGCATGTGCCGCAGTCACCACGATAACTTTTAAAAACCGGCAAATAAGTGTAGTCTGCCTTGATAAACAGCAAATCTGAGCGCATTTGGCTGAATTGCGCCTTGAACCGCTCTTGGCAAACCTTCGGCGCTCTTGTATACTTATTATCAGTCTCATATGAGAATTATTATCTATAGATAACTGTTTTCATATGTGGGTGTCCCGTTACTCTAATTTTTACTATTCAATAAAAAGGAGTGAAAGAATGAAGAAAAAATTGAAAGGCATCCCCGGAAGAATCAGTTTACTGTTGGCCGTTACGCTGGTTTTGCTGGCGGCCATGTTCCCCCTGGCCCAGGCTGCCCCGGCACCGGGTCCCATCCGCGTCACCCTTGACGGCGCAGTGCTTACGTTAGACCCGGCACCGCAAATGGTTGCCGGTCGTGTCATGGTGCCGTACCGGATCATCGCTGAACGGTTGGGCGCCAGGGTTGGCTGGGACAGCCGCACCCGGGCAGTAACAGTTACTAAAGGCGACGAAGTCATTAGGCTGACGGTGGGGGAAACAACTGCTGTCAGAGGAGGTCGGAACATCACCCTGGACGCGGCGCCGATGCTGGTGGCCGGGCGTGTCATGGTGCCGCTGCGTTTCCTTGGTGAGGGGCTGGGTTCACGCGTTCACTGGGATGGTCCCGGCAGGACCGTGGCACTCCGGGCCGCCGCGCCTGACCCGGCACCAGCTCCTGCCGAGCCCCGGGGCAGAGGCGTGGTTAACCTGTACACTTCACGCCACTACGGCGTGGAGCCGGTCTTTGCCGAATTTACCCGGGCGACCGGCATCGAGGTCAGGTTCACCACTGGTGCCGATGCCGTTTTGCGCGAGCGGATCAGGGCGGAAGGACGCCACACGCCGGCCGATGTTTACCTTGCGGTTGACGCCGGCAACCTGTGGCTGGCTGCCCGTGACGGCCTGCTGCAGCCTATCAACAGCCGTACTTTGCAGCAGAACATCCCCGCTGCCTTGCGTGATCCCGGCAATCGCTGGTTCGGCCTGACGCAGCGCGTCCGTACCTTAATGTACCATCCGGAGCGGGTGCGCCCGGAGGAGCTTTCCACTTATGAAGCGCTGGCCGATCCCAGGTGGCGCGGGCGGCTGGTGATGCGGCCGGCCACCCATTCCTACACCCAGTCGTTAGTGGCCAGCATGATTGCCGCACATGGTGAAGCAAGGGCCGAAGAAATCGTCCGCGGCTGGGTAGCCAACCAGCCCATTCTGATTGACAGCGACACGCGGATCCTGGAAACGCTGGCCGCCGGCAGGGGTGACGTGGCTATCACCAACCATTACTACCTCGGCCGCCTGTTGCAGGCCAATCCCAACTTCCCTGTACGCGTGTTCTGGGCTAACCAGGGTGAGCGTGAGCGAGGCGCCCATGTCAACATCAGCGGCGCAGGCGTCACCACGCACTCGCCGAACCGGGAAAACGCCATCCGCTTGCTGGAGTGGCTGAGCGGCCCGCAGGGGCAGAAGCTGCTTGCCGACACAAACCACGAATACCCGGCTAACCCGGCCGTCGCTTCACACCCGATTATTGCCGGCTTTGGCGCCTTTAGGCGGGACCCGTTGAGTATGGCCGAATACGGCCGCCTGCAGGAAGCCGCGGTCAGGCTGCTGGACAGGGCTGGTTACCGGTAACCTATAGCTTGAGCAGTTAGCCGTTACTACGATTAATATAAAGCGGGTGGATTAAATCCACCCGCTTTATGATATGCTTTTCTGTATTCCCGCGCCTGCTTGACCTGCACATCTCAACTTTCGAGCCAAATAGTCACAGCTTTCATGTCCTTGGACGTACTGTGCATCCCTGCCAAGTCGAGCAGCAAGGCGTTGATCATCAGATGCAGTTCTTCCGCTTCCGGACCCTCAGCTTCCTGGGCCCTGGCCGCCAGTTGCCGGTATTGCTCCAGTTTCTCACCATATACATCGCTGACGTCCTCTTTCATGCGCCGTTCTTCAAGAACCCGCCCCAATTTCAGCGTCTCCGCGACAAACCTGCCGGCCTGCAGATAAGGCACTTCATAGCGGTACAATTTAATCAGCCTTCCGTCTTCCGCAAGCACTTCACTGGCCAAGAGCGGCGTAAGCCCCTGCGCCCCGGCAGCCTCCTCCAGCCGCTGCGAGGCCAAGGGGAGCTCCGCCACAGCCACTTTTAACAGCACGCCCTCTGTTACACGCCGTTGCTGCACGAACACTTCCGGGTCCGGAATAATGCCCGGGGGAAGGAAGGCAACTCCCAGCTGGCGCTTTACTTCCTGTTGCTTAGCGGGCGGCAGCGGTGGCGATTCGGCTGCCCGCCCGGGTACTTCAGGCACAGGCCCGGCGACAGGTTCAGCAACATTCTGCGCCGGAGGGCCTTCCTGCCCGCCAGGCGCAGGCAGCTTAGGTTGTTTAGCAGGGTCTGGCACAGGTTCCGGCGGCGCCGGTTCTGTTACCAGGTCGGAGGCAGGAGTAAGCACAGGAGGCAGCGCCGCCTGATTTTGTTTCCCCAGGTACCGGCTAACCAGCAGACTGTTCATCCCCAGCAAAAAGAGAAACGAAGCAACAAGCGCAAATTTCCTGAACAGCAGATGACTGCTGCCGCGGCACAGTGTCTCTGTCTGCAGCCGCTCCGTCACCCGCCCGGCAAACCCGTCCGGAGCAGCAGGAACAGCAAAGCTGTTCTCCCGTAAGGCCGCCAAAACGGCTTGCAGCTCGCTTACTTCCAGGTCACAGGCCCGGCACCCGCTCAAATGCTGCAAAAAGGCAGCTTCGCCGCGGACCAGCTTCCCGTCCAGCCAACCGGAAACAAGATTACTTGCCGCCTTACAGTCCACAGCGTTGCCTCCTTTCCTTTTTGTCCAGTTATGCTTTATGCTCAGAAACGGACCGGCCGCCCTTTAGCCCCTTCTGCGGCGCACGGTTCGTCTTTCGCGGCCAGGCGAACCCCCAGCTCTCCGGCACGTTTGCTCACAGCTTTGCGCAAGCCCTCCCGTGCCCGGCTCAGACGTGAGCGCACCGTTCCCAGCGAACAATTCAGGATTCTTGCCATTTCTTCATAAGTATGGTCTTGCAGCTCCCGCAGCACCAATACCGCCTGCTGCTCTTTGGGCAGGCCCTCCAAGGCCCTCTGCAACAGTTCATTCAACTCCCGCCCTAGCAGCAAGCTTTCCGGCTCGCCCTCCAGCGTGGACACTTCACGCTGCAGTGTCCCATCCCTTGTCGTTACCGGCTCATCAAGCGAAACAACCGCAACGGCAGCTTTTCGCCTGCTGTTCAGCCACAGGTTGACGGCAATGCGATGCAACCAGGTTCCAAAGTCGGACTCGCCACGGAAGGTATGTATGCTACGGTAAGCCCTGACAAACACTTCCTGCGCCAGGTCTTCCGCATCAAGCGGGTTACCTGCCAGATGCCGGGCTAAAGCGTAGACTCTGTCCTGATAAATTAGAACTAGCTGCTCAAAGGCCACCAGGTCCCTTTTTTGGGCCCGGCAAACTAATCGGCTGACAGCTTCCACATGATTTGCTCCTCTGCCAGTGCCGGCTTTTGCCCCTCAACCCGTTAGACACGCGTTTCGCGGGTAAAAGTTCCGGCATACTATTTTTTTATACCTGGCGTCGAAAATCCGTCCTGTATTTTCGACGTTCCGGCCAATGGAAAAGCGCAGTTTTCCGTTGGCCTCTCAACGACCTCACGATCGCCGGGGTGACGTCCTGTCACCCGCATACGCAAAGTCTTCCGACTTTGCGTATAGTATAACAAAAATAATCGGCTTCGTCATTGTCGATTTTGCAACCGATCTTTCAGCAGATTAAATCAATTTATGCAGCAGGGATAACGCCTGCGGCGGCGAACTAGTTGCAGACAAGTTGAGGTGATTGGCATGAACAATCGTTTAAAAAAAGGCTTGGCCGGCGTTTTAATTTTGGGGTTGCTGCTGGCCGGGGTCCATACCCTGCGCCGTCCAGGCGCCGCTTTTTATGACATCATTATTTACGGCGGCGGTTTTGGCGGATGTGCGGCGGCGGTTGGCGCAGCCGGTGTTGCGCCCGGGAAAAAAGTGCTCCTGGTAATGCCGGATGCGGCTCCCGGAGGTCTTGGCACGATAGGGGGACAGAACTTTTTTGACCTGCGCCTTTGGCGCGGCAACCTTGTCAGCGGAGGTCTTTTTGCGCGTTGGTACAGACATCTCGGGCAATTTTACAATACGGGAGAGGCAACCGAACTGCTGCGGGCGGAACTGGCAGCATTTGAAAACATCACGGTCCTGTACGGCAGGGATATTGAGTCGGTTAAAAAAAGCAGGGGCAGGCTTAGCGCTCTTTCTCTGCGTGAAGTGGTACGAGGCAATGACGGAAGCGTCGATTGGGGCAAAATCGGGAAAACGGTACGAGGGAATGTGTTTGTAGACGCCTCGGAAGACGGACGGCTGGCGCGCTTGGCAGGGGCGAGGCTGTTACCGGGCAGAAGCGACTGGCCGGAGGAGTTGCTGCCGGTCGATGAGCAGGGGTATACTGCCAGGCAGCAGGCGGCAACGCTGATGTTTAAAGTGCGCGGCGTGGCAGTTCCCGCCCGCCCGGGAAGGTTCGGAGATCTGTTTTTTACCCGGGACAGGCATGGGAGCTGGGGGCTTTGGGGAG
>QLUR01000033.1 GCA_018725565.1 Bacillota bacterium | reverse complement strand
CCGGCCTTTGGCCGGATAAGATAAGAATGCCGGCCGGATGGCGCAGGAACGGTGGCCGGATGGCGCAGGAACGGTGGCCGGATGGCGCAGGAACGGTGGTCTGAATTAACAAGAATAGCCAGCCTCACGAACGCTCTGAGGGATAGTCATCTGGCCTTTACTGGTTAATCGTACCAACGCCGTGTGCATAAAGCAGCCTCTCCTTTCTATGCGGCAGAATTCCTTACCAGAAGTATACCATAACCCTATAAAATAGCGCAAGCAGCAAGCCCTGCGCTATTTTATCATCAAAGGACTGTTGGCGAGGGCGGACTCATCTGCCAGGCGGAGGCAGTTTTTGCCAATGTTTCGTTAAGGGAGCCGGAGCGGTATCCGGCCAGGTCCAGGCTGATGTAGGTAAAGCCCAGCTGCCGGAGCCGCTCTACAATGGCCGGCGCCTGGGCTACCGCTTCCGTCAGCCTGTCGGCGGGCAGTTCAATGCGGGCAGTGTCTCCGTGATGGCGAACCCGTAACTGTCCAAAGCCCAGCTGCCGCAAAAAACGTTCCGCTTCGGCTACCTGGGCTATTTTTTCTGCTGTGATGGGCTGGCCATACGGGAAGCGGGAGGAAAGGCAGGCCATGGCCGGTTTATCCCAGTTAGGCAGGCCAAATTCACGGGCCATCATCCGTACCTCGTCCTTAGTCAGACCTGCGTCACGGAGCGGGCTTATTACCCCCTGTTCGGCCGCGGCTTTCATCCCGGGTCGCCAGTCCCCCGTATCATCGGCATTGGAGCCGTCAGCCACAAAGCGGTACCCGAGCCGATTGGCCAATGCCGACAACTTGCCGAACAGTTCTGCTTTGCAGTGGTAGCAACGCTCGGGCGGGTTTTCGGCAAAACCCGGTATGCCCAGTTCTTCTGTTTCCAGCGTCAGGTGCTCGACCTGCAGCGTGGCCGCAATCTGCCGCGCCACCAGCAGTTCCTCCTCCAGGTATGTTTCAGAAACAGCAGTGACCGCCAGCACCCTGACACCAGCCACGGCAGCGGCGGCCAGCAGCAAGGAAGAATCAACGCCACCGGAAAAAGCAACCACCAGGCTTTCTCTTTCCTTTAGGGCCTTCTTCAGGCGCTCCATTTTCTCTTTCGGCATCATACCACTCTCTCCATGTTGCTTCCCGGCCGCTCCTTCCCGCTGACCCGAAACTGGAGCAGGCCAGCCATCAGCGCGGTAAGCGGAATGGTGGCCACCAGGCCGATACTGCCGGCCAAGGCCCGCACCACTTCAGTCGCTACCAGATCGGAAT
The DNA here is from genome assembly GCA_018725565.1 of Bacillota bacterium. Taxonomy (GTDB): domain Bacteria; phylum Bacillota; class Dethiobacteria; order Dethiobacterales; family Dethiobacteraceae; genus HKB214. The sequence goes on along the minus strand of QLUR01000033.1, from coordinate 29,392 downwards.
TGATGATGCTGATCCACGGCATTTGATACCCCATAAACAGGAGCAAAAGCGGCAGGGTTGAGCCAACATAAGCTAGGATAAGGGTGTTGGCCATGGTCCCCATCACGTCACGCCCCACATTCATCGCCGAACGAAACAGCTTCCGGAAGCACAGGCGCGGGTTGGCGCAGTGGACCTCGTGCACGGCGGCGGCAATCGACATGGCTACGTCCATCACGGCCCCCAGAGAGCCGATGATTATTCCCGCAAAAAGCAGGCCGCGCACATCCAGCGGTCCGCCCTCCATATAAAGCAGCATCTGCGCTTCCTCGCTGGAAAACCCGGTCAGTCGTACAGCCCCGCCGACCAGCAGGGAGAGCACCCCGGCCACCAGCACTCCACCCACTGTACCAATGACGGCGGCAGCCGTTTTCCAGTGCAGCCCGCCGACAAAGGACATGGTCACCAGCGTAACGCCCGAAGCTACGAGGATAGTTGCGCCAATGGGCGAATGGCCGGCCTTCAGCATTGGCAGCAAGACGAAGAAAATAGCAAGCACCGTAACGGCCAGCGTAAAAACCGTAACCAATCCTTTGCGCCTGCCGACCAGGAGCAGCGCCAGGACAAACAGCCCGGCCAGCAGATACAGATAAGTATCGCGGGCAAAGTCCTGCAGGTAAATCTGCCGCAGCTTGCCGGCCTCATCAACTTCTCCCCAGAGGATTACCTCCCGCCCCTGCGTCAAGTAAAGGTCAAACAGGGGGTGACCCATCAGCGAGTTGAGCAACGGTAATTGCTGTTCCCGGAATTGACCGCGCGTAATTTCCACGGTTGCCAGTTGTTCCTGCTTCACAAAATTACGGACGGATTCTTCAGGTTCCAGGTTCTCGACTTTGATTACCCGCCCGCGCAGCGGCACCGTCGTTGTGTCCTCGGCAAATTGCGGAACAGCGGCCAGAGTCGTGCCTGAAGCCGGAGCAACCAGGGCCCAGACGATAAAAAACAACAAAAAAAAGCCCGCTCTCCGCCCGGCCCGCTTGCCTGTCAGCAAAGCTCTCCCCCCTGTTTCTTTCAGGTTTTTTCGGTGCGCTTCCTGGCCATACAGTCACTGCAATTACCGTAAAACTGCACACGGTGGTCAACTATGCGAAAACCGAGCTCCCCTTCAATCAAGTCTTCCAGTTGGTGAAGCAAATCTTCCTTTACCTCCAGGATCTGCCTGCAATCGAGACAGACCAAATGGTGATGGTGGTGTCTTGCTTGCAGGTGGCATAGCTCATAACGGCTGCGGCCGTCGCCAAAGTTAAGCTTGTGCAGGATATTCAACTCTTCCAGCAACTCCAGGGTCCGGTAAACAGTCGCCAGCCCTATCTCCGGGTCCAGATTCTTGGACAGGGCGTACAGCTCCTCGGCGCTGAGGTGCCGTTCCGCGTTATCCTGCAGGCACTGCAGGATAACGCGGCGCTGGGGAGTCAGCTTATGTTCCTTGAACTGTTCACGAAATGTATCCAGTTTTTTCCTCAACGGATTCACCCCACCTGCAATCACCTGCTCACGTTTTCTTTACTATTCAGGCATTTCGCCGAATTTATTATATCCGATACCGGATTTTTTTGCAACTCCTGCTGTGAGGCGGTGCGCCGGCGCCACCATTCCAGCAGTCGGGAGCGTGGTTGCACGGCTGAAGCCGTTTCCGACAGATCAGCCAGGTCTTTGGCAGTCTGCAGCTCGACAAAACAAAGGGGAGGAAACAGTACGCACCACCAGTTCTGTCCCCGGCCTGCTCCAAGCTCGATGGTCAGCGCCTGGTAGCGTCCGGCATTAAAAACTCTTTCGCCGTACATGCAGGTCGGGAAGTCAGTTGCGCCCATCCTTACGCGCACAGGATAAGCAAAGCCCGCCCGGCGCACCGCCGCTTCAGCCCGCCAAACCACTTCATCCAGCGACTCGTCAACAATGACGGCTGCCTCCGCGGCGCTGCCAGCCTGTTCCAGAGAAGGAACCAGAGCATGCAGGACTGTATCCCTGACAGCGTTTTTCAATTCCTGGTCGGCAGGAAGATCGCTGTTGGCCCTGACGTGCAGGCGTAAGTACCCTGAAACCGCATCTTTCCCCGGGTCGTTAAGCGCCACCGGGAGCAGCACCAGCAGCAGCGCAGCCAATACCCGCTTTAACTTAACCATTCTCTTTCACCTTGTCCGTATTCAGGTAGTTACGCATCCGGCGTAATGCCGTTTTCTCAATGCGGGAAATCTGAGCTTGTGAAAGCTGAATCTCACCGGCTATTTCCGCCTGCGTCCAACCGGCGAAAAACCGGCCGTGCAAAACCCGGCGCTCCCTTTCCGGGAGCTTCTCCATCGCCTGCCGTAAAGCCAGGTCATCTAGCCAGCTCTCGGGAGAGTCACGCTGATCGCTTACCAGGTCAATGATATATACAGGGTCCGGTGCATCGTTATAAACAGGTTCATGCAGGGAAACCAGTTCCTGGACAGCCTGGCAGGCAAAGACCACTTCTTCTGCAGAAACTTCAAGCTCCGCTGCGATCTCTCCTATGGTCGGCTCCCTCAGCAGCCTGCCGGTCAGCCTTTCTCTGGCCTGCTGTGCCCGGAAACCCAGGAGCTTCAAAGCACGGCTGACTCTCATTGTGCTGTTGTCCCGCAGATAACGCCTGACCTCCCCGACGATCATTGGCACAGCATATGTGGAGAACCGCACATCATGCGCCGGCTCAAAATTGTCTACCGCCTTCAGCAGCCCGATACAGCCCACTTGGAACAAGTCATCCGCATTTTCACTGCGGTTTTTGAAGCGTTGCAGCACGCTGAGCACCAGGCGTAAATTTCCGCTGATTATTTCCTGCCTGGCCGCGTGATTGCCGGCACGGGCGGCACGGAAAAGCTCTTTCATTTTTCCGCTGGACAAGACAGGCAGCTGATAAGTAGAGATACCGCAAAGAGTTACTTTTTTGCTTTGCATTCTTTCCCTCCTCCCCGCCTTGTATTATTGCCATATTTTTCTTCTTTTAAACACCGGAACCGCCGTTTTATAAAACGGCGGTTCCGGTAGGAAGGATTTCAGGCCAGCAGGGAGAAACTGATGGCAAACTTGTTCAGAAAGGAGAGGTAACATGTCGCGCTTGGTTCGTTTCGGCATTTCCATGGATGAACAGCTGCTCGCCATGTTTGATAAGCAGATCGTGTCTCAGGGCTACGCCACCCGCTCGGAGGCGGTCCGCGACCTGATCCGCAACCGCCTGGTTGAGCAGGAGTGGGAGGACGAAGAACAGGAGGTAGCCGGAACGATTACCCTGATTTACGACCATCACGTCCGCGGCTTGGGCAGCCTGCTGACAGAGTTGCAGCATCACTCACATGACCTGATTCTTTCCGCCACACACGTCCATCTGGACCACCATAACTGTCTGGAAGTGCTGATCATTAAAGGCCAGTCCGGTAAAGTCAGGCAGGTCGCCGACCGGCTGATCGGGGTTAAAGGGGTCAAACACGGAAAGCTGACCATCACCTCCACCGGTCGAAAGCTGAAATAACGCTTATGCCCGGGCTAGGACCACACGTTCAATCCCGGCTAAATCTCTAAGCAGGCGCACATCTTCGTAGCCGGCTCCGCGGCAAAGAGTTGACACCGCTCCGGCCTGTCCCTTCCCCACCTCCAGCGCTAGGAAAGCCGGTTTGCAGGACAGAGCCGGCAGTTCGCCCGTCAGGCGCCGGTAATAATGCAGGCCGTCGGCGCCGCCGTCAAGTGCGGCCAGCGGCTCGTAGCCCGAAATATCCCGGCTGAGTTTAGCCAGCTCCCCAGAAGGGATATATGGCGGATTGCTTACCAGTACTGTAAAACTGGAATTACGGGCGGCCAACGGCGCGTACAGGTCGCCGCTCAGGAATGTGATCCTTTCCCTGACCCCGTGACGGGCCGCATTGCCGGCGGCTACGGAGAGCGCCGGTGCCGAGATATCTGTCGCCGTTACCCGGGCGTCGGGCACCAGGACGGCCAATGCCACGGCAACGGCGCCGCTGCCTGTGCCAACCTCCAGTATTTCCGGAGCAGAAACTGCGGCCAGTTCCGCAACCACGGCTTCCACCAGCAACTCCGTTTCCGGGCGCGGAATCAGGCAGGCAGGCGTAACAGAAAACGGCAAGCCCATAAACTCCCGCTCGCCGCAAAGATAAGCATAAGGTTCGCCGTGGCAGCGCCTGCTCACCCAGTCGCGGTAGCCGGCTGCGGCCTCCGCGGACAGTATTTCCTCCCTGTAGGCGTACAGGTAGGCCAGATTACGGCCGAGCCTTGCGGCCAGCAGCAGTTCGGCCTCACGGCGCGGTTCGGCAAGACCAGCCGCCCGCAGCTGCCGGGTTGCCGCAGCCAGAGCTGCGCTGATGGCAATGCCCATTACTCTACTTTCCGGAGCCTCTCCGCCTGGTCGCTGGTAATCAACGCGTCCAGCATCTCGTCGAGTGCCCCGTCCAAAAATTGCTCCAGCTTGTAAAGAGTCAGGTTGATGCGATGGTCGCTGACTCTCCCCTGCGGATAATTGTATGTGCGGATGCGTTCGCTGCGGTCACCGCTGCCGACCTGTGAGCGCCGCGCCTCGGCCATTTCGGCCTGTTGTTCAAGCTGCGCCCGTTCAAAAAGCCTGGCGCGCAATACGCGCAAGGCTTTTTCCCTGTTTTTCAGCTGTGATTTTTCATCCTGGCAGGAAACAACCAGGCCGGTTGGCAGGTGGGTAATCCGGACCGCCGACTGAGTGGTGTTGACGCTCTGCCCGCCGGGGCCGGTGGAGCAAAAAGTGTCAATCCGCAAGTCGTTCTGGTTGATTTCTACCTCCACTTCCTCCGCCTCCGGCAGGACAGCCACGGTAGCGGCCGAGGTATGAATGCGCCCGCTGGCCTCAGTAGTCGGCACCCGCTGCACGCGGTGGACACCGCTTTCGAATTTAAGGCGGCTGTAAGCGCCCTGCCCTTCCAGGACCACTATTACCTCCTTAAAACCGCCGATATCGGTTGGATTGCCGGACAGAATATCGGTTTTCCAGCCCTGACGCTCCGCATAGCGGGTGTACATACGCAACAAAGCGGCCGCAAAAAGTGCGGCCTCCTCACCGCCGGTACCGGCGCGAATCTCCATAATCACGTTCTTGTCGTCATTGGGGTCCCGGGGAAGCAGCAAAGTTTTCAGGTGCCCGGTCAATGCTTCAATTTTAGCCGCTCCCGCAGCCATTTCATCTTTCAGAAAGCGGCTCATCTCTTCATCGGCGCCTTCCTGCAGCAACTCTTTCGCTTCCCGCAAATCATTTTCCACCTGCCGGTATTGCCGGTAAGCCGTGACGATTTCAGCCAGCCGGGCATGTTCCCTGGTCAGCTTGCGCCACTCCTCCTGCCTGGCAATTACGGCCGGGTCACTGATTTGTCTTTCCAGTTCTTCATACCGTTCTTCAATCAGGTGCAGTTTATCCAGCATCTGTCCACCTCAACAGCTTTATTCCACAACCACCGATTGCAGGGCCCGCAGCGCCACCTCCAGCTGCTGGTCGTCCGGTTCGCGGGTCGTCATCCGCTGCAGCCACAGCCCGGGCGCCGTCAGGTAGCAAAAAAAACGGTACCGTCCCGCAAGTTGGATCAATTCATAAGCCAATCCCGCCACTATGGGCAGCATCGTCAGGCGCAGCACCAGCCGCTCCAGCAGGCCGGGCCAGCCAAAAAAGGAAAACAGCAGGATGCTGACCGCCATTACCAGCAGCAGAAAGCTGGTACCGCAGCGAGGGTGTAATGGGCTAAAAGAGCGGGCGTTGTCCACCGTCAGCGACTCCCCGGCCTCAAAGCAGAAAATGGCTTTATGCTCAGCGCCATGATACTGGAAGACGCGCTCAATGTCCTTGATACGTGAGATCAGGAAAACGTAACCAAGAAAAATGCCAATCCGGATGAAGCCCTCCAACAGGTTAAGCAAGAAGGGGCCTCCTGCTTCTGGTCCTGCCAGCAGCCGGACAAGGACGGTGGGCAGCAAAAAAAAGAGAGATACAGCCAGCAACAGTGCCACAGCAACAGTTACCGCCAACTGCCAGCCGGACATTTCTTCTTCTTCGTCCGGAACAGCCTGGCTGGCTGAGATAGTCAACGCCCTTACCCCAAGCATCAGCGCCTCCACAAAAGCCACCATCCCGCGCAGGACCGGCAGGCGCAGGACCGGATAGCGCGCTCCCGCGCTCCGCAATGCCTCACGGTGGATAAAAATCTGTTGGTCCGGCTTGCGAATCGCAATAGCCATCTTTTCCCGGTAGCGCATCATCACGCCTTCGATGACCGCCTGTCCTCCCACTTTCGGACCCGACTGCATCTTTACATTCCTCCTGCGCCTGGCAGCGCGGAACGAAATTTAAAAAAAGAGCAGCGTCAGCCGCTGCCCGGTTATTCTAACCCATACTTGCGTTTAAACCGCTCTACGCGCCCGCCGGTATCAACAAATTTTTGCTTGCCGGTAAAAAAAGGGTGGCAGTTGGAGCATATTTCCACTCGCAACTCTTTCTTGGTGGAACCGGTTTCAAATGTATTTCCGCAGGCACAGCTTACTACAGCTTTTTCATACCTGGGATGAATTTTTTCTTTCACAAGGTTCACCTCTTTCCGCCATCTAAATCCACAGGATTTATAATATCACAAGGTTTCCTGCTGCGCAATATTCTCCCACGCATCTTTTTCGTCCCGCTTTTCCGGGCGGCAAGGCTGGCGACGGGTGACGTAGCGCGGCTTCTTATCCAGAAAATGCGTGGCTGTAATATTACGGATCGTGCCGGTCAGGCTGCGCATCACCAAAGAATGCGTAACGGCCGTCTGACCACGGTATCGCACGCCGCGCAGCATATCTCCGTCGGTAATACCGGTGGCGGCAAAGATGACATCATCCCCGACCACCAGGTCATCCAGGCTGAGCACCTTATTGATATCCTTCAGCCCCATCCGGTGTACGCGCACAATTTCGTCTTCACCATCGGGCTTGAGCCGTCCCTGCAACTCACCGCCCAGGCATTTGAGCGCGGCGGCGGCAATGACCCCTTCCGGGGCCCCGCCGGCACCAAACAGGATATCGACGCCGGTATCTTCCAAAGCTGTGGCAATAGCCGCCGAAACATCACCGTCACTGATCAGTTTGACGCGGGCCCCGGCGGCGCGGATTTCTTCGATAATCCGCGCATGGCGGGGACGGTCCAGAATAATGGCGGTAACATCGCGCACATCTTTGTCCAGAGCGCGAGCCACCGCTTTCAGATTGCTGCAGACTGAGGCATCCAGGTCGATACATCCCTTGGCCCGCGCACCTACGGCGATTTTCTCCATATAGATGTCAGGGGCATGCAGCAGGCAGCCGCGCGGGGCCACAGCCAGTACTGAGAGAGCATTCGGCAAGCCCCTGGCCACCAGGTTCGTCCCTTCCAGCGGATCGACGGCCACATCGACACACGGCCCGGCGGCGCACCCCAACTGTTCCCCGATATATAGCATGGGCGCTTCGTCCATTTCGCCCTCGCCGATAACCACTGTACCATTGATTTGCACCGTGTCAAAAACTTCACGCATAGCGTCGACAGCCGCTTGGTCAGCCGCTTCTTTGTCCCCCCGTCCCATCAGGCGCCCGGCAGCCAGGGCAGCCGCCTCGGTGATACGGACAAATTCCAGCGCCAACACCCTTTCCATTCTGCTCCCCCACTCTCAGTTTTTCTTTTTCTCCGGGACCCGGTTCCAGTCCGCCTGGAAACGCGCGATTCCTAAGTCGGTCAGCGGGTGGACAAACATTTGACGGAGTACGGCAAACGGTACTGTAGCCACATGAGCACCGGCGCGGGCCACCTGCACCACGTGCAGAGGGTTGCGGATTGAAGCGGCAATAATCCGGCTCTCCAGTCCAGCCGAACGGAAAAAACCACAGATTTCCGCAACCAGTGCCGCGCCATCCGCTCCCTGGTCATCCAGCCTGCCGATAAACGGGCTTATGTAGTCGGCGCCTGCCCTGGCAGCCAGCAACGCCTGATTAAAAGAAAACACCAGGGTAACATTGCTTCTGATCCCCAGCGCCTGCAGCTGAATCACGCTCTTTAACCCTTCAGAGGTCATGGGCACTTTAATAACAACCTGCGAACCTACGGAGGCCAGTTCCCGTGCCTCCCGGACCATCTCAGCCGCCTCCGTACCCATCACCTCGGCTGAAACTGGTCCATGCACAAGGCGGCAAATTTCCGCCAGCAACCGCGGGAAGTCGCCGCCTTCCCGCGCTACCAGCGTAGGGTTGGTGGTTACACCGCCCAAAACACCCCATGATGCCGCCTCCCGTATTTCCGACAAATTGGCTGAGTCCAGAAACAACTGCACCGCTAACCCTCCTAACCCGGTTTAACCAGCCGGCTGGAAGCCGGCTCTACGCCTTGCCGGAGCAGCCGAACAGACGGATCTTTTCCCTGACAACCGCTTTCATCGCTTCCTTGGCCGGACCCAGAATCTTCCGCGGGTCATACTCGCTGCCGCCGTCAAGCAGTGCCCGCCGTACCCCGCCGGTGAAAGCCTGCCGCAGGTCTGTATCAATATTGATTTTGCGGACGCCAAGCGCCACAGCCCGGCAGATACTGTCGTCAGGCACCCCGGAGGCACCGTGCAGCACCAGCGGGACGGCCGTCAGCCGGTCTATGGCCGCCAGGCGGTCAAAATCAAGGCGCGGCATGCCCTTGTAGGGTCCATGCGCTGTGCCGATAGCCACCGCCAGCGCGTCGACCTCTGTTTCCTCCACAAAGCGCCGCGCTTCCTGAGGGTCGGTCAGCAACGCCTCACGCTCGTCAACGGAAATATCATCTTCCGTACCGCCAATTTTGCCAAGCTCGCCTTCCACGGAAGCACCCATGGCCTGCGCCACCTCCACCACCCGGCGCGTGGCAGCAATGTTTTCCTCCAGAACATGCCCGGAGCCGTCAAACATTACCGAGGTAAAGCCGTGGCGCAAGCACTGCATCGTCTGGGCAAAGCTGGTCCCGTGGTCCAGGTGCAGCACTACCGGAACAGACGATGTTTCCGCGGCGACGCGGGCCAGAGCGGCAATATACTTGATCCCGGCGTATTTCAGCGCTCCCTGGCTGGCCTGCAAAATTACAGGGGACCTTTCTGCCTCGGCAGCTTCCACAATGGCCTGAACGATCTCCAGGTTGTTGGCATTGAAAGCACCCACGGCAAAGCCCCCGGCTTCCGCCGCGGCCAACACTTCTTTCAGTGTAACAAGCGGCACTCTCCTCACCCCCAACTATATGCTTTCTTTCAGGCACAGATGCCTGCCCTGCGGGCCTCTGACTTCCTTATTCGTTGCTGGCCGCTCAGGCTGAGGCGGCACGCAACTTACGGGCAACCGCATCTGTGAGTTCGTAAATATCGAACGGTTTGGAAATATAACCGCTGGCACCGCTGTGCATAGCTTCCTTCAGGATTTCCAGCTCTTCGTAAGCGGTCATAATCAGAACAATCACGTCCGGCCTGATTTTTTTCAGCAGAGTAAGCGTTTCCAGCCCATCCATCCCTGACATTTTCATGTCCAGAAGCACCAAGTCGACCGCCAGGCGCGAAATGCGTTCCACCGCCTCCTTCCCGCCTGCAGCGGTAACTACGCCGTACCCGGCGCTTTGCAGCACTTCCTGCAGCAATCTCCGGATTCCCGTCCGGTCATCTACAACCATAACCGTGGGCATAAGTGCAAAACCTCCCAAAACTATCCGGCGGTGCTCTGCCGCTCCAAGTAGAGATAGTTCTCTTTTGGGAAGTAATTTCCTTTTTGCTTGTCAAAAAATATTTATTTTATTTCAGTCTTTTTTTTAACCAGCCGCGCATTACCTGCCAAAACCCTGCCAGCCAGCGCCGGGCACCCTTACTGCGTCCTTTTCGGAAAAAGATCACTGCTGCCGCCCCCCTTCCGTATTTTGCAGTTAATTTAACCGCAAAAAAGTAGCGATATACCAGCGGGACGACAGTACCGGGGAAAACAAAGGAGGGCGCCGGGCCCTCCCTAAGTTATTTTGCTGATATCCTGTTAGCTTTTTTCAATAGCGTCTACCGGGCAAGCTTCCACGCAGGCACCACAGTCACTGCATTTTTCCGCATCGATAATAAACTTGTCATCACCCTCAGAAATAGCGTTTTCCGGACACTCCGTTTCACAGGAACCGCAGGCAATACATTCGTCGTTGATTACATGAGCCATTTCTATACCTTCCTTTCCAGCCTAGTAAACTCCGGATAAAGTATATACTTTTTTTCTTAGCTTGGCAACCCTGATTTAATCAGTTTTTCCCGGAAAAATCAGTTTCTCCCGGCAATAAACCGGTATATGTACGTCTGGTTAGCGGTACCTGGCTTTACAGGCAGCATGGACAAATTCCCGGAACAGGGGATGTGCCCGGTTTGGCCGCGACTTAAATTCCGGGTGAAACTGGACGGCGACAAACCAGGGGTGGTCGTGGTACTCGATTACTTCAGCCAGCCGGCCGTCCAGGGATGTTCCGGCAATCACCAGCCCGTTTTGCACCAACAGCTCCCTGTACAGGTTGTTCAGCTCGAAGCGGTGGCGATGCCGTTCATAAACGACTTCCTCCGCGTAGGCCCGATGGGAAAAGCTCTCCGTCTCCAGGCGACAGGGGTATAATCCCAGGCGCATCGTTCCTCCCAGCGCCTCAACATCCTTCTGCTCAGGTAACAGGTCGATCACCGGGTGGGAAGTTGCAGCACTAAATTCAGTGGAGTGAGCATCCAGCCACCCGCAAACATGGCGGGCAAACTCAATAGTAGCGCAGTGCATCCCCAGGCAGATGCCGAAAAAGGGGACCCGCCGCTCGCGTGCATAGCGGACAGCGGCAACTTTCCCTTCAATGCCGCGGTCACCGAACCCGCCGGGGATTAAAATCCCGTCCACCCCAGCCAATAACTCTTCAGCCCCTAGTTTTTCCACTCCTTCGGCTTGCACCCACCTGATTTCCACTTCGCAGCCGCACTCAAATCCGCCGTGGTAGAGCGCCTCTACCACGCTGAGGTAGGAGTCGCGCAACGATACATACTTGCCAACCAGCGCGATAGTTACTTTCCGGTTCGCCTGGCCGATCCTCTCCACGAGAACCTGCCAGTCTGTCAGGTCGCAACCACCCTCCGGCAAACCAAGCCTGCGGACCGCAATTTCATCCAGTCCTTCCGCATGCAGCTTCAACGGCACCTGGTAGATAGCTTCCACATCGGTATTTTCAATTACCGCCAGTGGGTCAATATCGCAAAACAAGGCTATCTTGTCCTTAATAGCCTTTAGCAGTGGTTTCTCCGTCCGGCAGACAATAATATCGGGCTGAATACCGATAGAACGCAACTCCTTGACGGAATGCTGTGTCGGTTTGGTCTTAAGTTCTCCTGATTTCGCCAGGTAGGGAACGAGCGTTACATGAACATACATTACATTGTCCCGGCCCAGGTCTCTTCTTAGCTGGCGGATGGCCTCCAGGAAGGGCAGGCTTTCTATATCGCCCACCGTTCCCCCGATTTCCGTGATTACTACGTCAAAGGAACCCTGCTGGGCAACCCGCAGGACACGGCTCTTAATTTCGTTGGTAATGTGCGGAATAACCTGCACCGTGCCCCCAAGAAACTCCCCCTTGCGTTCCTTGCTGATTACCGACCAGTAAATTTTTCCTGCCGTTACGTTAGAGTTTTTGGTCAGGTTGATGTCAATAAAGCGCTCGTAGTGACCAAGGTCCAGGTCCGTTTCCGCCCCGTCGTCGGTGACAAACACCTCTCCATGCTGGTAGGGGCTCATCGTTCCGGGATCGATATTAATATACGGGTCAAACTTCTGGATAGTGACCCGCAAGCCGCGGCACTTTAACAGGCACCCGAGCGAGGCTGCGGTAATCCCTTTCCCCAGCGAAGACACAACTCCGCCTGTGATAAAAATATACTTGGTAGACAACTGTTTCTGCCTCCCTTGGTTCAATACCGGCGGCTTGCTGCACCCGCGCTCCTCACCGGGAAAAAGCCAGCACCGTTTCCCTCACTACCTTGGCGGCCAGCATCGCCGTAATACCGGCAGGGTCGTAAAGCGGCGCCACCTCCACAAGGTCAAAGGCGACTACATTAAGCCGCGCCAACAGCGGGATGGCAGCCAGCAAGTCAGCGGCGGTAATTCCGCCCGGTTCCGGTGTTCCCGTCCCCGGCGCAAAAGCCGGGTCCACCACGTCGATATCAACGGATACATAGACCGGCCGGCCGCGCAGCAGCTGTTCCGCCTCCCGCAGCGGATCCAGCACATGAAAAGGATATAAATGGGTATGCTGTTTGGCATAAGCCAATTCTTCCGCTGAGGCGGAACGAATGCCGAACTGAAACAGGTCGGCGCCAAACTCGCGATGTATATGGTACATCACTGCGGCATGAGAATAAGCTTCCCCCAGGTAGCCGGTACGCAGGTCGGCATGAGCATCGATATGGATAACCGCCAGTCCGGGGAATTTTTGCGCCGCTGCCCGCACGGCCCCCAAGCTGACCAAGTGTTCACCGCCAAGCAGCAGCGGGAACTTGCCGACGGCAAGGATAAGTGCCACGGCTTCCTCCACCAGTTCCAGCGACCGCGTCGTATTGCCGATTGGCAACAGCAGGTCGCCGGCGTCGTGGAAGGAAACATCTCGCAGGTCCTTGCCGGCAGACAGGCTGTACTCCTCCAGCCCCGGCGAAGCCAGGCGGATGGCTTGCGGGCCTCCCCGGCATCCCGGCCTGAAAGAAACGGTAACGTCCATCGGCGCACCGACAATTACCAGTTTGCCGGCCTGAAAATCGGACGAGGCCGCCATAAACAAGCCGGCACGCTCACAACGCCGCTCTAAACAATCATTCATCAACTGTCCTCCAGCAGCTCCCGGACAAAAACCGGCAAACGAAAAGCACCCTGGTGAACCTCCGCATTGTAGTAACGTGTCATAACCGGCCTGCCGGCGCCGGTCTCCGGGTCGTAACACTTGGAGCCCGCGGTAAAGCTCCATAGCCCGCTGGGGTAAGTGGGAACACTCGCCAAGTACAGCTTGACCAGCGGGAAGACCCGGCTGATGCGGGCAAATACCTTTTTGATCAGGTCCCTGTTAAAAAATGGCGATTCAGTTTGGGCGACGAACAGCCCGTCTTTTTTCAGGGCACGGTAGATCCCGGCATAAAATTCCTCGGCAAAAAGACCGACCGCCGGCCCGACAGGCTCGGTCGAGTCGACAAAAATGCAGTCATATTTACCCTGGTTTTCCCTGACATGCTGTATGCCGTCGGCCACCAGCACCCGGACGCGGGGATCGTCAAGCGCACCGGCAATAGCAGGCAGATATTCTTTAGCCGCGTTGATTACCGCCTCGTCGATTTCCACCAGTGTCGCCGACTCCACCGACGGGTACTTCAGTACTTCGCGGATGGCCCCTCCGTCGCCACCACCTACAACCAGCACATGACGCGGGTCCGGGTGGGCCTGCATCGCCACGTGGACGATCATTTCATGATAAACAAACTCATCTTGCTCAGTGGTTTGCACCATGCCGTCCAGCACCAGCATTCTGCCGTACTGCACCGTATCAATAACCGCCAGTTCCTGATACGGCGTCCTGAAATGACAAAGCGTTTCCCGGACAAGGCAGGTAATGCCGGCATAAGGAGTCTGTCTTTCCGTATACCACAGCTCCATAAGATTTAATCACTTCCCTGAAAATTATAGTACCGGCAAAATCCGACCCGCTAATACCAGAGAGCCACCGCAGCAAACGCACAGGCGATATGTTCCACCACATGATCCACGGAGCGGATTTCAGTGGCAGCCAGTCGCATGCCGCGGTTGGCAAAGGCATCCCGCAGCATGGCCATAATTTTTCCCTCTGCTTCCTGCCGGTCACATACGCCGGAATACTCCATAATCACACCGAACGTATCTTCTGAAAAGCCGATCCCAACCGCGGCGGCAATCCTGGCCCCCGGCTCATCGCAGACGATGGAACCGTAGGCAGTCGGCACCAGCGAGCCGGGAGGCAAGACAAGCGCCTGGTCTGCTTCAGCCGTCGGTGGCAAGATGCTGCTGACACGCACCAGGTTAACATTGCCCATACCTGCTTTCAGCAAAGCATTGTCAAAAGCGGTCAGCTTCAGGGCGCCTTCCGCGGCGGCGGCAGTAATTTTAAATTTTTTCGGGGTTGGTAGCAATCAAAACACCTCCTGTCTTTACCTTTATCCTGTAGCCAGTGAAAATACAGCGCCTCGCCGCACATCACTGGCATTATATCAAAAAGACTTTAAAAAATAAACTATAACGTGAGGAAGAAAAATGCACCGTACTCTTGTAGTCAGTTTGCTGGTTCTTTTACTGCTGGTTGGCCTGGCTGCCGCCGTACTGGCCCTGGCTGTAGCCGGTCTGGCTGACCTTCCCGAGGCTAAAGTTCCGCTGACCAGTACTTTTTTTGACCGTAACGGGCAAGTCGTGGCTACCCGTTTCGAACAAAACCGCTTTGCCGTGCCGCTTGACCGGGTGCCGCTTGCGCTGGCCGCAGCCTTTATTGCCGTGGAAGACCATCGATTTTACCGGCATTTCGGCCTTGACGTACAGGCATTGCTGCGGGCACTGTGGCGCAACCTGCTGGCCGGACGCCTGGTGGAGGGCGGCAGTACCATTACCCAGCAACTGGCCCGCAACCTGTTTTTGACCCCCGACAAAACACTGGCCCGCAAGCTGCGGGAAGCACTGCTGGCTGTCCAGCTGGAGCGCCGTTTTACTAAGGATGAAATCCTGGAAAAATACCTGAACACCATCTATTTCGGACATGCCGCCTATGGAGTGGAAGCCGCCGCCCGTACTTATTTCGGCAAGCCGGTACAGGACCTTACGCTGGCAGAAGCCGCCATGCTGGCTGGAATCCCGCGTGGTCCCGCCCTGTATTCCCCTTTCCTTGACTTTCCCGCCGCCAGGGCCCGGCAGGAAGTAGTACTCTCGCGTATGGCAGAGGAAGGGTTTATCAGCAAGGAGGAAAAAGAAACGGCCCTGGCCGATAAACTGGTCTTGCGGGACAGAAGGCCGGGCGCCCGCGCCGTGCAATACGGCGCCTATTTTATAGATTACCTGGTTGAACGTGAACTGGCGGCGATTTTCCCCGACGACCCGCAGATCGTATACCGCGGCGGCCTGCAGGTCCATACCACCCTGGACAGAGAAATGCAGCGGGCGGCGGAAGAAGCGGTGAAAAACCTGCTCCCGGTACTTGGCGCCGGAGAGCAGGGAGAGCAACAACCGCAGGTCGCCCTTGTGGCTGTCGACCCGCGGGACGGCGGCATCCGCGCCTTGGTCGGCGGCCGCGACTTTCGCTACAGCCAGTTCAACCGGGCTATTCCGCCAGCAGGGACCGGGCGTTCCCCGGGCTCGGCGTTTAAGCCCTTTGTCTTTGCCGCCGCTTTGGAATCCGGCTTCACACCGGCCCATATCCGGGTCAGCGAGCCGGTTTCCTTTACCATCCCGGGACAGGCCGAACCTTACATGCCTCAAGAATACGGGGGGGAATTCTTCGGCCCGCTCACCATGCGACGTGCATTGGCCCGCTCCAGCAACATCGTGGCCATTCAGACGCATCTGGAAATAGGCCCGGAAAAAGCGGTGGAAATGGCCGCCAGGCTCGGCATCAGAAGCCCGGTATTGCCCGTCCCTTCGCTGCCGCTTGGCACATCCCACGTCACGCCGCTGGAAATGGCCGCGGCCTATGCAGCCTTTGCCAACCAAGGTTTCCGCATTCAGCCGCTGTTTATCACCCGCATTACCGATTCCACCGGCCGTCTCCTCTATGAAGACAGGCCCCGGTTGTCCCACGTCCTCGATGCCCGCATTGCCTACCTGCTCACCAACATGCTGCAGGACGTGCTGCGGCCCGGCGGGACAGGCTCCTTTCTCGGGCCGCTGGTCAACAGACCGGCGGCCGCCAAAACCGGCACCTCCGAGGACCACCGCGATGCCTATATTGTCGGCTATACCCCGGAGCTTGTTGCCGCCCTCTGGGTCGGCAATGACGACAACAGCCCTCTTGGAGCGGGACAAACCGGAGGCCGGCTGGCCGGACCAGTCTGGGCCAATTTCATGCGCCAAGCCTTGCAGAACCTTCCCGCCAGCGAGTTTGTCCGGCCGCACGGCCTGGAGGAAGCTCTGATCTGCCCGGAAACCGGCCTGCTGCAAAACCCGCTCTGTGCTGTTGCACCGGTACAGGAACTGTTTCTTGCCGGCACCGCACCCCGGGAGCAGTGCCGCTGGCCGCTTTGCCCGCACTGCCCCCCGCAATGGCAGTGGGACTGATAGCGCTAACTGCTCAGACTTTTTTCAAACAGCCAGGCGTCCCGGCACATATCAATAATCCCCCGCTTGGCTGTCCAGCCAAGCTCCCTTTTTGCTTTTGCGGCGTCAGCATAGCACGAAGCGATATCTCCTGCTCTCCGGCTGACAATTTCATAGGGTACCTTTATACCGTTAGCCTCTTCAAAGGCCTTTACAAGCTGAAGCACCGACGTCCCTGCTCCTGTACCCAGATTGTATATATGTACACCTTCGCTCAACTGATCCAGCGCGCTGACATGTCCTTCCGCCAAATCCGTCACATGGATATAATCTCTGACCCCCGTACCATCCGGCGTTGGATAGTCATCTCCGAAGATATTCAGCTTCTCAAGCTTTCCTGCGGCCACCTGGGTAATATACGGCATCAAATTATTGGGAATTCCCTGGGGAGACTCGCCAATCAGGCCGCTCTCATGAGCTCCTACAGGGTTAAAGTATCTTAACAATGAAACAGCAAACGCAGGATTTGCCCTGGCCGTATCCTTCAGAATTCTTTCACTTATAACCTTTGTCTCCCCATAGGGGTTTGCGGCTGGCAACAGTTCCATCGTCTCTGCAAAAGGCACCCTGTTTTCTCCATACACAGTAGCCGAAGAAGAGAAAATAAACTTCTTTACACCATACTGCAGGCAGCATTTAGCTAAGAGCATGGTGCTGACAGTATTATTATAATAATAGGCCAAGGGCTTCTCCACAGACTCACAGACGGCCTTAAACCCCGCAAAATGTATGACCCCGTCGATGGGATGGCTGGCAAAAATTCTGTGCACTTCGGTTTCCGCTGTAACATCTATCTGGTAGAAGATAAGCTCTTTACCGGTAATTAGCTTAATCTTTTCGACAGTCTCACTTTTGCTGTTACACAGGTTGTCTGCGACAATCACGGCGTGCCCGGCCTGCAGCAGAGTCACACAGGTATGCGAACCAATAAAGCCGGCGCCTCCGGTTACCAATACGTTCACCTGGCAATAGCCCCCTTTATATAGCCCCGGTACCTTTTTATACATCCTGCGTTTTCAGTCCGCCTGCGCCTTGCGCTGTGTACAATCCATGGCAGCTGCTGCCATACGCTTTTATTATAATTGATTATTCTGAAAACACAAGGCATTTGCCGCATTTTGAACCCTGCAGTTGCGCAACATCTGTTTATCCTTTTGCACAATAAAGAGTTCAGCGGTTCCACTGCCCTTCACAATGGCAGAGGGACTGCTGACGGCGCAGGCAGCAGTCCCTCTGTTTGCAGCTACAACTTTCCTTCGATAATCCTTTTTTCCACAGGATGCTTTTCCAGTCCCAGCCGTTCCGACAACTCCCGGTGGGGAGCCGCGGTAACCTGCGGCACCACCCCCAGCTCGGCAGCCAGCCTCTCCTGCAGGCGTGGCAAAACGTTGGGCGCATCATCCTTGTTGCGCAGGGAAACCCCGAGTCCAAGCCCCTGTGCGGGCGATGCGACAGCCTGCCAGAACATGACTTCCGGTTCCACAGCCAGTAATCCGTACAGACTGTTCAGGTTCAGGATTTTTTCCTCACCGTTGACTGTAACTGTTTTAACGTCCTGCAGGCGCTCCACCTCACCAACCAGCCGCGGCAAGCTGCGCTTGCAGGACGGGCAGGTCTCGTAAGTGATGCCATCCACTGTGTCGCCGGTTCGGAAACGAACGACACAGGAGCCTTTCACATCAAGGTTAGTCAGGACCAGTTCCCGTCTCCCCGGCTGACCCGCAGCCGGCTCCACCGCTTCCAAAAAACTATGGTCAGGGTTAAAGTGATAGCCGCTTCCAGGCGCACATTCCGCCCAGGCGGATTTAGCCTCGTTAAGATAATAGACCCGCTTGACCGTGGCTTCAGGATGCCCTACCATGCGCGCCAGCACCTCCAGCCGCCTGACAAGCGGCAGCGGAACGGGCGTATAGCCGACAATGATGTTGCGCAAGTCCGGCAGCTTTACCTGGTGGCGGATGGCACTGTACAGCAGGAATTCCGCATACCCCGGAGTGGTGAACAGGGTGGTAGCCTCCATGTTTTCCAGTGCGGTAATGATTTTTTCCAGGCCCAGGATTCTGCCGCCCCCGGTCTGCAGGGCAGTCGCCCCCAGGCTGACGGTGGCGTAATAAATTTGCCAGAAACAAAGGTTCGGCAGGTACGGCATAGCATTGACCGTGGTATCGTCCTGAGTCAATCCCAATACGTCAAGCAGGCGCAATCCCGTCTCCCGCAGCTGCTCCACATCGTGGATGGAATAAACAAAAGGCGTAATACGGCCCGTGCGCCCCGCCGAAAAAAAGACCTGGCTGGTAGCGTATTTTTCCGGAGTGCTTTCAGTCGTCTTCTTGCCCCATAGTTTGCCAAGCAACCCGCCGCTGCTCTCTGCGGACGCCGGCGCTTCCAGCGCATAACGCAGGTAGCCTGCCGGGTTTCCGGGGGGCGGCAGCAAGTCCTCCTTGACGGTAAACGGCATCTTGGCTAAGTCAGCAGGAGAGCGCGGCGCCCCGCCCGCTTGCCATGCTTCCCGGTAAGCCGGGTGCCTGACCGCCACCTCTCCGCCCAGGAAAGATTGCAGCCGCTGTTCCTGCAACTGCCTGACCTGTTTTTCCGGCATACATCTCAATTTTTCCCAAGTTTCCAAAAGTCACCCTCCTCCCGCTCTATTTGCCCGGACGGCTGTCGAGAATTCTTTTTTCTTTCAGTTCTGTTTCCATGCCCAGCCGGCCCAGGATCTGCTCCACGGAAGTGATAATGATGTCATTGGGCGACACTTCCGTATCCCTGATTATTTTTTGCCGCAAATCGTTTTTCAGTTCCTCCACGTTGACACCCGCTGCCGGAGCCAGGTACAGATAGATTTCATCAAGATCAAACGGGTCGTTGTTGCGCTTGCGTATTTCCACCTGCCATTCCAATACCTGCGGGTGCCCCATCATCAGCGGGAAGAAATTGTTCAGGTTAACCAGCGTCCCCTTAATCTTGGTCAGGTCAAATTCCTTAAATTCCGACTTGCGCTGCAGGTTGGCGCTGATGCGCGGCACGGTCCGTCCGCAGTTGGGGCACGGAACGTAAGTTATCCCGTCCTTGGCCACATCCCCCGTCCGGTAGCGCAGCACACAGGTACCGCGCCAGTCCAGCGCCGTATAGACAATTTCCCCTTCTTCCCCTTCGGCCACGCGCTCCCCTGTCTGCGGGTCAATCATTTCGATAATCTCCAAGTCCGGATAAACGTGATATCCGAAAGAAGCCTCCGACGGACACTCTCCCCAGGCCACACGGCTTTCCGTGCAGGCGTAGGTAGCCAGCACCATCGGGTCTGTCGCTCCCATTTCCTGCAACGTGGCACGGATTTTATCCTTCAGGCCGGGCGGCACCCGCTCACCGCCGAACAACAGCTTGCGCACCGAGGAATAATCTTTTTTCTGTTCGGCGGCCTGGCGCAGAAAATAGTAAGCGTAACCGGGGATAAAGGCCAGCACGGTCCCGCGCAGCATCTCCACGGCATCAATCAGGTTCTGCGTCCCCATCACCTTGCCGCCGCCGCTGTGCAGACTGGCTGTCCCCAGTGAGTCAGCGGCAAAAAAGGCCTGCCAGAAGGCCAAGTGCGGCGCATAGGGAAACGCGTTAATCATTACATCTGTTTTAGACAGCGCAAAGACGTCGAACAGGCGTTTTCCGCCTTCCTGAATGTTTTCCAGGTCGCGCAGCGAATAAACAAACGGAGTGGATTTCGCCGTGCGCCCCGTTGTGAAATGCATGTGGACCGGTTTGTACTCGTGCACTCTTTCCGCCACCACATGCTTGCCGCCATAGCAGGAAAGCTTGGCCAGGTGCCCGTACTTCTCCGAAACCTCCTCATCCGGCCGAATAATAAAATCGCGATGCTTCGTGGGGTTCTCATCGGTCGGCGCCACATCTTCCTTGTAGGAAAACGGGATATGCACCAGGTCGTCCACCCCATGAAATTTGTAGGGGTCAAGCTTGTGCTGGTCAAACAGGCGCCGGTAATACGGACTGTACGGGTAAATCTGATTGATCAGGAAAGAACGCAGTTTGCGGTCCTGCATCTTTCTGATTTCCTGCCAGGGCGTTTTGCTTAGTTTCTGCCAGTTTTCCACGCCGCTACCTCCTTAAGTGCCAATCCTGGAAAAGACGTCGTACAGGGTAAAGCTGAACAAGATGCAAAGAACGGACAGCACGACGACCAGCACCGGCAGCACTTTGCCGTTGTAGCGCTCCTCGCGGTAATCCGTCCAGCCGTGCATTTTATCTACCTGTTTCCTGACCTCCAGCGGCGGCGCCTTAGTCAGCCAGGAAACAACCACCATCACAATAAACGCCAGCGGGATGCTGTAGGCCACATTCTTAACCCAGCCCATCGGACCATACAGGAAGCGGGAAATAACAGTCGGATCCCATCCCACTATTTCAATCAGGATATAGGGGATGAAGCTGGTCAGAAAACCGACGATCATCCCGGCAGCCGCCCCCTCCTTGGTGGCCCGCTTCCACCAGATTCCCAGCACAATCGGCACGCCAAAAGCAGCGCCGGCGATGCCGAAGGCCCACATCACCGTCACCAGGATAAACTCCGGCGGTCGCAGGGAAATCAACGTGCTGACGATCCCCACCCCGAACATCACCCAGGTGGCCATTTTCAGCATCTTGTCCGGACTGGTGTTGGGCCGCAGCACGCCGTAGAAGTCATGCACCAGTCCGGCCCCCATAATCATCAGCAGACCTGCTATAGTCGACAGGGCAGCGGCCACCGCCCCGGCCACGGCAATGGCCAGCCAGCCGCTGCCGGCCAGCGACTCCGTCAGGATAAAGACAAAGCGGTCATAATAGCGCGGGTCGATCTGCACGCCCTGGGTCGCCATATAGTAAACACCGGCAAAACCAACGGCGTAAACGCTGGCGTTGACTATCCCGACCAGGAAAGTGCAGATAACCGTGCTCCAGCGCGCCTCTCTGGCGTCACGCACGGTAAAAAAGCGCATCACGAAATGCGGCAGCCCGATGATCCCAAAAAACGTACCGAGGAAAATTGAAATATACCAGACGGGATGGACAATAAAGGGAAAGAAATAGTGCGGCGTCACCTGCAGCATAGTCGGCACCATTTCGCCGTAACCCAGCGGCGGAAACCACCAGCCGTCCACGCCGAGCGCCCGCAGGATAATCATCACCGGCAGCATAATGGCAAACAGCATCACTAAGCTCTGAAAAGTCTGGTTGTAGGTAACGCCGTACATGCCGCCGACGGTCACATAAATCGTCACTACCAGGCCGCCCACCAAAATACCCCAGAACTCCGGCAAGCCGAGCAGCATCTCAAAGATAATGCCGACACCCTTGATATTGGCCACCATATACAGCACACTGACCACCAGCATAATCGCCACCGAAAGCAGGCGCAGGTTGCGGCTGTAAAAGCGGTCTCCGATAAAAGCCATAGTTGTGAACGACCTGTGCCGCCGCAAATACGGTGCCGCCAGCACCAGCATAGCGATAAAGGCTGCGGTAAACGCGGCATAAATAGCCACCGCCAGGTAAAAGCCAAAAATAATCATTGCCGTCAACCCGAGAAAAGTAGTCAGGCTGAGTGACAGCGACAGCATGGCAAAACCGTTGTTCACGGCGCCGATGGAGCGCCCGGCCACATAGTAGTCGGCCAGGTTGCTTGTCAGCTTACGTGCCCAGAAGCCAATCATAATCGAAACCGCCAGAACAGCTACGCTGGCGATAATGCCCGGAACAAAAACAGACTCCGACAACTCAGCACCTCCTAGACTTCTTTCTTGTCAATGCGGTCCATGACATAACTCCAAACCCCTCCCAGCACCGTCACGCCGATCCAGCTTAAGACCAGCAGCAGAAAATAATGGAGAGGGAACCCCAGTACATGGGTATGAGGCTTAAAAGCCGGCCCCGGCCCGAAAAACATGTCCTTCCCCAGCACAAAAAAAACGCTTAAAATGCCGCCCGTCAGCACCACCAATGTAAAAACAACCACTGTAATCCACATTTCCTTTTTGTAGCCGTCCATCGTATCACCTCCCCCGGGCGCCACCCTGCACCCTTCAATCTTTATTGCACGAAAATATTTTTTATTACAACTATTATAGCCGGCGTACTCTTCCCTGTCAAAACTAAATTTTGCTGAACTTTGACGTATGGCTTTGACACACCTCTCACCATACAATTGCCATATTGTTAGCTCTTCCCTCCTGGCAGGACCTTTATGAAATAAAAAATAAGGGGACAGCTCCCCCGGCTTTCCTCCGGGCATGTCCCCTTTCCCGTTACTTCTCCAGGCAAAGAATAATTCAACTAATTCAGTATGGTGTCCCCTAATTTTTACTCCGCCAGGTTAAGCGGCTGCAGGCGGCTTTTCAGCAGCAGCTTCCTGCCGCTCAAGACGGCTGCCAGGCGCTGCAGGAGGATCTGCCCCTGCTGCGGCGTCGTGGCCGGCAGCAACACGATAAACTGGTGGCCGCCAAGACTGCAGAACACATCACTGCCGCGCAGGGTTCCCTGCAGCACCTCCTGCAGAGTTGCGGCCTGCTGTGTTTTGGTGTCAACCATCCCGTCCGTCTCGGCCGCCGTAACGGAAAGCATCAGCAGCAGCCCATTCTGACCGCTTCTTTGCGCCCGGCGTGTTTCCAGCTGGGAAAGAAAGCGAAAAAATTCAGGCTCACACAGGAACGCGCCGCAGGCCTGCTGCCGGCTGTCCATCGCTTCCCTGAAGGAGGTAAAGTCCATGACGTTGCCGCCCTCGTCATCGCGCTCCTGGATTTGCCGGAACAGGCGTTTCATGGCCGGGGAAGGCTTGATGCCCATTTCCCTGTAAAATACTGCCGTGACATTCTCGTAATGCCCCTTGGCCTGTGTGACTTTGCTTTCGGCAAGCAATGCTTCCATCAAGTAAATATGTATTTCTTCCTCAAAGTAGTCTATCAGCAGCGCCTTGGCCGCCTCCTCAACAATTTCGCCATAAGACTGTGTTTGCCTGAGGAGTTGGTTCAACTCCAGCACACTTTGCATGTACAGGCGATGGTAATGGTTCCGCAGGGGAATCAGCCAGTCACTGTAGGCACATTCCGGCAACAAGTCGCCTTTGTAAAGGGCAAGCCCCTGCCTGTACAGGTTCGCCGCCTCCTGCGCCTGTCCCTGCCTGGCAGCTTGGCGGGCTTGGCGGCAACACGCTTCGAAGACAGCTATATCCAGCCACAAATCCTGGTGGCGGTTGAAAGCATAGCCGCCCTGTACAAATTTTATCACGTCCACCCCGTCGCCCAGCAGACCGCGCAAGCGGTAGATAAGTGTACGGACAGCGCTCTTGGCATCTGCATAATTCTGGTCCGGCCATAATTGTTCCGCAATAACTTCCGGAAGCAAAACCCGGTCATTGTGGACCAGCAAATATTTAAACAGCTCCCAGAGCTTCCGCGAGCGCCCGCCGGATTCGGAAAGAATTGTTTCCCCGTTCCTTACCACGAACTGCCCCAGCGTAAAAACCTTCAGTTGTTTGCCTGCCTTCGGGGTAGTCACTAATGTAACCTCCACCATGCTCCCCCTTCTCGCAAAATCATGTGCCTGCTGCCGAATCCAAGCCTTTTTCAACGGTCAAGGATTTCCAATTGGCATGCACCACCGTAATCCCGGTTTCATCATGAAATTTCCTGGCAATCCCTGCCTCCTCCTCCTCACCGAAGGCGGGGCAGAGAAGCCTCGCTTGCTGTTCCTTTTCGGCTGTCCCATAGGTAAGGCCGATGTAATCCCGCCCAAGCTCAACCGCTTTCAGCCGGATTTTGCCGCGGTTGAACCTGATAACCCTGCCATCCAGCAGAATGCCGAAACAGGATACAAAGATCTCAAAGGTCTCTCCCGTCAGCTTCCCCGCCTTTTTTGCAGGCGCCTGCTCAAAAATAACAGCCGGCTGGATATAGAGAATCTGATTTTCCACAATCAGCCGGGCATCAGCAATTGTTTTTAAGGCCTTTTCATAAAATACGGCAAAGACCAGAGCCGCAGACAAAAATACCGGCAAGAAGCCCTTCAGTACCGGTATGCCCAGCAAGAGCAGCATAACCGATAAAGCAATTGCCAGTATGACCGCTGTCAGGAAAAAATTGGCCTGCTGCGTCAACTTCTTCAAGCAGCTATCTCCCGTCTGTGTGATACCTGCAAAGCAATTCTAGCACTTATAGCAGAGCAGCAAATCACCTTCCCGGGCGATTTTTCGCAAAAGGCCCCTCACCATTTTGGGTGAGGGGCCTTTATTTTTAGGCTTTGCGACTACTCTGCGCGAACAGTCTGTTTCTCCAGCAGGAGACCGGCCAACTCCGTTTTATTGCGCACGCCGACCTTGGCATAGATATTTTTCACATGCGACTTAACCGTATTTTCACTTACATGCAACTCAGCGGAAATCGTCCGGTAGCTTTTGCCCTTCAGCAGCAATGCGGCGATTTCTCGTTCGCGCTTCGTCAGCTGCCCTGAAACGGATAAGCCTGTAACTAACTGTTCCTGCTCTTTCGGCACCATTTCCGCAAGTACGGTCAGAAACTCATGTTCTTTCAGCAAACCGGTCAGGCTTTTATGTAACGGGGGAAGCAGCACCATCGTCACACAGACCACCGCCAGCGCCAGCAAAGTGACATAATAGCTATCCGTGCCGGCAGAGGCCAAAACGAGGCCCGCAAGACCTCCCAGAAACACCCCGAAGACATTGGCAGACAGCCCCATCCCGAGAATCTTGGCCGGATTACTGCCAAGGCTCAGCATTTCACCTAAAATGCTCCACCAGAACAGGTCAAAGACGCCAAAGGCCCACATCATCAGCGCGTTAATCAAGAGATAGCTAGGCGCAGAACGGTCCAGGAGCAGAAAAAAAATAAAGGAAAAGCCAATCATAGCAATGGCGAGAAAGAGAATGTAAGTAAGGTTTGCCTTGCGGGGCAGTTTTTTTACAATATAAATGGCCGCAATATAGGGAACAGCCCAGTACCAGCTGGTCAGCCATTCCAGATGTGCAAAAGCGGGACCAACTGCCTGAAACATCATACCCGAAGCAATAGTGACAACGATAATAAACAGGCAGAGAAAAGCCATGGGCCGTGCGACACCGGCCAGGCTCCCGTCAGGCTCCGGCGGAAGGAAACCCGCAGCCGCAGAGGTTTCGGGCAGCCAAAGCACAAACGGAACCGCAGCCGCAAGCATAAGCATAGCAAGGCCAAGCCCTATGAAAGGAGAAATCAGCAGCGCCGCCATATTGAGTACAATCATTAAAATATTGGTATAGATCAATGCTGATGCAGCTGTTTTCAGCCGTTCGCCTTTTGGGGTGCCGCTTTTGAAAAAATACCCCCAAGCCGCCACAGAAGCGCCGGACAGAAACGATGCCACCAGCAGCGCCGCCAGCCATAAAGCAGACAGCGGCAGGAAAAACACCGCGGAAGCAAGCAGGCAAACGACAAGAGAAAAAAGCATCAGCCGCTTTGCCGTCAAGCTTGTTCGCACAAAAAAGCCGCACAGGAACAAGCCGGCAAAATGAGCAGCGATAATTCTAAAAATATAGCCTTCGATTGCTACCCGGTGGTACCCCGCCAGAGCATGCAGAATTTGTCCCTGAAAAAGAAAGGCTATCAACCACGAAAAAAACAGCGAAAAAATAATGATAGAAAGCTTTCGTTCACTGACTCGTATCATGGATGCCCTTCCATTCTTTCTCTTCTTAAAGTATCGTACAATAAACTTCTGCCAATATCAACAACTTTCTCCTGACTAATTACAGCATAATACGAGCCTGCTGGGCATGATAACAAACCATTCTGTCCAAAGGCGCCGCAAAATGTCCCCTCTCCCGTTACTTCTCCAGGCAAGGAACAATTCAACTAATTCAGTATGGTGTCCCTTATATTCATCTCACAAGATATATGGCACTTCAACAAAAGAATGCTTTTGGGGGTCAAAGTCCTTGGTATTCCTTGTGCATAACCTTAAATGATGGGTAAGCGCAAGGGCTGCCTGTCAATTCCGTACCCCAGCTTCTCCTTGACAAACCTCAAAGATTCGTCTAAAATAAAATCATAATTTAGTTTAGCCGAAAGAGGTGCTTGCTTTTATGTATATAAAAAGAGCAGCTGAGAATACCGTTCGTAAAGTTTCTGCAACCTTTCCCGTCATGCTTGTGACCGGCCCGCGCCAGGCAGGAAAGTCTACCATGCTTGAAACCCTGGCGGAACCCGGCCGCAAGCTGGTTACTCTCGACGACCCCGATATCCGTTATCTGGCAAAAATCGACCCCGCCTTATTCATGCAAAGGTACACCCCGCCCGTATTGATTGATGAGATACAATATGCCACCGAACTGCTGCCGCATATCAAAATGGCAGTTGATAAAGCAAAACGCAATGGTGATTACTGGCTCACTGGCTCACAGCCTTTTATCATGATGAAGAATGTCAGCGAAACCCTGGCGGGGCGCGTTGGCATTATAAACTTGCTGGGGCTCTCAACCAGTGAGATAACCGGGATACCGTCCGAAGTCTTTACTACGGATGCCGGCAGGCTGATGAACCGTTTTGGCAACGCTCAAAAGCTTGGTCTGAACGAAATATATTCCCGTATCTTCAAAGGCTCTATGCCGAAGTTATATGCCGATGAATCTGTCGATTCGGAAACCTATTACCGTTCTTACACCGACACTTACCTTAAGCGCGATATAAAGGACCTGACGCAGGTCGCCGACGAAACGGCCTTCTTTAACTTTATGACACTTGTTGCCGCCAGAACAGCCGCCCCTGTTGTCTATCAGGAAATTGCCGGCGAATGCGGCATCTCTTCCCCGACAGCAAAAAAATGGCTCTCCGTTTTGGCATCCTCTCACATCATTGCTCTTGTCCAGCCATATCACAATAACGTCCTGAAGCGGGTGACCAAGATGCCGCTCCTGCATTTCCTCGATACGGGACTTTGCGCCCATCTTTTGAAATGGGGCAATCCGGAAGCACTAGAGAAAGGAGCGATGGCGGGAGCCTTCTTTGAAAGCTATGTCTTCTCGGAGATTTATAAAAGCTATCTGAACGCCGGGCGAGAACCGCCTCTTTTCTACTACCGTGACAAGGACAGAAAAGAAATCGACCTGCTGATTTACGAAAACGGAACAATCTATCCCATTGAGATAAAAAAGTCCGCTTCCCCCGGCAAGGAAGCCGTAAAGAACTTCAAAGTGCTTGCCCCTGTGACAGAGCCTGAAAAATTCGGCGGCCTTGCTCAGTTAAAAATAAATATCGGCAGCGGAGCGGTCATTTGCCTGGCCGGCGACCTGCTGCCCATTGACAGCAGGAACTGGCGCGTCCCCGCTTGGCTGCTCTGACCGCCCATCTTCCTTTAGCCCTGGGCGAAATCCTGACAATCTCTCTATCATCGTGCCTAGGTGCACGACATTTTTTGCCTGGTTTAATTTGACAGAACACCTGACCTGCGGCTATAATATGGTTATGAGCAAAAACCTTCTGCGCAATAAAATATGTCCCCTCTCCCGTTGCTTCTCCAGGCAACGAATAATTCAAATAATTCAGTAAAGTGTCCCTTAAATTCCAGGGTGTCCCCTTAATTTTTGGAGGCAGTTATAATGAGCGATTATGCCGGTTTGGTTGAGCGTGCGATAGCCAAAAAAAACCAACTGCAAGAACAGCAACGCCTGCGCTTACTGGCGTCGGCCATGCAGGCACTGGATAAACTGGCCGCGAAAGTTTCCTTTACAGAAGCCTTTATCTTTGGCTCTGCGGCAAAACCTTTTGGCTTTAATGAGCAGTCCGATTTGGACATAGGATTTTACGGGCTGAGGGACCAGGATTATTTCGCAGCTATGGCTTTTCTTTCCAGAGAAACAGGCCTGGACAATGTTGACATCATCCAACTTGAAGGGCACAGGCTGGCAGATAAAATACTGAAAGAGGGAATCCCATGGAAAAAGAACGCTTAGTGCTGCTGAAAGCTGAAATGGAGGCCCAGCTAGCTGTAATAGCAGAAATATATCTGAAAATTGATCTTCGCAAAAAAGAAGCAGGCTCTGCCGGGGCAGAGAGCTTGGGCTACCAGCTGCATAATCTTTATTGTGCCTTTGAGGACCTCTTTGGCATAGTAGCAGCTTTTTTTGAGAATCACATTGAAGATAGAAGCCGCTACCACTCAGAACTTCTTAAGCGAATGACATTATCTGTTGAAGGTGTGCGTCCGGCCTATCTATCCAGAATCAGCTTTGAATTGCTTGACAATCTGCGCGCTTTCAGACACCTTTTCAGGCACGCTTATTCGTACGATTTGGATGAGCGTAAGCTGCGCATTGTACTTGAGGACGCGGAAAAGCTTCGTCAACTGTACCCGCGCGAGGGTCATGATTTTATCGGCAAGCTGTAAGGTCCGCAAAAATGCTCTTCCCCGTTTCTCCAGACAAGGAATAATTCAACTAATTCAGTATGGTGTCCCCCTTAATTTTCAAGGAAGCCGTCTTGCCAAACTTCGGAAGCAAAACATTGAGGAACTCTGAAGTTAAGCATAATATATTGTAAGACATCTGTTCAATGAATCTCGCAGGAGGCCAATGAATGGAACGAAAATACCTGAGAAAAAATAAATCTTGACAAAATGAGGGAGCCGTCATTACCGCCGCCGGCTATCGCTTCGAGGTAACAGGTGGTGTTCTTTTGTTCTCCGGCAATGAGGACCTGCGTTCAGGATTTGTGGAGCGGAACAGTCTGCGGAACAGTCTTATGGCTGCCTTGACACGCATAATCATGCGCATTATAATAAGCTTGTAAAGAGAATTTCCAGGCGGGCATAATTCTAAAATAAGATTGGGCTAATACATATACCTCTGTGGATTCGTAAATATATGATTGAATATGCATGATAGGAGCTGGTCCGGATGAAAAAAGATTTGTACGCTTACCCGGCAATATTCGATTATGCCGATGACGGGATATCTATTTTTTTCCCCGACCTGCCTGGTTGT
>QLUR01000032.1 GCA_018725565.1 Bacillota bacterium | reverse complement strand
TGCCCCCGCAAACCGGGGGCGCCATCGGAAGGATGAAAATACCCCTCACCCTGCCCTCCCGGAGGGTAAGGGGATTTTCTGGGCGGCGGCAGTCTAGCCGCAGCCGCCGCCGCAGCCGCCAGCCGGCCGGCCTGTTTCCATACCGGTGGCCTGGGCAATCACCTCGTTAACATCAGCCAGTAATTTCTCAAGATCCCGTTTTTTGTCCAGGTACTCGCTGATTGTCTTGTTCTCCAGCATTTGCCTTTGGTGTGACCACAATTTATCGGCCTCTTCTTTGACATCGCCGCCGGCCAGGCGCACTTCATGCAGGGCCTGCCGTCTCTCTTGCAAGGTTTCCAACAGCTTCCCTGCTTCCTCGTTGTTTTCCATCCCCACTTTTGCCGCCTGAAAACTCTTATACTCCGGAGTAGCCAGA
This sequence comes from Bacillota bacterium, assembly GCA_018725565.1. Classification (GTDB taxonomy): domain Bacteria; phylum Bacillota; class Dethiobacteria; order Dethiobacterales; family Dethiobacteraceae; genus HKB214. The sequence continues at coordinate 32,360 of QLUR01000032.1, read as the reverse complement.
ATAGCTTCCCCCAGTTGCTTGGCCTGTTCAATAATATTCACTTACCGGTCTCCTTTAAGTTTGATTTTTCAGCAACCCTCTTATTGCGGTAATCCTCTATCGCCTTGTGTAAAGCGTCGGCAGCCAGATTGGAACAGTGCAGCTTGTTTTCCGGCAGTCCGCCCAGTTCGGCAGCCACTTGTTTGTTTGTCACCTCCAGCGCTTCATCAAGAGTCTTGCCCTTAACCATCTCGGTTACCACGCTGCTGGTAGCGATGGCGGCACCACAGCCAAAAGTCCTGAATTTAATGTCTTCGATAACGTCCTGTTCGTTGACCTTGATGTAGATACGCATAATGTCGCCGCATTTCATATTCCCCACTTCACCCATGCCGTCAGCGTCAGCAATCTCTCCAACGTTCCGGGGATTAGTAAAATGCTCCATCACCTTTTCTGTATACATTCCGTCCACCTCAAAAGTTTTGTTTAGTCGCGGCGCTGTCCGGCGTAAACCGGGGACATGGAACGCAGGCGGCTCACAATTTCCGGCATAACTGAAAGCACATAGTCAATTTCCTCCTCCGTGTTGCCGGCACCTAATGTCAGGCGCAGCGACCCGTGTGCAGTCTGGTGGTCAAGGCCCATGGCCAGCAGTACATGCGAGGGGTCAAGAGACCCCGATGTACAGGCTGACCCGCTGGAAGCGGCGATACCTTTTAAATCCAGGCTAAGAATCAGCGATTCACCCTCTACATAGCGGACACTGACGTTGACGTTTCCGGGCAATCTCTCCGTCGGATGCCCGTTTAAGCGGACATCACCGATCTCCAGGACCCCCGCAATCAGTTTGTCGCGCAGTTTCCGAATCCTGTCCGCTTTTTTGTCCAGCTCCTGTACAGCCAATTCAATAGCGCGTCCCATCCCGATAATGCCTGGCACGTTCTCTGTGCCGGGACGCATCTTGCGCTCCTGCGAGCCCCCGAAATTAAAGACTTTTAGTCGTGTGCCCTTTCGCACATACAGGACCCCGACCCCTTTTGGCCCGTAGTGTTTATGGGCTGATAGAGCCAGCAGGTCACAGTGCAGATCGTTGACATTTACCGGCAGGTTGCCGATGGCCTGCACGGCATCGGTGTGAAAGACAACCCCCCTTCCCCGTGCGATTTTGCCGATTTCAGCCACAGGCTGGAGAGTCCCCACTTCGTTGTTGGCCAGCATTATGCTGATCAGGATCGTCTGATCGGTGATGGCAGCCTCCACATCCGACACCCTCACCATGCCGTACCCGTCCACCGGCAGTACGGTGACGTCAAACCCCTCCTCACGCAGCCCTAAGCAGGCGTCAAGCACAGCGTGGTGTTCCACGGCACTGGTTATGATGTGGTTGCCCCGCTGCCGGGCGGCTCTGGCTACGCCGCGGATAGCCAAGTTATCGGACTCGGTGCCGCCGGAAGTAAAAACAATTTCCCGTTCTTCAGCGCCAATCGCTGCCGCTGCCTTTTCCCGTGCTTCCTCCAGGCCTTTGCGGACCTCTCTGCCAAAAGAGTGCAGGCTGGAGGGATTGCCAAAAAGGTCTGTCAGATAAGGCTTCATTGCTTCCAAGACCTCCGGGTGCAGCGGAGTGGTCGCCCCGTGGTCCAAGTAAATTTTGGCCATCGTTTACCTCCTGTCTTCAATTAATGAATTCACTCGTCCTTAATATTGGGCACACAGATTACATCAGCCAAAGTAATTTCGTCCAGCACCTGCTCCATCCGGTCGCGCAGCTTCTCCCAAATACCGCGGGTCAGGCAGGCCGGACTGCGGGCACAGGATTCCTCATTGCCGTCCGCCACACACCCAACCGGAGCAATGGGTCCTTCCAAAACACGGACTATTTCCCCTACTTTAATTTGTTCCGGCGGCCGCGCCAGGGCATAACCGCCTTTTGCCCCGCGCACGCTGTTAATCAGGCCGGCGCGGCGAAGCGGCAGGACAATCTGCTCCAGGAACTGATAAGAGATATTTTCCCTCATGGCAATTTCACGCAAGGGGACAGGACCGGTGCGGAAGTCAAGCGCCAGGATAGTCATAGCCCGGACACCGTATTCCCCCTTAGCGGTTAATCTCATCCCGCCACCTCCCTTAATCCCGATAAATTCGCTCGGCATTTTCAGCGTAACAGAAAGTGGCGCAGCCGTCAAGCATGTTTTCTATATTTCCAACACCCAATTACTCACTGCCTTCCCGGAAGGCGGCTACCGCCTGGGCCACTGCATATTCACGGCAATGACTGAGGGACAAAGCAATACGGCCCAGCCCGGCTTTCCTGGCCAGTGCTTCCGCCCGGCCATACAACGCCACCTCCGGCTCACCGCTGACCTGTGATAATATCTCGACTTCTTTCCATGACAGTTCTCCCAGCCCCGCGCCAAGCAGCTTAAACACTGCTTCTTTTGCAGCCACGCGTACTGCCAGGTGCTTTGCCAGATGCGGCCTGCCCTGCAAATATGACAGTTCCTCCGCCGTGAAAAACCGGCCCAGAAAGATTTGCGGACGCTTTTCATAAGCACGCCTGACCCGCCCGATTTCAACTAAATCAATGCCGCAGCGCAAGCTAAGAAGTTGGCCGCTCAATGTGTTTCTTCCCGGTTATCAAAGGCGATATCCGCCAGGTCATAGGTAAATTCAACCAGCCAAGGCGCCATAAAAATAGGCACGGCAAAGCGCAAGGCCAGGGCGATGGCATCGCTTGGCCGGGAATCGATGATGCTGACCCGCCCGTCATGCCGCAGATAAATTTCGGCAAAATAAGTATTGTCCCGGATATCGGTAATCACTATTTTTTCCACCGCGCCCCCCAGCTGCTGCACCAGAGTCTTCAGCAGGTCGTGTGTCAGCGGGCGGGGAGGCACTTCTCCCTGCAGCGGCAACGCAATATTATGAGCCTCCAGCGGGCCGACCACAATCGGCAGGACCTTCTTTTCTTCCCTGTCTGTCAGCAATACGGAGAACTCTCCGCTTTGACCCACAGTAACCGCCTTAACTTTCATTTCCAGCACGACTGCACCTCCGCTCTCTATACATGACGTGGAAAATACGTCCTGCATTTTCGACGTTTCGGCTAGCGGAAAACCGCGGTTTTGCGCTAGTCTTACGATGTTGCCTGTAGTTTATAACAGCCAGCAGTTCATTTCCAGTCTAACATAAAACTACAGCGACAACAACTGTATCCGGAAAATTGGCTGCTTAGGCAGGATTTTCGCCGCTTCACCCGAATAAACATCTTAAACCCGCCTGCGTAAATGTAAATTACAGAGAGGATGCGTTGACATGGGACATCTCACTTTTGCCAAGGAAGAAGTATACAAAGCATTGGCCAATCGCCTCGACAAGAACCCGGTTGGGGCACCGCTAAACGAGACGCTGCTGCAGATCCTGAAAATTATGTACACTGAAAAAGAAGCGGAAATCGGCGGCAAGTTCCCGGCGGGCTTTTCCTCCGCGGATAAACTGGCTGAAATCTCTGGGTTAAGCCGCGAGGAAATCACCGCTCACCTGGAGGAGATGGCCGTCAAGGGCCTCGTTATCGATTTACCGCGCGGCACAGAAACATTTTACCTGCTTTCCCCGCTGGTCGTCGGTTTCTTTGAATATACCTTCATGCGTACCGACGGCAGGCTGCCTCTTAAAGAACTGGCCGAGCTCTTTGAGCGCTACCACCATGAACCGGGAGTTACGGAAGAATTTTTTGGGGCGGAGACAAAAATCTTCCGCACCTGGACGTATGAGAACCAACTGCCTGCTGATGTGCATACCGAAGTGCTGGATTATGAAAAAGCGTCGGCCGTGATTCGCGCTTCCGGCGGAGGCGCTTTAGGAACCTGCTACTGCCGCCACCAGGCTCTGCACAGAGGGAGTGTCTGCGATGCCCCGCTGACAGATGTCTGCACTTCCTTGGGGAACGCTGCGGAATGGCTGATACGCCGCAAATTTGCCCGGCCGGCCACTGTCGATGAGCTGCTGCGCGTACTGGAAAAAACAGAGCGCCTGGGCCTGGTTCACTTGGTAGACAATGTCCGGAACAACCCGGCTTATCTCTGTCACTGCTGCGGCTGCTGCTGCGGCCCTTTGCGTTCCATCAGGGACCACGGGGTATACTCCGTACACCCCGGCAACTTTATCCCGGAAATAGACAGCGAGGCCTGTGTCGGCTGCGGCAGTTGCCTGGAACGCTGCCACGTGCGGGCCATTGAACTGCTTTCCGCCCCGGACGGCGAACGGGCGGCCATTTTAACGGACCGCTGTCTTGGCTGCGGAGCGTGTGTTTCCGCCTGTCAGTCTGCGGCCCTCAGCCTCCGGCAACGCACTGCGCTGCACATTCCGCCTAAAGACAAAAAAGAGCAAATGCTGCGCATCGCCCGGGAGAAGGGGAAAATCTAGCCGCAGCAGGTTGTTTGCATCGTCATTTATGTGCCGCCAGTTTTCGGCGGGTCAACGCATGTTGCAACGTGTCCTGCATGGTACCGGCAATGCGCGCGGTGTGCTGCTCCTTAAAAATCAGATACCTGGACAACGCTTCACGCAACTCGCGGTTATCACTCTTCCCATACAACAGTAAGGCCGCAGGAACACCGGCGGCGCCTGCCCGGTAAAGAACAATCGTGTCAAACTCTTGAAGGGTGCCGGCCAAGTAACGGTCGGCATTGTATTTTGCCACCAATCCGTCGGTATCGAGCACGCAGAGCAGGCTCACCAGTGTCACGCCAGTGAACAAGGCAAGGCGTATAACAGAAAACTGCCGGCCCTGCCGCAATATCACCCCGCAGAACACAACCGCCAGAAAGACAAGAAAAACGCTTGGCAACAGGCGTTGGATGGTCAGGCCAAAGGTGCTGATGTAGAGCAGCACTTTGCTGAAAGCGGTCGCAATCAGCAGCAGGGTGAGAACTGACAGCCAGATACTGTGTACCCTTAGTGCCATCGTGTGCCGCTTCGCAACAGAAATGCCAAGATGAGCCCCGGCCAGCACCGCCAAATTGATCACGGCGATGGCACATAGCTCAAAAAAACCGCGGCGGGCGAATTCGGCATACGACTCCCAGCCCGGCGGAATTCGGCCATAAAAAGCGGAGAAGAAATACGGGAGCTGCGTCAGGATAAAAACCAAATACAGCACATTCAACAATAACAGCAATGTATAAACCGTCAACGCCGGCAGTACGCGAAACGCCTGCATGGCGCTTTCTGCTTCCCTGGCCTTGAAACTTCCCTGCCCTTCACGGTGAACGCTGCCGGCCAGCAAGGCAAAGATAAACGCGGCAACAGGGACAGACAGTACTAGCTGCACCAACAAAAGGGCATCGACAGCCGGCAGCCAGGTCAGCGGCTCCCACAAGGTCCTAAGGAGCGCTGCAAAGCCGCCCGCATCGGCAGCGGCAAGCAACGGACCGACTATCCAGATCACCGGCAAGGCAAACAGCACGCCAAGCCCTATTGACCAGACATCGCCGGCTGCTTTTTTCCCCGGACGCCAGCCCGAAACCCACAGGCTGCGGTATTGGGCGCCCAGATGTTTAAATGTGACAGAAAGCATCCACTGCAAGTCAAGGAGCAACCAGTCACTGGTCCGGCCAAGCAGCGTTCGGCCGGCCGCAACCTGCACCCAGTAAAAAGCCGCAGCAAACAGCAACAAGGCGCGCCAGCCAAACACACCCCTGCCCTCCCACAGCGAAAAGCTCAGCCCCACCACAGCGAGTACTGCTAGCCAGTACCACGACTCTCCGGCAAGCTTCTTTCCTTTGGAGCGCAGGTAAAGCAGGGTGGCTCCGCTAAAGAACAAGGTAAACAGCGATACTCCCCACCCCTGCCAGGAGAAGAACAGCCACCTCATAAACAAAAAGCCAAGCACAAAGCTGGCAACAGCCAAATATCTGTCGGCTTTATCCGGCAAAAATGTCTTGCCTCCCGCCGGTGAAGCGTCATTACTTACAGGATTAGCGTCAATCGCCTCCCCATTAATCACGTCAGCCACACCTCCCGTGCATTAGTTATGCAATTGATGGTAGTATTCACCCCGTCAACAAATTCTTCCTGCCCGCCGCCTAAATTAAGAATTACATCTCATAGCTGGCCAGGATGCCGCCGATCATCGCTGCCGCCACAAAACCGACCATGCCGCCCAAAAAAATGAGCAGCACCGGCTCCAGGGCGGCATTCAGCCTTTTTATGTAGCTTTTTAAAATAGTATAGTGGATATCACCGATCCGTTTCATGGCCGCGTCCATGGTACCGGTCTCCTCGCCTACCCTGGTCATGCTGCGCACCAGCGGCGGAAAAACCGGCTTAAATTTCCCCATCGCCTCGGACAGGCTCTCACCTAGCAGGACACTGCCGATACAGACATCAATGGCCCGGCGGACCACTGAGTTCCTGTCCACATCCCGCACCGTTTTCAGCGCTTCGGTAATGGTCACCCCACTGGTGATCAGCAAATGCATGGTTTTGGCAAACTGGACAATAATGGCGTAACTGATTAACTGGCCAAACAGCGGGAGCTTCGTTTTCAGGCTGTCAATCACGTACCTGCCGCGCCGGGTGCGCCCGGCCATCACAAAAGCAAGCACGGCGGTACCCAGGGAATAGGCGCCTGTAACGGCATTTTCCGTAGCCCAGGCTGTAATGCTGACCAGCAGTCTGGTGTTCCAGGGCATTTCCCCGCCCATCATCTCCAGAAAGGGGATCATTTGCGGAATAACCACCAGCACCATAAAACCGGTCACCCCAAGCGTAGCCGCAAAAACAATCGCCGGATATACCAAAGCGGTGATAATCTCCCCGCGAAAAGAGGCATCTTCCTCCATAAAGCCGGCCACCTGCTCCATAGCCCCTTCCAACAAACCGCTGGCCTCGCCCACCCTGACGGTATTGCGCACCGTCAGCGGGAAGACCCGGGGGAATTTGTCCATCGCCTCGCTCAGCGGCTTCCCCTGTTCCACATCTTCTTTTATCCTGCTTAACGTATAACGCAGCCGCCGGTTTGCCGTCTGCTCAATCAGCGTCACCAGGCAGGGGACCAGAGGCAGGCCGGAGGCAATCAGCGCCGCCAGCTGTTTGAGCAGCAGCACTACCTCCGCCTGTTTTACCTGCGTGATCCGTACCAGCAGCATTTCCAGCTTTGCCTTCACTTTGCGCTTCCTCCTCCCAAGTTACAGGGACGCCGTAATATTAATGCTCTGCGGTGGAGGACAGCACTTCCGCCACCGAAGTAAGTCCCTGACGGATTTTCAGAATACCGTCCTGACGCAGGGAACGCATGCCTTCCTGCAGTGCGTACTCCCGCAGCGCTTCCGGGTCGGCTCTCCGGCCTACCTGTTTTTTAAAGCCGGCATCAATTACCAGCAGCTCATAAATCCCGATCCTGCCCCTGTATTTCTGCCCCTTGCACTCGCCGCAGCCGCTGGCGGCATAGAATATTTCCCGCCCCGCGGCAGCACTGTCCAAGCCCAATGTTGCCAATTCCGCCTGGTCAGCCTGATACGGACGGCGGCAGGCCTGGCACAGCTTGCGTACCAGCCGCTGTGCCAGCACCGCGAGCACTGTAGCATTGACCAGAAACGGCTCACACCCCATATCCACCAGGCGGGCGACCGCGCCTGTAGCATCATTGGTATGCAGGGTGGAAAGCACCAGATGCCCGGTCAGCGCCGCCTGCAAAGCCAGCCTTGCCGTTTCACCGTCCCGGATTTCACCGACCATGATAATATCGGGGTCCAACCTCAAAATGGAGCGCAGCGCCTGCTGATAGGGATATTTCTGCTCAATCTGCGTCTGGGTGATCCCCTTGATGGCCTTTTCCACCGGGTCCTCAATGGTCACTATATTTAATGCATCAGAGCGCAAATGATCAAGCGCCGAGTAAAGAGTCGTCGTCTTCCCGCTGCCCGACGGCCCGGTAGTCAGAAAGATGCCGTGCGGCGCGTGCAGCACCTTTAGCAGCGACTGCAAATGGTCCGGCTCAAACCCAAGTTTTTCCAGGGAAAATTCTTTCCCGGCGGCCTGCAGGCGCAGCACCGCCCTTTCCCCGTAAATACTGGGAACCGTAGCCACCCGTACAGAAACAGTGTTGTTCTCCCCCCCGCGCGCCGGTGAAAACTTAAAGCCTCCGTCCTGGGCGGCACGCCGTTCAGCAATATTCATTCCCGCCATCACCTTCAGCCTGGCAATGGCCGCACCGGCCACCTCCGGCGGAAACAGGTCAGTCGTCTGCAGAACACCATCCACGCGAAACCTGACCCGCAACGCTTCCGGCTCCGGCTCCAGGTGGACATCGGAAGCCCCAAATTCTATGCCTTTATTTAAGATTTGCTCCAGCAGCTCCACCGCTCCCGGAGCATCGCTTTGCGGCAGAACCGGCGCGCTTACCGTCCGTTCAGGTTTTACGCCTTCATAGACATAGCTGAAAGCCAGCACCAGCTCTTCGGGAGACATCAGGACCAGGCGTACCTGCCGCCCGCTCAGGCGGCGCAAATTTTCCAGCACCGGCGTGGGAACAGGACCGGCAGCGGCTATTGCCAGGGCATTCCCCTCCAAAAACACCGGCACAATGTTCTGCTTGCGCGCCAGTCCCGCCGGAATCCCGCTGGCTGCCGCTGCCGCGGCCTCCGGTTGCAGCGAGGAAAGCTCCAGATATTCCAGCCCGAAAAATTCCGCCAGCAGCCTGTACAGCTGCTGCTCCGTCAGCACTCCCTGCTTTACCAGCAAGCTCCCTAGTTTCTCTCCCCCGCCACGCTGGCCGCGCAGAATTTTCTGCAGCTCCTCATTGCTGATTATCCCCCGTGACAGCAAAAATTCACCCAACCGCTGCTTAGGCATCAGCCATCCCCTTTATTTCTTTTTGGCAAATACCTGTGGTTCGATAACCTTGGCCCGGTTCTTATTTGTTTCCCCGGTCTTCAGGCGGTGCTGGACGAGCTCAGGACTCCTGGCGGAGTGCAAAGCAGTTTCCAGGTTGATTTTCCCGGACTGATAAAGCTCTGTTAATGACTGTTCCATAGTCTGCATCCCAAGACGCATCCCGGTTTCGATCGCTATGTAAATATGGTCCGCCTTGCCCAGGCGGATCAGGTTGGCAATGGCCGGAGTAATCAGCATCAGTTCGCAGGCCAGCACCCGGCCCTTCTCATCTGGTTTAGGCAGGAGCTGTTGAGAAATAACGGCTTTAAGCGATACGGAAAGCTGCTGGCGTATTTGCTGCTGTTCCTCGGCAGGGAAAACCCCCAAAATGCGGTTGATGGTGGAGGAAGCATCACGCGAATGAAGGGTGGAAAACACCAGGTGCCCCGTTTCAGCAGCCAGAATGGCCGTCCGGATCGTTTCCAGGTCCCGCATCTCGCCGACCAGGATGATATCCGGGTCGGCCCGCAGCGCTCCGCGCAAGGCATCCGGGAAAGACGGGACATCGGTATGGATTTCCCGCTGGCTGACCAGGCTCTTTTTGGAGTAATGGACATATTCTATCGGGTCCTCAACTGTAATGATGTTTTGTTCACGGGTATTGTTAATCAAATCAACGAGCGAGGCCAGCGTCGTGCTTTTACCGCTGCCGGTGGCGCCCGTGACCAGCACCAGGCCCATTTTAAGTTCCGCCAGCCTGCTTACCGCCGGCGGCAGACCAAGGGCTTCCAGACTGGGAATTTCGTCAGCCAGTTTGCGGATCGCCCCGGACAATGCCCCCCGCTGGTAATAGATGTGAACCCGGTAACGACCGCTTCCCTTAAAACTTACCGCACAGTCCACCGAGCGCCGCTCATCCAGCGCCCTCTGCTGTCCGGGTGTCAGCAACTGAAAAAGCAGTGCGCGTACTGCCTCCGGCTCCAAAGCATCCCCGGCGGGCACCAGTTTCCCATGGATCCGGAACGTGACGGGAAAACCGGCGTTAAAATGAAGGTCTGTGGCTTCCCGGGAGTTGGCTTCCTGCAGCAATGCTTCGATCGTTAAAAACTGTCCTTCCGCCATTTCCTTCCCCCTCGTATTCCCCTCACCCTGCCCCTCTCCCAGAGGGAGAGGGGATTTTCAGAGCAGCAGCAGCTTATAGCACAAGCGTCAGGGCAATTTCATACTCACCAAGCGCCGGCCCCCCGCCCTCTCTTGGCGGCGGTACCACGTCCACCCTTAACTCATTGACCCGCACCAGCCAGACAGCCTGCGCCAAGCGTCCCATAAAAGCAATAATTTCCTGCCGGTTGCCGCTGAATACCAGCCGGTATTCCTGCCAGCCCAAGCGGTCCCTGATTGTCGGCACAACCTCCGGCTCGCCCCGCCGCCGCGCCGGCGCCGCTTCCGGCTCCTGCCCGAGCACGGCAATCCTCCTGCCGAATCTCAGCTCTTTGACCGTCAGGTTTTCTCCCGCAGCCAGCTCGTCGATCAGGTCCATCGCCTCGGTCACCGCCCGGTCATCATCAGCTTTGGCCGTCTTTCTGATTTCGGCCAGCGCCGCTTCCAGCTCCGCTGCCGCCGCTTCCAGCCCCGCGGCTTTTTCCCGCACCGCCGGCGCCCCGGTCAGTACGCCTCTTTGCTGGCGGATTTCCGCCTGCGCCGCGCTAATCTCGCTGTTAACAGCTGCCAGCCTGGCTTCAGCCGGGTCATAAACCTGCGTCAGGTAACCGTAAAAGGCAGCGGCCAGCAGCACGGCCACCACCCCGTATAATTCCAGCTTAGTAAGCTTTCTTTTCATAACACTTCTTCCTCCTGCTCTTCCTCCGGCTCTTCCGTTACCGGCTCCACCTTTTCCTCAAAGGGGCGCTCCGGGAAAAACTCCGGCCGCAGCATCACTCTTGTTTTAAATGTAAACACCACCGTCGGCACCGCTTCCTCCGCAAATGCCGCTTCTTCCGGCAGTCCGGCAAACGGATCCTCCTCCATAGGCAATATCTCTTCTCCATCTCCCATGCCAGGCAGCTCCTCCCCCGGCAGCGGCCCTGCCTCCGGCGGCAATGGTCCGGGCAGTTCCTCCACAAACCCCGGCTCTGCCAAAGCCTCCTCCTCCCGCACCTCGCGGACGATCTCCTCCACCTTGCCAAAAGCGCACCATTCTTCCCCCTGCAGCGCCACCGCCAAGCGGTGAATGGAGCCGGAGTCCGCGCTTTCCCCGGAAACGATAAACTGCTTCCCCTGCTCCAGCAGCTCTATCTGCACGAACTTTATGGCCATGCCGGCTTCCGCATCCATAGCGGCCAGCACGGCGTGCAGCAGCCTGCCATACTGCGGCAGCCTGTTTTGCAGATAATCCACCTTATCAGCCAAAAGCAGGCGCTTTTCCGTAAACTCTGTTACCTTTTTTTCATCTTCCTGCATCCTGGCCACGGCGCCGCGCACCTCCTCCCGCTCCCGCGCCAGTACCGCCAGTTCAGCCTCTGCCGCCCCAATTTGGCGGATAATCAATAAATAATGGCCGCCAAGCACCAAAAAGGACAGCAGCACCACTGCAACAGGCGCCAGGTAGGCCTTTTGCGCTGCTTGCTGCAAAATAGGCAGCTGGTCGCTGACCCCCAAAGCACGTCCCGGAAGAAACGGATACAGCAGTTCCCGCAAACCTGCCCCGGCCACTGTCGCATAGTCTCCGCCGCAAACTCCCGCTGTCACCATCTCTCCCGCCGGCATCGCCAGCGCTGTAACTTCCCGGTCCAAAAAACTCTTTAAAAATACCGGCACACTTTCCTCAAGCGACCCAACCCCCGTAACAGAAAGCGCCGGCTCTCCCCCCTTAGTCCTGCCGGCCCAGGTCCGCGCCAGCTCCGCCTTCTCCAAGCCAAGCTCCGCCAGCAGCTGTTCCCAGTCTTCGCGGGTAAACTCACCAAACTGCCGCATCTCAAACAGCGGTACCGACCGGTAACTATACAGGCGCCCCCGCTCGTAATTCGCCAGGCGCAAAGCTCCGGATCCGGCATCGATTACCAGGCACTGCCCGGCGCCAGGCGCCATAAAATGAGCCGCCGCCACCGCAAAACAGCAGTCCGGCGGATAGACGCGCTTTAACCTTAAGCCGCCTGCCGCCAGCACCTCTTTCAGCTGCCGGTACTCCTCCAGCGGAAATGCCGTTACCCAAAACTCGTTCTCCGCTTCCGGCAGCCGCTCGTACCCCAGCAGCATTTCCTCGGCCGCCGTCCCGGTATACGCTTCCGTCTCCTGCCGCAGCGCCGCGGCCAGCTTCGCGCCGCGCACCTTGCGCGCCCGGCCTTTCCAGGCGGACACCGCCTGCATTTCCGGCAGCGCCACCTGCAAAAAAGCCGCTCTAGGCGTAACCACCACACAATCCTGCGGAATAGCCGTCAGCCGCGCCGTAACCATGGACAACTCGTCAGGGCTTAGAGGCGCGCCTTCCTCCTCCAGCCGGGTAAAGCTCTCATGCCGGGAGATAGTCACCTTTTTTAAGCCCTTGCGCGCCACCACCGCACAACGGATCACCGGCCCGTCAATTTCCAGCGCCAGCACCTGAAACAATTGTCATCCTCCCCGGTTACCTCAGTTTACAGTGGAAAGTTTTTAGTCCACAGTTTATAGTCCTTGCGCCGTTCCGTTTCCCGCTCGCGCCCCCGCGCCTCCAGCCGGCCGGCCAGCGGCACAGCCATCGCGGCAAACATGGCCTGCACCGACTGCACTATAATGACCTCCGTCAGCGTAATATATCTTTATTCGTCCGGCCCGCGCGGCCTCCTGCCCTTTTACCGGGTTAACCAAAATATAACATCTACATAACATTCACTTAAACTTTCCCTTAACATAAAGTCCGAATGGCGGGGCAACACAACTGTTGCGGCGCCGGCGCGGCAAAAAAGCCGGCGGGGACCGGCTGGCGGCCCCCGCCTAAATATAAATAAAGGTGGGGATGAGTGGCTTTATTATTTAACTACTGATATTATAGCCGCACAATGTTAAGTTACATACGAAGTTATGTTAAACTGCGGTTAAATTTTCCATTATTCGCTTGGCTGCCGCCAATGTTTCCTCCAGCCCTGATATTCCCGGATTCAACCGCGCCCCCCTTCGTCCGATTACCCGCTGCTCCGCTTGCCGGCACTGATGACGGGTTAGCCCCTGATTGTCAGCAACTGCTGCCTATGCTACAATGAGCATAAATGGTGCAATCGCCACGAAAGGGCTGGTGCGCCGATGGAAGCGGAACAGTTCAAAAAAGACCTTGCCGAAGAGTACCGTAAATCAGATGGCCTGCAACGCTCAGAATTTACAACTTTAGCCCAAAGCAAAAAATTCGGGGGTATGCAAAATGGTAGAGCATTTACTGGTACAACGCAAGCTGGTCAAGCTCCGCCAGTACCTGGATGAACTGAAAGGAATAAGTAAATACAGCTTCCAGGATTACCAGGGAAATTACCTGATTAAGCGGACAGCGGAGCGCCTGATACAGTTGCTGGTTGATGTAGCTTCGGATATTAACTCTCATGTGCTGGTGGATGAAGGCTTTCCCCCACCGCCCGATTTTTACCGCTCGTTTATCGAAAGCGCTAAAACCGGCCTGATCCCCCACGAATTTGCCTTAAGAATTGCTCCGTCCGCCGGTGAACGCAATATTATCGTGCGCGAGTACGAGAATATAGATGACCTTATTGTTTACCAGAGCATTTCAGAAGCCATTCAGATGTATGAACAATACTTCGGCTACGTAACAGAATTTTTGCAGCGCCACACATAAAAATCCAAATTTCATCGCTGCCTGTCACCGGCCCGTCAATTTCCAGCGCCAGCGCCTGAAACAATCGTCATCCTCCCCGTGATTAGCGTGCTCTCAAGATTAGCGGCTCCCGCTCCGGCGTGGCCGTGCCGCCGCTGCCGACAAACACCGTCGTCCAGTCCTGCCTGCTGATGAAGTCGCCCGTCTCGCTGACTTCCACCAGCTCCAGCAGGCGCGGCCCGGCGCTGCTCCTAGCCGCCGGAAGGATGAACTGCCAGGTGTTCCCGTAGATCTGCCCCTGCACCGTCATCCTCCCGTACACCAACTGCGGCACGGTGGGCGGCGCCGGCACAGCGGGCTGGCTGGCGGGGCTGGCGTGCAGCCGGACGCGAAACCAGCGGTCCTGATCTGTTTCATTAACTACTCTTCCTTCTAAGGTAAAAATGTTTTCCGGCAGGGGACGGCGCACGTCAAAATGGCGCGGCACCGTTTCCAGCAGGTCGTCGTCCGTGCGCAGCACCCCGTCCTGCCCGGCGCTGGTAATGGTCAGCGTCTGGGCCGGCGGCGGGTCGGGATCCTCAGCATGCGAGAGCCGGAACTCCAGCGGTACGCCCCAGGCATCCCGCAGCACCTCCGCCTTACCCGTCCCCTCCGGGCGCGGCAGATAAGCCCCGCGCCAGCCAAAGCCCAGCAGCACATTCCTGTTCCGATCACCCGGGTCAGGCGGCAACCGTAAATCGGGCGGCACTGGCGGCTCCGCCGTGCCGTCTCCGTTCGTATCCCGCGTCCACAGCCCCCGCGGCTGTCCATAAACCTCTCCGGCGACCACGTCCGCCGGCGCCGGCGGTACCCATACCAGATTTCCCGCGTCTTGCTCCCACCGCCCTGTTACCTGCCGCCACGGCGTCGGCATCTCTTGCCAGGCAAAGAGGTCAGGCCAAATACCCTGGTCGCCCACATACCCGCCGAACACCGGCCGGCCCAGCCGGTCGACCGGCCCCCACCGGCCCACCAGCACGTCGGCGGCCGCCCGCAGCAGCCGTCTCGTCTCCTCTGTCCGCGCCACGTCATGCCACTCCTGCGGCGTAATGACCAGCACCAGGTTATCCCTGTTTTCCGGCCGGCTTGTATCATACGACGGAAACTCTGGACGTGAGCTGTGCAGGTCCGGCCCCTCAGAAACGAGGTAGACAGTAGTGTGTACCGTGGCCACGCCGTGGTGCGCACCCCCACCACCAGGGGCCACATAGTAAAAGAGCAGCGACCGGCCCCAGGCGTCAGCCAGCCTCCCCGCCGTCTGGCGCATCTCGATCTCCCGGTTGGCCGCCTCGGCTGCGCGGCGCTGTGCTTCCGTAAGCCCCGCAAGCCGCTCCCCGGACGTCCGGCGCAAATGGTCCGCATTGCCGGGGAACTCATCTCGCGGCTCGTGCAAATAGGGACCGCGCCAACGTGGCTCCGAAGGATTGGGGGCTCCTCCCGGCGGCAGCGGCACCCACAGGTTGCGCGGCTGCCCCATGCCAGAGGCCCAGTAGCTTTGCGCCTCCTGCCCATCGGCAAACCGCCCATCAACAACGGTTTCGCCCGGCCACCCCCATCTTTGGTAAACTGCCTCCCAAACGGAGCGGCGCAAAGGCGGCAACCCGCCCAGATCGCCGGCATACCCTGCCAAAACCCTCCTGCCGCCGGCGTCGAGCGCGCCGCGCCGCCCCAGCATGGCCTCGCGCACCAGCTCCAGGCGCCGTTCCGTTTCCCGCTCGCGCCCCCGCGCCTCCAGCCGGCCGGCCAGCGGCACAGCCATCGCGGCAAACATGGCCAGCACCGCCAGCACAATAATGACCTCCATCAGCGTAAAGCCTTTTGAGTGGTCCCAGCCTCCTGACGGCGCTATTTTATCTTTAGCACAACTACAGCTTTGTGAAACCGGCATCCCGCTCTCCCTTCCCCCTGTGGAGCCGGCATCTTGCCGGCTTAACGACAGCACAACTATGACGTCCAGCAAAGATAAGTCTTATATGCGGCCGGCATCCCATATGGAGCCGGTTCCCCATATAGGGCCGGCATCTTGCCAACCCTATGTTATCCTTATTCGTCCGGCCCGCGCGGCCTCCTGCCCTTTTACCGGGTTAACCAAAATATAACATCTACATAACATTCACTTAAACTTTCCCTTAACATAAAGTCCGAATGGCGGGGCAACACAACTGTTGCGGCGCCGGCGCAGCAAAAAAGCCGGCGGGGACCGTCAGCCGGCCCCCGCCAAATAAAAATAAAGGTGGGGAGGAGTGGCCAAGTCTCCCCCTTCGTCCGATTACCCGCTGCTCCGCTTGCCGGCACTGATCACGGGTTAGCCCCTGATTGTCAGCAACTGCTGCCTATGCTACAATGAACATAAATGGTGCAATCACCACGAAAGGGCTGGAGTGCCGAAAAAATGGCGAAGTTACATTTACCCATTATTGTTGAAATGGATGAAGATGAGTGTTATATCGTAAGTTGTCCGTTATTCAGGGGTTGCCACTCTTACGGCAAAACGATCGACGAAGCACTGGTGAATATAAGAGAAGTTATAGAAATGTGCCTTGAGGAAACGAAGGTCGAAGAGCTTAACAAATTCATAGGGTTTAGAGAACTGGAAATGCATTGTAATGTATAAAATCCCTACGCTTTCAGGCAAAGAGCTCATAAGATTTTTGGAATCCATAAACTTCATTGTCATCAGAACAAGGGGTTCCCATGTGAGGCTGAGATCAGAAGATGGAAGGGTAACCACTGTTCCCGTGCATGCAAATGATGACCTCCCTAAAGGGCTTTTGCGTAAAATAATCAGAGATGACTTGGAAATGAGTTTAGCTGATTTTTTAGAATTGTACACCAGGCACACAGGAAAATAGAGGGTTATCCTCTTTCCCGTTTCCCGAAAAAACCGGCGGGGACCGGCTGACGGCCCCCGCCTGCAAAATACCCTTGTCTGGCGGCACACGCATGTGTGCCGTTAATTCTCCTCTCCCTTAGGGAGAGCTCGGGTTAGGGTTGGTTTACTGGATGGTCCAGACCGTGGCCGGCGGAACGGTTCTGCCTTCCGGGCTCAGGACGGTCAGTTCAAAGTTACGCTGCCGTTCGGTCAGGTCAAAGGTTTCCTCCTGCCCGGCGGCGTTGCTGGCCGTTACTTCCAGGACGTCAGGACCGCGATCAATGGTAGCCTGGAGGCGCGGCAGCACCAGCAGGTAATTGTTAAACAGGTAATTGTCGGTTTGGGTGCCCTGCGGGCTGATGGCTGCTCCTTGCAGCTGCCCCTCCGTCACCAGTTCGCTGTCCTGGCCAAATCCCAGGACGATGCGGTAGGCAAAAGAGGGATGCAAAATATTCTGAGCTACACCCAGGCTGTTCACCCAGCCGCCCACATCGTGCCCTGCGCCGACCATCAGCACCGGGGTATCGGCGTCTACCGGCACCCTTTCCAGAGTGGGCGCCAGAGCAGGTATCCCGTTGTACAGCGGATCCACCGCCGTGCTGGGGTTAAAGTTGCGCACTTCGGTGATGCCCAGGCGAATCAGCTCGTTTGCCTCCGCCTCGCTTAATAAGTGGATGTGCAGCGGCAGGACGGCTCCCAGGTCAGCCGAGAAAGCTTCTTTACCGTCCCCCGGGTCGTTGTTGCTGACGTTCGGGGCCTGGTATTCGTCCGTACCGGTCTCTACCACCAGGTTGGTCATTTCCGCCGGCAGGCGGCCGGTACGCTCCTGGAACTGGCTCGTGGCCTGCAGCAGCCGGCTGATATTGGTGTCGTCCGCATTGCGCTGCGCCCCGGCTACTACCCCGGCCAAACGGGGGGCAATCATCGCTACCAAAAAGCCCATAATCGCCAGCACCACGACGAGTTCAAGCAGTGTGAAACCGCCGGAAGATGCGCGCAGGCTATGCAAAATCTTACGCAAACCTCTCACTTCTTTCACTCCTTAACAGATTATTTAGAGTCAGACTCAAGAACTTTCAGTTAGTTAATCCGGATTGTCTCAAGCAATCTGGCGGCTTCACGCTTCATGGTAGGCGTCAGCGGCGCCATGTGCAAGCTGCGCGCTTGCGCATCGCCAAAGCCTTGCACGACCGCCCAGCGGATAAAGTCAGCTACCACGGCGTTGCGCTGGAGCGCAGCCGTAAGGTCGGCGTCTGCTAGGGCGCCTTGCGCTGTGATAAGAGTGTCGGGTTGATTACCGGGAATGGCAGGGTCGCCATCAGCGATCTGCACCGAGTCGCCGACAGGCTTAGCCACGCCAGGGTCTCTTTCTACCATAATCCAGGTCAGGCCGGTAATGGGGTAGGCGCCGGGATTGGCGGAGTTGACCGGGTGGGCCAGCACGTTGCCGTGCCCGATGCCGGCGGCGTACACATTGGCCAGGAGCGGCAGGACAAAAATCCCGGCGCGGTTTTGCACGCGGGCTATACCAATGCGGTTGGCGTTAAAAAAGCCAACAACGTCGCCATAGCTGACAAAACCAATGGAATTATTGGCG
Organism: Bacillota bacterium; assembly: GCA_018725565.1. Lineage (GTDB taxonomy): Bacteria > Bacillota > Dethiobacteria > Dethiobacterales > Dethiobacteraceae > HKB214. Next base: position 14,204 of record QLUR01000032.1, on the reverse strand, counting down.
GCTCCGAAATGAGCGTCGTTAGTGGCAACAGGTGAGCCACCTGCAGCAGCGGTAGTGTTAGCAACCCTGTCCCGCATTCTGCTGCCGCCGTCGCCTGTGCGGTGGTGACCAGTTTGCACGGTCATAGCGGCATGGCTCGGAGTTGTCCAACCGCCAACGCCGGGTGTGACCACATCATCCGTGTCTACAGTAGTCCGCTGCGCGGACGTCAGCGTCTCCCGCCAAACGCGCGAAGCGGCGTTCAGGTAAGCTGTGAAGATTTCCGTGGTGCCGGAAACGTCCGGACGCCAGTTCACCTGGATAACTTCATTCGGCAGGGCTACGCCCGGGTTGAGCCGGACGAGCGCCGCGTCGTTCCAACGAGTGATTTGACCGAGGTAAATACGGGCAATAATATCGGCAGTCAAGTTCAGGTGGCGGATACGAACGCCATTGGTGTCATTCACGTTAAAGAGCACTGCCACGCCGCCTTTGGCGGTGGGGATGGCCGGGAAGGCTTCCAAAACAGCGGCTGGCACGAGACTGATCATATCGGTGCCGCCGAAATCGGCAAGGCGCAGACGGACAGCATCCACACCAACACCGGAGCCGGTTATGGCATCAGCAGGACGGGGAACTCCATCAGTACCCACGGGAGTACCCACGGGAGCTGCGCCGGCGAGAGTTACGTTATAGCCAGAGATGCCGCCACCAATATCCTGGGAGGCAGCTCTGAACCCGTATACCCACGAACCAACCGCAGGCGTCACGCCGCTTCCGTACAGGGTATTGGGGAAAGTGGCGCCGCGGCCGACCATGCGCACGCCTGAGACTGCAACTACATCGCGGTCTCTGGCAGGATTGGCAGCATCAAACGCGAACGGGCCCGCCGGCGCGGCAGCCCGCACGGTGGCGACACGGGCGGTGCTGAAGCTGCCGCCTAAATGGCGCACTACGTCGGCAAACGGTACAAACAGATCACGGGCTGCCACGGTCTGCGGCAGCGCCGTTAAGGTAATATTTCTGGTACTCGGGGTGGCGGTGCCGACGCCGGTCGTCAAGAAAGCGGTGCGGCTGCCTGCCAGGATAAACAGTTCATGGCTGCCGTGCCGGATCAGCATGGAGCCGGGGGTGACTTCAGCCACCGCAGCAACACTTGTCTGCTGCAGCGCTGTCCGGAGCGAGGCCGCATTGGCCAGTTCCACACCGCCGCGCCCGCGGGTCGCGCCGATACGGCGGGTTGTCACTGTCTGCCCGTTAATGGTCGGGGCGGCGGACGCTTCCGCCGGCGCGGCCAGCGGCGCCACGCTGCCCAGGACCAGGGAGAGGACCAGCATGGCTACTAAAAGAAAAATCGACTTAAATCTTTTCTTCACTTTGCTTCCTCCTTGGTATAATTTTTTTGGCATCAATGTGCCAAAAGTTTTTTGCGAGCCTGTTCATGTTGTCGGTTTGCCTACCCTTGTCTTTTCAGTTGTCAGTCACTAGGATGCTTTCTTAAGACTTTCTCTGCCGATCCTCTACCCTCACCACCTCCCGACCATTAGTTGCGGCAGGCCCGAACGGTACTTGCGGACCTTTAGGGCATGTACCCTGCCCGCTTTCATTATAGCGGGGCAATGTTAAGTGGTTAGAGAAGTAGTGTTAACCGAGGTTAAAATTTCCATTAAAATTACCGTATTAAGGTTACATAACACAGCGATTCGGGGACGCACACTCAATTTCTATAAACGGAAGCAGGGCGCGACAGAAAGGAATTTGGCAAAATACGCGGAATTACTGGAGTATATCGGGACAAGTCGAGGGACGCCATACCGAATTTCAAGGGAGTGAATCTTGTGGAAAACGGAGAAAAAATCCTGAGCCTGCTTGAAAAGATGTATATTGACTTAAATGGGAGGCTACTGGACGTAGATAAGCGGCTTCTGAATCTTGAGACAGGAATGTCTGAAATCAAGACCGAACTGGGCAGTGTCAAAACCGAACTGGGCAGTGTCAAAACCGAACTGGGCAGTGTCAAAACCGAACTGGGCAGTGTCAAAACCGAACTGGGCAGTGTCAAGGCTATTGTCATCAAAATCGAGCACGACCACGGCCAAAAGCTGGGCGCCTTATTTGACGGGGATAAACTTATCTCGGATAAACTTGACCGTGTTGAAGCTCAGGTATCCAAGCACGAGGAAATTATCTTTAGACGCAGTAAATAGAACAGCAGTTCAACGGACAAATTTTGCTGGGACGTATTATTGGGACACCATACTGAATTATATCTGGCAGGAAAAGCAAAAGCGCCGGGGAGTAGTTCCCGGCGCGAGCGCTGCTCAGAGCGGATTAAATTTAAACTACTGCAGCCATTCGCCAAACAGAGTCAGGTACATTAAGCGGTAAATGTCGGTATTGTCAACGACGCCCATTTCCTGCACAATGAGTGATGATTATCAACTCCTCCATGGGATAATGTTTTTTGTTGGCCGTTACCAAAACCAAGCTGTTTTTGATGGCCACAGCAGCTATTAGAGTATCGGGCAGGCTCAGGGTAATGCCCTTTCCAGCAAAGCTCGAGCGCCAGCGTCCAGCTAGCCGGGATGTCTCATAGTCAATGGGGAAAAACACTAAGCTGGAAAGAAAGTGGTCTGTTAAAACCAATTCATTATCCCTGGCCCCGCAAAAGACTTCAGCTACGGTTACGGGACAAGCTGCAAGAGGAGCTTTTCCCCGGAGAGTCTCCAAAAGTTCGATTGTTTGCCTGTCACCCCGCAGGAAAGCAATCAATGCCGTAGTATCCAGCAAAAAACCTTTAACCGGCGTTTCACTTTTCATCCTGAATCGACCCGGACATTCTTGCTTCAGCTTCCTGGCGCAGATTTCTTACCCACGCTTCAGTGCTTTCCCTGGTTTCGAATTCGGGATAATCCTCTGCTTTATAGACGCCTCGACATTCTTGCAGGGCGCTGGCCTGCTTCAAACGAATCAGAGCTTCTTCAGTAGCCTGGATAATGAATTCACTTTGCCTGCCACGCTGTATATACTTACTTAAGTCTCTGGCAAGGGATTCAGGAAATCTGACGGCTTTCAGGCGCGTTTTCTCAACCATTTTTAAACCCTCCTGTTTCTTCTTGCTATACATTAAGTATAACATGCGGGAGTCATTTGGAAAAGCTAACTTTTAATTCGAGGAACACCATACTGAATTATATCTGGCAGGAAAAACAAAAGCGCCGGGGAACTCATCCCCGGCGCGAGAGCGCTGCTTAGACGGTTAACTGTGCCCCAGTTTTGTAGGGGCTTTGGAGATCCAACCCTGAAACTTTGCTTTCTTCAGTCATCTGGCAAATCGCCGAACAGGATACGCGTATAATTCCGCCTGTTGTATAAGATTCTTGACACCAAAACAATTCCATCTTCGTACCTGTAAAACATCAGATAATTGTCACAGACAAGAAAACGGTAATCTGTCTGTATATCTATGATGGAAGACAGCGGCGAACCTATTCCGGGGTGTTCTGTCAGCCTGCGCATCTTTTTGGTCATTTTAGTAACAAGATTTACAGCTGCCTGTGGATTGCAAAGTTCCTGAGAAATGCAGGCTTTAATTTTAGCTAAATCGTCTTTAGCTTCGGGCGAAATTTTCAGCTTATACATCCTCAAGCCCCAGTTCCGATTCCACTTCCTCTATTGTCATCCATCCTTTCTCTTTCGCAGCCAGTTCTCCTTGGGCAAGCTGTGACATCAGCTTTAGTGAGGCCTTTAATTTCTCATATTCATTAATATCAATAATAGCATATTTCCCTCTGCCATTTTTGGTTAAAAACACTGGTTCACCTACGACTATGTCCCGCAAGATTTCGTTGTAATTTCTTAAATCTGATATAGGCTTAATGTTTGGCATTGATAGCAACCCCCCTTCTTTGTTGTTATTATACCCTTTTCATTCGTAAAATAATACATCAAATTTATCAGCAACAATGATTTATGACTTTGCCCTGAAGAGCTGCGTAGCGAAAGCGGCTACCGGCTCAGTTTATAAAGGGTATACCGGTTCAGCGAGATACCTTCTCTTTGAGCCTCAATGGACAATTTTTTGTGTAGGCTTTTAGGAATCCTTATGAAGAACTTGCCGCTGTAGTTTTCCTTGCCGACAGATAAAGGACCGAAAAGTATTACTCAACCGTGACGCTTTTGGCCAGGTTACGCGGCTTGTCGACATCGCAGCCGCGCAAGACGGCGGTATGGTAAGCAATCAGCTGCAGGGGGATAACGGTGAGCACTGGGGCCAGGAGCGGGAGAGTCGCCGGAACGGTAAAGATGGCGTCCGCACCTTGGCTTTTTGTTTCTTCGCTTTCCATGGTAATAGCAAGTATCTGGGCGTCGCGTGCCTTTACTTCCTGGACGTTGCTCCACATCTTTTCATAAAGATGCGGCTGTGTGGCCAGGGCGATAACCGGAATATTTTCCGTTATCAGCGCCAGGGTGCCGTGCTTTAGTTCCCCGGCAGCATATGCTTCGGCATGAATATAGGAAATCTCTTTTAGTTTAAGCGAAGCTTCCAGTGCTACGGCCCAGTCCAGGCCGCGCCCGATGAAGAAAGCGTCTTCCCAGGCAGAAATACGGCGGGAGAAATCTTTTAACAGCTCTTCTTTGTGCAGCAGTCCGTCGATTTGCGCCGGCAGTTCCTGCAGGGCTGCGGCAATCCGGGCAATTTCAGAAGCTTCAACGGTTCCGTTCCAGGCCCCCAGCTGGAGAGCCAGCAGGTATAGAACGATTAGCTGGGTCGTATAAGCTTTGGTGGAAGCTACTGCTATTTCCGGGCCGGCCCAGGTGTAGACGATATGGTCAGCCTCGCGGGAAACTGAACTGCCGACTACGTTGGTGACCGCAATCACTGGGCAGCCTTTTTCCTTGGCCAGGCGCAGCGCGGCCAGAGTATCGGCTGTTTCGCCAGACTGGCTGATAACCACAACTAGGGTATCAGGCGAAAGCAGCGGTTCGCGGTAACGGAATTCCGAAGCAATATCGACCTCCACCGGGATACGGAGCAATTTTTCAAAAACATATTTGCCGACCAGTCCGGCGTGGTAAGCCGTGCCGCAGGCGACAATCGCTATTTTGTGCAAAGCCCTGACTCGCTCCGGCAGAAGCCCGAGTTCATGCAGGGTTACCTGCCCGTCTTCGGTCAGGCGGCCGCGCATGGTGTCCCGCACCGCTCTGGCTTGTTCGTGGATTTCCTTGCGCATAAAATGTTCATATCCCTCTTTTTCAGCAGAAACTGCATCCCATTTAACGTGAAATACCTGTTTTGCCAGACGTTCGCCCTGCGCGTTTTCCACGCGGACGGCTGACTTGGTGACCAGAGCAAGTTCGCCGTCATTTAAAAGATAAGTCTTGCGAGTGTATTTAAGGAGAGCCGGGATATCTGAGGCGATAAAGTTTTCCCCTTCACCGAGGCCGATAATTAACGGGCTGTCTTTGCGGGCGCAAACCAGTACTTCCGGTTCACGTGAAGTCATCAGTACCAGGCCGTATGAGCCATGGACGTGCGCCATGATTTTGCGCATCGTATCTCCTAGATTCCCGTTATAGAAGTGCTCTGCCAAGTGTGCCAGCACCTCGGTGTCGGTATCCGAGCAAAAGCGGTGTCCCAGTGACTGCAGCCAGTTTCGGAGCGGCAGGTAGTTTTCTATAATCCCATTATGAATGACCACAAATTCCCCGCTGCAGTCACTGTGAGGATGAGCGTTGGCGTCGCTTGGGCGCCCATGAGTTGCCCAGCGGGTGTGTCCGATGCCTGTGCAGCCGGACGGGACAACTTGCCCGACCTTTTCTTCCAGCGCTGCCAGCCTGCCTACCGATTTGGCAAGTTCCAGGCTTCCGTTGCACAGCAGCGCCACTCCGGCTGAGTCATAGCCACGGTACTCCAGTTTTTTCAAACCCTCTATCAGGATGGGGTAAGCTTGACGCTCCCCGATATAACCGACTATTCCGCACACTTCTGACTGATCCCTCCTTAACCTAGTTCTGCCCGGATTACTTCCGCCAGCCTGTTAGCCAGTATATGCAGTTCGTTTTCATCCGGTCCTTCCAGCATAACCCGCACCAGCGGCTCGGTGCCGGAGGGGCGCACCAGCAGGCGGCCGCGCCCGGCTAAGATTTGTTCGGTTTCCGCAACCGCAAGGCGGAGGCGCTCGCTTTCTGCCAGGCCTTCACGTCTCGCCACGCGGCAGTTGACCAGTACCTGCGGGTAACGCTGGATATGGCCGGATAAAGCCGAAAGCGGGCGGCCGGAGCCGGCGACGAGCGACATAAGTTGCAGAGCTGCCAGCAGGCCGTCTCCGGTGGTGCTGTGGTCGAGCATAATAATATGGCCGGATTGCTCCCCGCCCAGATTATAACCGCCGGCCAGCATTTCTTCAAGGACGTACCGGTCGCCTACCTTGGTCCTTAGCACACGAAAGCCGGCAACCTCTGCCGCTTTGTCAAGCCCGATGTTGCTCATGACGGTCGACACCAGTGTATTGTGGCGCAGTCGCCCCTGTTCCTGCAAATGGGTCGCATAAACTGCCATTATGGCGTCTCCGTCAACCAATTCACCGCGCTCATTGACCGCCAGCACCCGGTCGGCATCGCCGTCAAAAGCAAATCCTAGGTCGGCGCCTATTTCCCGCACAGCTCTGGCCACCTCCCGGTAATTGGTGGAACCACAGTCTTTGTTGATATTCAGACCGTCGGGCGAGGCGTGGATCGCCGCAACTTCTGCACCAAGAGCGCGAAAAGCATGTGGCGCCAGGTTAAAGACGGCTCCGTTGGCGCAGTCCAGGACCACCCGGTATCCGTCAAAGCGCCGGGTAACAGTACCAAGCAAAAAATTCAGGTATCTCTCTTCAGCATCAGCAAAAGGTTGGATACGTCCGATCCGGGCAGCCGATGGCCTTGGCAGCTTGTCGTCCGGCAAAAAATACAGGCGCTCAATTTCTTCTTCACTTTCATCAGGAAGTTTGAAGCCGTCGGCATTGAAAAATTTAAGGCCATTGTCCGGATAGTCGTTGTGGGAAGCGGAAATCATTACCCCGCCACAGCCGCCGCAAAAGCGCGTCAGATAAGCTGCAGCCGGAGTAGAGATAACCCCCGCAAGATAGACGGTGGCACCGACTGAAGCCAACCCGGCGGTAAGGGCTGCCTCCAGCAGCGGACCTGAAACACGTGTATCGCGGGCCACCAGGAAATGCGGCGGCCGCATGTTTTTTTGTGTGAGGACGTAAGCCGCGGCGCGGCCAGCCTTAAAAGCCATTTCAGGAGTCAACTCAACACCTGCTAGGCCGCGGATGCCGTCGGTGCCAAACAGTCTGCCCATCCTTTACCTCCTTGCGCCGATAAGCGGCGCCATACTTCGTTCTCAGTCGACTCATCTCCTCGATGTACCACACGGTACGACTGCGTCGCCTCGCTCCCTCGCGCCTCGTCTTTCTTGCTTCTTGACGCAAGGACTTGCGCCGATAAGCGGCGCCATACTTCGTTCTCAGTCGACTCATCTCCTCGATGTACCACACGGTACGACTGCGTCGCCTCGCTCCCTCGCGCCTCGTCTTTCTTGCTTCTTGACGCAAGGACTTGCGCCGATAAGCGGCGCCATACTTCGTTCTCAGTCGACTCATCTCCTCGATGTACCACACGGTACGACTGCGTCGCCTCGCTCCCTCGCGCCTCGTCTTTCTTGCTTCTTGACGCAAGGACTTGCGCCGATAAGCGGCGCCATACCAGATTAGTGTCAGCGCGGTTCAATAATCACTTCAACAGTAACCACCTTGCCGGAGCCTGTTACTTCAACTGTATCCGGAACGGTTATGCTTATTTCCTTGACAATATTGGCAGTAGCTCCCGCTACGCTGACCGGAAGAGTGAGCACTTCCGCCAATCTTTTCAGCTCATTTTCCAAGCCTTGCAGCATGACAGTTTCCGGTGTGACATTTACCTGGCGTATCTGAAAGCCTCTCGCCGGTTCACCTTCCAGCTGCACCCGGACAGGTACCTCTCGCCGGGGCTTGGAAACCGGCACCAGCACCTCTATCTGGGGGGGGTTCAGCGTCACGCCCCGGACTGTTTCCCCCGCCTCATCCAGCGGCTGAACTTCTACCAACTGGCGAAAGTCAGCAGCAGTGTCCGACACATCGACTGAAGCTTTGACCTGATAGACTTTAGGCAGCAGGGCACGTGTGCCGTGCACAAAAATATACCCGGGATTCAGGCGGGCCTCCCCCATTACCAATCCTGCTGCCGGTTGCCCTTTAATCTCCAGGGAAACGGGCTTTTGTTGAACAATTGTCTCAGTTAACAACACGACTACCTGCTGCGGACGGTAGGAAATAACGCTGACCCCTCTTGGCACCACTGCGTTTGGCGTCAGGCGGTGCTGCCCCTCCCCGAGGCCTCTTAAGTCAACAAAAACTTCCAGTTCGTCCGGAGCCATCCCTTCAATGGCCACAGCAGCACCCCGCAGGACAATGTCAATTTCCGCCGGTATTTCCGACAGCTGCATACGTTCATCAAGGTTGCGCCAGGAAAGAGGCACGTTACTAAAAGGTCTGATTACTTCCGCATTGTCAGCCGGCAAAGTTTCGCCGGTGACATGCAACCAAAGCAACAGAGCCATGAAAAAAGCCAACACCTTGGCGCCATTGTTTCTGTTTAGCAGACGCGCCATCAGCCCGACCTCCACTGCCAAAAATTCCGCCCGCCGCCGGAAGATTTGCAGAACCCGCGCAGCATTTGTTTCAATGTTTTCTCGTCAAGATAGCGGGTCAACTTACCGTTAACCGAGAGAGAAATTACTCCCGTTTCCTCCGAAACCACCAGCGCCACTGCGTCCGAGTGTTCTGACACGCCAAGTGCCGCCCGGTGTCTCGTCCCCAATTCTTTGCTCAGATTAGGGTTTTCGGTCAACGGCAGATAACACCCGGCAGCCATCAGGCGGCTGCCGCGGATAATTGCTGCTCCATCATGCAGAGGGCTGCGTGGCAGGAAAACATTAATCAGCAGTTCGGCGGAAACCTGGCCGTCGATTACTATGCCTGTTTCAATAATCTCGTTTAGTCCAGTCTCACGTTCCAGAACCACCAGTGCGCCAAGCCGCTTTTTTACCAGCACCTCTATCGCTTTGACTAGTTCGTCGAGCATATGCTCCACTTCTTTTTCAGCCAGGAAGTCGCTGCGCGCAAAGATCTTGCCGCGACCAAGCGTTTCCAATGCCCGGCGCAGCTCCGGCTGAAAAACAATCGGGATGGCAACAAGACCAAGAGTCAGCGTCTGCCGCAGAATCCAGTGAAACGTAGACAGGCCGAGCTGGCCGGACAGCACCGCGGCAATCAGCATAATAACCAGGCCTTTCACCAGCTGCTCAGCCCGCGTTCCCCGGATAAGAACAATTGCCTTATAAAAGACAAAGGTTACAAGAGCAATATCCAGTACGCTGCGCCAGCTAAGAGCCGTAAGTGTCTGCAGAAAATTGGCCATCAGTAGTATGCCCTCCTTGCGCTGCCGGATTGCCAGGGCTCTTATTCGCTGCCTGGCCTGCAATTACCTGCCTGAAGGTGAGTTAATAATATCAGCCTGTCTGCCGCAAAACGGACAACTCCCGTTTTGCAGCAGGCAGGTCGCCTGCCAGCCGCGGCGCAACACCTGCTCTTTGCCGCAGGAAGGACAATAGGTGTTCGCGGCCGTATTGCCGTGGACATTGCCAAGGTATACGTACGGCAGTGTTTCCCTGGCTGCCTCCCACAGCCGGTTAAGCACAGCAAGTGGTGTTTGCGGCAAAGTAAAGCTGGCTTGAGGGAAATAGCGGGTGAGGTGCACGGGAATTGCCGGATTCAGGCTGGCTACCCATCGCACAAAATCCAGTATCTCCTGTTCGTTGTCATTGAGCGTGGGTATAACCAGATAAGTCAGTTCCACGTGGGCTGCGGCGGCGGCAATTTCTACATAGTTTCGTACATCTTCAAGGCGCCCGCCGCAAAATTTACGGTAAAAATCGTCCCGGAACGACTTAACATCGATATTGAAAGCGTCAATCAGCGGCAATAACTGCAACAGCGGTTCCCCGTTCAAAAAACCATTGGTGACCAAGACATTTCTACGGCCGCTTTCTCGGACAGCCCGGGCCGTATCCAGTACAAATTCGTACCATATTCCGGGTTCTGAATAGGTGTAAGCCACACCGACAGGCAAGCAATCATTAAGTTGCTCCAGCATAACCACTACTTCTGAGGGAGTCAGGCGGACCGTTTCCACTGCCGGTGTACTGCGTGAAAGATGCCAGTTTTGGCAAAAACCGCACTGCAAATTACAGCCCAGCGTCCCAAGAGAAAGGATTTTCCGCCCCGGATAGAAATGGTAGAGCGGTTTTTTTTCTACCGGATCCAGCGCTTTTGCTGCACACAGTCCGTAGTTCTCGCTGTACAGTTTGCCCCCATGTTCACGCCGCACACCGCAAATTCCCGTTTCTCCATTTTGCAGGCGGCAATAATGCGGGCAAAGGAGACAACGAACGCCAGGCGTTTTCCCTTCATAAAACAATGCTTCGCGCATATAGCCTCCTTGTCTGCAACAGGCCTTCCTCTCTAACGGTAGCGGCGGACCGTAAAGCGGAAAATCCGGTACCTTTGCCCCGGCAGGATCCCGGCCTTCTGCAGGGCAATGGCCAATTGTTCCTGCACCGAGTCAACGCCTTCCAGGGCAGGCAGAAGCAAGCCCCGCCTGTGCCCGCTTTGCACAATTACGCCGTATTTTTGGGAGTCCAATTCCTCTGGGCCTGAAATCTCCTCCGGTACAGAAAGGACGTCCACCCCATATTCCAGGAGGTCCAGTTCTTGCCGGCCAACCGGCTTAAAACGCGGGTCGGCAGTCCCTGCGGAGATAGCGTTGGCAATAATTTCTGCGGCCAAATCCCTGTGTGCCGCTTCTACGGTTCCCATACAGCCACGCAACTTGCCGTCAATTTTTATGGAAACAAAGACACCGGCAGCTTCCCGGGATAAAGATGCCCCGTCCGGTACGGGTATTACCTTTCCGGTCCTGACATACGTTTCAAGCGCCAGACGCGCCAGGCGCACATGTTCGCTCTCCACCCCGACAGTCCGGCCGCTTTGCCCTTCCCCTCCTCCGCGTGCAACGCACACGCTGTTAACCCGGCCGGGCGACAGGTCGGCAACCAGGTAACCGACGCCGAACGGCCCCTCATAAGACAGGATTTCCGGTATGACCGTTTCATCTGACAGAGCGCCAAGGCCAATCAGCAGCGAGCGGTAGCCACATTCCCCGGCGTCTTCCAGCAGTTTTTCGTCTAAATCCAAGATAGCCTGTACATCGTAAGCTTGCAGCAGCTCAATCATTAACCGGTCGAATTCGCGCCCCCGGGGTGTAAATCCAGCCGGCGCGCCGGGCAAAAGGCGATGGGAAAGGTCGCCGCTGATCACCAGGGCCGTGCGGCGGGCAAGCCGCTTTATAGCATGTTTCACCGCCTGCCCGCTGGCAAAAAGCTGCTCCGGCGGCAAAAAAGCATAAGTAAGATGGACGAGCGGCACATGGACGCCGGCCTGCTCGAGAAAATAAAGAGGCACAAGCGCTCCGTGGTCCAAGGCAGCGGCTGCCTCGCCTTTCCGGCGGCCGGTTTGTGTGGTGGTAACAGGCAGCCCGGCTCTGCTGAATTCCTCAAGGATTGCGGCGAGCAACTCCCGGTCGTTCCGGCAGCTAAAATTTATCTCGGCAGCGCCAAAGCGGGAAAATGTTCCGGTCAGAAGTTCCCCGCCCAACAGGGACAGCGCGTCAGGCTGCAATTGACCGTGCGGTGAAATCAGCAGTAAAACATTTGGTTCAGCTTCTTTAACCCGCTCGGATAACTGGGAAAGCGCGGCAGTAGTGGCTGCCAGCTTCTGCGTTTCAAGACCGCCCACCGCGGGGACAAGCACCGGAGGGTGGGGATAAATACCGGCATGCACAATCCTTCCCGACATTAATGGATCATCCCCTCTTTTTTACCGGGTCAGGGTTACTGCAGATACTGCCTGGACAGTTTCAGTCCAGGCTAAAATAGTTTGTCCCAACATTTTGATTATAAAGTATTTTTACCCGGGTGTTAAGGGCATCCATATTTAAATTTATAGCCAGAACTGCATTTGACCGTAAATTATGGTCCGATGCATAGGAATTAATCAGCAGCTGGCGAATACACACTGTCAAAGTACCTGATAATGCCCAGGTATACAGCCCAAGCCAAGCGTGAACGATACCGCTCATCAGCCAGAAGCCGCGCTTCCTCCGGGTTGGAAATAAAACCGGCCTCCACCAGCGCCGCCGGAACGCCCGCCTCGTTGAGCAGGAAGAAATCCCCCTCTTGGGCCGGCCGGTTTGTATTCTGCAGCACCCGTTTCAGCTCCTCCTGGATTAATAATGCCAGTTTATGACCGTGCGCGCAATTCCGCTTATGGAACACCTGAGCCCCTGACCAAAGGGGAGAGGGAGAGGCATTGACATGGATGCTGACCAGCAGATCGGGGTTTGCCGCCCTAATGATCGCCAGCCTGTTTTTCATATCCAGCCTTTTCCGGGGACCAGCCGCCGGCAGCACCAGTAAATCACGGTCTGTTTCCCGCGTCATGATTACACGGGCGCCGCCTCCCTGCAGATAATCGCGCAGCACCAGAGAAATAGCTAAGTTCAGGTTTTTTTCAGTCAATGAGCGGCGAAACACGCCTGGGTCATAGCCGCCGTGACCCGGGTCAATGACAATTCCTCTGCCGGACAGCGGCAGGCCGGTCTGAACGGCAGGCTGATTATCCGCAAGTTCCCGGTGCAGAAAAAATATAATTACTAATATAAGTAACATACCAAGCAGTATTGTACAAATTCTTTTGCCGGTTGCGGACGATAACAGCAGCACGACTCGCAAAAGCACTCCTCCCCGCTAAAAGCGTATGAAGGGTTACAGCTACTTAGAATCAAGGAGGCTGGTCTTTTAAAATGCGCCAACTTTTCCTGGCTTTCTTTAAAATAGGAGCCACCACTTTTGGCGGCGGCTATGCCATGCTGCCCGTCATCCGCCAGGAGGTGGTATCGGCAAAACACTGGCTTTCCAATGAAGAATTTGTTGATGTGTTGTCAATGGCTCAGTCTGCTCCCGGGGCAGTGGCTGTTAACACCGCCGTCTATATCGGCTACAAAATGGCCGGCGTACCCGGCGCGTTCGCCGCGCTTTCCGGCACGGTGCTGCCTTCTTTCCTAATCATCCTGCTTATTGCCGGCACCTTCACCCAGTTCGCCCAATGGCCGCAAGTGTCGGCGGCCTTCGCCGGAATCCGTCCGGCTGTTGCCGCACTTATTGCTGCCGCGGTAGTCAAGCTTGGTAAACCGGCCTTAAAAGACCGGCGGAGCGTCACACTGACTGTAATTTTTCTGATGTTGGCCATTTATTTTGAAGTTCACCCGTCTTTTATCATCATTTTGGGTGCGCTGACCGGCATAGTACTTTTCCGTAAGGCTGACAAAGGTGAAAACTGCTGATGTTCATCGAGCTATACCTCGCGTTTTGCAGAATCGGGCTGTTTAGTATCGGCGGAGGCTATGTAATGTTGCCGCTGATTCAAAAAGAAATCATTGAGCGGCACGGTTGGCTGACTCTGACAGAATTCGTTGACATCCTTGCCGTGGCGGAAATGACGCCCGGCCCGGTAGCCATTAACGCCGCAACTTTTATCGGCTTTCGAACCGGCGGGATTTTAGGCGCAATACTGGCTACGGCCGGTGTGGTCACGCCGTCAGTGATATTTATGCTTCTGGCCGCCGCCTTCCTTAGACGCTTTTATGAGCACGCCCTGGTGCAGGCCGCCTTCCATGGATTAAGGCCAGCCGTCATCGCTCTTATAATCAGCGCTGCCGTGTTTGTCGCCCGTACGGCGCTGACAGATCCTGCTTCGGTCGTGATCGGCTGCTCTGTTTTTTTACTCCTGCTTTTAACCAGACTACACCCGGTCATAGTCCTGCTCAGTGCCGCTCTGGCCGGACTCGTTCTGCACTATCTTTAGAGCCTGCCGAATTATCATCACATATTTATCCTAAATTCTTCAGAACAAGTTTTTTTATTTGCTTTTTTGCCAACGGACGTTGTATAATCCTGACTTTGACAGCTCAACAGAACAAAAAGAGGCCGCGACCCTTGCAAACAAAGGGATTGCGGCCTTCAC
>QLUR01000031.1 GCA_018725565.1 Bacillota bacterium | reverse complement strand
AACATTATGGAAATTGGAGATGCAACACTATGGAAAAATAACTTGCAACTTTGTGGAAAAAGTTCTTGCAAAAAACAGGTTCCACCTTGTAGCGCATGACAATCCGCTGAAAGAGCGGCCACTTTACCCTTCTTATTGACTTTATCAGCGATAACTTAACCCTTCAAAACAAGTGTTATATGTGGTATATATAATCGGGGAAGCCTTAAGAGGGTAGTGCAGCCCAGTATCCAAGGGCAATTAGCCTAAAATTAGCCTATCATTCTAAAAAAATGTAAAGCCGCAGGGCAAAATATTCCCGTATTATCTAATTTTGCGGCTCAGAGAATATTTTTGTTCTCTCGGACTTCAATTCTGGCGCTCCGCTTCCTGTCCAGAGCTGATGCAGAATCATTGGTGCTATCATGATCATTCGTTTTTTGTTCACTTGCAGATGTCGGCAACTTTTCCGATGAACGGCCGAAAAGAGATCTGTTACGCATGTTGAGTAAAGTTTTCAGGCGATCATAATCCTTCGCTAGTTGATCCTTTTCTCCCTGGAGTTGCTCTATTTTAGCGGTCACGGCTTCACTGAATACTTACGACTGTAAAATTAAGGGCGAGTGCAAGAAAGTATTTTAAGCTTCTTGCAGGCAGCAAGGATCGGGGGCCATCATGTTTTACTGGTCACATAGAGACATCCATATAGTCTTGAGTAATGAAGAAGAGTTGAGCCTCGTTCAAAAACTGGGCAAAGATCCGCTGGAGCGTATCGGATATCACGTATCTCGAAAAGACCGGAAAGAAATCGAGCAAAGGATTTTTCGGTATTTGGAAGATTCCCTTTACGCCGACCCAGAGGCATTCAATCGACGATTCGTATTCCGTTCATGGTACGATGAAGATGCTCAGAAGATGTTTTCTATGATGCTTGATGCATATGGTCGCATCACGCGGCGAGCTACCATTGGTCGGTGGAGGACGACAGCTGGTCGGTGGAGGGAGACAGCACCTTTGGGCGAAATCAACGAACCCATTGGGGAAGAACTCGTTGAGGCAATCGTGTATGCAAAAAAAGGGGTGGTATATCGGATAACACTTTTTGAACGCCCGCGATGGCCTTGGGCATTACCTTTGGTATCAGGGCACATTTCTCTGCCAGCGTCGTCAATTAAGCGGCTCTGTGGTACAGTAGATAATTTCTTCGTTGCAAGTGATACAGTGACGATCAAATTCCATAGGGACTTCGTGCGGATCTCTATTTTGTTATAATTAGTGCCTTACGGTTTTCGAACCGCAATAAAAAACAAGTTGTTTAGGCCGCGATACCCAGCAATTTTTGTGTTGATGCGCCCAGTAACGCGTTCACCGCGCTGGTGAGACGGAGACCCTTATCTGTCAACTGGTATTTGCGCTGGTTAGGCAGTTTGCGAATGACGCCATGATCGCGAAGCAGGCGAAGGTGCCGACTGATACGGGCGGAGAGGGCTTTATCCTTCTTGCTATTAGCCCACGGTGTGCCGCCTAGCACCCTCTTCTCCCCCTCCTCCCCTGCAATGCCTTGTTCGTTATACCGGATACCTGAGCGCAGGATCAGCAATAGCTTGCGGTTGTCCCGGTTTCGGCTCGTCACAAGCACTGCTCCGTTAAATGCTGGGTAGGAAGAACGACTTCCCTGAGATGGAGCAGTGCCCGGGGTGCCGGGGTGTGGTGAGGTTGAAGCGGCACGGATTTTACTGGCGGAACACCATCGAGGATGAGCGGGAGTACCGCATCCCGATCTGCAGACTAAAGTGCCCGTCCTGTAAGCAAACCGTCTCTTTACTGCCAAGCTTCCTGCTTCCATACTTTCAACACACTCTTCGGCAAGTGGTTGCCGAGATCCATAAGAGCCCTAACGGAGGCAGGGTACAAATGTTAAAGGTTAAGCGGGCGGCGCGATATGCTCGGGGCGTACGACACCGCGGCAGGAAGAAAATAACGCGAATTTCGCGCGAAATTTTGTGTAACACTTAAAAATAAGAAAATATCTCAGTCAGGTTAAAAGTATCAGTTAAAATTTGGCTGTAATAGGCCTAGAGCACCCTTGCCCGGAAAGAGGCTTTCCGTTATAGTGAAGTTAGCACTCACCAGCCGAGAGTGCTAACAAATTTAAAAAATATTAAGAAAGGACGTGTTGTCAATGGCTTACCTGATTCCGCGTGACCCCTTTAACATCGCTACCCTACGGCGTCAGATGGATGACATGTTCGACCAGTTTTTCCCGTTAAGCGGTCTTAACGTGTTGAAGGGCGAGACGGGACTCCAGGTTGACGTTGTGGACGAAAGCAATGCGTATCTGGTCAGGGCCAATGTACCGGGACTCAATGCCAAGAACCTGGACGTGCGTGTGAGTGAGGAAGGTGTCACTATTAAAGGCTCCTTCAGCGAAGAGAAAGAGGATAAAAAACAGAACTACCTGGTACGCGAGCGGAGGAGCGGGTCTTTCGTGAGAACCATTCCTCTGCCCAACGGCGACCCGGACAAAGCAATCGCCAAGTTTAAGGACGGGGTGCTGGAACTGGCCGTCCCCAAGCTGGAAGAGGATAAGCGCGAGGGCCGCCAGCTGATAATAGAGGAATAGGCGCTTCGTTTAAAAAAGGCAAAACAGGCGGGACTGGTTTCGGTCCCGCCTGCGCCTGTTTTTGTGCGTCTGGCATTGGCGATAACTTGGACGAAAGCTATCGTTTTTACAATATCACAGTCCGTTCACACGACGGGATGGGGCATTGTGTTTCCTTTTGTAAGAGAAGATTGTATAATTAAGCCAGTGGGCGAAAAAAAAACAAAAGACAACCCTTGCTGGCTTTTATCATTTATTGTTCTATGTGCCGCGAACGCTTCGGGATGAGAAGGGACGTGCCATTGTCATGGATATCTTAAGGGGTCGGCATGCTTATTCCAGGATGCTGGTCTGCTTATTGCTCACGCTTGCCCTGCTGTTTCCCGCTCAAGCCGTTGCCGCTCAGCCGGTTACAGTAACGCTCGATGGGCGCGCCTTGGCTATGGATGTTCCGCCAGTTGTTCGGGATGGCAGAACCCTGCTTCCCATGCGGGCCATATTTGAAGCGCTGGGGGCCGCAGTTGAATGGGATGCGGCGACAAGAAGCGTTACCGCCAGAAGCCAGGGAAGAACGGTCGTCCTGCGTGCCGAACGGGACCGTATCTCCGCGCTGTTCAGGTAAACGGGGGTGGCAAATATGCTTTATCTATCCGGTATTCACGCGCTTAATGTATCCTGCACGCTGATCACCTGCGGCGACTGGCATGCGTCCGGAATAAACTGGCACAGTTTCGTCCTTTTGGAAAGTGAAGGCAGCATTTTCGTCAACTATGGGATTGAGCAGGACAAAACCATTCCCGACAACCCCGGAACCTTCAATGTCGCTAACCATATCCGGGCGTTGCTTGACCTTTTGGTGCAGGGGAACTATAGCGTCGCCCAAGGCATGAACGAAGATTTTATCTGCAACGACTCATACACTGAAGAAATCTTTCAGAAGGTATCCCTAATGAGGGATTTAGACAATTGGCCGGAGATAGACCGGTTCATGGGGCGCGAATACCACTCGGAATGGCTCAAATTTAAGGAGCAGGTGAAAAATTGTGAGCAAACATAAGGAAAGTCGGATATCAGGTTCTGCCCGGGCAGTTAACGAGAAGTTGCTGAACATTTGTCAGCGCATGGGCCAAACAGGCATACTTAACAAGGCTTATCTGGGAGGCGGCACTGGTCTTGCGTTGCAAATAAACCACAGAGTGTCTGTTGATCTAGACTTTTTCCTGGTTAAAGATACTGCTCTTAATTCCGAGAGCCTTATCCGCATGGTTGAGGCAACCTTTGGCGCAGGAGTAGCAGTTGATTTCCGGTCTGGAGACCAGTTAGACTTATTAATTGACGGCATGAAAGTCAGCTTTATTGCTTATCCTTTTAAGCCGGTCGAACCATTGATAGCAGGCGAACAAATTATGCTTGAGTTGTCAGGGTTGTTTCTGGCGTCCCCACCGGAAATCGCCTTAATGAAAGCATATGCGATTGGGCGAAGGGCAGTCTTCCGTGACTACGTGGACATGTACGTTTTGCTTAAAGACAGCTACGTTTCTTTGGGCTACATTCAAGAAATGGCAGCGCAAAAATTTATCTTACAAAACGAAACAGTCTTTTCCATGAAACTGTTCCTGCAACAGTTGGCCTATACGGCTGATGCAGGGAGCGAGGAAGAAAAAGAAAGTGCGGTAAATATGTTGCTTTTGGACAGGATTGCTCCTGAAGAAATTCAAAAGTATTTGGCAAAAAGCGTAAAAGATTTCACCCTGAAAAAATTAACCCCAAAAGCGCCAGGGGGCCTAAAGTTATGATCATCCCTGAATTGGCCGGCCTGTTTTGGAATTACGACACAGAAAAACTGGACATGGATCGTTGCAGGGATCTTGTTATTCTTACGGCTCTCAGGCGGGGTTCCTTAGAACAAATCCAGCTTGTTTCCCAGATTTATGGCACGGATGAAGTTAGAAGAGTCTTTCGCAAGGACACGTTGGGAAACAAGACTCTTCCTGCGCCGGCCGTATATCTGTGGGGGATGATCTTTCTGGACGAAGAAGAACTGGCCGCCTACAAAAAATGGCACGAAGACTCGTTGTTGCGCTGGATGCCGACACGAACCTTTCAGGCCTGATATAGCGCGCGCCTACCCCGGCAAGTGTGTTTGCATTAGCCTTTGCAATGGCGCTGCAGGGGCTGCGGTAAAATCATTCAAATGATGCCTGAAATGGCAATGAGTTAACCGTATTCTTGCCGACTGTCTTCGTAGAAGTGGTCACAGAACCACGACCAAAGCCCTGACCCTGCAAACGAAGAAAGCAGTCAGTTTATGCTTGCCTCGGCGCTGCCCATGTTTGTGCCTGATGACAAACGACTGATTGCCGCCGAACTTATTGCCCGGATCAACTGCCACATTGTCGTAGGTTGTTTCCAGTTAGACTTTGTTATCGGGGAAATAACCTACAGGGCAGGGATGCCTTTCGGTCGTTGCCAATCAACGCCGGAAATGTTCAGGACAATGGCCCAAATAAGCGCTGATGCCATTGCGCTTTATTCTCCCTTTTTTGCGTTAGTGCTGGATGAAGGAGCATCACCCGAAGACGTGGTGGCCACCCTTAATGCGGGAGTGATTGCAGCCTTTGACAGCTGCATCAGCAGCGACAGCGGCGACCCAGGCTCAAGGCGGATTCAGGACGCGATCGTGACGTACTTTCGGCAAGAATGGGAGTATACGTTGCAAGACGAAGACGACTCTTCTTTCTTTATCAACTTTAGCTATGTTGGTGATAAAGGGGACTGGGATTGCACCATTATTGCGGACGAGGAAGACGAGTGGTTTACTTGTGTCACGCGGTATCCCATAAGTGTACCCGAGGATAGGCATCTGGAGATAGCCGAGCTCATGGCCCGTGTTAATCTTTATATTTTTGCAGCTGGCTTTGATATGGATTTTTCCGACGGTGAGATATTCTGCAGGTCCAGCATATGTTTCAAAGGCTTTGGGCCATCGCCAGAGTTAATAAGCTCCCTGGTCTTCATGAGCGCTGTCGTGGCTGACCTTTATTACCCTTTTTTTGCGGCGGTCTTATGCGAAGGCGTTTCACCGAAAGATGCGGCGAAGTCTGCAGAAGCCCTATTGGATGAGGCTACCCCGGGCAGTTGTGTCGTCTAAGACCTGTTTTGATTGCGGACACGTATTAGGTGATCTGCCTCTTAAAGAACGTGAGTGGAGCTGCCTGTCGTGCCGAATATCAGACATGCGGATATGTTCATGTGGTTTGAGCGGGAAGCGCGAAACGCCGGGAAAGAGCTATGGGCGGGCACCGCGCCAACAGGCGATGTTGTTCCGGGAATCGTAATCACTTGCGATTGTGGGAACGGGCAGGCTGCATGTGAACAAGGGCGCACATCTGGAACAATGACAGCGACCCGGCAGTGCTGCTTAACTTGGAAGGCAGGGAAGTGGCAAGAAAGTAACTGCGGCAAAGTCACACTTTGGCTGTTAGCCAGTATAAGCAGGCAGACACTTCAACCTTGGTTGGAGTGTCTGCCTGCTTGTTGTCATCTAGTAAAGTTGGGGGGAGCATGAAAGAGCCATTAGAAGTCATTTATATAGTCTTTTCATCCACACCAACGGAACAGGCAAGCTCCCGTTTTGTCAATCCGTGGCAAAGCCGTGCCTTTTTGAAGCGCTGACCCAAGGTGTTTTCCGGCAGAGACTCAAACCGGCCGAGATAAGCAACCGATACTCCCAGCAGGCTGGAGAATTTTCTTAAGTTCAACAAAGCGGTCGTGGTTCTTCCGGCTTCTAGGCTGCGGACTGCCGCAGAGCTCAACCCGACTGCGGCAGCCAAATCGCTAATCGTCATCCCCTTGACTATTCTTGCTTGACGAAGCCGTGCTCCCGGAAGGTCTCCTTCCCAAAGATGACCAAGCAACCAAGGGGGAGAGTGCACAATTAATGCGGAAGCCATGCCCAATTTCAACGGTCAGCGTGCACAATTACAGCGGTCAAAATGCACAATCTGGCCCGGCGTATTCATTCAACACACATTTTTCCATCCGCAGCATTTTGGATATCCTTAACAGAAGCCTTGATGCTCTTTTTCAGATACGGGGTTACATCACCTAACTCCATTCGCGGGGAGGCCTAACCCTTGGGGAATTTCAGGGGCTAGCGAAATTCTATGGGCAGGAGAACCGTTGGACAATGGCAAATTATCACAACATCGCATACTGAACCCTCACCCCCAATGCCCTCCCAGTGGGAGAGGGGGAGGGTGAGGGGACGAAATGCTAGGGACGGAGCCTTTTGCTTGCACAAACCGGAACTAAGAAAGTGAGGTTGCTCATGTATCGTACTGCTACGTTCTACTATTTCTCTGGCACTGGCAACACCAAGGCTTTAGCCGAAGCTGCAGGCGAGGCTCTCTCGCAGCAGGGCACCGCGATAACCCTACGCGATGTTGCTAACCATCACGAGTACTGTCCGGCCGCCCTGATAGGAGTCTTCTTCCCGGTTTACTGTTTTGGCGCCCCGCGCATTATCGTCAACTTCGTGCGGTCGTTACCACCGGGGGAAGGAAAGGCGGCGATTGTCGTCGCCAACGCAGCTGGTACGGCGGGACCCGCGCATGCTGCTGTAGCCCGGGCATTGAGCCAAAAGGGCTACCATGTTAAGTTGGCGGATTGGGTGCGTATGCCCAACAACTACATTGTCTTTAGCGAGGCAGATGTGGACAGCAAAGCGGCAGGAATCGTTGCGGCAGGCAGAGCAAAGGTTGCCGAGTTGCTGGCAGCGCTAGGCGACGCGCCGTCTACATTGCCGCACTATAGCCGCTTTGGCCCCCTCGCCCTTGCGCATCGCATGTTCCTATTCGGCCTCAACTACATGGGGCGTCACTACCGTGCCAACGACGCGTGCACGGGCTGCGGAGCCTGCGTTACCATGTGCCCGACGCAGTGCATTGCGCTAGACAGCGACGCCCGCCCCCGCTGGAAGGCTGGGTGCGAGCACTGCATGCGCTGTGTAAATTTCTGTCCGGAGGCAGCGATTGAGTTCGGCCGCTTCACTAAGGGTAAGAAGCGGTACACCTACTGGATGGATAAAACAAAAGGGGCGTTACGCCACGAAAGCTGTAGTTAGTTCGTCCTGAAAAACACCTGCTTCAAAAATCTTCTCATGCAAAGTGCGATAATTATCGCCCTGTTCTTTGCTAACCAGCCTGTTTGTTCTCCTCGGTCATCATGTTAGGCTGGAAATCCGCCACAGATTGTGGGCCAGAATCCCCATCCCAACCCAGGAGCCAGTGCCTCTAGCACCACGAGGTTAGTGCATAGACAACTGCCAAGGGTTGGTGTTATACTATATTTAAGCCAAAAGAAAGCCATAAGGAGTGGATTATTTGACAGAACAGTCGAAATCGTTTGTGAACGACTGGTGGGAAATGCAGGAGAAGCTTGTCGCGTCGTGGAAGGACTCATTTGACTATCTGCGCCCAGATAAACTGACAGAGTTATATGAGAAACATGCTGAAACTATGAAAACGTACACTTGGCCGGGTAGCGAACAGTTCCGCTTCTACCAGGACTGGTTTAAACAATCGGTGGATACCATGCAGGAGTTTACTAGGAAGGCCCCGTCTGGGGTTGGTCCTGAGGCGATGGATAAGCTCCTCAGGGCGACGGAGGTCTATACCAAGTTGCTAACTTTCTGGCAGGATTTTGCGGCCGGCATGCCAGGCAGAGAAGACCCGCAACGGTGGCAGCAGTTCTCCCGGTCCATGATGGAGAACTACAACAAAGTGCTGGATGCCTTCTTTATGGCAAACCTCCCCGATGCGGTGAAAACGCTGGTGAGAAGCCCCCTTGAAGTGGGCGGACTGTACAAACAGGCCATGGTTAACCTGTTGCAACCTTGGCTGGAGGAATCACCGGGGTTGCAGGAGAAATTGCGGAAGACCCTGCTGGGTGACCGGCAGGCTTACATGGAATTTATCAACGCTTGGACGGAAGCCTACCAGGAATCAACTGGCAAGTTCCTGCGGATGCCAGCCTTGGGTCTCAGCAGGGATAACATTGAAAAAATCCTGGGTAGCCTTGACTCCTTTAACAAGTTGGTATTATCGGTGGGCAATTTTTCCGCTGTCATGCACCAGGTCGGCTACGAAGCCATGGAGAAGCTGATGCAAAGTATTGCTGAGCATTCGCAAAAAGGGGCTGCGCCAGAAAGCCTTAAGGATTTCTATGGAGCTTGGTGGCAGGCTAATGAAGAAGCCTATTTCAAGCTTTTTAAAACCGAAAGCTTTGCCGGAATCCTCAGTGAAATGGTCGATGCTGCTGTAACCTTCAAAAAGAACTATGACGATTTGCTCACGGATATAATAGCCGGCTCGTTGCCTGTGGTGACCAACAGAGAAATGGACACCCTGACTAAAGCCGTCTATGATTTGAAGAAAAGTCAGAAGGAACAGGCCAGTAAGATAAAAGAACTGTCCAAAGCAGTGGAAAGCCTGAAAGAAAAGAGCAAGGAGGAGTGAGCATGCCTGTAGCAATGAATTTTAACCTGATGAAATCTCTTGATGAAATGATGACAGTCAACAGGAAGCTGATGGACGGCCTTAACACCATGCTGTCAATAAGCGATGTTGACGTAGCGCTCACTTCCAAGGAACTGGTCTACAGAGAAGACAAGGTCAGTCTCTATCGCTACCTGCCCAAAGCGGAGAAAATAAGCGCGGTACCCACGCTGATCGTTTATGCCTTGGTGAACCGGCAGTACATGATGGACCTGCAGCAGGATAAAAGTGTGATCAGCCGCTGGCTGGAACTGGGTCTGGACGTTTATATAATTGACTGGGGTTACCCGGACAGAACTGATAAGTATCTGACCCTGGAAGATTATATTGACGGCTATATAAATAATGCGGTTGATGTAATACGGCAAAGAAGCGGGCAGGATAAAATAAACCTGATAGGAGTCTGTCAAGGCGGTACCTTTAGTGTTATCTACAGCGCCCTTTACCCGGAGAAGGTGCGGAACCTGGTGACGATGGTCGCCCCGGTGGACTTTTCTACCGAAGACGGCCTGCTTTTTATCTGGAGCAAGCATATGGACGTGGATAGCATAGTGGATGCGCTGGGGGTTGTTCCCGGCAGCTTTATGAACATCGGGTTCTTGATGCTGAAGCCCTTTCAGCTGATGCTGGACAAATACATGGGCCTACTGGAGAACCTGGACAACCCGGAAGTGGTAAAAGACTTCCTGCGCATGGAAAAATGGATTTTCGACAGTCCAGCCCAGGCGGGAGAGGCTTTCCGCAAGTTTATTAAGGACTTATTTCAGGAAAACTTGCTGATCCAGAATAAACTGGAACTGGGCGGGCGTATAGTTAACCTGAAAAACATTACCATGCCGCTCTTAAACGTGTTTGCCGAACAGGACCATCTGGTGCCGCCGGCCTCCAGCAAGCCGCTTAACGATGCGGTGGCAAGCACTGACAAGGACACGATTTCCTTTCCGGGCGGGCATATCGGCATCTACGTCAGTTCTCGTTCTCAAGCAGACGTGGCTCCTTCTATCGGCAGGTGGCTAAACGAGAGGAGCATTGACGGAGCGGCACCGCTCCGGCCGCACACCGCTCCGGTGAGAAAAAGCGTCAAAACATAATTAACCATGTCGCCCTGGCGGCGCCACTCGAAGGTGAAAACGTTCCTTTGGTTGTTGAATTTTGGAGGCCTGTTTTTTGGGCATGCGCTCCAGCCGGAGACAACTGTTCACGGTCTGGCGCGGAACAACCTTCTGCGCCAGATTTTTTTATGCGTGGTGAACGATCATGTGCCTTCTTTATGAAGATGCTTGGGGATGGGTGGATATTATATAGTGGTAGACTCTCGGAAACCAGGTGTTTCCGCTGAACCTGGAACAGCTCGCGGACGCTAATCGGCTCGCCGGCCGCACCCCCCGTGCGGAGCAACTCGCTGAACTCCGGGAGCTTCTCACCCTAACCGCCGGCCGGATCAAGCTGCCATGGATCAAGGATTTCCTACTCGAATAGAGGTGGCAAATGCAAAAAGATAATACACCCCAAAAAGTTGGTATTGCCTGCCAAGGAGGTGGGTCTCACACGGCTTTTACTGCGGGAGTACTTCGGAGAATTTTAAAAGAATCTCAAGGTTTTAAAAATTACCAGATTATTGATTTCAGCGGGAATTCTGGCGGCGCAGTCTGTGCTTTGCTTGCTTGGTATGGTTTACTGCAAAATGATGCTCCTAAAAGTATTGAGCTACTGAACGTATTCTGGGAAGAGGCAATGGCTAATACCCCTGCAGATGTATGGCTGAACCAACTAGTGATTGCATCGGCAAAACTGCGGGACGAAGGTTTCCCCATGCCAGAGATAAGCCCTTACAGTTACCCCTCTTATGGACAAAAATGGCTAAGGCGAATATTGGAGCAGTTAGTTGATTTTAATAAAATCAAGGAACTGCTCAAGCCTTCAAGTCCTTGCCTGTTTGTTGGCGCAGTAGATGTTTGTACTGGTAATTTCCGAATTTTCAAGAACGCCGATGTTACAGTAGAAGCAATTCTCGCTTCAGCAGCAGTACCTATTTTGTTCCCAGCAGTTCGGATTGACGACCGGTTATACTGGGACGGACTTTTTTCTCATAACCCACCTATTGAGTGTTTTGTTCATGATTTAGCTCCCCATGAGAGCAAAGTTGATGAGATATGGATTATCCAGATAAATCCACAAAATCGAAGTGAAGAGCCCAAAAATATAAATGACATAATTAACAGGCGAAACGAACTTGCCGGCAACCTTTCGCTCAATCAGGAAATAGGTTCTATTGAAGCCTTTAATCGGTGGTTCAAAAAGGGTTTCTTCCCGCAGAATAAATACAAGTATGTGGAAATTAAAAAAATTGAGCTGGACTGGCCACTGAGCTATTCTTCAAAAATGGATCGCTCTCCATCTTTTATCCGTAGTCTGATGAGTTACGGTGAAGAAAGAGCAGAAAGATTTTTAGAATCGTTAACCACATAGATAATTGCGAATGTCAAGAAAAAAGCAAGTCTGAAAGCTGAAAAACGGCCTCAGAACGGCGACCGCTTAGAGGCCACTTGTACGGCCTTGCCAAGCTCATTTTAGAGACTTGGGAGTCCTCGCGGGGATGAAGTCAAGCCTTGGATTTGGCGGAATAGGACAATCACCAAACCTAATATATCTAAACAGGATGTGTGCACCGTCCCCCGCTCCGTGGACAGGATAAACGCAAGATAGCTTAACTTCTCACAGTATTGCTAAATATTTCGCGAAAATCGATGGGTGCCAATTGCGGGCGACAAATTGAAGGGTGTTTTTGTTGTCAAACCTCAAGCATAGCACCGGTTTGAGGGCATTTATTTAGTGCGAAAGGTGAGTTTCTTTATATGCGCTTCTTCCTTTTCCTGGCCCTCTTGATGAGGCCCATTGCGATCTGGGCAACTTCCTGGGCGATGGTGATGTAGGTGCCTATATTGCCGGCACTATTCTTGACCGCGGTCACTGTCTGGGTGATTCCGCTGCCCACAGTGGCAATTGAGGAGTCAATATTTTTAACACTGTTGTTGACCGAAGCAGTTATGCTGTGAACGTTGCGGAGTATCTCCGGGACAACATCCTCAGTGTTTAGTGTGTTCTTTTTCATGCTTCCCGTTATATCAGCAGCATTGCTGGCTATTTCCTCCAATGCTTTTTCGTTGCCGGCGATAACCCTGTTTGCAACGCTGAGGAAATCTGACAGTTTCTTCAATGCTACTGTCAGGTAAATCAGCGCTGCCATCAGAGCAGCGAAAAGTAGGAATATGCCCAAGTCCCTTAGCGGTACAACCATTTCGAGCATTTTGCCACCTCTTTCTCTCTAGCGGGATAGAGGCAGTTATTCAGTGACTTCTACAGGCCCTTCTTCCTGCCTCTTCTCCTGAATGGCCTCTTGCAGCCGCCCGGTTACGCCCTGTGTACTCAGTTCTATGGAGCCGACTTTGTTCTTAAGCTCCTCAACGGCTTTGGATACGATTTGTTTCACCTGACCTGACTTTTCAACGGCCTTATCGGCGATTGCCTGGCGGGTTTCTTTCCCGGACTTCGGCGCAAAAAGTATCCCGGCAGTAAGCCCTATTATTGTTCCTATTGCGACTCCGGTTGCCATGTTGCGGCAAGCCTCTTTCCTGCGCTCTGTTTTTTTTTGTCTTTGAAAGTACTCTCTCAGTTCGCTAAAAAACATATCATATCCTCCTTTGCTATTATCGTAGTTTCTCGGAAACTCGTAGCCGAGCCTCCATGCCGCTTTTCGGACTGGAGGCTTTTAATTTTCCTCCAGATTTTCTCGACAGCCTCACATGGCAATAACAAGAGATATTTAAAGCTATTTTGAGATATATCAGCAAAATAAAAGTATTTGGCTGTAATTAGCACTTGACATTTCCAATATCGCCCCAAAATCAATTTGGAGACATTATTTACCAGCCTCTGAACACGATGGAGAAGTGGATTACTCTGCTCGGCTATTGGCAGCCCCACGAACAGTTTCAGCGCTGGTTGGAGGAGAGGTTGTTATCTTTTCTCCCTGCGCTCGAACTGCAGATCTGGTTTTATGCGGACATTCTGGAGAAGGTGTACCTGCTTAATTTGGACAGGTTGCTTCCTTTGGCAATGAGTCGTTACTCATTTACAGGCAGGCCAGCTAAGTAGTTCGCCCTGAAAAACTCAGTTAAAAATGACCCAGGGGTCTTGAAAAATCGAGGGTTTCTGTCAAATAAGCAGGAGTTTCTGCCTTTTACGTAAAATCATGCAGGTGTAACCAAGCATCGCCTCAAAAGGGAGGGACTCCTTATGAAGACAGTTCGGGACATCACCTCAAATTCCTGCAGGGTGATCCCATGTTAAGGCTAAAAGATTCTCAACAGATGAATTTATATGAATGTTTGCTCCCGCCAGAGGTCATGAAACTGAACGATGAGCTGTCTGTCTGCTGGCGCCATTCACGCTAAACCTAGAACAGGAATCCTTGCAGTGCAGTAAGAAATTTTTCAAGGGGAATATGCCTATCCGCTTCCCAGTGTCGCAGGGTTTTTTCATCCACGCCAACGGAACAGGCAAGCTCCCGTTTTGTCAATCCGTGGCAAAGCCGTGCCTTTTTGATGCGCTGACCCAAGGTGTTTTCCGGCAGAGACCTCAAACCGGCCGAGATAAGCAACCGATACTCCCAGCAGGCTGGAGAATTTTCTTAAGTTCAACAAAGCGGTCGTGGTTCTTCCGGCTTCTAGGCTGCGGCAGCCAAATCGCTAATCGTCAGCTACGGGCAGCTGCAGCGCTTCGGACGGGCTCAACTGTCCTGCAGCGCCGAAATGGGGCCGCAACAGGTGACAGAGTACTGCCAGACGGATTCCGCCGGCCGCGACTTGCTGCGTCACGCCTTTCAGCGCCTGCACCTTAGCGGCCGCGCTTATAACCGCATTCTGAAAGTAGCACGCACTATCGCCGACCTTGACGGCAAGGAACAAATCACCTCCCGCCACCTGGCGGAAGCCATAGGCTATCACCGGATGAACGGGTCGGGTTAACATGGTGGCGGGGAAGCGCTTTTTGTGATCCGTGAGGGACTGGCGGCGCTGCAGCCGGTCGAGAGAGGATTGGAAACAGAGGAAGTAACTACTTAAAAACTCAACGAAGAATTTCCAGTAAAAAGTGTGGCCAAGTGCTGCATTTTAAATGGCCGAAAATGCCTGCATCTTTATTTACTGTTTACAAATGTCATAATTACCCCTCATTTTGATGATGTTTTTTAGAAAAACATAGTAAACTATGCTCACCAAAAATAGTATTCTGGCCACCTGTTATCCTGCTTACTATTTCTTCTTGATTGACTAAATCCCCATGCTCATCAACATGAATAACATTAATGTTATTATTTAGTAACTCTCTACCTATTAGTTTACTTCTATGGCAGCTATCCGGTTTACTTTCGCTACACATCAGAATTATATGAAGGTTTTTTTTCATCGCAACTTGTAATCGTTCTAAACCATTTTTAAAAGTAGGCTGTTCTTTTAACTTTTCATAATTTACACGTCCATTATCGTAGCAGGCTGCATTATTTGGATGCCCCCCTAATAAATCGCCCATAAAGACGTATGATATATTTTTTGACTTCAAAAGCTTTTTTAGATTGTGCTGGTTAAATTCATTTTTTCGAGAAAATGGCTTTGATCTGATATCAATCAAATATGCTACTTTATTGTTTATTAATAGCGAAATAAATTCTTCAATGCTACGATTACCATAACCTATAGTTAAAACAGAATTTTCGGGCACATTGCACCCATCCAAACAAATTTAAAACTTAAGAGACATTGGAGTTACAATCAGCAGTTTTATGTATTAGCTATATGTGGCCTATAAATTTCCTGCTATGTTAGGTTCTGTTTTTCACCCATAACCGGCATCTCATTGAAGTAGCGAAGACAACACTTGACACATCGCTGCCAGCGGTCATCTTTTAGCCCCAGGGTTCAACACTCCCCAAATGAACGGCCTGGGCTAAAACGCGGATAGCCGGCCGAATGCACCGGAATAGCCAATAAAAAGATGACATGGGCAACTTAATTTTGGGAATATTTGCAATCATCTCTGGTCCATTTTGCATCTTTGCATAATTATCCCTGTTAAAAGGAGGGTCAGGAGAATCGCGCTGACTGCCGCTAGGGGAAGTTGTTCGGGAACATACAGGCTGGGATGAAATCCGCCCCCGTAATCGGCCAGATCATTCAGCCCCATCCACATGACTGCTGCCAGTCCTTCCTTACGGGTAGACTGCAAATGCCGCCAGAACAAAAATCCCTGCAGGGCCATGCCCAGATGTGATAAAAAAAGCATCCAGAGCAGCAGGTCCTGACTTCCGCCCCGAAACCAGTAATCTAAAATTATTACTGCCGCCCAAAGCCCATACTTAATCACAGTTGAGTAGGCGATTAACGGCAGAAACGAAATCTGGCGGCCAAATTTGAAAGCCACTAAAACAATCCCCATCAGGGTAATTGACAGAGGACTGTCCATGACCAGCGGCCACCAGTACCAGGGGGTAACCGCCAGTTGGGGGCTGTACCAGTAGTAACCAATGGGCGATCCAGCTAAGTTAATGACAGCTAAAACAACCAGGAACCATCCGCGGAAGGGGTTCCGCCACAGCAGTTCGACCAGGAAATCCTTCAGCTTTTTAATCTTCCTGAACTCCCTTCACATGTCCCAGGATCCTGGCCGGGACTCCCCCCGCAACAACATAAGGCGGAATGTCGTGATTGACCAATGAGCAAGCGGAAACTACCGCCCCCTCGCCAATGTTTACGCCCGCCAGGACAGTAGTGTTGGCCCCGATATGAACCCCGGGCCCTATCGCTACTTTCCCGACCCGGTACTCCCGCAACAGAAATTCATGGCAGAGGATTGTGCAGTTATACCCTAAAACAGCATCTTCGCCAATTGTAATATAATGGGGTAAAAAAATATCAAACATCACCATCAGCCCTACGGAGGCGTGCCGGCCCACGTTCATTCCCAACAGATACTTTAAGCACCAGTTTTTTAACCGTAAAGAAGGTAGTACCCTGACCAGCTGAATCACCATAAAGTTCCAGCACACGCGCCAGAATCCAGCCAGCCTCCAACGATAATGCATAGAATTCTTTCCGTCTACTTTATATATTTCCAGCCTGCGCATCTTCCGCTTCTCTATCTCCGCATCCTTTCAGATTTGTCCAGGCTCCACCGGGCGGCTTAACCTGTTAGTATAACCTTCGATCAAACTCAACGATAACCGGGAAAGCTTAGTCTTCCTTCTCTGCCAGGTAGTTGACAAGGTCAGCCCTTGCAATAATTCCGACTAGTTTACCCGCTTTATTGACTACCGGAATGCGGTTAACGTTTTTCTTTTTCATTAAGCGGGCAACTTCGGCGATATACGTGCTTTCTTCCACCGTCACCGGCTTGCCCGACATTACTTTTTTGACCCTGGCAGTTGCCAGCAATTCGTATCCTTTTTTAAAGGTGGCTATATCGGAAACATCGATGTGCGGTGAAATCCAGCCTGCGGTTCCCATCTTGGGGATGACATGTAGGCTGCCCGCGTAGTCCACGATATCCTTTTCGGTAATGACCCCCACCACTTTATAGTCTGCATCCACTACCGGCAGGCCGCTTATCTTATTTTTTGCTAAAATTTTAATCGTTTCTTCCAGGGTTGCCTCAGGGCTGACTGTAATTACGTTAGTGTTCATTACGTTTGATGAAGCATAAAGCATAAGTTAATTCCCCCTTGATAATAGTTTTAATAATGCTTCCTTGTATACTAACATTCGCTGGAAACAAGAATTTCCCTGCAATACCGGTTGGGACCTTTCATAAACTCATATTTGCCGGAGGAGATAAGCAAAATATTATTTGTTTGCAGGAAATGGGAGGCATATCTGAGAAGTACATTATATTTATTACCATGAAAAGGAGAAAGATGATGAGCGCTAAACAAGTAACCAGAGTAGGAATCAACGGTTTCGGCAGAATCGGAAGGTCGGCTTTCAAACAGTTCTTGCAGAGAGAGGAATTTAGAGTTGTAGGGATTAACGATCTTAGCCCTATTGAAGACCTGGCATATTTACTTAAATATGACTCCGTCCACGGATGGTATCCAAACAAGGTGGACATCAGGAACTCAGGCCTGCAAGTAGAGGGACATAGCATTCCTTTCAGTTCTTGTCCTGACCCTGAAAAAATACCGTGGGAGGAGTGGGGTGCTGAGGTTGTGATAGAATCCAGCGGAGCGCTTCGCAGCCGTTCTAAGGCAGCGGGGCACTGCAAGGCCGGGGCGCAGCGCGTTATTGTTACAGCCCCTTCTGATGATGCTGATGCAATGCTTATTTTAGGAGTGAATGCAGAAGACTATGATCCTGGAGCCCATAAAATAATTTCAATGGCATCATGTACTACTAACTGCCTTGCCCCTATTGCCAAGGTTCTGAACAATTATTTTGGCGTAGAATTTATCATGTTCACCACCGTTCATGCCTATACATCAAGTCAGTCGTTGATGGACATGCCTGCGCGCCATAGGCGGCGCGGCCGTGCGGCAGCCATTTCCATTATCCCTACCACAACCGGAGCAGCAAAAGCAGTCGAAAGAGTCCTGCCGGAACTCAAAGGAAAAATCGACGGCATGGCAATGAGGGTTCCGGTACCGAACGGTTCGGTTACAGATCTTGTGGCTTCCCTTAAGAAGGACGTCACAGCGAAGGATATCAATCAAGTGCTGTTACAGGCATCCGAGGAGTCTTCACTAAAGGGTATCCTGAGAGTTACCGATGAAGCACTTGTCTCCAGGGATATTATCGGAGATCCCCACTCTTCCATTGTAGATGCTCAATCCACGATGATGATTGGAAAACGGGTAGTCAAGATTCTTGCGTGGTATGATAATGAATGGGGATACTCGGCACGGTTGGTTGATTTTACAAAGTATATTGCAGAACGGTAAATTCTGATTTCAAATTTCGCATCAATGGAATTAGGAAAGGGAAGTTTGGGTTATGAAACTTACTGTGCTCTATCCACATGCAAAAAGTAAATTTCTGGCAAGCCTTTTACTTTATCAGCATCAAATCGAATGGGTCAGAGTGGGGCAATCCATCCCCAAAACGCCTTTGCTGGTTACTGCCGGCGGCGATGGCACCATTAATTACGCAGTAAACAACATCAGCCTGGAGGAAACCAAGCTGGTCATCCTGCCGCTTGGCAGGGGGAATGCACTGGCCCGCATTCTTAACTTATCGCTCTGCC
This sequence comes from Bacillota bacterium, assembly GCA_018725565.1. GTDB lineage: Bacteria > Bacillota > Dethiobacteria > Dethiobacterales > Dethiobacteraceae > HKB214. The sequence continues at coordinate 14,871 of QLUR01000031.1, read as the reverse complement.
TGTTAAGTGATTGGGATTTGCAGCATTCTGAAGAACTGGATATACCGCTGCTGGAGGTGAATGGCAGGCTGGCAGTTTTCGGGGCCGGCATGGGCAAAGGCAGTGAAATAGTCAATTTTGCCAACCCGTATTCACAACTGGGAACATCTTCTTACCTAGCCAGCGCCATTAAATATATACAGGTAAACCCAGCCTATAAGATTTGCATTAACGGGGAATTGCACCAGGACCTGTTAACCGTAGAAGCTTCGCTATGGGGCAGGGTCGGGTTCGGGTTGCCTTTAACCTGGCAGGATACGCCGGGCCTTTTTTTGACACTGATAAAAGGTCATCCCTTTTATGCGGCAGTATTATTTCTGCTGGGACAAATTCCAGAATGGGAAGGAGCCAAAACCTTGTCCGGGAACAGCTTTGTACTTGAATCAGAGGTTGAAATACCGGCCCATATTGACGGGGAAACCTTTCTGGCCAAAAGGCTGGAGGTAAAAGCTTCCGCCAAATGTGGAAAAATAATTAAGCCGGGGACTCCCCCCGGCAGTTACTCCGACTGATATTTTTGTCTCATGATTTCGATTTCCCCAACAGCAGTTTATGCAGCTTGTCAAGAGTCTCGCGATTGTTTTCCCAGTGTAGTATTAAACGGGCTTCCCGGTAGAGTAACCAGCAGTGCTCGGTGTGCTCATAAGAAAGCTGGATCAGTTCCTGATTTGCCACTTCGATGGCCAATACGGAAACGGCGCAGGTTTCTCCGTTCATGTCAAAAAAGAAGAAATGGCGCGGGTCAACAACGCGTTCATAAATTTCAATTCCTGTTTCCTCAATCAGCTCCCGCAAGGCGGCTTGACGGTTGGATTCAGGTTCTTCAATAAAACCGGTAACAGGCTGCCAGTAACCTCCTAACGCCTGGTTGCGTTTGAGGAGCAGGTACCACGGTTCGCCGTTTTCCCATCTGTACAGAAATACCATAATGCATCGCCGCAACACAGGCGATCACTCCTTATACCATTAATATACGCCTAAAGCATGTGGCCGGCAAGGGCTGATATTTAAAATTTGCGGCACAAGTCCCTTTTGCGAATTCTGGACACGCTGATAGACGTATAGTATAATTACTCTAATTCTCAGTTGCCGGACTTATGGCATAACCGAAACTACCGGGGGTGGAACCAGGGTGACGAGATTCACCGTCTATGACACGACGCTGCGTGACGGCGCACAACGTCAGGGCATTTCTTTTTCAGTCAGTGACAAACTAAAGATTACCCAGCGACTTGATGCCTTCGGTATTGACTACATTGAAGGGGGCTGGCCAGGCTCCAACCCTAAGGATATTGAATATTTTCGGAAAATTCGCCACATTGAACTGGAGCACAGTAAAGTTTCAGCGTTTGGCAGTACGCGAAGAGCGGGCATCCGTGTTCAGGATGACCTCAACATTCAAGCCTTGCTGGCTGCTGATACCAGTGTGGTAACTATCTTCGGCAAGTCCTGGGATTTCCATGTTACAGAGGCTGTCGGCACCACCCTGGAGGAAAACTTGGCTATGATTGCCGATACGGTGGCTTATCTCAAGGAAAAAGGCCGGGAGGTAATTTATGATGCCGAACATTTCTTTGACGGCTATCGTTTCAACCCGGTCTATGCGCTGGCTACGATTCAGGCGGCAGAAGCTGCCGGAGCTGATTTGCTTGTGTTGTGTGACACCAACGGCGGATTAATGCCCTTTACTTTGCAGGATGTGCTGCAAGATGTGCAATCTGTTATCAGGGCACCTCTAGGCCTTCACGCGCATGATGACGCCGGTACGGCTGTGGCTAATTCTATTATTGCCGCTAAGATGGGCGCAAGCCAAATCCAGGGAACTATCAACGGCTACGGTGAGCGGTGCGGCAATGCCAATCTTTGCACCATAATTCCCAATTTGCAACTTAAACTGAATATGTTGATCGTTCACCCGGAACGCTTGGAAGAATTAACCACGATTTCCCGTTTTGTCGCTGAGCTCGCCAATTTAAGTCCGCAGGAGCAACATCCTTATGTGGGAGCAAATGCCTTTGCCCACAAAGGTGGTATCCATGTGGACGCCGTATTAAAGCATGCCCATACTTACGAGCATATCGAGCCGGAATTGGTGGGCAATAAGCGGCGGATTCTCATCTCAGAGCTTTCGGGCAAAAGCAACGTCCTTTATCAGGTGCGTGAAAGCAATTTTGATTTGACCAGGGATACCCCTGCGACGCAGCTCGTCTTGGAGAAGATCAAGGAGCTGGAATACCAGGGCTATCAGTTCGAGGGTGCCGAGGCTTCCTTCGAGCTGCTGGTCTGGAAAACACTTAAAGCATATCAACCCATGTTTGAATTGCTTGGTATTCGTACCATTGTGGAGAAGCGGGGCGAAAACGGACAAATCATCTCTGAGGCGACTGTTAAAGTGCGTATCGGCAACCAGGAGTACCTGACAGCCGGTGAAGGCAACGGTCCGGTCCATGCTCTTGACCAAGCGCTGCGCAAGGCACTGGAGCAGGTTTATCCTGAGCTGAAAAATCTTCACCTAGTCGACTACAAGGTCAGGGTTCTGGATGGTAATAACGGCACCGGCGCGCGGGTCCGCGTCCTGATTGAAACCCGGGATGAGCGGAGAAAAAAGTCCTGGGGAACGGTGGGCGTCTCACCGAACATTATTGAAGCGAGCTGGCAGGCGTTGGTAGACAGCGTTGAATACGGCCTGGTGTGCATTGATAAGGCTAAAATGAAGGAATTGCGTAAAACGGTCAGAGAGTTTCGGTCGGAAGGGTAAATAGCATGCGGGATTTATATGGCCTTGCGACAGGGATAGGCAGTTTCCCCCACAAGACAGCGGCTGCCGCACTGGAAATCATTTTTAAGCATTTGCCTGAGGTGCCACACTGGCCGCAACTGCCGGCTGCAGGTGAAGAAGAGGGCTTTGTCCGTCAATATCTCTCACCGCTAAGCGCCGGTGGACTGTTGCACATTGCCTCCGGGCGCTCTCCGTATTTTTTGACAGATGCCCCTGACTGGCTGGAGCGCCAGACAGAATTTTATGCGAAGGCATTAGCGGCAGAAACAGTAAACGTTTTTTCCGACTTTGCTTTTCCGCGTTCAGCTGCAAACGGGTTTTATAGTTTTACTGAATTGTTAGGAGAGCGGACTACTGCTGCACGCTATTTAAAAGGACAGCTTTCAGGGCCGGTTACACTGGGTCTGCAGTTAACGGATGTTTCGATGCGGCCAGCTTTTTACAGTGATGATTTGCGGGAGCTATTAGTGACAAGCCTGTCCATGCAGTTGCGCTGGCAGGTAGGTATGCTTGCCGCTGCCGGCCTGCCGGTAATTGTCTTTATTGATGAACCCGGTATCCTGTGTTTTGGTCAGTCCTCTTTTGTCGGGCTTACCCGGGGAGCGATCCAGGCTAGCCTGCACAATTTGGCTGAAGCTGCTCACCAGGCGGGAGCACTTGTCGGTGTTCACGCCTGCGCCGGGGTGGACTGGTCTTTGCTGTTTGAACTCCCTTTTGACATCGTGAATGTCGATGTATATCATTATTTCCCCTCTCTTTTGGTATATACCGATTCCTTCCGCCTTTATCTTGAACGGGGAGGGATCCTGGCCTGGGGACTTGTCCCCACCTCAGCAGAGGTGGAACGGGAAACGCCGCACTCGCTGTTGCTTCGCCTGGAAGAACACCTGAAAACGCTTGGCAAGAAAGGAATTGACCCTGCTCTGCTGGCTCGTCAGCTTATCTTCACACCTAGCTGCGGCACAGGGACACTGTCCGCTGGTCAGGCGGAAAGAGTATATGCTTTGCTGCAAGAAATCAGCCGCCACTATCAAAGCAGTTTCGCCGGCTGAACCCTGAAGGTGAGTAACAGGTGAGCAAACCGAAACGCTTGTTAATTAAGCTTATTCCTTACTGGCCCCGGGTCTTGGGGGCCGCTGTATCTACGTTGGCAGTGATGGGGCTGGCACTGATTATACCTCAACTTTTTCGCCTGACGATCGACCAGGCAATTCAGGGGAGTCAGGCTTTTTATTTGCCTTGGATCGCCCTTTCACTGCTGATTTTCACTGTGATCAAGGGTGTGTTTTCATTCACGCAACGTTACTGGATGGAGCACGTGGCGCAAAAATTGATTTATACCTTGCGTAATGAACTTTTTGAGCACTTGCAACAGCTGTCGTTCTCGTTTTACGACCATACCCAGACCGGCCAACTGATGAGTCGTGTTACTGCCGACGTTGAGATGCTGAAGCGTTTTTTCGGTTTCGGATTACTTCACCTGTTTCAGGCCGCTATCACCTTTGCCGGGGTTCTAACTGTAATTCTGGTGATGAACTGGCGTCTGTCCCTGGTAACTATACTTACGCTGCCGGCTGTAATCCTGGCAATCTGGCGTTTTGGCGCCAAGGTTTCACCCGCCTACCAGGCTGTTCAGGAGGAACTGGCCGAAATGACCAGTGCGCTTCAACAGAACCTTGCCGGAATCCGGACTGTCAAGGCTTTCTCACAGGAAGCCGCCGAAACATCTAAATTCAACCGGCACAGCGTCCGCCTGCTCGGCAGGAATTTGGCCGCTGTCCGCATCTGGTCCTATTATTTCCCGTTAATCGCTTTTCTCACCGGACTGTCGTCCGCAGTTATTCTTTGGTACGGCGGGCGGGAGGTCATCGGCGGGAGGATGATGCTCGGTGAATTAGTCGCTTTCAACAGCTACCTGTTAATGTTGATAATGCCCATGCGTATGCTGGGCTGGGTGGTCAATCTTTCACAGCGCGCGATGGCCTCCGCCGGCCGCGTTTTTGAATTGCTGGACACCAGACCGGAAGTCAGGGACCTGCCGGCAGCCGGACCTCTGCCTGCGAATGTATCCGGCAGGATAACGTTTGTCGATGTTTCCTTTTCCTACCGCCCGGGCGTGGAATCTCTGCGCAATATTTCCTTTTCCGCTTCTCCGGGGCAGAAGATCGCTATCGTTGGTGCCACCGGCTCGGGAAAGACTACTCTTGTCAACCTGATTCCCCGCCATTATGAACCAGCGGGAGGGAAAATCCTGCTCGACGGCGAGGACATCCGCAATTTTACTTTACGTTCCCTGCGCAGCCAAATCGGAGTTGTCTCCCAGGAAATATTTCTGTTTTCCGCAACTATCGCGGAGAATATCGGCTACGGCAACCCTGCGGCCGGGAGACAAGAAACAGAAGCAGCGGCCCAAGCGGCGCAGATTCATGATTTTATCCTTTCACTGCCGCAAGGATATGAGACAATGGTCGGTGAGCGCGGTGTCAATCTTTCCGGCGGGCAAAAGCAGCGGTTGGCGATTGCCCGGGCCTTGCTCAAAGACCCGAAAATCCTTATTCTTGACGACTATACTTCCAGTGTTGACACTAATACTGAATTCCTGTTGCGCCGCGCTTTGGAAACCCTGGTGAGAGGAAGAACGTGTTTTATCATAGCCCACCGCCTCTCCAGCGTTATGGAGGCAGACCTGATTCTCGTGCTGAAGAACGGTGCGATTGTCGCCTCCGGCAAGCACAAGCAGCTGTTGGCTGAGAGTCCGCTTTATGCGGAAATTTACAGACTGCAGCCCATCGCTGACAAGCCGGCTTGCCGCGAAGGAAGTGAACTGTAGTGGACCATATGCTGCACCAGGCAGACTCTCTGGTTGAAAACAGGCCTCTTGACCTGCGTGTCCTGCGCCGCCTCTTCAGCCTGGTCCGTCCTTACCGCTGGCATACTTCAGCATCTCTGGCGCTCATGCTGCTCTCTTCCCTGACTACGCTGGCCGGTCCTTATCTTGTTAAGCTGGCTATAGACACCGCTATCGGTACCGGGGATTACAAACGCCTGAGCATGCTGGTGGCGCTGTTTATCCTGATGCATTTCCTGAACTGGCTGACTTCTTACGGGCAGCAGTATCTGATGGCTATGGTTGGCCACCGGGCTGTACACGACTTGCGCATCCGGCTATTTGCCCACTTGCAGCGTCTCCCGTTTCATTTTTTTGACAGGCAATCCACCGGCAGGCTCATGTCCCGTGTAACCAATGATACTGAAGCGCTGACGGAAATGATCTCCGGAGGAATCCCGCATATTATCGGTGATTCACTCTTACTTTTAGGCATTATTGTCATTATGCTGAATGAGCACTGGCAGATGGCGCTGCTCACTTTTACCACCCTGCCTCTGCTTATTCTGGCAGCCACATATTTTCGCAACCGGGTACTTCAAGCCTACCGTCAGGTAAGGGAAAAAATTGCCGACGTCAACGCCAACCTTCAGGAAAGTATTTCCGGTGTTCGTGTTATCCAGTCCTTCACACGTGAAGAGGAAAATGCGCAGCGGTTTGAACGTGTCAACCTCGAAAACTATGCTGCCAATATGCAGGCTGTCTCGCTTTTTTCTTTCTTTCTGCCTTTGGTGGAAGTTATCGGTGCGCTTGGCACCGCTATCGTTCTCTGGTACGGAGGAGGGCAAGCGGTACAAAACCTGATTGAGCTGGGCACCCTTTACCTGTTCCTTGATTACGTTTCCCGCTTTTATGCGCCAATCCGGGACCTTTCTCAGGTTTATAACAGCCTGCAATCAGCGTTGGCCGCGGCGGAGAAAATTTTCCATCTCCTAGACACCGGCGCGGAACAGGATAAGCCTGGCGCCATGGCGATTCCGCGTGCCAAAGGGCGTCTGACTTTCAACGAGGTCAGCTTTGCCTACGAAGAAGGGCAGCAAGTACTGTCCGGCGTTACCTTTGATATCCTGCCTGGCCAGACGGTTGCGATTGTAGGTCCGACCGGGGCAGGAAAGACCACTCTTATCAACCTGATCTGCCGTTTTTATGAACCTGACGGCGGCAGAATCCTCCTTGACGGACATGATATTTCCGGGCTGACGTTGGCCAGCCTGAGGGAGCAGATCGGCTTAGTACTGCAGGACACTTACATTTTTGACCTCTCTGTGAGAGAGAACATTCGTTACGGTATGCCTCATTCAACAGAACAGGAAATGCTGCAAGCGGCCCGCGCGGTAAGCGCTCATACCTTTATTTCAGGGTTGCCGGAAGGTTATGATACCCGTGCCCATGAGCGCGGGGCTTTGCTTTCAGCCGGCCAGCGCCAGCTGCTTGCTTTTGCCCGCGTGTTTCTGCGCAACCCGTCAATACTGATTTTAGACGAGGCTACTGCCAGTGTGGACACATATACGGAATCCCGCATCCAAAAAGCGCTGAAAACTCTCCTGGCAGGCCGCACGGCGATAATCATTGCTCACCGTCTTTCCACCGTCGAGTTTGCCGATAAAATCATCGTGCTTGATGGCGGACGGATAATACAGGAGGGCACCCACCATGAACTATCCTGTACCCCCGGCCTATACCGCGACATCGTTGAAAAACATAAAAAGGGGAGTTGATAATATAAATGGAACAACTAAATCCCGGGGTTTGGCTGGTCAGGGCGGAAAACAAAGCCCGTTTCCCGTTTGCCCATTCTCTTTATCTAAAAGGAAACGACAGCTTGCTTATTGACACCGGCGCTGGTTCTATCCTGAAGCGGCTGACCGGACATGTGGACCGAGTGCTGTTAAGCCACTACCACCGCGATCACGTCATGAGCAATGCCCTCTTTTCTAAATCCGCCTTCCATATACACTCCCTTGATGCGCCCGGAGTAAAAAGCGCGCAAGGTTTTTTTAAACTGAGCGGGCTGGACCGGGTTCCCGAGGAAGGTAACTGGCGCATTATCAACCAGAACGGATTTACACCGACGGATTTATCCGGTTTTATAGAAGACGGGCAGCGGATCGATCTAGGCAAGTTTACCATCCGGATTATTCATACTCCTGGCCATACACCGGGGCACTGCGCCTTTTTGATTGAAGAATATGATACGGTTTTTACCGCGGATATCGACCTTACTTCTTTTGGCCCCTGGTATGGGAATCCTTCTTCGGATCTGACACAGTTCCAGAGTTCTATCAGGCGCCTCCGCAGCCTGAAACCAACCCTGCTTTTAACCAGCCACAGCGAACCTGTGACCGAAGATATTGACCGGCGTTTGGCCGGATTTGCTTCAATAATTGACAGTCGTGAAGAGATATTGTACCAGGAGCTGTTGAACGGGCCGAAAACCTTGGATCAACTAATTGATTTAAAAATGATCTTCGGCCACCATCCTCAACCGCAACAACTTTACCGCTTTTTTGAAAGAAATATGATTACGAAACACCTGGAAGTGATGCAAAAAAAGGGGCTTGTCACTATACGGGAAAGCGGGGAACACTATGAAGCTTTATAGGCAGATATCTTCTATTTCATGGATAGAGCATGCTGACTGCGGCAACATCGCGAAACCGGCCCTAAGAACTTGCTACCCTTATAAAATCTATGATATAGTTTGTTAAGGATGAGTTCTCAGAATGGGGGTTTCCTGTGGAGATTAAGCGCTTCTTGAAGGATATTTGCCAGGCACCCGGCGTCTCCGGCTACGAGCACCATGTGGCCAAGATAATTAAAGCGGCATTTTGTTGTTACGCTGATGAAGTCCGGCAGGATCGCCTTGGTAATGTAGTTTTTTACAAAAAGGGGGCGGGTGAAGACGGCAGACGACCGCGCCTGCTTCTTGCCGCTCACATGGATGAAATCGGACTGATGGTTACTAAAATGGAAGATGACGGGAATTTGCGTTTTGCAACTGTTGGAGGGATTGATCCCCGCACAATTGTCGGCCAGGAAATCGTTTTGTACGGACGCGAGATCTTGCCGGGTGTTATCGGTGCCAAACCCCCACATTTGACAGACGAAAAAGAGAGGAGCAAGGGTCATAAAACAGAAGACCTTTATCTTGATTTAGCTTTGCCGGCAGAAAAGGTAAAAGAATTGGTCAGGCCGGGTGACTTGGCGGTCATCCAGCGGGAGCCCATGGAATTGGCCGGAGGCGCCCTATGTGCCAAGGCGCTCGATGATCGTGCCGGTGTAGCTGTGCTTCTTTGCTGCCTGGACGAGTTGGAACGCCTGCGTCATGTGACCGATATCTTTGCTGTGGCAACGGTGCAGGAGGAGGTTGGCGTTCGTGGTGCTACCGTGGCAACGTACGGGGTGGTGCCGGACATAGGGGTTGCGGTTGATGTTGCTCATGGTGATATGCCGGGAGTTCCTGACTATGAAACAGCACCGCTCGGCAAAGGTCCCGTTATTACAGTAGGGCCGAACATTCACCCGAAAATCAGCGCGGAACTGATCCGTCTGGCCAGGGAATATCGTATTCCCTACCATCTGGATACCGCACCGGGAGCTACCGGTACCGATGCCAGGGCCATTCAGGTTACCCGCGGAGGCATCCCCACCGGCCTGGTTTCCGTCCCGCTGCGCTATATGCACACATCGGTAGAACTGGTGGAAACCGAGGACATAAAACTAGCCGGACGCCTGCTGGCCGCTTTTGCTGCCAGACTCGACGCAGCGTTTGTGGAGGGATTGACATGCTTCTGAAAAAGCTGAGTGAAGCGCATGGCGTATCCGGGGACGAAGGAGAAGTCCGTGAAATTCTCAAAGAAGAGTTGTCCGGGTACGGTGAACTGCGAACTGATACGCTCGGCAATTTGTATGTGCGGAAAGGTGCCGGCCGGAAGCCGCGGGTGATGTTGTCAGCCCATATGGATGAAGTTGGCCTTATCGTCGTTGGATTTGAAAAAAGCGGGCTGCTGCGCGTACACAAAGTAGGCGGCATTGATGACCGGGTACTTGTTTCCAAGCCTGTCCGGGTCGGGAAGAACCGGGTGCCTGGAGTTATCGGTGCCAAGCCGGTTCACTTACAGAAGCCTGACGAGCGCAAAAAAGCTATTCAAATAGACAATCTGTTTGTTGACCTGGGTGTCCGCAACCAGGACGAGGCGGAAAAACTGGTCAAGCTAGGCGATTATGTGAGTTTTACAGCCAATGCCCGCGCAGTCGGAGACAACTGCCTGACAGGCAAGGCATTCGATAACCGGGCAGGCTGCGCTATCCTGGCGGAAGTGCTTAAAGAAGATTATGCACTGGAACTGACAGGTGTATTTACAGTTCAGGAAGAAATCGGATTGCGGGGCGCTGGTGTTGCTGCTTACACCGTTCATCCCGACTTGGCGCTGGTCATCGAAACCACGTCTGCCTCTGATGTGCCGGGCACCAGGGAGGCGGGTCATGTGACAAAGCTTGGCGCAGGCCCTGCCCTGACATTGATGGATGCATCTTTTATCACCCCGGAGAAGATGCTGCGGCTGTTGGTGCAAACAGCGGAAAAACATTCCATTCCTTATCAGTTTCGCCGCCTGACTGCCGCACAAACTGATGCGGGCAAAATCTCACAGGCTCATGAAGGAATTATGACAGCGGTTGTGGCTGTTCCTTGCCGTTATATTCACTCACCTGTTTCTCTCCTGAATCTCACTGACTGGCAAAACACGCTGCGGCTGGTTAAGTCGGTACTGCAGTCAATTGTTGAAGGAGGCTTACCTGAATGCGGGAGTTACTGAAAAAACTTAGTGAAACGCATGGGCCGTCGGGCCGGGAACAGCAGATTGCCCGCCTGATCACGGGAGAAATACGCGATTATGTCGATGAGGTCTTTACTGACACACTGGGAAACCTGTACGCCGTAAAACGGGGAAACGGCACAAAGGTGATGGTTGCCGCTCATATGGACGAAATCGGAATTATCGTTACCTTTATTGAGGAAAAAGGATTTCTGCGTTTCAGCAACATCGGCGGTGTTTCCCCTTATATTCTTCTGGGGCAGAAGGTCGTGTTTGCCAATGGCACAGTCGCCACGGTAGGGATGGAAAAACTGGAGGACATCAAAAAACTTGCCTTTGACAAAATGTACCTGGATATCGGCGCAGGAAGCAGGGAGGAAGCAGCGGCCAATGTCCGTATAGGCGATATCGCCACATACTACCGGGAGCTGACGTTTTCCGGCAGTCGGGCCATTGGCAAGGCCATGGACAATCGGGCCGGGTGCGCCGTCCTGGTTAACGCAATCAGGGAACTTGAAAAAACTGACAATGAAATATATGCAGTCTTTACCATTCAGGAGGAAGTAGGCCTGCGCGGTTCACGCACCTCAAGCTACCGTCTTAATCCGGAGCTGGGACTGGCGGTGGACGTGACACCGGCGGGTGATACACCTGAACCCCCTGTTGCGATGGACGTATATCTTGGCAGGGGACCTGCCATAAAAGTCAAGGATGCCTCGGTTATTTGCCATCCCCGTTTAAAAGAACTTTTGCTTGAACTGACCGAGCAAGAGGGCATCCCTTGCCAATTGGAAGTCCTGCAGGCAGGCGGCACAGACGCCGGGGCCATCCATTTGAGCAGGGAGGGTATTCCCTCAGCTGTAATCTCTATTCCCTGCCGGTATGTGCATACTCCAGGCGAAATGGTAGACATTACTGACATGCAAAACGCTGTGCGCCTGCTGAAATCCTTTCTTTCCCATCCCCTGGAGATGCAGAAAATTTTCCCTTGCTTCCTGACTTGAGCTTGTGGTAAGATATTCTTGACGGGACGGCATTGCTTAGCCGAGCTGTACCCGGGAAACGACAACTGAATGTCCAAATTTGCTTTTTAGCTGCTTGGATCCATGTAGAGTGGACCGGGACAGGGGGGATGAAAGTGCTTGGTAAACCTTCTGACGCGGTCGGAAGGTTTTGTTTTTGTTCAGGGGAATATTTCACATGGGAGGTCGCCATGAAGATTGCTGTTGTCGGTGCCGGCAACGTTGGTACAACTCTTGCCGTCCTTTTGAAGAAGGCTGGGCATACAATCACCGGCGTGGCCAGCCGCACTGAGACCAGTGCCGCCCGGGCCGGCAGAATGCTCGGAGTGCTTTACGGCACTTGTCCTTCTGACTTTACCAGGGAGGCAGATGTCATTTTTCTAACCGTTCCGGACAGGGAAATTGCGGTTGTTTGCGCCGCATTAACCGCTGAGGATGGTTTCCGGCCTGGTTCCATTGTTATCCACACCAGCGGCGGCCACTGCTCTGACCTGCTTTCGGGGGCTCGCGCCAAAGGATGCCTGACACTTTCATTTCACCCGCTGCAGACTTTCGCTAATCCGGAGACCGGCATAAAAACTTGCCGGGGTCGTTTGTCACCATCGAAGGAGACGAATCAGCCCTGCCAGCCGCCCGCCGGCTGGTTGCCGACCTCTCCTGTCAACCACTGGAGATTCCCACGGCGACTAAAGCACTTTACCACGCTGCTGCCTGTATGGTCTGCAACTATTTTGTCACCGTGGCCGGCCTCGGATTACAAATGCTGGAAGCAGCTGGTGTTAAAAAGGAGCAAGGTCTACCTGCTATCCGGCCGCTTATTGACTGCACCCTGAAAAATATTATGAGTGCCGGTCCGACACAGGCGCTGACAGGCCCTATCGCCAGGGGGGATTTAGGAACAGTGCAGGCACATCTTGAAATAATGGACCGTTTGACACCATCGATGACCCCCTTGTACAAGTCGCTTGGCTTGGCCACAGCCAGCGTTGCTGTTGAAAAGGGAACGCTTTCTTCAGCGGATCGGGAAAAGCTGTGTAAACTTTTAGGAGGTGAATTGGGATGACAAAAAAAGTAACTACCCTCACGCTGCAGGAGATGAAAAAAGCCGGGAACAAAATCGCGATGGCTACAGCTTATGACTATCCCTCGGCACGCATAGCTGACGAAGCCGGGATGGACATTATCCTGGTTGGCGATTCCCTGGGGATGGTAGTCCTTGGCTACGAAAACACCTTGCGCGTCACACTGGAGGAAATGATCCACCATGGCAAAGCTGTAGTCCGTGGCAGCAAACGGGCCTTGGTTGTCATCGACCTGCCGTTTATGACCTACCAGGTCTCCAGGGAAGAAGCGGTGCGCAACGCCGGCCGCGCTGTGCAGGAAACGGGTGCTCCGGCCGTCAAGCTGGAAGGCGGCGCAGACATGGCGAAAACTGTCGGGCGCATCGTTCGTGCCGGCATCCCTGTTGTCGGCCATATCGGTCTTACGCCGCAATCTGTCGGCCAGCTGGGTGGTTATTATGTTCAGGGGAAGGATGAGAAAATCGCTAAACAACTGATAAAGGACGCGCTGGCTCTCCAGGATGCCGGTGCCTGCAGCGTAGTTCTGGAAGCTGTCCCCTGGCAGCTTGCCCAGCTGATAACCGAACAGCTTCTCATACCCACCATCGGAATAGGCGCTGGTGTTCACTGTGACGGGCAGGTCCTTGTTTTTCATGACATCCTTGGTCTGCAGACCGAAATCCGGCCCAAATTCGTCAAACAATATGGTGCTTTCTTCAACCCCATGACAGATGCTATGCGTTCTTATATCAACGAAGTCAGGGGAGCTGCTTTCCCCTCTGCAGAGCACACCTATACCATGGACGAGGAAATCGTCCGCCGCCTGCGGGAGGACTAATATGGAGATTATCAGGCAAATAACTCTTTTCAAAGAAAAAATCAAGGAAGCCCGGCGCCTTGGAAATTCGATCGGCTTTGTTCCCACGATGGGCTTTTTGCATGAGGGACACCTTTCCCTTCTTCGCCAGGCCCGCGCAGAAAACGATCTGGTGGTGCTTAGTATCTTTGTTAATCCTCTGCAATTTGGAGCCGGTGAAGATTTCGAAGATTATCCCCGTGACCTGGAGCGCGATGCCGCCCTTGCCGTCAGCGCTGGTTGTGATATAATCTTTGCACCGGCGACCAGGGATATGTACCCCAAGGATTATGCCACGTTCGTTGAAGTTGAGCGCCTGACCAGCGGACTTTGCGGAGCCTCGCGGCTAGGTCATTTCCGCGGGGTGACGACAGTAGTCAACAAACTGTTTAATATCGTTACCCCCGACCGTGCCTATTTTGGCCAAAAAGACGCCCAGCAGGCCATTATTATCAGACGAATGGCCAAAGACCTGAACATGGGCCTGGAAATTGACGTGTTACCGATTATTCGCGAAGCTGACGGTTTAGCTATGAGTTCACGAAATTCTTACCTTACCCAAGCGGAAAGAAAGTCCGCCACAGTTCTATACCGCAGCCTTTGCCTGGCAAATGAAAGCATCGCTGCCGGGGAAAGAAACGCCGGCTTGATAGAACAACTCATCCGGGCCGCCATTGATTCGGAACGGCTGGCTCACATAGATTACATTGCTGTGGTCGACGCTGAAAATCTTCTGGAGCTTGACAAAATTGAAAAACGTGTGCTTATTGCCCTGGCAGTCCGTTTTGGGAAGACCCGTCTGATCGATAATATTATTGTTGAGGTGTAACAAATGCAGCGAACAATGTGCAAATCTAAAATTCACCGGGCCACCGTAACCGATGCCAACCTGAATTACGCAGGCAGCATCACCATTGACGAAGCATTAATGGAATCGGCCGACCTGCTGCCTTACGAAAAAGTGCAGATTGTTAACAACAACAGCGGAGCACGCTTCGAAACCTATTGTATTAAAGGCAGACGCAACTCTGGCATGATTTGTCTCAACGGGGCCGCTGCCCGCCTGGTCCAGCCCGGTGATATCGTCATCATTATTTCCTACGCCCAGGTCGATGAACAAGAACTGCTCACCTACCAGCCAAGGATAATCACAGTCGACAGTCAAAACAAAATCACAGCCGTCAAGCACAGTGAAGGCACCGGCAGCTGAGCAGCGACGTTGCCCTGCGCCGCCATGTCGGCGGGGTCTTGCCTTTTTGCTTAAGTCATGGTATCCTGTAATTCGAAAGCCGTAAGTTTGCTCTATGTGTCGGGGTGGCGGAACTGGCAGACGCGCACGTTTGAGGGGCGTGTGTCTACGACATACGGGTTCAAGTCCCGTCCCCGACACCAAACCTAACCATGTAAGCT
>QLUR01000030.1 GCA_018725565.1 Bacillota bacterium | reverse complement strand
CGACAATGCGTGAAGGCCGCAATCCCTTTGTTTGCAAGGGTCGCGGCCTCTTTTTGTTCTGTTGAGCTGTCAAAGTCTAGGTATAACACCAACCCTTGGCAGTTGTCTATGCACTAACCAACTCGCCCTGCTTCCGGTGAAGGGCGGCGCCAAAGTCCCGCTTGGCGACTACTATAAAATGTGACTACTGTATACCGATCTGAGCCGAGCGATATGCGCAATAACTGCATAAAAACTATACCTAATCATTGCGCGAATATGTTGATTATAAGGTCATCGACATCGGTAACTTTATATATGAATCCAAGAACAGCCGATATGGCAAATTGCAGAAACTCAATGCTCAATGAAACAGCTACTGCAACTATAACAGTTGACTTAACTGATCATTGGGCATAATGCCCTCCTTAAAAAATTGCCTAACTCCGAAGCTCAATTAATTGGTATTGGGACGTTTGGGCGGGGGAGTACCGGTGTACAGTGGCCCCATGATCCAGCGCTCCCCATCCCAGCCAACTACTTGGTACATCCTGATCACAGATCCGTCACCGGCCCGGGCCGTAATCCATACCTGGTAATGATTTTGAAAGTCTTGCACTATTTCTATTTTAATATCAGTGAGGTGGCGTCCGCCAAAAAGCCGAAGCGCGTCTTTAATATCTGGCGCGTCTGACGGTCTCCCCGTCACCTCGCCTAGCAGTATGGGATCGTTGGTGTTAAGAGCAGCCAGAAACTCAAATACGTAAGACTGCGCGGCGGCTTTTCCGGGAGACGGATCCCGGAACGGCAAGTCGTACCGCATGTACACGACAGCTATGACGGCTGCGATCAGCAAAAGTACTATTATTCCTGCCACAACCCGTGTTGGCTGGTATCCATCCATCAATTGCTACGCCTCCGCTAAAATTGTGAGAGAACCAAGTGCGGGAACCATCTTGCAATTGGGGACTCTAAGCTGAGGCTGGCAAAACTTCGGTTTAAGGTGTTTCTTGATCGATAAGTAAGGTAAATCTCTGAAGCGGTTTTGCGCGTTACAATCATGGAGTGATTCATTGTTCCATCATTTTCAAAATCAACTTCTTCACTGGCATCAACTCCCTTTAATTTTTTCCGGCAACGGCCACCATAGGCAATGCTCCCCACCAGCCTTTCCGCCCTATACGTGGAATCACTTTTAGAATTCAAACAACTCATGGTGCATCCGTCCGGCAGGCACCCTTTTTTCACGGAGTATTTTCATGACGGCCAAGCTAAGCGCAGGCGGCCCGCAGATAAAGAAGTGACACGACGCTGGGTCAGGCACATATTTCTCAATCACTTTAGCGCTAATTCTTCCTTTTTCTCCGCGCCAACTCTCCTGTGCCGACATTACGTAAACTACTATAATATTTCCCATTTCACTTGTCATATTATCTAACTCTTCTTGAAAACATAATGCCTCTTCATCTTTATTTCCCCAGATAATAGTTACTTGCTTTTCAATTTTATTATCATAAATATACCGCAGCATGCTCATAAACGGTGTTATCCCGATGCCACCGGCAATAAAAACCAGCCTCTCACAGTCATGGTTAAGAAAGCTGAAAACTCCATACGGCGCTTCAATCAGGGCCAAATCGCCCACTTTGGTATCCTTGATGGTGGCTGTAAAATCTCCCAGTTCCTTTGGCGTTACGGTGAGCATCTCCCAAGTGGGGCTAGAAGAAATGGTAAAAGGATGCGAAGAAGAAAGTTTTCCCTCCCGCAGCAATCTCAGATACATGAACTGTCCTGGTTTATACGCAAATTGTTTTCCTTGAAAATAAAGGCTCCAGATATCTTTAGATTCCTGCTGGACCTTTACTACTTTATACGGATTTTTGCGAACATTGACTTCCCGGGCAGCCTTTGCAACTAAAAATATAGCAAACAGAAGGGTAAGAATCACCCATAGATAATAAAGCAATGACCCTGGCAGCGCGTTGCCAAAAACATGGATAAGCGCCACGGGAAACAAGATATAATTCACTTTATGAATGTTTAGCCACAGTTCATATGATAGCTTCAGCTTTTTATGAAAGGATGCTACAAAAGCTGTCAGCATCAGCCCCAGCAACGCGGTCAGACCTGCAAACCGAAACAGTGAACCTCGACTAAGTACACCTTCATGAATAAATAAAAACAAAGGATGAAGAAGCAAAAAGATTAAAGCCACTCGGCCAAGCAAACGATGATAATGAATCATCCTGTTTAATCCAAAGCCTGCCTCGATCAGCTTCAAGCGTGAGCTTAGAGCGAACTGCAAAAAGAAGAACCAAAATCCTAACGAGGCAAAAAGCCTGTTGAGTTGCCTAAGAGAAATCGGATTGTATCCTCCAAAGAGTGTGCTTGCCAGCCAAGCAAAAATAATAACTACTGTAGAAAAGGACACGACAATCCAGAATTTTTTTGTTTTCAATGAGATTACCTCCAAGCAGTCCTGTACAGCTAATCCGCACAAAGCTGAAACAGGGTCCCAAAGTGGGCTTCGCCCACAATCCAATCCTAGCGACGTGACAAATGATCTCTCCTCTATGGCTAACTCTCCCTTATAATGAAGTGTAGGGCGTAAATTTAGGAGAGGACGGCACATGGAGGCATTTTTACAGTTATTCGGCAATAAACGTAAGGGCTGGATTTCTGGCTTTGACCGGTTAGTATTTATTGGTATTTAAAGGGATGCTCCGCCCGCTTTTGTTTGCAGCCGGAGCGCAGGCGTTCTTGTCAGCACGTGGCATACTGAACAAAGAGTACAAGGACTGGATGTACATATTCCATCATGTTAAAACTGTGCATATTAACGACGATGCTAAATACATTTATCACTAAAATATCTTTATATAAGGAACTTGCGGGTTTGCTCTTCCGTCAGAAACGAAAGATAATGTGTTTGCGCTAAACCGGATACTTTGTTAGCATATTTTATGAACTGATACGCGCGCTGCGTCATGGGAAATCCTTCCCTTGCGGCTTTTGCACAACAGCTAACTTCAACAAAGGATAAGAATTTCCCTTTTTGTGCCCTAAATATTGTTATACTCCAAAGAGATCCAATAGATCAAATAGATCGAAATGTCTGACAGAATTTTCGAATTTGCGCTTCTCCTTACCCGCACACCCAAACGCTCGCTACCATTGGCCTTTCCCTATATTTTTAAAAATCATTTGCGGAATGCCTGCCTCTTTGCGACAAAATTTTTCAGATTTGACATTTACATCCTTAGAGGACAAGTTTTTCTTAACTCATGCGTCAATTATGTGAACCGTCTGTTCTTTCACGGCGAAGGAGCCAGCCTCCCCGCAGAATATGAATAGCCGGGCAATGTGGTAAAAGCTGTATTCGACGATATTGCCGAATGGATAAAACTGCATTAATAGGAGCAAAGCAATGGATTTGTTTTTGTCTTCGGATCATCCATGATCATGTTTAGCGGTCAGACGTTCGATGACCATATCCCTTCGCCCGACAGCAAAGCGTGGCGGTGTAAGAAGGTGAACCGCGATTAACTCACGATATTTCCGGACACCGGGTTATCGTCGGAGCTTTTAATTATGCACATAACAGCTTTCGGAAAGGAGATCGAGATCCTCAGCAGGATTAAGTATATACGGCCTGGTTCATAGGGGAGCGGATGAACACCACCTGGGTTAGCTGGATCATGTGCAACCGGCCTCCGATCACCCTTGAAACGGATTTATTTCTTCATCCTTGATGCTATCACACCGCCATCACATATAATATCCTCACCGGTCAGGTAGCGACACTTATCACTGGCTATAAAAGCAAACAATTCAGCTATTTCCTCGGGATTCCCGAATCGTTTTATAGCGGAAGTTTTAATAAACTTTTCTCCTTCAGCGCTTTCCAGTATGCCCATGTGTGTTTTGAAAATACCTGGCGACACGGAGACAATACGAATACCCTTTGCACCCATCCTGACTGCTTCAGTTTTTGTGTACCAGGCAACAAAGTGCTTGGATATGACATATGCTATCCCCGACCGTAACTTTTTCGGAAATAAATTTACCCTGTTCAGCATCTTTTTCATAAATTGATTAATATCTATCCTGCTGAGTTTGTAGGCTCGTTTAGGCAAAATAATTTCAGGTACCATATAAGCTGACATAGAAGAAACATTAACGATGCAAGATCCCTCTGACATAACCTGGTAGAAAGCTTCATTTATATTTATGGTACCCAGTGCGTTTACCTTCATAACCGATTCGCCGCTGCCCATACCAGGAGATATTCCTGCCGCATGTATAACACATTTGACTCTCCCAGCTTCAGCAGCTCTCGCTGCCAGTTCGTCCACAGATGATCTTTCAGAAACATCACATACAAATGCCTCCGCTTCAATGCCCATGCTCCTGAGTTCTTCCAAGGCAGATTCCAATTTCCCTCCAGTCCTCCCGGATATAATCAGATAATATTCCTTGCCTGCAACCTTGGCAGTCGCAAGTCCCATTCCACTTCCCCCGCCGGTAATCACGAATACATTTGTAATATTACCACCCCCGATAAAAATATATTGGCTTTTTCAGAACACAATAGAAATTTTTAAGTTATCACTATTCGCCGTTCATCCAATCAGGCGTTAATCCGAAGTGGTTTGGTAATATTAAGCTAAAGATATTTTTCCCCTAGAATTCACCGACCAGGTATAACGGCGATGTGCTTTACCGATTGCATCCGCCAGGGCCTCTTTTGTATCAGACACAGCTATAAGATGAACATGGTAGTAGGCCCATATTTCAATACCCTGTTTCCTGCATGACTCTGCCATGATCTGCAGATAACGCTTGTCATGCACTGCAACCCCTTTGCGCAAGGGCAGCCGCTCTTTAGGGACGTCCTGCCGTACCTTCCTTATAGCCGTGCACTTTAAAGCGGTCGGCCGGTTCATGGTCGTTTCTACCCGGAATACATTCTGTTCGTTGTAGAGTTTAACGCTGTTGTCATCTGCAAAGTGGCGAATACGTGCCCCATCTTGCCAGGTTTGTACGCGAATAAGCACCTCGGGGAAAGTGCATCCAGTCCTTGTACTCTTTGTTCAGTATGCCACGTGCTGACAAGAACGCCTGCGCTCCGGCTGCAAACAAAAGCGGGCGGAGCATCCCTTTAAATACCAATAAATACTAACCGGTCAAAGCCAGAAATCCAGCCCTTGCGTTTATTGCCGAATACCTGTAAAAACGCCTCCATGTGTCGTCCTCCCCTTTCTATGCTCTGCACTTCTATTATCAAGAGAGATGCTGTAAAGGAGAGATGATCGTTAGTCACGTCTTTTAAGATTGGGTTGTGGGCGAAACCCACTTTAGTAGTACATGATGCCATCGAAATTATTTCGTGGGCCTGAGGATCATAGTCTTCTGCATTCACTCCTAAAGTAAGCATTGCATCAGCATCATCGGAAGGGGCGGTAACAATACCACGCTGCGCCCAGGCCCTGCAGTGACCCGCTGCCTTAGAACGTCCACGAAGCGCTCCGCTGGATTCTATAACAACCTCAACGCCCCATTCCTCCCAATGAAAAAGAAAAACGTTAACCGCATTCCGGTAGTCAATAAAGCGGGTAAACTAGTCGGAATTATTGCAAGGGCTGACCTTGTCAACTACCTGGCAGAGAAGGAAGACTAAGCTTTCAGAGCAAGCCGCACGGGCAGCCATACTCAGCGTCCAGGCCTGCCCCGCGATGAAAACGGAGGACCGGCGGTATAACGGTTGATAAACGGCACAACTGCGTTACAGGCCAGAATGGCAAAGGTGGTGCCTTCGGGAAGAGGGCTCCAGAAACGCATAGCCATGGTTCCTGCCCCCACTGCCACCCCAAACAGCCAGCTGCCAGCCTGGGTGCGGGGAGAAGTGACCGGGTCAGTGGCCATAAACAGCGCCCCGAGCAGCAGACTGCCGGACATAAGGTGAAACAGCGGATCGTCTCCTGCCACTAAAGCTATGATGGCTGTTGCAGACAGGCAGGCGGCCGGTATCCGCCAGTTGGCATATTTTTTATATGCCAGCCAAATAAAGCCGGTAAGCAAGGCCAGCGCCGAAGTTTCACCGATGGAACCGGGTACATTGCCGACAAATAGCGCCGCCAACGGAGCGGTTATCCCTTCCGCCCGGAAAATTTGCAGCGGGGTTGCCGCGGTGGTCATCTGCACCGGGTCCAGCCAGGGACGCATCGCGCCAGGAAAAGCCAAAACGACAAACAGTCGTCCTGACAGCGCCGGATTAAACAGGTTTTTTCCGAATCCTCCAAATATCAGTTTCCCCACGACAATGGCAAAAGCTGCTCCGGCCGCTGCCACATATAATGGTACAGACGGCGAGAGGCTGAGACCAAAGAGCAAGCCGGTAACTACGGCGCTCAAGTCTTTGATTTTTACTGGTTTTCTGAAAGTTTTCTGCCAAAGCACCTCTGTGACTACCGCAGTTATCACACTGACAATAATCAGCCACAGGGCAGGCAGTCTGAAAAACCAAAGAGAGGCCATGGTAGCCGGTGCAAGAGCCAGCAACATCCCTTTCATCATTCGCACGGACCTTAACCCTCCCAATAAACCAGGTTGTAACAAAAGCTTCGAGGAATGGAGTGAGTTCATAAGCGTTTTTGGTACATTTGATATCGACGTTTACCCCGCTGGCAGATAACTTTTAATTTTAGTCGCGGAGCAGATAAACTGCTCCTTTTCTTCGTCTGTCAGGGTGATGGGAATGATCTCTTTTACGCCGCTGCGACCGAGTACACAGGGCAGGCTGAGATAAAGATCGCTTATCCCGTGAAAGTCTTCAAGTAAAGTGGAGACGGTGAGGACAGAATGCTCATCGCGCAGGATGCTCTCCATGATACGCCGCAGCGCCAGGGCGATGGCGTAATAGGTTGCACCCTTCCCCTCAATGATGGTATAAGCCGCCTCCCGCACCATGCGGCTAATTTCTTCCCGGTTTGCCGCGGGGCAAACGCGGCCGCACTTATGGCAGAACTCCGCCAGGGGGACGCCGCCGATATTGGTCCTGCTCCAAAGGGGAATCTCCGAATCCCCGTGTTCCCCGATGACGTAGGCGTGGACATTGCGGGGATCAATGCCGCAGCGCTCGCTTAATAGATGGCGAAGAGCACAATTTCCTGGGCTGTACCGCCCAGCATGCAGGCATAGGCGGTAGTGGAACCGACGAAACCGGCGCCAATAATCACAATTTTTGACAACAGCAAACCTCCCTCAGATGCCATTTATTTATTTGTTGCTGGTCAGATTTACCTACAACCGGTGCATCTATTTGTTAGCCTATACCACTCGTTGCGGGATATTCATGCCGCTTCAATGAGTATTGTTTGTTTTTCAGGCGAACAGTTTTTTCGTCACTCGTGCTACGTGCGCTCCCTGGAAACGGGCAATTTTTATCTCGTTTTCTGATGGCTGGCGGCTTCCATCGTTGTCAGCAAGAGTACTCGCTCCATAGGGTGATCCTCCGGTTATCTCACTCATGTTTGTGAGTTCCTTGCATGAATACGGAACTCCGACAATGATCATGCCGTGATGTAACAACGTGGTATGAAATGAGATGATGGTGGTTTCCTGCCCGCCGTGTTGAGTGCCCGTAGATGTAAACACACTCCCCACTTTGCCAATCAGTTTTCCATCGGCCCACAACCTGCCGGTCCTGTCAAGAAAGTTGCGCATCTGCGCGCACATGTTGCCAAAACGTGTGGGTGTGCCAAAAATAATAGCGTCGTAGTTCGGCAACTCGTCCACCGCTGCGATCGGCGCCGACTGATCGAGCTTGGCGCCGACTTTTTGTGCCACATCATCCGGCATCAGTTCGGGGACGCGTTTAATGGAAACAACTGTGCCTTCGATACTGTTTGCGCCCTCAGCAACCGCTTTCGCCATGGTTTCTATATGGCCATACATGCTGTAATACAAAACGAGAATCCTTGTCATGCTGAACCTCCTTGTTTTTTTGTACTTTCTCGGAAACTCTTACATAAAACTCCGTGCTGCTTCTTGCTCATGGAGTTTTTCATTTTATATCCAATCCTGGTGAGAACTTCATATAGCGATATTTAATGATAATGAGCGATAGATAGAGATATTACATGCATATAGAGATGCAAAGTGATAAATGAAACTTGACATTTTCGGTGTCGCCCCTAGCAAATACCAGTTGACAGATAAGGGTCGCCTTGTCACCAGTGCGGAGAACGTGTTACTGGGCGCATCAACACAAAAATTCTGGATATGGCGGCCTAAACAAACAGGGACGATGCGCTAAGCCGTCAAACCTTTATTTTATAACGATGCGCTACTTTGAATTTGAACGAAGTTCTTCTTTGTCTTCTATCACATAGTAAATAAGGCTTTGTAATTCATTAGTAAGGTCTGCATTATGAACGTGGATATTTTGCGGCACTTTTAATTTTGTTGGCGCAAAATTGAGGATAGCAGTTATGCCGTTGTCAACCAGGTCGTTAACAACCTGCTGCGCAGATTCTGCAGGGACGCTGATCATAGCCACCTTAACTTGCTGTTCCTTGATAACAGCCGGCATGTCCTTCATCGGCCTTATTTTCAGGCTGCCTATCTCCGAGCCGGCTTCTGCCGGATTGGCGTCAAAAATACCCGCCACGTCTACATACGGGTTCTTTAGCATATTGTAGCGTGTTAAAGCTTTTCCAAGCAGTCCGGCACCAACCACAACAAGTTTGGTCTGCCTGTCAAGACCAATGATACGGAGCAATTTGCTCCGAAGATATTCTGTGTTATACCCGGTTCCGCGGGTTCCAAAAGCACCAAAATAAGCAAAGTCCTTGCGTATTTGTTCCGCGGTAAACCCTGTTTCTTCGCTGAGGACGCGTGAAGAAACAATTTCCACCTCACGGCTGATTAAGCCGTCAAGAACACGCAAATAAATTGGCAAACGTTTGACAATCGACTTTGGCGCCCGTTTTGTCACATTTACTCCTCCCTGAATTTTCGTACTTTTTCGAATACTTGGCAGTGATTTCCATATCATTTGGGACTTTGTTTTCATCAGCAGCACTTATTTACTTATCTGTCAGTCTAACAACGACCTTGTTAATATAATAACATAGGCAGACAAATAATAATATCTCTTCTGCGTATTTTGACGACGATTAATTGTCTGAGTTTGTCTTGTACCACTCATAAACTCTTTCCAGTCTTGAGTGCGTTGCCTTCGCTAACTTTTCCCGTTCCGGATGTTCCGGCACCGGCCACAGTACCGCCACTGCCACCCGGCATCGGCACACCACCTGATTGCAGCTCTTGCTTTCCCCGGTTTGACATGGTATCCTTCGTGTAGGGGTTGGTGACCTGTGGATAGCGATAAGTCGCAGAAACTAAAAGAAAAAGTCATAGCTCTTCTGGAGGCCGGCGGAGCACCTCAGGCCGGCATCGCAGACCTGACTCTTATTCCGGAGGCGCTGAAGATGTACGCCGATTCACGCCTTACCCGGTTTAACCGTGCCGTTTCTTTCCTGGTGCCTTTCCCGCGTTCCGTTGTCGCGGAGCTGTTGGAGGGTCCTTCACTTACTTATCTGCACTATTACAGAGCTGTAAACACCCGCATAGATGACCTGTCGCTGCAGCTAGCAACGATCCTGGAGGGAAAAGGGTTTTCCGCTTTTCCGGTACCTTCGTCACAACGTACCGGAAAACACAAGCTGGAGAGCATTTTCCCCCACCGCCTGGCCGCCAGGTTGGCGGGCCTAGGCTGGATTGGTAAAAGCGGCTGCCTCGTCAACAATACTTATGGTCCTCGCCTGCGCCTGGGAACGGTTTTGTGCGACGCCCCTTTGCCGGCTGATAAGCCTGCGGAGGTTCTCTGCCGTGAATGTACCGCCTGCACACAGGCCTGCCCGTCCGGCGCTATTAAAGGAAGGCTGTTCCTGCCGGAAATGCCGCTGGGAGAACGCCTGGTCCCGGAACTTTGCGACCGCTACCTGGACCAGGTGCGGGACCGCTTCGGCAAGCGTATCTGCGGCCTGTGCCTGGCCGTCTGCCCCTTTGGCAAGCCCGTTTCAGGTCCGGAAAACGGTCAGAAGTAGCGGCGGATTGTTTGCCTGGTTAAGCAGCCGGTACTCCAGGACTGTGTATTTCGCTTGCGGCAGCGCGGCAGTATAGGACTGCAGAGCCTCATATTCGGCCATTCCACCGGGATGACCGGTATAGACCACTATCGTTGCCAGTCCTCCCCTTTTCAGCGCCGGGAGAACTGCCTCAAGTGCTGCCAGAGTTGTTTCCGGGCGCGTTACCAGGCTTTTGTCCCCGCCGGGGAGATAACCAAGGTTAAACATAGCTGCATCCGGATGCCCTTCCAGATAGATTGGAAGCTCGCTGTGACTGGCCAAGACAAGCCGGACCCGACTGTCCAGGTTTGCTTCCTTCAGTCGCTGGCGTGTATTTTCAAGCGCCCGTTCCTGTACATCCATTGCCAGGACGCGTCCGGACTGACCCGCTAGACCCGCCAAGAAAACGGTGTCATAACCGTTGCCGCAGGTGGCGTCCACAGCATAGCCTCCCGGAGCAAGCACGCCTGAAACCAACTCCCGGGCAAATTGCAGCGGTTTTTGCACAACAGTTCACCTGTTTCTGAAACTTACGGTATTTTCCTGAGATAATAGGGAGGCAGCACAGGGAGGTAACAGTTGATGAAAAAAACAATTCCCTACATATTGTTTCTGTTGCTGATAGCAGTGGGTTGCGGCAGAGACAGCACACCAACAACGGGAAACCCCGCCGCCGGAGTACCGGGAAAGGCCGTCGCCCCCACTGAGCCCTGCCGTTTCTGCGGGCAAGACATCCAGGAAGGAATGGCTCTGGCTTCCCCGTTACTGGTAGTGTTGGATAACGCCGCTCCGGCGCGGCCTCAGTCCGGCTTGCCGCAGGCCTGTCTCGTTTACGAAGTTCCGGTGGAGGGGGGACTTACACGCCTGCTGGCTGTCTTTGGGCACCGGTTTACCGGGGAAATCGGTCCCGTACGCAGTGTTCGGCCATATTTTGCCCTACTAACTCATGAACACGGCGGCATCCTGGCCTACTGCGGAGCGTCTCCGCGGGGAGAGGTTGCTTTGCGCGAACTGCGGGTAGCACATCTTAACGAGATAACTAACAGTCAAGGGTTTTTTCGCCGGAGTGAACGAAGGGCACCATATAACCTGTATACTGACCTCGATCGTCTCCTGGCAGCGGCAGAAAGGCGCAAACTTCCGGCGGCTGAAAAGCGTGAGCCGGTTTTTAGCACGGGACCCAACGCACCCATAGGCGGCGAAAGCGCTGCGCAGGTACAAATAGCTTACTCCGGCGAGGCGCTTGTAGAGTACGTTTTTGACCGGCAAAGCGGCCTTTACTTGCGCTCTGTCAACGGAAAACCGCACCGTGATGACAGCGGCAGCCAGCTGGCTATCAGGAATCTCGTAATCCAGTTTGTTAATATCAGGCCGGAAGAGACCGCATCAGAACGCCTGGATCTTTCACTGGCCGGTCGTGGGGAAGGCTACTATTTCGCAGGCGGTCAGTCCTTTCCCCTGACCTGGAACAAGAAAAGCGCCGCCGCTCCTACCAGGTACACGGTTAACGGTTCGGAGCTTGTTTTTTCCCCGGGCACTACATGGATTCATCTTGTTTCCGTCCGCGGCCGCAACAGTGTTCTTTTTCGCTGACATATAAATTCCCCTGCCAGTCAAGACTGGCAAAAAGAACGTCCTGTGGGCCGGCTACACCATACTTTTCTAATTCAGCTTTTAACCAATTCTCGTCCAGATTAAGTTGCGCCAGGTTTTGTCTGTGGACACAGCCATCAAAGATTATGGGGGTAGGCAAGCCTTCGTGCTGTACTGGCAAAGACAGGTCAGCCGGGGTTACCGGTCTTTTGTCTGCTTTGAGCATAACACTCAGCTCACCTGATGTTTCCAGCACCGCATACTGCACATCAGCAATGTTGGCAACATCCTTCTCGCGCAGTTGGCCAAGCAGATCAGAAACATTATAGCGCTGCCTGCGCAGTTCTTTTTCCTTAATTTTGCCGTTGGCAATGACGATACTCGGAAATCCATCCACTATGCCACGAAGCGAATGACTTTTTAATGTTAGCCAAGATAAGATGATTTCCATCGCCACAAGCGTAAAAATTGGTATGAGACCCAGATAAAGCGGCAAGTCGATCTGCTCCATCGACATAGCTGCCAAGTCGGCTATCATAATGGCTACCACCAGGTCAAAAGCAGACAACTGACCGACTTCGCGCTTGCCCATGATGCGCGTAGCTGTTAAAACTGCCAGGTAAAGAAAGATAGTTCGATAAAAGAGAGCGAGTTCCATGACTACCACACTTCCTGTCAAACAAGGTGGGTAGTCTTATTTTTGCCGACAAGGCCGTTATTATGATATTTTCAGCACTCAAGGTCAGGCGGCTTGTTTTTTTCCTCCTCAATCAGAATGTGCCGCAACGTTTTCCCTCCGTAGTTCTTGGGCAGGAAGCGCCGGAATTCAAACAGCCGGGGCACTTTATAAACTGTCAGGCGCTCAAGGCAGTGCTCCAGTACTTCCTCTTTGCTGATCGTTGTCCCCTCTTTCAATACCAGGTAGGCTTTCAGCGTCTCGCCGCGCTGGCTGTCAGGCAGCCCGACGACTGCCACATCAGAGACTTGCGGCAATTCCATCAATACGGCTTCGACTTCCTGCGGGTAAATATTGTAACCTCCAGAAATAACAAGGTCCTTTTTCCGGTCAACAATGTAAGTATAGCCTGCTTTGTCCAGACGGGCAATATCGCCGGTATACAACCAGCCGTCACGCAGAGTGGCGGCCGTTTCCTCCGGCCTGTTCCAGTAACCCTTCATGACCTGCGGACCACGGATGATCAGTTCCCCGGCCACCCCTACAGGCATTTCTCTTTTGCCTTCCTGCAGGTCAACAATTTTGCACTCCGTGTCCGGGAGCGGGATACCGACACTGCCAACCTTCCTTTTACCATAAAACGGGTTGCAGTGTGTCACCGGCGAAGCCTCCGTCAAACCATACCCCTCTACCAGCGAGCCGCCGGTGAGCCGTTCAAACGTTAGAGCCACTTCCGCCGGCAGGGCAGCAGCACCGCTGATACAGGCCCGAACGGAGGAGAGGTCAAAAAAGCGGGTTTTCGGGTGAGAATTCACGGCTGCGTACATTGCCGGCGCACCCGGGAAAATGGTGACTTTATAGCGCTCTATCGCCCGCAACGCTTCCATCACGTCAAAGCGCACCTGCAGCACTATGGTGGCAGCCAAATGGACTGCGAAATTCAGTACCACCGTCATACCGTAAACATGAGTAAAGGGCAAAGCGGCCAAAAATACTTCCCTGCCCTCCTCGCTGCCGACAAACCATTCCTTCATCTGAAGAGTGTTGGCTACAAGATTGTGGTGGGTCAACATAGCCGCCTTAGGGGTACCGGTTGTTCCCCCGGTAAACAGCAAAGCGGCAAGATCCTGCCTGGGATCGATGCACACTATAGGCAAAGCAGCCGGCTCTTGGGCCAGCAAATCCTGAAAGCTGAGGATGCCGGGTCCGTCCGGCATAGCTGGCAGGCGTTCCCGCAGGCGTAGTACTTGCCTGTATTTGACAGCAGCCAGTGACGGCATATACTCCTGCAGCCCTGTGACGATATAGTAGTCAATGGCTGCCTCCCGGCGTAAGTTGGCTATTTTTTCAATTCGCGTATCCAGGCAAACAACTGCCCGGCAGCCAATGTCACACAGTTGCTGTATCAGTTCGCGCTCCACAGTGAGCGGATTAACCGGAACCACAACCGCTCCCAGACGGAGAGTACCATAATAAGAAATAACGGCTTGGGGGCAGTTGGGTAAAATCAGTGCTACCCGGTCACACTGTTTTATGCCGAGGGAAGCAAGAGCTGCGGCAAACCGTTCTACTTTCTGCAACAGTGTTTTATAAGTAATTTTTTTTCCATAAAAAAGCAATGCTGCTTGTTCCGGATAATCGGCCGCCGCCTGTTCAAGGAAGCTGCCAAGCGGTTGAACCGGGTAATCCCGATGCGGTCTGACCCCTTTCGGGTAACTTTTCAGCCAGGGAAACGATACTTCCGACATACTTCCACTTCCCCCGTTTTCCCCTTCTGGTCTTTGTGTTTAAGATTGCTACTCCTCCATGCCGAAAAGCCTGGCTACTTCGCTGTACTTCTCCGGATAAAGCGGTTTGGCCCGCATTCCGAGAAACGGCGTCGGAATGCGGGCTATGCCGCCTTTGTGAGTAGCCTCCACCCCGGCCGCTACGTCTTCCAGCCTGCACGCAGGAACGGCAAAGACCATTTCATCATCTGCCGTATGAGCGAAGACCCGCTCCCCGCCGCCTGGCAAAATCACCTTACACTCCTGCGTTTGGTAAGGAACGACAATCTCGCTGCCGCAGGCCCCGCGGCCTGAAAAGCTGGAATCAATCTTTCCGCCCTGCCGGTACAGTGCGCCCTGCACCATCCGGGTAACCTGTGCCGGGCTGCCATAGACCAGAATGACATCAGCCGCAAAATCAGCCCGGTTTACGGGGGCTATCACTATGCCGCGGATGTCGTCGAGCGGCAGGCGCGGTGTGGTTGCTTCCGTCTTTTTCCCCGCCTCCGCCGTCTCAGCATAATAGGGGTAGACAATCTCCCCTTTTTCAACCAGCTCCGGTACAGCTTCATAGCCAAATATCATCATCGCTACAACACAGGAGTGATCCTCACGCGTAAAACCGATTTTCCATCCCACACGCCTCGCCATTGACACCCCCTGGCAAAGAGCCCAGCCATACCCTGTCATCTGCCTCGGAAACCTGGTTTTCTCCGGAAACGGCTCCCCTTCTTTCACAAGCTTTACGGCAACCGGATAAGTCAAGGGACGGATATATTCCTCCACCGTCTTTAGAAATTGACCCTGAAAGGACACCCGCCATCACTCCTTGAACAGATAAATTTTTTCTCAGGTCTCTGTTCGGTTGCTGTTTTATTCGCTCTTTCCAGCCTTTTCCCTTGTTCCCGCTGGAATTATCCGACTTACCTTTTCTGGAAAATTAGAATATATTCGTGAACCCGGTTTACACGAAAGACATGCGGAAAGCCCAAAGGTCGCAAACGGTTGTATTCCTGCTTTCTGTTCCAGATAATGATATCATCAAGCGTAAACCCCACTTTTGCCAGCGATGCAGTCAGATCCAAATGCAAGGGGTAAAAGCAATCCCTTTTACGAAGGTCCATCACGATAACACAACAGTAACCGCGCGGGCGCAGGTGTTCCGCAACGCTGCGAAAAACACCGGCCAGCGTATCCAGAAATTCCTGATAGTCGCCGATTAGTCCCAGGTCTTCCCCGAGGTTTCCGTAGTGACGGGGTTCTTGTCTGTCAGCAGTTCTTTTTTGGTTCAGGATATTCCAATAAGGCGGAGAGGTAAGGCAAAAACCAACCGTCTCGTGGAGCACCCCCCCCAGTTGCCGCGCATCGGCCAACAGCAGCGTGAAATCTTTCGCTCCCTCTTCGCGCAGGCGGCTTTCTGCCAGGCTCAGGTAATCGGGAGAAATGTCCAGGCCGATAACACGCCGACCCAACCGCTGAGCGGCAACAAGCGTACTCCCGGTTCCGCAAAACGGGTCCAGCACAGTTTCCCCCGGATTGCTGAAGATTTGGACCAGCCTTTCAGCCAACTGGCAGGGGAAAATGGCCGGATGCGCCATTGCCGACTCTTTGCCTGTTTTACGGACATCGTCCCAAACGCTTATGGAGTAATTAAGCCATGTTTTTCCGTCCAGCTCCGATTTCCGACGCAAAGTCTCCCTTCTCCTTCACCCTGTTATTCGCCCATAATCAGCGCCATGTCCGGCCCGTTGTCTACTTCTTCCAATATAACACTGATGCTTTCCAGGCTGCTGGTAGGGGCATTCTTCCCGACATAATCGGCGCGGATGGGCAACTCCCGGTGGCCGCGGTCAACAAGTACCGCCAACTGGATGGACTTGGGCCGCCCGATGTCCATCAAAGCATCCATAGCTGCCCGGATTGTACGGCCGGTATACAAGACATCGTCCACAAGGATCACCCTGCTGCCGGTAAGGGGAAAATTTATCTGCGAACCGGCAGGCAAGGGCCGCTCTTGGAAAAAAATCAGATCGTCCCTGTACATGGTGATATCAACAAAACCAACCGGTGGCTTGATACCCTCTATTGCAGCTATATTTCCTGCTATACGCTCGGCTAAGGGCACGCCGCGCGTGCGAATGCCAACCAGCACCAAGTCGGCGACCCCCTTGTTTTTCTCCACAATTTCATGGGCGATTCTTGTCAGGGCACGACGGATCGCCTCCGTGTCCATAATCTGCTTCTTCACTCTCATTTTCATCCCCTCCCTTCCTCCCCCTGCGCAGTGCTGACAGCAACTCCTGAAACTCCTGCGGCGGTACCGCTGAAAATTCAACGCACCGGCCGTCAGCCGGGTGAACAAAGCCGAGACAGCAGGCATGCAGCAACTGTCTGCGGTTCGTTCCGGCATGATCGGGGCGGCAGGCAGCCTGCAGCCGGCTGCATCTCTTTTTCGGACCATAGACCGGGTCATTTACAACAGGATGCCCGATAGAAGCAAGGTGCACGCGAATCTGGTGAGTACGCCCTGTTTCCAGCCGCAGAGCAAGCAAAGTAAAATGGGCGAAGCGCTCCAGCACCCGGTAGCGGGTAACAGCGTGGCGTCCCGCTCCGGGTGGCACCACGGCCATCTTTTTGCGTTCTCTGGGATGACGGGCAATAGCCGCCTCGATAACGCCCTGTTCCGCAGCAACACTGCCGTGAACAATGGCCAGGTATTCCCGCACCACGCTGTGTTCCCTGAATTGTTGCGCCAGGGACAAGTGAGCGCGGTCGCTCTTGGTGACAACAAGCACACCGGAAGTGTCCTTGTCCAGACGATGCACAATCCCCGGGCGGGCACAACCTCCAACTCCGGACAGGACAGGGCAATGGTAGAGCAAGGCATTGACCAGCGTGCCGCTGCTATGTCCGGCTGCAGGATGAACCACCAAGCCCTGCGGCTTGTTTAACACCAGCAAATACTCGTCTTCATAAAGAACTTCCAGCTTAATCGCCTCTGGCAGCAATTCCGGCGCTTTTAGCTCAGGGGTTTCCATTTCCAGGCGCTCTCCGGCAAAGGGACGGTAATTTGCCTTGCGCCTGACTCCCGACACGGTAACCAAGCCTTCCTCCAGCAGCTTTTGCGCCCTGGTACGGCTAAGCCCTGCCAGGCTGGCCACAATTACGTCAAGCCGCTCCCCAGCCAATCCTTGTTCAATAAGCCAGCTGTTCACCGTTTTTTCAGTCCAAGCGGCCAGATGCGAATGGCGACAAAACAGGCCACGGCCACCACCAGACTTGCTGCCTGCCCCAGTGTTAAGGCACCGAGAAAAACGTCCGTCTCACGGTAAAATTCGCTCAGAAAACGGTAGATACTGTAGTAAACAACAAACTCCAAGAAGAGCTGGCCGTGAAAACGAACGCGCTTCCTGCGATACAGTAAAACCATAAAAATCAGGAATGCGGCTGCAGACGCGTACAACTGGGTAGGATGGCGAAGAGTAGGGTCCATGTACGCTGCCGGCAGCGCCCAAGGCACAGCGGCCGGACGGCCGAAGCAGCAACCGTTCAACAGGCAGCCGATGCGCACTATGGCGTAACCCAGGGCGACTAAAGGTGCAATCAGGTCAGCTATTTTACCTTGCGGCAGTCTGTGCCGGTGCGTATACCACAGGCCGGTCAGCACGCCCGCTGCCAGACCGCCATGAAAAGAAAGGCCGCCGCTGCGAACAGCAAATACAGCCAGCGGATCGGCAACAAAAAGAGGCCATTCAATCAAGATGTAAAGGAGTCTTGAGCCGATAACGGACGCCACCATAATCATCAGCGACATATCAAACATCTTTTCCTCAGGCAATCCGGCCCGGCGGGCAGTGCGCGCCAGGCCGAAGATGCCGGCGGCAAAGGCCAGCGCCAGTAAAACTCCATAAGCGTAAACGGAAATATCGCCGAAACGGAAAAGTACCGGGAACATGCTAAACCTCTTTCTTCTTAAATATTCGGGGCAGCTGCCAGAGCAAAAGAAAAACGCCGACTACGATGCTCGTGTCAGCAAGGTTAAACACAGGCCAAAACCGGAAATCCAAAAAATCTATAACATATCCCTGTCGTATCCGGTCCAGCAAATTGCCCAGTGTACCGCCCAGTTGCAAAGCTAAAGCCACAGAAAGCCAGGTATTCCCAGGCTGGATGTGACGCAAAAAACCAAGAATCAGCGCGGTCACCACCAGCGCCGCCACCACAAAAAACCAGGTACGATACGCCAGGATCCCGAAAGCTCCCCCCGGATTGTGAACGTACGTCAGGTGAAAGACATCCCTGATAACCGGAATGCTTTGCCCCAGTGTCATCAGGCGGACTATCAGCAGTTTGGCCAGCTGGTCAGCCAGCAGTACCAGGAAAGTAAGGAGATAAAAAACAGTCTCCGCCCCCTGTCTCAAACGGTATCTTCGCCCTTATTTTACCACAGCAGAGGGGCAAGTGCAATTTCACTCTAAGCTCAGGCCGGACGTGAGGGTCGGAGAAGACGCTGCGGCCAGAATTAGCCCTCATTCGCAACCCAAAGGAACCACGCCCCTTTTTAACTGATCCGCTCGTGTGGTCCAGTACTGCAGCAAGGATTATCATTTAAGGGAGAAACGGTTTAAATCGATCCGCTAAAAATATTAATATTATTATTGATAAAACTACTGCTGAACCGATTCTAATTTTTTTTAATGTATCTGCGCAACTTATAATTTTTCCCTTAAAGATTTCAAGTATATAGTTGAACGTTAGCACCAATATTGTTAAAGGAAGGAGCATCTCTCTGAGCGATGGATAATGCTGTTCAAAAATAATTGGATAGAGAATCAGAGATAAATTGATTGCAAGTGCTACCCCCATTACTATATTCAAGTCTTTTCCCTTAAACAACAATATGAGCCTCCTTTCGCTTGACAAATCCACTCAGCGGTACAGACAATACAAATTGTCTGTACCGCTGTATTGCTCTTAAAAAGGGGATGGATAGCTTTACTGAGCTTGTATTTGAAACAGGTGTGCTGGCCACGTAAATGAGAATCTACGGCCCGTGTTTCTTCTATTTAAGGCGGCCAGCCCTGTAATGGGTATAGCACCTATTACTGAGTGGATTTGTAGGGACTTCGCCCGCCTCGCGGCATTGATCGCGGTGCTCAACCACAATAAACTAAGCGTAACACCGCTATTTGCCATCTCACGATGGATGTACTCGTAATCAGGCATTTTGTACGTCGGTTTCGTCTCCAAAAACAATTTTTTGGGTGGCCGGAAGTTGAAGAACAGTTCACCATGGAAGATAATGGTTTCGACATCATGACTTGGGGCAAGACCCATGGAAA
Source organism: Bacillota bacterium (assembly GCA_018725565.1). GTDB lineage: Bacteria > Bacillota > Dethiobacteria > Dethiobacterales > Dethiobacteraceae > HKB214. The sequence continues at coordinate 14,163 of QLUR01000030.1, read as the reverse complement.
GAGCGGCTAGACTTATCAGTTTAAACCTTTTCGACCTCTCTCCTGTCTTATGTCTCGGAGAAACAACATAAAGTCTTCGATGTTTTTTCGGCTTTGAAATAGCGAGATGAGGATATCTGAGCCACCTGTAGAAGAACGTGTGCGTAACGCAACTACATCCAGTCCCATGGTAAAACTATAACAATCTACATCATGGCCTTCCCCATTCGGACCAGCGTTAATCTCTATCACAAAAAATGGTTCTGTACAGCTGGCTGTAAACGTTGGCAATTTTTTTCGCAAACCCTCTTCTATCCTTTCGATTAGCACATCTATATCAAAAGAATATATCTCGGGACTCCATCCCTCATCATACTTTTCGGGGATAACACTGATTACACCAAAAGGTGTATTAAACCGGACAGTCATTGCATTTACAAGACAGCAGTAACTCATATCTATACTTAACCCTGACCTTTCTTCTGTGTCCCGTATGTGTATCTCTAACCTATTGCTCGTCAAAACAAACACCCCCAAAATATGCATTGCGTATTTAGAATATGGTTACGAGATTTCTCATTTCCCGCAACCATATCAAGCTGTTAAACTAGATTAATGTTTCTGAATGATTTTTCCCGTGCAAAAACTTTTCCTAAATTTGGTTTTTGTGGTCTTACCAGTTCCAATTGTGAGGAATCCATGGGCTTACCTTCCGGTTCATTTTAATGTGAATGTTGACATCATCCATTACAGTGATAAGTGTCCTTGACGTTCTGGCGATAACAACAGCCATTCTTAACCCGGCGTGAAAAACAACCCTTCGCCCAGTACCAGTGTCCACAAACCGCTGACCTGAGACTAACACTGTAACTATATTAGCAATTCCAGTGGTAATTGGGATACCCTTATTAATAAATCTTTTAACAAAGCTATCAACAAAATGCGGGTGCACAGTAAATCCCGCGAGGCCAACTTTCACCAACGCTATAGGGAGAAGTTTCCAAATCGGATTTACTTCTGCAAGCAACATTATTTGTCCGTTCATCATTACCACGGAAAAATCTTTGAGGGGAACAGCTTCGAAACCATCTTCAGTCGGCAATAAAATGGCGTCGCCTTGTCTCTCAACGGCCACTTTTTGCCCGTCAGCCGAAATTGCGTAGGCAGGCAAATCAAAAGGAATGTCTGCGTAGCCATCCTCGGTTTCGTACCTCAACACTGGCTGGCCGTCAATCACCCGGACTTCCGCGTCAAGATACTGAATTTGCCGGGCGCTTTGCCTTCCCCGGCCTCGCTCTTCCCCTCTGCCTCTGCCGTTCTCCCGCCCGGCGGCAACCGGAGCCACAAAGACTGACATCAGCAGAATCACCGTCAGCAACACCGACACTATACGGTATTTCTTCTTCACTGGTATCAACTCCTCTTATTTTTTCCGGCAACCGTCACAGGCATTGCACAACCCTCCATCATGCCTATTTTTGACATAATTACCTTAGTGCAGATATTATCATAGCCCCCCCGAGAGTCAATACCTTTATTGTTATATTTCTGTTAATTTTGAGTTAACTGGCTTATGTGACATTAACTGACATCTTTCGACGATAGGTTACTGCTCGCAAACCGTTAGCACTTTCGCTCCCTTTACCGCGCGCTGGGAGATCTACTGCGTATTCCGGTCAATCCGACCACCCGTTCCGGAGTTTCCGGCCGGGTGGTCGGAGCGTAGCGACGCTGGTTGCGGATAGTGTATACATAGGTGGCCGGATTGACCGGAATACGCAGTAGACTGGGACAGCAACAGGCCCGTCTCCTGTCGGAACAACAACCACACAAATGCCTCTTAACTTTCTGAATCATCTCGACCTCGAGCATGCTTTACATCTTGGAGAAACAATACAAATTCTTCGATACTTTTTCGGTTTTGAAATATTGAAATGCTAATGTAGTCTCCACCTGTGGAGCCGGGATCGCAAATCGCTACCGCATCTAATTCCATGGTAAAAAGATATAAATCCTGGTCATGACCCTTTCCATCTGGATCAGCATCAATCATGATTGTAATATACGGCTCCAACGACCCTGTGGCAATCATTGGCAGTTTTTCTTTCAATCCCTTTTTTATTGCTTCGGCTATATTATCTGCATCGAACGAATATAAATCCTTGCGCCACCCCGTTTCCGGACTAACGTTAATTGCACCAAAAGGTGTATTGAACTTGATTGACATAGTAGAAGCCTGACAACAATAATTCATTTCTATACTTAAACCAGACTGTTCATTCTCAAAATCTTGCATTAGCAACGACAAACTACGCCTCATTAAACTAACCCCTCCAAAACAATTTTAGCTTATTTTATTTCAATTCTTTCCATCTATAATTTCTGTCAATTGCGGGAAAGCCTCATTCCCTTGATCCCTCGCTTTCTTTAATTCTTGGAGAAACGATATAAATTCCTCGATATTCTTTCGGTTTACAAATACCGAGAGGGTAATGCCAGCTTTGCTGGTAGAACCAGAACGCTTGCATATTGCTACTGGATCTAATCTCATAGTAAAAATAAATATACCATCCTCATACCCCTCTCCACTTAGTCCAGCAGATATCTCTATATTAAAGAACGGTTTTGCACTGCCGGTGAGAATCTTTAGCGATCTCTTTTCCATACCTTCTCTTATCGCTTTGGTTATAGCATCTACGCCAATAGAGTCAAACTCGCAAAGCACACCCGGCAGTCCCGCCTGCTGCGGACTTAGATTGATTGCACCAAAAGGCGTGTTAAACCTGATGGATATCCAATAAAAACCCCAGCATTGCATATCTATACTCAGACCTGATCGCTCATCCTCAAAATCTTGTAATCGTACCCTTAAACTACGACTCATTGAATTAATGCCTCCCAAATACGCTTAGTATGGCTTATTTTGTCTTTAAAACCTTACATGCCTTAGCGGCTTTTAGAAATGGTTGCGAGATACCATGTCCCGCAACCATTTCCACAATAGTATTTTATGCCCTGCTGCAAGATGATTTTCCTAATTATACTCTACCTGCTGATCGGGGCAAATGTGCTTGTGCATGGGATAATTACCTATCATTTACTCAATTTGCAGAAGAAAATGTAGGAACATGAGAATCGTCGCCTTTACCGGAGAAACAGCAGCTATTGCGGCTTGGCCGCCTGCTTAGCGCACAGAGGCGCGGCGGACAAGCAGGTAGCACAGCCCGGCCATAATTACGGCGGTCAGGGTAAAGTTGGCCACGGCCACCAGCGGATCGGGCGCAGGGCCGGCTAAACCGAAAAACCAGGTCCACGCGCGCCGGACAGCTAAAAAAACCGTCATGCCACTATACGTAGAAATTACCCATCCAAATATCAGGAACAGCGATATTTGTAACAGGTCTCTCTGCGTCGCGCTGCCGCGGTAGTAGAGCAGGCTGATAAACCAGGCCAGAAGGACCAGCAGGATGCAGAAAGCAGCGAGCCACAGAAATTCCAGGAGCGGGGATGGTCGGAGTCCGTAGTGATGTTCGAACAATCCGGCAACGGGCGGCAACAAATAGTCGCGCATGAAAGCGGCAGCGGCGAGTTCCACAACAACCATTACAACCGCGACGCTCACCAGTGCGAGCAGGTGGCCGGCAAAGACCTCCCGGCGGGAGACGCTGAGGCCCTGCATAAGCTGAAAATTTAGCACAGCGAGCGCTCTCTTCAATTCTGACACACCCCTCTTCCCAGTGGCTGCCCCCCCCCGCGCGCTTGTCAATGCTTTTAGTAAAACCTACCTGTGTATTACTCGATCCTGTTCTGGACTATCCGGACGATTTCCGCTATAAAATCGCCGATGAGAGGTACATTTAACACCACTATCCGCTGCAGAATATAAATCGCAACAGCCGCCAGCAGTGTCGCTCCCAGTGCCGCACCCAAGCCACGGGCAATGCCGCCGAGAAAATTGAGCCAAAAAAACCGGCGCGGATTGTTTAACAGTTCCATATATTCCGCCATGTTAAATTTATCAATCTCCTGCAGCAGGCGGCTTAACTGTCTGTGCAGGCGCTCCAACAGCTCCCTATCGAAACGGGTCGGTTCCACCACTGCTTTTCCCCCCCTGTGTTATGGTCTCCAGAAACTACAATGAAATACTACTCTGCAAATTCCGGTTTATTCCGTGGACATTCACTCTTGCTTAGTGGTTGCAGTAACAGTATTAATGTAGTTGCTGTAACCTAGGAAAGCTTAATATGGAAAAAACAGGAATCTGTCAGGGCTGGTGAGGGAGGACCGGAGATGATCTGTTATTTCGATACCATTGCTTTGGTTAAACTTTAAGCATGAAAAAAACCAGCATAGGTGATAGCAGAAATGGCTGTTGCCATTAAGCGCCGCTAGAATATTTAGTACGCGGCTTGGTTCCGTGAAATTAGGCGATTGATTCCAGGCAACGCCGGCAAAGGGTAGGATGTTCTGCGTCATGCCCTACTTCCAGACGGATATTCCAGCAGCGCTCGCATTTCTCTCCCTCTGCGGCGCTCACTACCACGCTAAAGCCCTCTTGCGAAATCACCCCTGCCGCTGCTGCCTCCCCCGGTCCGTGCAGGGAGCAGGCAGAAACAATGAACAGCTCAGGGAGGCGTTCTTTAAAGGGCAGCAGGGCAGCATAAGCCTCCTCCAAGGCAAACAGCTGCAGTGCCGCTCCCAGGGAGGAGCCGATTATTTTTTGCCGGCGCGCCTCCTCCAGGCGGCGGGTAACGATGTCACGCAGAGAAAGCAATTTTTGCCAGCGTAAGTCCAACTCCGGGTCAAGCCAGGAAGTGTTGACTTCAGGCCAGTCCGCCAGCTGAATGCTTTCCCCTCTCCCGCCGGGGAGATAGCCCCATGTTTCTTCGGCGGTGAAAGTCAGCACAGGTGCCACCAGTTTTACCAGGGTCTGCAAAATCTCGTACATAGCCGTCTGCGCGGAACGGCGAGCGGAAGATTTCGCCGGCATGGTATAGAGCCGGTCTTTTAAAACGTCCAGGTAAAAATTAGACATCTCTACTACGCAGAAATTATGGATGGCGTGGAAAACCAGATGATACTCGAATTCCTCGTAGGCTCTGCTGACGCGCCCGGTCAAAACCTGCAGGCGGTGTAAAGCATAACGGTCAAATTCCTCCATCAGAGCAAACTCAACTTTATCCGCTTCAGGGTCAAAATCGTAACAGTTGCTAAGCAGGTAGCGGATAGTGTTGCGGATTTTGCGGTAAACCTCCGTAAGTTGCGCCAGGATGTCCCGGGACACACGTACGTCGCTCTTAAAATCAGCTGAGGAGACCCACAGGCGCAAGATATCGGCGCCGTACTGCCTGATAATCTGTTCCGGCGCAAGAACATTACCAAGCGACTTGGACATCTTTTTACCCTCCCCGTCGACCACCCAGCCGTGGGTCAGAGTAGCGCGGTAAGGTGCCCGCCCGCGGGTGGCCACCGAGGTCAGCAGGGACGACTGGAACCAGCCGCGGTACTGGTCAGAACCCTCCAGGTAAAGGTCAGCCGGCCACTCCAGGTCAGGGTGGGTCTCCAGCACAGCGGCATGAGAGGAACCTGAGTCAAACCAGACGTCCATAATATCAGTTTCTTTGCGGAAAACCGCCTGCCCGCAGGCCGGGCAGTTCACCCCGGCCGGCAGGATCTCGGATGCTTCCCGGGCGAACCAAGCATCGGCCCCTTCCCTGGCAAAAAGTTCAGCAACAGCCTTGGTCGTAACTTCGTTAATCAGCTCCCTGCCGCAGGCGGTGCAATAAAAGATCGGTATCGGTACTCCCCAGACGCGCTGGCGGGAAATACACCAGTCGTGTCGTCCGGCAATCATGTTGTAGATTCGTTCCTCGCCCCAGGAAGGGATCCAGCGTACTTCTTTGATAGCACGCAACGCCTCCTGACGGAAGCCTTCCACGGAAGCAAACCACTGCTCCGTGGCCCGGAAAATAACCGGCTCCTTGCAGCGCCAGCAGTGCGGGTAAGGGTGTGTCAGCCTGGAGGAAGCGAGCAGTGCCCCCGACTCCTCCAGCGCCTGCAACACCGCTTTATTTCCCTCATCATAGCGCAAACCGGCAAAACGTCCTGCTTCTGCCGAGAACCGCCCGGTATGGTCAATGGGCGCATAAATGGGCAATCCGTATTTAAGCGCCACCTCATAATCTTCCTGTCCATGACCAGGAGCGGTGTGAACGCAGCCGGTACCAGCCTCCAGTGTAACATGTCCACCAAGAATCACCACTGACCGGCGGTCGGCATAGAGCGGGTGACGGCAGACGATTCCCTCCAGTTCAGCGCCGCTGAATTTCTCCACCACCCGATATTCACTAAGCTTAAGAGTTTCCAGGACACTGACGAGCAGTTGCTCGGCCAGCAGCAGGTCGCCAAGCGGTGTGGCGATGCGCACATAAGTGTACTCCGGGTGCAGGCAGAGAGCTAGGTTGGCCGGAATAGTCCAGGGAGTGGTAGTCCAGATGACAAACCAAGCCAAGTCATGTTCCCGCAGCTTGCCCTTGGCGTCGATAACCGGAAAGCGGACGTAAACAGAGGGTGATTTGCGGTCCTGGTACTCTATTTCCGCCTCGGCCAGCGCCGTTTCACATTGAGGACACCAGTGAACAGGCTTAAGTCCTTTATAAATAAAACCTGCTGCCGCCATCTGGCCGAAAACCCCGATCTGCCGCGCCTCAAACGCCGGGTTAAGCGTCAGGTAAGGGTTCTCCCAGTCGCCGCGCACACCGAGGCGCTTAAACTGTCCGCGTTGCACTCCCACGTAGTGCAGGGCAAAGTCGCGGCAGTGACGGCGGAATTCCAGCGCCGTCACTTCATGGCGCTTAATTTTACCGGATTTTACCACCTGGTGCTCAATCGGCAATCCGTGAGTGTCCCAGCCGGGCACATATGGCGCATCGTATCCGGTCATTGTTTTGTGTTTTACGATAATGTCTTTCAGGACTTTATTCAGGGCCGTACCCATGTGGATATCGCCGTTTGCGTACGGCGGTCCATCATGCAGTATATACTTTGGCCGTCCGCGCCGGCTTTCCTGCACTTTCCGGTATAGCTCCATCTCCTCCCAGCGAGCCATAATCTCCGGCTCCCGCTCTGGCAGGTTGGCACGCATAGGAAAGTCAGTTTTCGGCAAGTTCAGCGTTAATGAATAGTCCTCATATTTCACTTGAAAAACCTCCGGTAATCGATTATAAAATAAAAATCCCGTCCGCCTGGGACGGGAATAACCCGCGGTACCACCTGGATTGCAACACCTGCCTGCAGCGGCAGATAAAAACTGTTTGTTGCCACTCTTTGTCTCTAACGGCTCGCGCCGGCTGCAGCTACTGTAACTTCGCCTGCGACTCACGGGTGATTTTCAACGCCGCCGCGCGCCGGGCTCCCACCGCCCCCGGTTCGCTTGTCCGCCAAGCGCTCGCTTACTCGTCCCGCTCATTGTCTTTATTCATGTTTAATTGTATTTCAGTATAACATTAATCACATTCGGGGGCAAGTTAATAGTCATACTCTGGTCAGGCGCCCCGTTTTGTTTCCATGACGTCACCGGGAGAAAGCCAATCCTCCAGTTCCAAGGCGGTAAGCTGTGCTTCTACCAGGGAACGGAAACGCATCTTGTACACCTGGGCCTGCTTATAGACTTCATCGTGTTCCGCCAGGATGCGACTCGCTTTATAGCGGGCTTCATCCATGGTCCTGGCCGCATCACGGTCAGCCTCACGGCGGATCAGCTCCGCCTCCTTGGCGGCGTTGCGTTTTACTTCCTCCGCCGTTTCCTGGGCAACAATGATCGCATTATGCAAAGTCTCCTCCAGCTTGTGGTAATGATTCAGCTTTTCCTTGACTTGTGACAGTTGCTCTCTGCAAGCCATGTTTTCTTTGATCAACGCTTCCAGTTCTTTGGCGACACGGTCCAAAAATTCATCCACCTCAGACGGTGAAAAGCCCCTTATTGACCGGCCGAATTCTTTGTTCTGAATATCAATGGGCGTTAATGACACTTTGCCTACCCCCCGCTGATTTAATAATCATTTATCACTTGCAGGTCAACACGTCCGGTACGCTCGGGCAATAAATTCGCCCGTTTTCAAAACAACTCCTGCCGCTTAGCAATGTTTTTTTAAAAGGAGCCGGTGGCGACCCGAGCGGCTCTCTCCCATTACGGCAGCAATTTCCAGCCGGCCCCGCCCGGCCAACGACAGGCAATCACCTTCTTTTACAGAAGCGCTCGGGGTCTTCACCGACTGCCAGTTAAGCTTTACCTGTCCGGCACGCACAGCCTGCACCAGTTTGCTCCTGGACAGGCCGAAACCGGCACTTGCTACCGCGTCTAAACGCAGGCTGGCCACGGTGGCCCGGATTTCCCGGGCGCTGCGCGCAGCAGGAGCCAGCTCGTGCAGTGCGATTTCTCTCAATTTTACTGGTGTGCGCCCGACCATTGACAGGTTCGCCTGCAAGTAAGGCGACATTTCCGGGGAAATGATAAGCTGCGCGCAACCTTCCGCGGTCAGGAGAAGATCACCTACTTTTTCCCGGCGCAATCCAAGTGACAGTACAGCCCCCAGATAGTCACTGTGGCTGAGGTTATGAACATCGCTGCCGGGTGTAATCTCCAATAAGACCAGCGGCACGCGGTCAGCCCCCGCCTGCAGTGCTTTAGGATAAAGCAGCAGGCGGGCACGCTCCGCTACCGTGTAACCGCCCCAGACGGTAAACTTCAGCTCCCTGAAGCAGTGCAGTACTTTTTCCGCCACCCGCTGCTGGAACGGGTCAAGAAAATCAGTAACCTCCGGCCGCCCGGTCGCTGCTGTCCGGGCGGCCAGGTCAAAGACAACAGCGGCTGTGATTCGTTCCAGCTCCTGAGTGAATCGCTCCAGAATCTTTTCCCTGTCCAAAGTCACTCTTCCCGCCTGGCCAGGGCCCTCTCAGCGGCTTCAGGCTGCTGTGTGGCGTTGACCTCTACCTGTGCCGGCGCAAACACAAAAATCTGCTGGCTTACTTTCTGCATGTTGCCGTCCAGGGCAAAAGTGGCGCCTGACAAAAAGTCAATAATCCTTCTGGCCTCGTTGTGCTCAGTGCCCTCCAGGTTTACCAGGACCGGCTTTCTTGTCTTAATGTGTTCGACTATCAGCTGTGCTTCGGCAAACTCCCGGGGCTTGGCGATAATGAGACGCATGCCCCTGCCGTTGTTGCCCTTGCCGCTATGTAAATTGAGAACTGCACCCTTGCGGGCGGGAGTCCGGGCTAACTCCGCCTGGGACAAAACCTCCTCCTCTTCCGTTTCCTCAACCAAGCCAAGGAAAGATAACGTCTTTTCCCACAATTTAGCCATGCCTAGCCTCCTTGTTTATGTTCTGGCCCCGAATATTGCGCTGCCAATGCGTACCAGGGTAGCGCCTTCCTCTACGGCTGTCAGGTAATCATTGGACATGCCCATGGAAAGAACCTGCATGCGCACACCAGGGACACGGCACGTCCGGAATAATCGGCACATTTCCCGGAAAACGGGACGGATCTTTTCCGGGTCATCTTCGTATGGCGGTACAGTCATCAGCCCAACCACTTGCAAGCAGGAAAGGTCTGCCACGGCAGTCAGAAAGTCGGTCAATTCCTCCGGCGGCAAGCCGCCTTTTTGCTCTTCGCCAGCCACATTTACCTGCACCAGCGCTTTGACCGCCACCCCTTTTTTTTCGGCCTGGTATTGAAGGGCTGCGGCCAGTTCCCAGCGGTCCAGCGATTGAATCAGGCTGAAACGCCCAATTACGTCACGCACCTTGTTTGTCTGCAAGCGGCCGATAAAGTGCCAGTCTGCCTGCGGGAAAACCGCCAGCTTGGGCAAAGCATCCTGCAAGCGGTTTTCACCGAAGGACTGAACGCCAAGAGCTATCGCCTCGCCAACCAGAGAGGCGGGAACATTCTTGGTCACTGCCACCAGCCGGATTTCTTCGCGGCCCAGGCGCCGGGCCGCCTCCTGCAGGTGTGCACGGATACGGATCAGGTTTTGCTGCAAACTGCTCACAATCTTTGCCCCTCCCTTACCAGCCAGGGGTTGACAATCACCGTTGTTCCCTCGCTCAAGCCGTCAACGACCGCCTTTTCTTTTCCCGCCGCTTTAACCTCCACACTCCTGAAACGCACAGTGGCTTCGACCAGCGTGTAAATCCCAGACCCGCCCTCCTTTTGCACCAAGGCTGAGGCAGGAACGGTGATCCCCTTTGTCTCACTGCCTAACAGTTCGGCCGAGGCAAAGCGGCCCGGCAATCTTGCGCTGATATCCGGCGCCAGTTCTGCCACAACAGTGACCTTCCCTTTTTTGTCCTTGTGGTACGAAACCAGACTGCCGGCCATTTTCTGACCGGATTCAAAAGTAAAATTTAACATTTGGCTGTCAGCCAGACCGGTTGTCCGGTATTCAGCATACGGCAGGGCAAACAAAAATAGGCACCTGTAATTGTCAACTATTTTAAAGAGCATGCTGTCTTGCTTCACTAACTCACCGTTCCCGAACTGCTGCTTAGACGGCGGTTGCTGCAAAAGCCCGGCAAGGTCTATTTCTATAAATTCCTGGGGCTGCAGTGCCCCTTCCAGACCGTCCAGCCAAAGCGCAACAACTCCCGCTCCGGGGGCGCTGACCGTCACCACCTGTTCTCCGGAGGCCAGTTCTGCCACCGGGGTACCGGCAGACAGGCGCGTCCCCTCCTTTACCAGCCAGGTCAGTCTGCCTGTGACCGGCGCCGCCACCATTTGCTCGTCGCGTACAAACACTCCGCTGACAGTAATGTTGTTTTGTACAACGCCTTCCCCGGCCAGGGTCACCTGAACAAAGCGGGAGGCAATCAAGTTATGCGTCAGGGAATACAGCGACTGCAGAGCAAAGAACAAAGTTGCTGTGCCAAGAATAATGTAGGCAGGCTTTAAACGCTTACGTTTGCTTTTTCTTCCCGGCAATACAATAAATTTTCTCTGCCTCCTGTTGATCATAGTTCTGCCTCCGGCAAAGCAATAAATCCGGCCATCCTGCCCGTTCGGCCGCCGGCGGCGCGGTAAGAAAAAAACATGTCTCCGTGACAGCAGGTGCAATATTTACTGACAAACAGGTTGTCCCCTGGTATGCCGGCCTCCAGCAGCTGCAGCCGCTGAATCCCGGGAAGATCTAAATAGTACCCCTGTTCGCGCTCTGCCAGGACGTGCCGGTGATACTTTACCGGCACCCGTTCCGCCACTTCCCGGCCGACCCGGTAACAGCACGGACCAATGGAGGGAGACAACGCAACGCGTATTGCTTCGCGGCGGCACCCGAGCCGGGCCAGCTTATCTACCAGGACTGTGCCGATGCCGGCCAGCGCCCCTCGCCAGCCGGCGTGAGCCAAGCCGGCGTATTCCGGGGTTGCATGGTAAAAAAAGAGCAGTGTGCAGTCGGCGGCATGGGCCATCAGTACCACCCCTGGTTCTCCGGTAATCAGCCCGTCCGTTCCGGGTATGGCGTCCGCGTCGGAATCCCGGCCACGACCGCATAGTTCTTGAGACACGCACACAACGGAGGCGCCGTGAACCTGTTGCCCGACCGCCAGCTCTTGAAGAGAAAAGTTCTGCGCTTCGGCCAACCTTTTCCTGTTTTCCCGGACCGCCAGGCGGTCATCTCCGACATGAAACCCGAGATTCAGGGAATCGTAGGGAGGAGTGCTCACACCTCCGCTGCGCAGGGTAAAGCCGTGCGGTACTCCTTCCGCCAGAAAATGACCGAACTTAAGTACCTGCAGGCCATGGCACACCCGGATCACTTCCCCGGTCATTTTACTGCTCCTGTTGTGCGTAAATGCAGGGGGGAAAGCATGACAGCACCGGTGGAGCGCGTAGCGGCCAAGTCGATAATGCGCTGGTTCCGCGACCCGCGAAACCCTAAGGAAAGGTCACGCTCCTCCTGGATAAACGGCCCGTCAATCAAAATGTCGCTCTGATGCAACAGCACCGCCCACGCCGGTATTGAGGCCGCTTTGTGCTGCAGTTCCTCATAAATGTAGCCGCTGAACGTTACGATATCAAGGCCGCTGTTTTTCAGTTCAAGGGCGAGGGCAGCAAAAGGTTCCGCCTGCAGAAACGGTTCCCCCCCGGAAAAAGTAACCCCTTGCAGGCCGCGGGCTGCGGCAAACATGGCAGCCAACTTCTCTGTCTGGTGCCACTCGCCCCCCTCCGGATCAAGCGCCTGCGGGTTGTGACAGCCGGGACACCGCCTGTTACAACCTTGGGCAAAGATAACCGCACGCACGCCCGGGCCGTCTGCCACGCTCTCCCAGGTTATCCCGGCCAGCTTCACCCTCACAAGCTCACATCCTCCTTGGTTAGTTTCCAGTTTCTAGATAATTTCTCTTCTCCGGCTGGCAGCCAGTAACTGGTAACTGGTAACTGTCAACTGGCAACTAAAGCTTAGCAGTGCGGGCGGCGGTCCTTAAGCTCCGCCTGTTTGGCGCTGTTAAAGCGCTCCTCCGTAGACAGGTATCCGGTGATACGGCGGATGCGGCGGATATCACCGCTGCCGCATTCAGGGCAAGTGCTGTTGAGCACACCGCTGAAACCGCAGCCGCGGCACTCGTCAGCAGGGTAGTTAATTCCGCCGTAGCCCATGTCGGAAGCAGCCATGTGCCGGATGATCGCTTCCACAGCCTCCCCGTTATGCTGCGGAGGCGATTCCAGCTCCACATAGGAAATATGTCCCGCTGCGCAGAGTTTGTGGTATTCTCCCTCCACTTTAAGCTTGTCAAAACCGGACATGCAGTAGTTAACCGGCACATGGAACGAGTTGGTGTAATATTCCTTATCGGTAATTTTGGGGATAATACCAAAGATTTCACGGTCCATTCTGATGAAACGACCCGACAGGCCTTCTGCCGGTGTGGCTACAAGGACAAAATTAAGGTCAAATTCTTCCGCAAACTGCGCGCACGCTTCCGCCATCCGCGAAACAATGGCCAGTCCCAGGGCCTGAGCCTCGTTATCCTCACCGTGATGTTTGCCAATCAGGGCTTGCAGTGTCTCAGCCAGGCCGATAAACCCTACGGCCAGCGTCCCGTGCCTGATAACTTCCTTGATGGAGTCATCACCTGTTAAGTTCTCTGAACCCATATACAACCTTTGCCCCATCAAAAACGGCAGGTCACGGGCACGTAAACTTCCCAGGATTTCAAAACGGTGCAACAGCTGGCGGGCGGCCAGACGCAGGGTACGGTCCAGCTCCGCAAAAAAGGCATTAACACCGCGATTGGCTAGCGCCACACGTGGCAGGTTAATGGAAACCGGTGCGATATTCCCGCGGCCTGCGGAAACTTCCGGGCCGTGACGGTTGCCGATGGTCCGGGTACGGCAGCCCATATAAGCGACTTCGTCACCATAAGGCTTGTTAAACGAAGCGTCCATAAAGCTGAATGTAGGATTGAGGCGGCGGCCGGCCACCTTAAACGCCAGTTGCAACAGATCGTAGTTAGGGTCGTTAATGTTAAAGTTAACGCCTTCCCGGACACGGAAAACCAGGTTGGGGAAAATGGGGCTTTCCCCGTTGCCCAGGCCCCGCTCAAAAGCGCGCAAGATTGAGCGCGTCACCGCCCTCCCTTCCGCAGTAGTGTCTGTCCCCAGGTTGATGCTGGAAAACGGGACCTGTGCTCCCGCCCTGGAGTGCATGGTGTTAAGGTTATAGATTAAACCTTCCATCGCCTGGAATATTTCTTCCTCATCCGGGAGAACCGGCATCTGGCGGATAACCTGCGCCATAGAACAGTCAAAATGCGGAAAGCTCTGCCCGCCAAACATATCGTTTTGATTGCTCTGCAGAATGATAGCCGCCTGGGCTGCTGCTGAGGCCACTCTCTTGGGCGGACGAATAAAGCCGTAGCCTGTGTTAAAGCCCTCGGTCAGCAGACGGGTCAGATCAATCTGCAGGCAATTCAGAGTCTTCCCATAATAATCCAGATCGTGGATATGCAGGGCACCGGAAGTGTGTGCCTGGGAAAACTCATCCGGCAACAAATTGGATAAATAATAGCGCTTACTGGCAGCGCTGGCAATCTGCAGCATCTTAGCCGACGGCGAATTGGAAATATTGGCGTTTTCCCGGCTGGTCTCCACCAGGATTTCCTTGACGGTGTCCATCAGGTCCGATTTGCC
>QLUR01000003.1 GCA_018725565.1 Bacillota bacterium | reverse complement strand
GTGCGAGTTAAAACATTCGCACGTTTGAGGGGCGTGTGTCTACGACATACGGGTTCAAGTCCCGTCCCCGACACCAACCCGCTATAACCACAAGGGTTTCAAGCTAGTTTTGGAATCCTTGTTTTAGTTTGCACACTTGCCCGTCTAAGCGGGACTGTGCTAATATATATTAAGAAGAGGCAAGGTTGCTGCTCATTATGCTAAATTGCGAGGCGGAATCTTCAACATGACTCGGAGCACCCGCGTGAAAAGGGAGATCCTGAGCTATCTGGCCATTACCTTGGGGACCATAATCTTTGTCATTGGTACCAAGGGGATGATTATTGCATCTGAGCTGGCCATGGCAGGAGTAAACGGTTTGGCCATTGTCATACACTACCTGACCTACTTGCCTGTGGGAGCGGTGGCTTTTGCCATTAATGTTCCCTTGATTATCTTGTCTTGGAAATACATTAACCGGGAGTTTGGTTTTAAAACTGTTTTTGCTGTCGTGCTGTCTTCATTCTTAATCGACCAGATCGGGGATTTTTCCTTGGTACCCGCAGATGACAAATTTCTCGGAGCCCTTTATGGGGGAATTGTCTATGGGTCGGGGGTTGGAATTGTGTTTCGGTATGGGGGCAGCGTGGGCGGAGTAGGCGTTTTGGCCAAATTCTTCAACAAATCCTTTGGGATCAGCATTGGAACAGTAAATTTCCTGCTAAATACCCTGATCATTTTAGTCATAGCCGCAACCATCGGCTCTCAGACGGCCTTGTATACAATCCTGGCTATTTTTGCCGCTGGACGGATGATGGATTTGGTCCAGTCGGGACTGCCAACCAAAACTGTGTTTATCGTATCAAACCAGGAAGCTGGACTCATCAGCGCCATTCAAGGAGAGCTAGGACGGGGGGTAACCATTTTGAAAGGGGAGGAAGCCCATTCGGGGGAAGAAAAAAAGATTTTATTATGTGCTATCTATTGGGAGGATTTGTACCGTTTGAAAAACCTGGTTAAAGGAATTGACCCTGAGGCCTTCCTGATTATCGGTAACGCCAAAGAGATTATCGGCAAAGGATTTAAAGCTATCTAAACCTATGCTTTAAGTTGACTGCAAAGTCAATACTTAACGCAGTAGCAGATAATCTGATAATTTAAAGTAAAAAAGAAGGTTGCAAGTACCTTCTTTTTTCGTGATATTTTCAGCGTACTGCGGCAAATTGTTTTTGTTTAGTTCTGGCTATCGCCACATTGTCGCTTGTCCTGTCCCTTAAGGATTCAACCGGGTGCGGACTTGCCTCAGCCCGGTAATCCGAGCCTTTGCCCTGTTGATGCTGGTAAATCACCTTGTGGCTGGCAACGGAGTTGACGTTATGATTTACCTTGTCCTGATACCAGAAGAAAGTATGATTTTCCGGCAGGTCGGAAACATTCTTTAAACCCTCTTTGTCAGCGGTCAGCTCCAGTTGCTCGGCAAGGACTTTTCGCACATAATCGCGAGTGTCCCGGAAGTTGAGCAGTTTGGGGAAAACTCCGCCGGGGATAAGCTGTTCCCACTGCTTGTTCTCGTACTGGGCAAGGAGAGCGGCCGCCCTGTGCAGATGAGCGATTTCCTGCTGCAGGTGCATTTCCCAAATACTTTTGATGCGCGGATCCACTTCGTTCTGATAAAAGGAGTAATAGAGATAGCATTCCGTATATTCGTGCAGCAGCAGGCTTTCAAGCCAGGTCGTGTTCGGGTCGAGCAGTGACCCGTATTGGGTAACATGCTCTTCTTCAATGAGGGCAATTTCCTGATACAGCTGGCGCCCCAGGTCATTATAATATGTGTTGCCGACGTTATTATAGAAGTTCATGGTTTGCTGTTCACCGGCTGTTATTGTCAGGATATTTAATTTGGTGCGGAGGTCAGCCGTCTTAAAATCAATATATCTCCCGATCGTGTCATGAGGGTGGCGGTGCTCGGCAATGGTGGGGCGTCCCGGGGTGATTTCCACGAAGCCTTTTACCAGGCTGTGCGAGGGGATATTTTTATCCAGGTCCAATAAATTTGCGTAGCGGTATAAATGGTCAAAGTCTTCCAGAAGGGCGAAATCAAGGGTTTGCTTTACATAGGGGTCCGGCTCATTCTGGGCCAGCCAGGCCGTCAGATCAACCGCGACATGCTCATAGCCGATAGTGTTTTCCAGTATGGTTTCTCCGATGGGTTTCAGCCAATTGATTTGTTTTTGCTGCAATTGCTCGATGCGGCGGGACATGGCCAGCTCGCGCCGCAACTCGTTGTTGTTGCAGTGGCGGTGAAACTGGTGGGAGAAAGCCACCGCTTCCGCCTCAATACCATTCATCAAAATAATCCGGGTTTTTGTGTATGGATCCACCTCTTCTTTGGAATAAGGTTCAGGGTAAATTGTTCTCCAGTCCATTATCGCGTCGCCGAGCTGCATTGGCTTTTCCGCAAAAGGATTGAACATCTGATAGGTCTCCTTTCATCAAAATTATAAGTTTATTATTCAGATTTACCGGAAATTTATTCTGTCATGCTGGCTGCCAAGATGCTGATTGCATCACGGTCTGTATCTGCAATTTATGCTGCAGGGCAAAAGGGCTTGGCATGGACTCCGGAGAATTAAACAGTGTGGTTAAGGGAGGAAGAAAGTAATTGAGCAGACTAATTCTAATCAGACATGGCGAAACACTGTGGAACCGCGAATTCCGCCTGCAGGGGACGAGCGATACGGAGCTTTCCGAAAAAGGCTGGGAGCAGGCAAAAAGCCTGGCGGCGTCTTTTTCTGGTCCGGTTCACAAAATATATCATTCGCCTCAGCGCCGGGCTGTCCAGTTCGCCGGGCCTCTGGTTGCCCGCTTTAAACTGGAGCCGGAAGTGCTGGAAGAACTGCGGGAGATGTCTTTTGGCAGCCTTGAAGGGCTATGCTATACTGAGCTGACTGGGGAGTTGCGAACGGCCTTTGATGCCTGGCTGCACAATCCGTCTCGTTACAAGGTGCCGGGGGGAGAGTCGCTGCAGATGCTTTCCCGCAGGGTGAACCTGGCAGTAAAGAAAATGACTGATAATCTCGCAGAAGGAAATTCTGTCGTGGCGGTATGCCATGGCGGGGTTATCCGCATGGCTGTGGTAAGGTTGCTGAATATGAGGCTGACTGTGATGGCCCGGCTCCGGGTTGACCCGGGTTCTGTTACGGTATTTGAAAAAATAGGCGGAGTGTGGAGATTGGTATTGTTAAATGATACCTGCGGGCTGAAATTCGGGGATTAACTCCCGTCAGGAAGTTTCCCCGGCAGGAATCTTAATCCATCACCGCGAATTAAATTGGCTTAAGCGGGAACGATAGCAATAAGCAGCTGGTAACGGGGGGTAGGCAGGTGCTGAAATCTGGTGTTGAAAGACATTTAAGTCTGGAAGAAAACCAGCCAGTTGGCGGCAAGGAAACCGGAACCGCGCAGCGTATTCGTGCCAGGGTACGGTTTGATTACCGGGGGAAGTCACGTCCCTCCCGCTTTTTCTTTGGTGGCAAAACTGCGGCGGAAGCGGCTGAAGATTTGCGGCAGCAACAGGAGGCTTTGTGGCGGAACATACCGATCCAGGGTCTTTTGGTGGAAAATATTGAGCGGGGAGAAAATTACACTGTCTATGATGAAGAGATAGACGACGAGGTGGTGTTTGCACCGCTGGAAATGACCGTGCAGGCTGATTCTCCGGCTGACCTGATCCGCTTTGCCTCGCGGGAAGAGTTTCGCTACCTGCGGATATTGGAACCGGAGAGAATGACGTTATCCGGTCAGGATTTGGAACGAATTTTTTTTCAGGTTTACGAACAGGTGCGGATGCAGGTTTACCTTAAGGCTAAAAGACTTCAGGAATAGGCGGATGTTCTGTTGTGCTACACTGCTTTGGCGGAAAACGGAGAATTGCAGAAACGGGTGACAAAAGCCCACATGACCTTGTCCCGTTGTGTGCTATGCCCGCAGGCCTGCGGTGTTGACCGGCTGACGGGAGAAACCGGGTTTTGCCGTGCAGGTAGGACAGTAAAGGTGGCTAGCTTCGGCCCGCACTACGGTGAAGAGCCCCCGCTGGTGGGCAGGGGAGGCTCAGGGGCTATTTTTTTTGCCTATTGCAACCTGCGTTGTGTTTTTTGCCAAAATTATAACATCTCCCAGATTGGGGAAGGCTCCGAGATGACTACTGCTGAACTGAGTCGTGTTATGTTAGGCTTGCAGGAGCGGGGCTGTGAAAACGTCAATCTTGTTACGCCGACCCACTATGTGCCGCAGATTCTGGAGGCGCTGCGACAGGCGGCCGAAAGAGGACTGCGGATTCCGCTGGTATATAACTGCGGGTCCTACGAATGCCTTGAAACATTGCTGCTGCTTGACGGTGTAATTGACATCTACTTGCCGGACAGCAAATACAGCGATGCGGAAAAGGCCCGGCGCTATTCCGGTGTAGAGGACTACCCCTTATATATGTTTGCCGCCTTGCGGGAAATGCACAGGCAGGTGGGAGATCTGCAACTGGACAAGCGCGGTGTGGCAGTACGGGGCTTAATGATCAGACACCTTGTCTTGCCGGGGGACATAGCCGGGACTGCAGAAGTGCTGCGCTTTATAGCAACTGAACTGTCCCGGGAGACCTATGTAAATCTGATGAGCCAATACTACCCGGCTTACCAGGCCCAACGCATCCCGGAAATTAACAGGCGACCGTCCGGTGCCGAACTGCTTCGAGCTGCAGCTCTGGCCCGGGAATGGGGGTTAACGCGGGTGGAATATTAAAGATTATCTGCATAACCTTGACTAAGCTTGGGGAACTTTTCAAGGGGGGATATAGGTGGGGTTGGCAGAAGATTTTTGTCGGCGAACCGGACGCCTTGAAAGGCTGTTAGTTGTGAGCACCTGTTTTTTGCTGGCGCTGTTGCTGATTTGCCAGTTTCTGCTGACCATTCCTGCGGTAAGGAGTTGGCTCAGCCTGGTAGATCGCCTTGAAGGGGTGCCGTTTGGCTAAGCGCTTAACTGTTGTTTGAAGTTCAGCTTCCGGATAAAGAATTAAACGGCCGGAACTACTTGCCAAAAACAGCTTCTTGAGGTATTATCTAATAAGTTGACGTGGATGCTGCGGGAGGACGTTGTTGTGGGGTGTAGTACGGTCAGAGGAATCCGTGGAGCAATAAATGTGAGTCAAAACAGCGAGACGGAGATTATCAGTGCAACAAAAGAATTGCTTGTCGGTATGCTGGAGGCCAATCATGTCCGTCAGGGAGATATAATCAGCGTTTTTTTTACGCTGACAGCTGATCTGAATGCCGCCTTTCCGGCGGCGGCAGCTCGCGAGTTAGGATGGTCGGATGTGCCGTTGCTTGGTGCCGTTGAAGTTGATGTGCCGGGGGCAATGCCGTTTTGTATCCGTGTACTGATGCATGTCAATAGCGTTCTTGCTCGTTCTGAAATTAAACATCTTTATCTCCGGGACGCCCGCAGCCTGCGGGCAGACTTGTTTGGTGACAACACCTGAGGTGTTGTTTTTGTTATTTCTGTTTTTTACGAAAGGAACTGGCTATGAAACCACGCATCGCTATTGACGGACCGGCCGGGGCTGGCAAAAGCACGGTGGCCAGAGCTTTGGCTCAGGCGCTGGGACTGACTTATCTTGATACCGGGGCGATGTATCGCGCCATTACCCTGTCTGCACTGCGGAAAGGTATAAACTTGTCTGATGCCGGTGACTTGGCGCGTCTGGCGCAGCATATTAGTATAGAAATCAGGAATGACGGTCCTGATAATCAAAACATGGTTTTTCTCGACGGACAGGATGTGACAGAAGAAATACGTCTGCCGGAAGTGAGCAGGAATGTTTCCGTTGTGGCGCGTTGCCCGCAGGTCAGGACAATATTGGCCGCCAGGCAGCGACAGATTGGGATGCGCGGCGGAGTGGTCATGGACGGACGAGATATCGGAACTATTGTAATGCCGGAAGCCGAATACAAATTCTTCCTGACTGCTTCACTGGAGGAAAGAGCACGCCGCAGGCAGGCGGAGTTGGAAGCTAAGGGTGAAAAAATCGGTCTTGCCCAAATGATGAATGAACTGTCTGTCAGGGATCAGATCGATTCGGGGCGGGAATGCGCGCCGCTTTGTCCGGCCGCTGATGCGGTACACATTGATACTACTGAGATGACGATAGAACAAGTTGTACGGAAAATTGCCGTTTCGACCGGCAGAAGTGCTTAAGGTGTAACAGATGTTGTACTGGGTTATCCGTAAGGTGTTCAGGGTGATATACCGGGTTTGCTTCCGCTGGCGAGTTCAGGGGCTGGAGAATATTCCGTCCGATCAACCGTTTATAATTTGTGCTAACCATTTTTCCTGGTGGGACCCGCCGCTCATCGCCTGCTTAGTCAGCCACAAGCCGGTCCGCTTCATGGCCAAGGAGGAGCTGTTTCGTTTGCCGGTTGTCGGCCTGGTTTTGCGACGGGTATATGCTTTCCCGGTCCGCAGAGGCAGAGCTGACAAAACGGCAATCAGAACAGCGTTGGATACTCTGCGAAACGGTGGGATCCTGGGACTCTTCCCGGAGGGAACGCGGAACAGAACAGGAGAGTTGCTGCCGCCACAGCCGGGTATTGCCTTAATTGCTTTGAAGAGTGGGTCAATTGTCTTGCCGGTCGCCATCGTCGGCCCGTACAGGCTTTTTCGGCAGGTTCGGGTTAAGATTGGCGAACCGTTGCTGCTGACTGAAGGCGATCGACAACTGGTGCGGGCGGGTCAGCTGGAACAGACGGCCGGCCAGATTATGGCGGAAATCAGGCGGCTTTACCGGGATCTCGCTCACGGATCCGGCTGCTGCAGGCGGGAGTGAAAGTGCTGGAAATCAGGATAGCTGAGCACACCGGTTTCTGTCATGGTGTGAAACGGGCAGTGGGCCTGGCGCAGGAGGCCGCTCGTTGCGGGCCGGTTTTTGTGCTTGGTGAGCTGGCGCATAACCAGGCGTTAGGGCTGTGGCTGGAGGAACAGGGTGTATCTTTTGTGGAGAGCTTGGCACAGGTTCCGGATGGCGCATCTCTCCTGATACGTACCCATGGCGCTGCTCCTGAAGTATTTGCCGAGGCAGCAGGGCGCGGAATGACAGTTTTTGATGCGACCTGTGCTTATGTGCGCAGGCTGCAAGTGCTGGCGGCGGAGTTAGCGGACAAGGGCACGCAGGTCTTGATCATCGGCGATGCGGCTCATCCTGAAGTGCAGGCGGTGTCTGCCTGGGGACGGGGTCAGGCAATGGTAATTTCGCAGGCAGCGGAAGTAGATAAGCTCTGTCTTAAGCCGCCGCTGGCAGTTGTTTTCCAGACAACGCAGCGCAGGGATATTGCCAGGCAAATCTGCGAAAAACTAAAAACGTTGGTTCCTGCGGTTGAGATATATGATACTATCTGTCAGGCAACCTGGCAGAGACAGGAAGCGGTTCGGCGCCTGGCCCCTGCTGTGGACATTATGGTGGTGGCAGGTGATAAACACAGTGCCAACACGCGGAGGCTGGCTGAGATCAGCCGTGAAGCCGGCACCGTGACAATTGAGGTGGCTAATGCTTCCGAACTGAACAGAGGTCAGCTACGGGGGGCGAAATTGGTCGGGATTGCCGCCGGCGCATCTACCCCTGACTGGACGATAAAGGAGGTTATCACGCAGATGGAGGCAGAAAAAGACTTGGTACAGCATAGTGAAGAGGAGGCAGCGGAACAGTCCGCCTTTGCAGAGTCTCTGCAGCGGTTCGCCGCAGGGGATGAGGTCAGAGGAACAGTGGTACAGGTTACAGAAGACGAGGTATTTGTTGATATCGGTTATAAAAGCGAGGGGATCCTCCCCCGCCAGGAAACGAATGTCGGCCCGGAGCAGTCCCTGACCGCCGCTTTTCAGCAAGGACAGGAGCTGACGCTGCAGATCGTGAAAGTGGATGAACAGGAAGGGAAAATACTGCTTTCCC
Source organism: Bacillota bacterium (assembly GCA_018725565.1). Classification (GTDB taxonomy): domain Bacteria; phylum Bacillota; class Dethiobacteria; order Dethiobacterales; family Dethiobacteraceae; genus HKB214. Next base: position 98,016 of record QLUR01000003.1, on the reverse strand, counting down.
GGCAGGCTGTCGAAGGCAGGCAGCGGTGGGAGGCGGTGGAAAAAGCCGCTCAGGATGGAACGGTGCTTACAGGTAAGGTAAAGGACGCAATCTCAGCAGGGCTTGTCGTCGACCTTGGAGGAGGCCTGGAAGGGTTTATGCCAGGCTCCATGGTTGATGTTCGCTTTATTCCTGATTTCAAAGAGTTTGTTAATATGGAGATAAAATTTAAAGTCGCGGAGCTTCGCCGAGAACGGGGAAAGGTGATTATTTCCCGCAAGCAGGTGCTGGAGGAGGAAGCGGCTGTCAGAAAAGAACAGGTCCTGCACTCGCTGAAAGTTGGTCAGATCCTGCGCGGTACGGTCAGGCGGCTAACCAACTTCGGTGCTTTTGTTGACATAGGTGGTATTGACGGCCTGGTCCATGTTTCCGAAATTTCCTGGAGTCGCGTTGAGCATCCTGCACAGGCCCTGAAAGTGGGCGAAGAAGTTGATGTTAAAGTAATTGAACTTATCCCTGAACGGGAACGCATCGGACTTTCTATCCGCCAGGCTCAACCCGATCCCTGGATGGAAGCGGCACGTAAATTTAAATCCGGCGATGTAGTCCAAGGAAAGGTTACCCGACTTGCCAGCTTTGGTGCGTTTGTGGAGTTAATTCCCGGTGTGGAAGGTCTTGTCCATATTTCGCAGATGGCCGCTCACCATGTCAAGCAGCCATCCGAAGTAGCCAGGGAAGGCCAGGATGTCAAGGTAAAAATTCTGGAGATTAATACAGCGGCAAAACGTGTCAGCCTCAGCATGAGGGAGGCTAACCCGCGCCCGAAAAAGGAATCTGTTGGACAGCCCGTCTCTGATGCGTCACCAGCTTTGACGTTGGGCGATGTGTTCGGCGAACTTTTTAACGGGAGTAAAGGAGAATAGAAAATGTCCCGCCAGTCCCGAAAACGGGAACATCTTTGGCATGCAGTGCGCACTGACCTGACAAGCGCAGATTTTGACGATGTTCAGCTGGTGCACAACTGTATGCCGGAAACGGCTTTTGATGGCCTTGACTTGTCCACCAGGCTTGCCGGTCTTGCCCTCCGGGCTCCGCTGCTGATTAACGCTATCACCGGCGGCGTTGAAGAAGCTGAGAATATTAATCGGGACCTGGCGCTGGCAGCCAGGGAATGCGGGCTGGCACTGGCTGTCGGCTCGCAGGCCGCCGCACTTGAGGAACCTTTGTATCAGAATACGTTCCGGGTGGTTCGGGACGTTTATCCAGAAGGGGTGATTTTCGCTAACATTGGAGCTTATGCCAGTCCTGAACAGGCAAAGCAAGCAGTGGAAATGGTGCAGGCTGATGCTCTGCAGGTCCATCTCAATGTTCCTCAGGAGCTAATGATGCCCAATGGAGACAGTGACTTTCGAGGGTATCGGAGGCAGTTGGAAAGAATTGTTAAAAGTGTTGACGTGCCGGTTATCGTCAAAGAAATAGGATTTGGGGTTGCCTGGGAGCAGGCTGCTGTTTTCAGGGAGTGCGGAGTTGCAGCCATTGACGTTGGGGGCAAAGGCGGGACCAATTTTATGCTGATTGAACGCCGGCGGGCCCACCTGCAGGGACCCGATGATCTGCTTGAATGGGGCATCCCGACGGCAGTCTCAATTCTGGAGACTCGTGCCGGAGCTCCCGGCGTAGATGTAATTGCCTCCGGCGGCATTAATACCGGCTTGTTGGCTGCCAAAGCCCTGGCGTTAGGCGCCTGTTGTGTAGGAATAGCCGGGCTTGCCGCCAAGATTTTACTTGCAGAAGGCAAGGAGAAGCTGGTTTCGCGCCTCAAGGGCATCATCAAGGAAATACAGATGGTGATGGTGATGACCGGCTCGGCATCAGTCGGGGAGCTTAGGCGCAAACCGGTGGTCATTACCGGGAAAACCCAGGAGTGGCTAAGGCAGCGGGGATTTGATACCTCACTGCTGGCAAGGCAACATGCTGATACACTGAAGTTTTAGTTAACACGGCTTTCTCTTATCCCTTCTGATAACTGTTTGGATGTTGCAAGGGATAAAACGTTATCGGCGGGTTACGCTAATTATGTATACATAAATACTGTATGCATAATTAGCAGTTCGAAGGTGGAGAAAGCCGGTGGGACAGGAATTATCAGCGATTGCTTGTGGTGTGGCGGCGGGAACTTTAGCAAGATATCTGATGTTGCGCCGGGACTTTCGCCAGTACCCGTCGTATCCTCATGCGGTGGCGACTCACCTGGCACTCGGTTTTGTGGCTGCAACCATGGGAGCTGTAGCTGTCCCGGCGATTGTAGCCAAGGAATACACCGCTGTCACTTTTCTGGCACTGGCCGCCACGCAGTTTCGGGAAGTACGCAGGATGGAACGGGAAATGCTGCAGGCGCTGGAACATTCTGAACTTGTGGCCCGGGGTAAAGATTTTATCGAGGGAATAGCCAGAACTTTTGAGGCGCGTAACTACCTGGCAATAATGATTTCGCTGGTGACATCAGGAACAGCTTTCTTTTTTGGAATTGCAGCCGGACTTGGAGCAGGCGCTGTCGCGCTCGCGCTTTGCAAAGCCCTGATGCGTGGTAAACTGGTAAAGGATATTGCTCTGGTCAGGCCGGCGGAATTCAACTTCAGGGGTCCCAACGTTTTTGTCGAGGATATCCAAATTATGAATCTTGGCCTTCCGGAGGTCAGGGAAGTTTATACGAAGCGAGCTCGGGCGTTAATCCTAGAACCTCATAACGATGCGGCTAGGGAAATTCTGGCCAACGTCGGCCAGCGCCAGGCTATTGCGCATGACGCCGCCGCTTTGCTAGGGGTGTACCGGGAAGTTGATACAGCAGAATTTACTCCGCTGTTGCGCCGTAACCCTGATACCGGACGGGTAGGGATGCTTATTGTGCCCATTGAACCTGATGTGAAATGTCTTGTGACAGCGGTAGAAAACGTCCCTGTTCTGGAAAGTGCCGCTGTAAATCCGTTGGCATCCCGGGCGGGCCGTTGCGCCGCTGACTAAGAAACGGCAAAGAGCCGCGTAAGTAGGCAATTCTTAACGGTTCCAGGAGGAAAGATGGAGATATCTGTCACCAAGCTAATTTTGGCAGCTGTGACCACCTGTAAAGAAACTGTCAGCGGCGTGCCAGTATTTTATGCCCGGAACCAGGACGAGCAGGAATGGATAACTAAAACACTTTCCCGGGTTTTGGAAGCAGTCGCCCATGACTTGGGAAATGGAACATATATTCTTGTCCGCCACTAGAACAGTTTTACAGGGAGAAAGATTGGCTAACAAAAAAATCATTTATCGCTGTTTCGGCGGTGCCCATTCCTCAGTGGTCGCCGCCGCAATTCACCTGGAACAACTGCGGACAGACTCGCTGCCAAGTGATGCCGAGCTGATGCGTCTGACCCTTTTTGACCGGCAGACACAGGATGGACACGGTCTGATGCACTTCTTGGGCTTTGACGAACGGGGAATGCAAGTTTACTGTCTGGGTTGCCGGAATGCCGGAGAGACTGTCGAGCGGGTCCTGCTGCAGGTGGCTGAAGTGCTTGGTGTGCGTGAAGAACTGTTTTTTGTGGACACGCTGCACTGTGTAACCTTTAAAATGAGAATCGGCGGTTATCTGTCCCGGCGCTGGCAATTAATCCGTATCGGGCGCCCGTTCGTGCTGGACGGTACCAGGAAAGCGTTTCCGGCCCTGGTAAAACTGGTGGAAAAGGTCAAAAAAGAGGTACTGACATGAATTACCTATATCTTGGCTTTGCTGACCTCTACCTGCCGGCGGTAGCTGCCGCGCTTCACCTGCAACAGCTTGACGCCGCTGCAGTTCCCGCAGCGGCAAAGCTCGCCTCCTTGCCGTATTTCCGTCGGGCAGCCAGGGATGAGGACGGGAAGTTGTTTTTGGCAGGCAGCGACAGTGCCGGTCATAAGGTTTTCCTGCTGTCCGTCAAAACTCAGCCGGAAGTGGTCGCCAGGGCTGTGGAAAGCCTGCTTGGTCTTTATCGCTTGCCGCTCCATGAGGCAAAAGTTGTTTCCTGCCTGCCGGGAAACCCACAGCAGGCTATGTGGGGGAGGATGCTATCCAAGTTCGGCCTGAACGGATTGGAAAAAGAACTTGCCTGCCGGATGGCCCGCAACTGTTTCAAAGATTTGGTCCGGACAGTGACAGACGCCAGGCTCACCCGGCAACCTGGTTTTGGGTTGTTTGACAGTTCAGCCCGCATATAGGATAATGGTTAAAAGCAAAGCAGGGGTGGGAGGCATCATCCGCGCGGGAAAACTTGTCAGGCACGTTGAAGAAGACTCTGTTGCCGAAGAGGTCGGAATTCTTCCCGGTGACCGCGTGCTCAGTGTCAACGGGGCGGAGCTTGGAGACATCCTGGACTGGCGCTTGGCGGAAAGCGCGGAGGAACTGCTGCTGGTTGTTAAACACCGGGACGGTTCCCTGACGGAATATGAGATTGAGAAAGATTACCATGAACAGTTAGGGTTGCAGTTTGACCCGCCTACGTTGGACAAAGTACGTTCCTGCCGCAACCGTTGTCTTTTTTGTTTTGTAGACCAGCTGCCGGCAGGGATGCGCCGGAGTCTGTACCTGAAGGACGATGACTACCGCCTTTCTTTTTGCACCGGAAGCTTTGTCACGCTGAGCAACCTGTCGGAGCATGATCTGGAACGTATTTGCCGCCTGCATCTGTCCCCGTTGTATGTGTCCGTTCATGCCACTGAACCGGGGTTGAGAAGCCGGATGCTAGGCAACCGCCGGGCCGGGGAAATAATGGAGTTGCTGCGTCGTCTGGCCCGGTCGGATATCAGGGTGCATGCCCAGGTGGTTCTTTGCCCCGGGCTGAATGACGGGGCTGCATTGGAACGAACGATTGACGACCTGTACGGTCTCTACCCGGCTGTGCAGTCTTTGGCTGTGGTTCCGGTAGGGCTGACAGCTCACCGTAATGACCTTTACCCGCTGCGCTCCTGCCAAAAAAATGACGCCGAAGCGGTGCTGGTCCAAGTGAACACTGTCGCAGGGAGGGCCCTAAAAGAGCTGGGCACGCGCTTTGTATTTGCGGCAGACGAATTTTACGGCCTGGCCGGCTATAACATACCGCAGGACGAGGCGTATGAAAGTTATTTGCAATTGAATAACGGTGTTGGGCTTGTTCGCCTGCTGTTAAATGAGTGGGAGGCGTGGAAGGGCAAACTGCCCCGGGCTTTGCCGGTGCCCCGGGCCGCAACATTGGCTACAGGTTTGGCCGCTGCCGGCTATTTAGAGGGAATTGTACCGTATCTGAATGAGATTGGTGGCTTGTCTGTCAAGCTGGTACCGGTTAAGAACAGGTTTTTCGGTGATCAGGTATCCGTCGCCGGGCTGCTGACTGCAAACGACCTGCTGGCTGCATTTGCCGGGGAAAAGCCGCAGGGAGCCCTTTACCTGCCCCGGGTGATGTTGAAAGACAAGTCGGAACTTTTTCTTGATGGCGCTACCCTTAGCGGCTTGTCTGCCAGTCTTGGGACCACTGTCCGGGCAGTAAGCAGTCTGGATGAATTGTTACATGCTTTATTAGGCGCTCATTAATTTTTCTTTTCAACGGGGTGAAATAATGTCAAAGCCGGTGGTGGCAATCGTTGGCCGTCCTAATGTCGGCAAATCAACTTTGTTTAACCGGTTGCTCCAGAAGAGACTGGCTATTGAGGAAAGCGCGCCCGGGGTGACCCGTGACCGCCTTTATGGTCAGGCTGAGTGGCGCGGCCGTCAGTTTTGGCTTGTTGATACAGGCGGACTGACCTTTGAGGAAGACCAAATTGCCCGGGAAATTTTGCATCAGGTTCAAGTGGCCATTGATGAAGCACATTTAATTGTGATGGTGGTTGATGTCCGCAGCGGGCCGTTACCCCTTGACTACTCGATTGCGAAGCTGCTGCGCAAAGCTGGAAAGCCGGTCCTGCTGGCGGCAAATAAAGCGGAGGCGCCTGTGGAAACAGCTGAATTTTTTGAACTTGGCCTGGGGGAGCCGCAAGCAGTATCAGGGGCGCATGGCTTGGGAACCGGCGATTTGCTGGACAAAATATTCGCTCACCTCCCTGCCGCTGAAGCGACCGCTGAGGATGACGGCCTTCGTGTCGCAGTAATCGGGCGGCCCAATGTCGGCAAGTCTTCCCTGGTAAACAAGCTGGCCCGTGCCGAGCGCGTAATTGTCAGCGATCTTCCGGGCACGACCCGTGATGCCGTCGACCTGATTATAGAGTGGGACGGGCGGCGCTACCGCATTGTGGACACTGCCGGTATCCGCAGGAAAAGCAAAATCGGGGAGCGGGTAGAGCATTATGCTGTATTGCGAGCCATCCGGGCAGCGGAGGAAGCTGATGTGGTACTGGTATTGCTGGACGCGGCGACCGGGGTAACAGAACAGGACAAGCGCATTGCCGGCATTGCGCACGAGGCGGGGCGGGCTCTGCTGATTGTGGTTAACAAGTGGGATAAAGTGGAAAAAACCGAAAAAACAATGGATGAATTTCGCCGGAATATACGCCGTGATCTGGCTTATTTGTCATATGCGCCGATTCTTTTTGTTTCCGCATTGACCGGTCAGCGTGTGCAGCGCGTTTTTGCCTGGGCTGATTTTGTGGCAGAACAGCATGCCCTGCGTGTCGGTACGGCGGGGCTTAATGAACTTTTAGCGGAGATTATGGCCATAACCCCGCCTCCTGCCAAAGGCGGCCGGCAGCTTAAAATATATTATATGACACAGGTTAAAGTGCGTCCGCCTACATTTGCCGTATTCGTCAACGAGCCTGAGCTGATGCATTTTTCCTACCTGCGTTTTTTAGAAAATAAGCTGCGGGAAACATACGGGTTTCAGGGTACGCCGCTGCGTTTTCTGGTGCGACGAAGGGCAAGAAAGGAGGCAGGCATGTGAGCTCCTTGCTGGCGATATTGTTGGCCTATCTTTTAGGATCGGTTTCATTTGGTTACCTGCTGGGGAAAAAGCTGCGCGGCGTAGATGTCCGCCGCTTAGGCAGCGGAAGTTCCGGTGCGACCAATATTATGCGCACGCTGGGGACCGGACCGGCGATCGCCGTACTGTTGCTTGACGCTGGAAAAGGAATTGGGGCCGTTTATCTGGCCAAGCTGTTGGACGGGAACCCCATGGTCATCATGCTGGCCGGCATAGCCGTAGTTGCCGGTCACAACTGGCCTGTCCTGTTTGGCTTCCGTGGCGGCCGGGGAATTGCCACCAGCATGGGCGTGCTGCTGGGGCTGGCTCCCGGAGTTCTCCTGGTTGCCGTTTTGATCGGGTCGCTTGTTATTGCCTTCACGCGTTACGTTTCGCTGGGTTCAATCGTTGGGAGCATCCTGATTCCTGTCCTGATGTTACTGTACCGGTTCCCTCCGGAGTATACTCTCTTTGGTACCGCCTTGTGCGCCTTTGCGGTCTGGCGCCACAAGCCAAACATCAGGCGCCTGTTAAACGGCACGGAAAGCAAGTTGGGGGAAAGGGCGGCCACGGGAAACAAAGGGGTGCAAAAATAGATGCGCGTGGCGGTTATTGGCGCCGGCGGCTGGGGGACAGCGTTGGCCACCGTCTTGTCATCCGGCCATCAGGATGTGATGCTGTGGGTAAGGCGGGAAGAACTATGCGACTCTATCCGGGAAAGCAGGGAAAATACCGTTTATCTGCCGGGCGTCAGGCTGCCGGCGCACCTGCGGGTAACTTCTGACCCGGAGGAAGCGGTTTTGGGGAGAGAGGCGCTTGTTTTGGCCGTGCCTTCGCACGCGGTACGCCGGACGGCCTGCCTGATAAAGCCCTGGATCGGCCCGGAAACGATGATCGTCAACTGCGCCAAGGGGCTGGAAGAGGGCTCGCGGTTCCGGCTGTCGGAGGTCCTCCGCGCAGAACTGCCGCGGCACAAAATCGCCGTCCTCTCAGGGCCGAACCATGCCGAGGAAGTCGGGAGGCGCATACCTTCCGCCTCGGTTGTTTCCTCCCTCGACAGACAGGTGGCTGAAGCCGCCCAGGACTTGCTGATGACGCCCTTTTTCCGGGTTTACACCAATCCGGACCTGACAGGCGTAGAACTGGGAGGAGCACTTAAAAACGTTATTGCCGTCGGCGCCGGCATTTCCGATGGTCTGGGATTTGGTGACAATACCAAAGCCGCTCTGATGACCAGAGGGTTGGTGGAAATTGCCCGGCTTGGCCTCCGCCTGGGCGCCGACCCGTTGACCTTTGTCGGGCTGTCCGGCATCGGTGACCTGGTGGTAACCTGTACTTCCAGGCACAGCCGCAACCGTAATTTCGGCTATTCGCTGGGGACGGGGAAAACCCCGGGCGAGATTTTAGCCGGGTTGCAGGTTGTTGTGGAAGGTGTGCGCACCACACAGGCCGCCTGGGAACTGGCACGGCAACATAATACGGAGATGCCGATAACAGGTGAGATTTACCAGGTGCTGTTTGCCGGCAAAGCTCCGCAAGCCGCCGTCGAATCACTGATGTTGCGCAGTCGCACTCATGAACTGGAGGAAATTGTACAGTACTTGCGGAAAACATGGTAGCCGTTCTGTCCTCAGGCGCCTCCTGAACCTGATGGTTTGGGAGGTGTTTTTTGTTTACCGTTTTTTCCCTTTGCGAAGGTATAATTAACGGTCTGTCTCATATATATATAGCGTTACCGGCGACGGATGGTTCTTTTACCGGAAACAATCTATTTTGGCCTATAAGGAATCGTATTTGTATAACCGGACAACAAACCTGAATATTTAAGGAGGGAAATACCCAGTGAAATTTGACTTGCTGCAGCATATTGTCGAGAGAACGGGGGGTGATATTTATCTGGGTGTGGTAGGGCCGGTCCGTACCGGCAAGTCTACATTTATTAAAAAATTTATGGAATTGCTGGTTCTTCCGAATATGGCCGACCCGCTTGACCAGGAACGAACCCGTGACGAGCTTCCGCAAAGCAGCGCAGGACGGACGATTATGACAACGGAGCCTAAATTTACTCCCGATGACGCCATTGAGATTAATGTCCGCGATAATATTACCATGCGTGTCCGGTTGGTGGACTGTGTCGGCTACACAGTGAAAGGTGCGGTTGGGTATGAGGACGAAGGGGAGCCGCGGATGGTCAGCACGCCGTGGTTTGATTACGATATTCCGTTTGCCGAAGCAGCGGAAATAGGGACTAGAAAAGTAATTGCTGAACATTCAACTATCGGTATCGTCGTAACTACTGACGCCACCGTCACCGATATTCCCCGACAGGAGTATGTGGCTGCAGAGGAAAGGGTTATTGCCGAATTAAATGAGCTGGGTAAACCCTTCGTAGTTTTGCTGAACTCAGTAAGGCCATATTCTCAGGAAACATTGGTCTTGAAAGAAAAACTGGCCGCGAAGTATAATGTGCCGGTAATTCCAATCAATGCCATTCAACTGATTGATGAGGATATCAATGTGATTTTCCAGGAGGTGCTCTACGAATTTCCTGTTCGCGAGGTGGAAATAACGCTTCCGGGCTGGGTGGATGTTTTGGAAGCGGAGCACTGGCTGCGCCTGGAATATGCCAGGATTATCCGGGAGAATGTTTCCGATGTCAGTCGCCTGCGCGATGTTGACGGCATGGTTGAAAGACTGGGTACTTATGAGATTGTGGAGAACATTATTTTACGAGAAATGGATTTAGGAACCGGAAAGGCCGTCATCGAAATTCAGCCTCCTGAATCCCTGTTCATCAATATCCTCAGTGAAATCTGCGGTGTGAAAATTGCCGACCAGGCTGATTTGCTGCTAATTCTCAGGGAATGCGCGGTTGCCAAACGCGAATATGATAAGTTGGCTGGAGCCCTGGGGCAAGTACGAGAGATTGGCTATGGGATTGTACCTCCGATGCTGGAGGAGATGACCTTGGATGAACCGGAAATCATCCGCCAGGGGGGGCGTTTTGGGGTGCGCCTGCGGGCCAGCGCTCCGTCCCTGCATATTATCCGTGTGGACGTAAAGTCAGAATTCTCGCCGATCGTCGGCACTGAAAAGCAGAGCGAGGACTTAGTCAACCACTTGATCAGTGAGTTTGAAGAAAATCCGGAAAAGCTCTGGAAGTCAGACATCTTTGGCAAATCGCTGCACTCCGTGGTCCGGGACGGTATCGCTAACAAATTAAACAATATGCCGCCCAATGCCCAGGAAAAATTCCAGGAAACACTGGAAAAAATCATTAACGAAGGCAGCGGCGGACTGATAGCCATACTGCTCTAGAACAGCCTCCGGCAAAGGTTGAGGGGGAAGTTAAAATGCGTGGCCGCCACGCATTTTAACTTGCGGTCAGGTATTCCTTGACAGGAGTTGCCGAAGGCAACTATAATGCAGATGTCAAGCTCTAAAAAACGGAGAAGGGGAAGAACATGGCTTATAGCAGAGAAGACATCCTGCACCTGGTAAAAGAACTGAACATCAAGTTTATTCGCCTGCAATTTTCGGATGTGCTGGGCATTTCCAAGAATGTGGCTATTCCGGTGAAGCAGCTGGAAAAAGCACTTGATGGAGAAATGATGTTTGACGGTTCCTCCATTGAAGGTTTTGTGCGTATCGAGGAATCGGACATGTACCTGCGACCCGACCCCGATACTTTTACGGTTTTCCCCTGGAACACCAAGGAAGGGGCCACAGCCCGGCTGATTTGTGATATCTACAATCCGGGAGGAACGCCGTTTGCCGGTTGCCCGCGCAACACCCTGCGGCGTGCCATAGCGCAGGCGGCAGAGCTCGGCTATACGCTGAACGCCGGTCCGGAGGCGGAGTTTTTCCTGTTTTTAAAAGACAGTGAAGGCCGAGCTACTACCATTACCCATGACAGCGGCGGATACTTTGACCTGATGCCTGTGGACATGGGCGAGGCAGCCAGGCGTGATATGGTGCTGACGCTTCAGGAGATGGGCTTTGAGGTAGAAGCGTCCCATCACGAGGTGGCACCCGGTCAGCATGAGATTGCCTTTAAATATGCCGATGCGCTGACAACAGCCGATAACATTGCCACCTTTAAGCTGGTGGTCCGCACCATCGCCATGCAGCATGGGCTGCACGCCACGTTTATGCCCAAACCGATTTTCGGTATTGCCGGTTCTGGGATGCACACGCACCAGTCTCTGTTTAAAGATGGGCACAACGCTTTCTATGACCCGGACAAGATCTCCCAGCTCTCTGATGTGGCTCGTCATTACGTAGCCGGCTTGCTTGCCCATGTCAAAGCGTTTACCGCCGTTACCAACCCGTTGGTCAACTCGTATAAACGGCTGGTTCCCGGTTTCGAGGCTCCGGTATACATTGCCTGGAGTGAGCATAACCGCAGCCCGCTGGTGCGTGTTCCGGCCCGTCGCGGTATCGGAACGAGGATTGAGTTGCGCAGTCCCGACCCCTCCTGCAACCCGTATCTGGCTTTGGCTGTAACCTTAAGCGCAGGGTTGGATGGTATCAGGAAGGGCCTCCGGCCCCCGGAACCGGTCAATCTGAATATTTACGAAATGAATCAGGAAGAGCGCCGTGAACTTGGCGTAGAGACGCTTCCGCAGACTCTGGGAGAAGCTTTGCAGGAGCTGGCGGGCAGCGAGGTCATCCGCAATGCTCTCGGGGAACACATCTATGACCGCTTTATGGCTGCCAAAACTATAGAATGGACACGCTACCGCACTCAGGTCCACCAGTGGGAGCTGGATAACTACCTGCCCGTATTTTAATCAAATATAAAATAGAGGAAATAAGTGGGACACCATACTGAATTTCAGGTTATTGCGCTATTCTTCTTGCTTACGGCCTGCAATAATTAAGTATGGTGTCCCTTTATTTGACAGACAGAAACAAAGCTGGCACTTGCCCAGACCTTGCGTAAGTGTTACACTTTTTTAAAGTGTTAACTGAAAGGAGCGAGCGGTTTTGTCAAAGCCGGAACCTGTCTTAAAAGAAACGATTGCCGTGGGCGGCATGACTTGCGCTGTCTGTGCCGCAAGCATTGAAAAAGTTCTGGAAATACTGCGGAAGGCGAACCCCAATCCGCAGACAGAATTGAAATTTGCCTCACCCTGGCAGTTGCTGGTAGCTGCTGTCCTCTCAGCGCAGTCTACCGACGTCCAAGTCAATAAGGTGACCTCAGCACTGTTTGCCAGATATCCCGGGCCGGCGGAAATGGCGGCCTTGACGGAAGAACAGTTGGCCTCAGAGATTAAAACTCTTGGGCTTTACCGCCACAAAAGCAGGTACCTGCTAGCCACCGCACAGCTGATAATGGAGAGGTTTAACGGTAAAGTGCCCTCGACGCGTGAGGAGCTGCAATCTTTACCGGGTGTGGGACGCAAAACCGCCAATGTTATTTTAGCTGCCGCTTTTTCTGTCCCGGCGCTGGCAGTCGACACCCATGTGTTCCGTGTGGCAGGCCGCCTGGGACTGGCTAAGGCGCATACCCCGGAGGAAGCAGAGCGGCAGCTGACGCGGGTCATCCCGCGGCATTTGTGGACAAGCGCTCACCACTGGCTGGTTTTGCACGGGCGCTACGTTTGCCTGGCGCGCCGGCCGCGCTGCGGAATTTGTCTGTTATGCTCCTTTTGTTGTTATTATTCTGAAGAAAACAGGAAAGATTAACAACTGTCAGAGAGGAGGAGCAACAGATGAAAATAATACGCAAAATATTTATAACCGGCTTGCTTGTCTCATTGCCGGCGCTGGTGTCCATCTATATATTACATCTGACTTTTCGCGCTATCGATGCTTTGCTGGGGGACATGCTCAGGCTGTACATCGGGCGAACCATCCCGGGACTGGGTTTTCTCTTTACCATGGCACTGATCTTTTTGGTCGGGCTGCTGGCCACCAACGTTTTTGGACACCGCCTGGTCAGAATGGCGGAAGGCTGGTTTGCAAAAATTCCGTTCGTCAGGCCGATTTATGTGGCAATGCGCCAGATAATAGACGCTTTTTCCCTGCAGAGTCGCAAAGTCTTTGAGGCGGTGGTGATGGTTGAATACCCGCGCAAAGGAATTTATGGCGTCGGCTTTATTACCGGCAAAACTTTTGGCGAGATACAGGAAAAAACTGCCCAAGAAATGCTGCCGGTTTTTCTGCCTACAACTCCCAATCCGACTACCGGCTTTTTGCTGTTCATTCCCCGGGACGAAGTGGTGCTGTTAAGCATGACTGTGGAGGAAGGACTAAAACTGATAATTTCCGCCGGGGTGGTCACGCCGGAATGGCCGAGGAAAAATTGTCTCTGAAAACAGTACACTGCCAGAAGCAGCGCCTGAGAGTGCGGGTCAGCGGCACTGTCCAGGGGGTCGGCTTCCGTCCTTATATTTTCCGGGAGGCGCTGCGGTACGGGCTGACGGGGTGGGTGCAAAATGACCGGGAAGGAGTAACTATTGAAATAGAAGGCCGAAAAGCAGCCCTGTCTTCTTTTCTAAAAAGCGTGCAGCACTGTTCCCTGCGTCTGGCACGGGTTACCGGAGTGGCGATCAGGGAACTGCCGCCCGCCGGGCTGGCGGAGTTTATCATCCTGACAAGCGCACAGGCCGGGAACAGTGCAGCGCGTATTTCCCCTGATGTCTCAACCTGCAACAAATGTCAGGGCGATATTTTTGACGCGGGAAACAGACGCTTTGCTTACCCGTTCACCAACTGTACCGACTGCGGCCCGCGCTTTACCATTGTCGCCGGTGTGCCTTACGACAGGGCCAAGACAACCATGTCCGGATTTGCGATGTGCCCGCACTGCGCTGCTGAATACCGCGACCCGTCGGACCGGCGCTTCCACGCCCAGCCCAATGCCTGCCCGCTATGCGGGCCGCGTGTTACGTTGACCGGAAGAAATGGCGAGAAGGTCGCAGGAGACTGGCGGAGCAACTTCCTTGCCGCCGTAGCCGCCGGCAAAATTGTGGCTGTCAAGGGCCTAGGCGGGGTTCACCTGTCCTGCGATGCGCAAAACAGGGCTGCGGTAGCAACTTTGCGCGAACGGAAAAGACGGCCGGCCCGCCCGTTTGCCGTGATGTGCCGGAACCTGGAGGTCGTCCGGCGCTTCTGCCTTCTGGAACCTGCGGAGGAAGAACTGCTTGTCTCGCCCGCCGCTCCCATTGTGGTACTGCGCCGGCTAACAGACTGTCCTCTGCCGCGGGAACTGTCACCCGGTTTGGGTACTATCGGCGTGATGCTGCCGTACACGCCGCTTCATCACCTGCTGTTTGACGAACGGCGGGAGCTGCTGGTCATGACCAGCGGAAACGAGAGCAGTCTGCCGCTGGTAAAAGACAACAGGGAGGCTCTGCGGGAACTGGACGGTCTCGCCGACCTGTTTTTACTGCATGACCGTGACATTTACCGGCGCTGTGACGACTCGCTGGCTCAGGTCGTTGAAGGGACGCCACTGTTGATGCGCCGCTCGCGCGGGTATGTGCCTGACCCGATCAGCGTTTCCGCCCCCCCGGATGCACCGGTCGTTCTCGGTGTCGGGGGAGACATAAAGAATACTTTTTGCCTGCTGGCGGGCGGCAAAGCATACTTCGGACCCCATACCGGCGACCTTGGCTACCGTGAAACAACCGCTGTCTACTTGGAAGCACTGGAGACGATGCAGCAGCTGCTGGAAACAGCTCCCGCCATTGTTGCCTGTGACAGCCATCCTGGCTACCATTCGGCCAAGCTGGCCGCGGCGCTGCCGTCGCAGGAAGTGATGCCGGTATTTCACCATCACGCTCACCTGGCTTCCTGCCTGGGAGAAAACATGCTGCATGGCCCGGTCATTGCCGTCGTTTGCGACGGCAGCGGCTACGGTCCTGACGGTACCGTCTGGGGAGGGGAGGTCCTGACCGGAGATTACCTGCAGTTCCGCCGCCAGTTCCACCTGGAGCAGGTTCCCTTGCCCGGAGGAGAGGCAGCAGTCCGGCGGCCGTGGCGGATGGCGGCAACCTACCTGTATTGCCACCTAGGTGAGGAAGGCGGGCGGCTGGCCCGTAAGATCTTGCCGCAAGAAGCTGAGCATTTGGAAACGGTATTTGCCATGCTGGAGAGTGGTATCAACTCTCCGCTTACTTCCAGTTGCGGGCGGTTGTACGACGCGGTGGCCGCCCTGCTAGGTGTTACCAACGAAAATTCATATGAAGGGCAGGCGGCGGCGGAACTGGCGGAACTGGCGGAGGGGCGCACAGGGCAGGCGTACCCTTTTAGCCTGAAAGAAAGCAGGATTCTGACGGGGGACCTGTGGCGCGGCATGGTCCGTGACTGCTTGAGTGGGGTCCCGCGCGCTAAAATTGCTGCCAGCTTCCAGCAGACGCTGGTGGAAGCTTTTGCCGCGGCTGTTGCTGCAGTCAGGGAAAAAGAAGGGCTGGAACAGGTGGTCCTGAGCGGCGGGTCGTTCCAGAACAGGTTTTTGCTGTCATCTTTGAGCCGCCGTCTTGCGGCGCATGGTTTTACAGTTTACCGCCACCGGCTGGTCCCGGCCAATGACGGGGGGTTGGCCCTGGGGCAGGCGCTGGTGGCGGCGTGGAGGAGTCATAAAAATGTGTATCGGTCTTCCTTGCCGTGTCATAGCCAGGAAAGGCGAACTTGGCTCGGTGGAATACTCGGGCAACAGCCGGGAGATTAACCTGACCCTGGTCCCGCAGGCCGGCGCGGGAGACTGGGTACTGGTCCATGCCGGTCTGGCGCTGCAAATCATTGAAGAAGCGACTGCGCTGGAAACGCTGGCTTTGCTGGAGGAACTTGATGCAGACATCGGCTGAGCTGCTTCAGGCTCAAAGGCTGCTGGAGCTGATAAGGAAACGAGTGTCCGGGCCGCTGGTCATCATGGAAGTTTGCGGTACGCACACCACTGCTGTTTCCAGGTACGGCCTGCGCCCTCTGCTGGAGCCGCTGCGGCTGCTCTCCGGCCCGGGCTGCCCGGTTTGCGTTACTTCCCCCGGCGATCTGGAACGGATGATTGCTCTCGCCGGCAGCGACGCCGTCGTGGCCACGTTTGGCGACCTGCTGCGCTTGCCAGGGAGCGGCGGCAGCCTGGAACAGGCTCAGGCTGACGGAGCGGAGGTGCGCGTAGTGTACTCTCCGCTTGACGCAGTGCGCCTTGCTGCGGATAAACGTGACCGCCCTGTGGTTTTTCTTGGTGTCGGCTTTGAAACGACCGCTCCTGGCCTGGCGCTGGCTGTAAAACAAGCGGCTAAAGAGGGACTGGACAATTTTTACCTTTACAGTTGCCTTAAAACAATCGTTCCGGCTTTAAACGCCTTGCTGGCCGGCAACTCGCCCGAACTTGACGGGATGCTGCTGCCTGGCCATGTCAGCTGCGTAATCGGACGGCAGGCGCAGGACTTTGTGGCTTCTGTCCATGGGGTGCCGGCGGCTGTTGCAGGTTTTACGGAAAGCGACATACTGCTTGGTCTTGCCGCAGTAATTCTTATGATTGAAAAAGAAGAGCCGGGTGTGGTCAACGCTTATCCACGCGTTGTCCGGGAAGAGGGGAATGTGCTGGCTCAAAGCCTGTTGTCGGAAGTATTTGGTACAGCAGACGCTGAATGGCGCGGGCTTGGCAGCATTCCTGGCAGCGGCCTTACCTTGCGCCCTGAATTCGCCCGGCATGATGCCGCCCTGCATTTTAACCTTCCGGAGCCTCAAACGGCTCAGGAGGCCACGGAGCCTTGCCGTTGCGGTGACGTGCTGCGCGGCGCTATTTTACCGCCGGAATGTGCCCTCTTTGCCGGGCGCTGCACGCCGCTCAGCCCCTTTGGCCCTTGCATGGTTTCCTCGGAAGGAGCATGTGCCGCTTACTACCGCTACGAGAGGAAGAAAGGAGCAATCCCCGCGTGAAGCGCGTGTTGCTGGCGCACGGAGACGGCGGCCTGTATGCCGCCGCCCTGTTAAAAACTCTGTTTATGCGTTATTTCAAAAACCGGGAACTGGCCCGCCTGAGCGATGCCGCGCTGCTGCCGGCCATAGAGGGAAGACTTGCTGTTACAACTGACTCTTTTGTCGTGCAGCCTGTCTTTTTTCCGGGTGGTGATATCGGGAAACTGGCTGTCTGCGGCACGGTCAATGACCTGACGGCCGCCGGGGCAAGGCCGCTGTACCTGACTGTTTCTTTTATACTGGAAGAGGGCCTGGCGTTTGCGGAGCTGGAAGCGGTGGTGGCCAGCCTGAGCGCTGCTGCCGAAACCAGCGGGGTACAGGTGGTGGCCGGGGATACCAAGGTGGTGCCACGGGGGCAGGCGGACAAAGTTTATATCAACACAACAGGAATCGGGCTGGCTGACCCCAGGCTGGTTCTTGGGCCGGAAAGGGTCAGCGCGGGTGCCTCCGTTATCTTAAGCGGAACGGCAGGAGACCACGGAATCGCCGTTCTCTCCTGCCGTGAGGGCTTTTCTTTCAGGACACCGGTTACAAGCGACTGTGCGCCGCTGAACGGCCTGCTGGATGTAGTCTCCGCCCACTTTGCTTCGATTTGCTGGATGCGTGATCCTACCCGCGGGGGAGTGGCTGCCACATTAAACGAGCTGGCGGAAAGCGCCGGTGCAGACATTGTCGTGTACGAAGCTTCCCTGCCTGTCCGGCCGGAAGTTAAGGCCGCCAGTGAACTGCTTGGTTTGGACCCGCTGTATCTGGCAAACGAGGGTAAAATGGTGCTGGTGGTGGAGGAGAAAGCGGCGGAGGCCGTCTGTGAAAGCTTGCGCGTCCATCCCCTGGGGAGGGAGGCGGGAATTATCGGCCGGGTGGAAAAAGGTGCGGGCTCTGTCTGGCTGCGCACGTCTCTAGGCGGTACACGCGCCTTGGATATGCCCGCCGGCCTGCCGCTACCCAGAATATGTTAGCAGTTGGGAAGGTCAATGCACATCGCGGAAAATGCCGATCACCTTGCCGATTACCGAAACGTTGCGGGAAAGGAGCGGCTCGTACAGTTCGTTTTCCGGCTGCAGGCGGATATGTTTCTTCTCGCGGTAAAAACGCTTGACCGTGGCTTCGTTTTCCAGCATAGCAACCACGATTTCGCCGTTTTCTGCAGAGGATTGCCGGCGGACGACCGCCAGATCACCATCGAGGATTCCGGCGTTCCGCATACTGTCGCCGCGGACGCGGAGCATAAATACGGTATCCTGGCGCACAAACTCTTTTGGCAGCGGGAAATATTCCTCTATGTTTTCCTCTGCCAGTATCGGCTGTCCGGCAGTGACCTGCCCAACTACCGGAACTTTGACAACATCGGGGATCAGGGCAGGCGACGGGTCAGCGATACGCAACTCAATAGCCCTCGGCTTGGTGGGGTCGCGCCGGATATAGCCTTTTTTCTCCAGGGTTGACAGGTGTGTATGGACAGTGGAACTGGAGGTCAGCCCCACCTCCCTGCCAATCTCCCTGACCGAGGGAGGGTAATTCTTGTTTCTTACCTCCCGGCGTATAAAATCAAGTATCTGCTGTTGCCGGTCAGTCAGCTGATCCATCGCCAACACCTCCTGCCGGCATTATAGCACGACATGAAACGAAAAGCAAACAGAGGTTCGCAAATGTACTCAGGGCTGACCGGCAGCCTTATCGGGCGCGAAGCCGTTTCCGTTGGCCGCGGTGAGCAAAATCTTGTTAACTCCGTTCAGGTAAGCCCTTACTGACGCTTCAATTACATCGGTGGAGGTGCCGCGCCCGACATAGCTCCTGCCCTGAAATTCAAGCTTGACGGAAACCTCGCCCAATGCCTTGCGTCCCTCAGTTACGCCGCGCAGGTTATAATTTTCCAGGCGCAGGTGAAGGCCGGTTATTTTATCAATGGCGTTGTAAGCAGCGTCAATCGGGCCGGCCCCGAAGTCAGACTGCACAAAGGTTTCTTCCCCCTTGCTGAGTTTGACGACGGCGGAGGGAATACTGCCGGTGCCGCTGACTGTTTGCAGGTATTCCAGGGTATAGGTTGGAGCGGCATAAGCCAGGCGGTCTGCCATTAGGGCCTCCAGGTCCTCGCGAAAGACCTCCTTTTTCTTATCGGCCAGTTCCAGAAAGTTATGGAAAAACTCTTCGAATTCACTGTCAGGCAGGTTAAAGCCCATTTCCTGCAACTCGTGGCGCACAGCATGACGGCCGGATCTGGCCGTCAGCACCATCTGGGCGGCAATGCCGCCGATTAACTCGGCGTTGATAATCTCGTAGGTTGATTTGTGTTTCAGAATGCCGTCCTGGTGGATACCGGAGGAGTGGGCAAAAGCATTAACGCCGATAACAGCTTTGTTTACCGGGATAGGTATGCCGGTCAGGCTGGAGACGAGCCGGCTCGTTTTATAGATCTCGCGCAGGTCGATGTCTGTCCGGAACGCTTGATAATAGTCCTGGCGGATGAGCAGGGCAACGGCTATTTCCTCCAGGGCGGCGTTGCCGGCGCGTTCACCGATGCCGTTGATGTTGCACTCAACCTGCCGGGCGCCGTTCTCCACGGCGGCAAGCGAGTTGGCCACAGCAAGTCCGAGGTCATTGTGACAGTGTACGCTGAGAGTGGCCCGGTGAATGTTGGGTACTTTTTCCATGACCTTGCGAATAAGCTCGCCGAATTGCTCTGGTACGGCGTAACCGACCGTATCAGGTATATTGATAACAGTGGCCCCTGCGTTGATTACAGCTTCTATCACACGACACATGTAATCGAGGTCGCTGCGAGTGGCATCTTCTAACGAGTACTCGACATCAGCGGTGTAACGCTTTGCGTATTTTACCGCCTCTGTGGCCATGGACAGCAGCGTCTCCGGGTCTTTGCGCAGTTTGTGCTCCATGTGGATCCTCGAAGAGCCCAAAAAAGTATGAATGCGCGGGCGTTCGGCGTCTTTAACCGCTTCCCAGACGGCGTCGATATCCTCGGGCAGGGTACGTGCCAGAGCGGCAATCACCGGCCCTTTTACTTCTCTGGCAATTGATCGGACCGCCTTAAACTCGCCAGGGGAAGAAATGGGAAAGCCAGCTTCAATTACATCTACGTTCAATCTTGCCAGCTGTTTGGCAATTTTCAACTTTTCGCCGCTGTTCAGGCGTGCTCCCGGTGTCTGCTCACCATCACGGAGCGTGGAGTCGAAGATAAAAATTTTTTCCGGCATGACAATCCTCCTGTAGAAAATAATAAAACCTCTGTGCCTAGAGGCGAAAGAGGTTCCGCGGTACCACTCTAATTGGCTGTCAAGCCCACTTTAGTCCCGTAACGAGGGAAACGGCCAGAGCTACTTGCGGGTCACGCTTTCGGCTGGCGCTCCGGGGTGAGTTTCCGGTTATGTACCAAGACCGCTTTGCAGCATAGGCGCGGCTCTCTGAACATGGTAAGAACTGTAATCTCCCCGTCATTGCTTTTCAGGATAGGTTATCACCATAATAGCAAAACAAGAGCAAAAGTCAAATAATTTTTTTGCGTTACACAAGATGACAGGCTACGCTGTGCCCTGGGGCGACTGTCCGGAGCAAGGGGACCGTATCCCGGCAGACAGTCATAACATGGGGACAACGGGTGTGAAAACGACATCCCGGCGGCGGAGCAGCCGGGTTAGGAATCTGACCTTTCAGAGCGATCCGCTGCTTTTTGGCCAAAGGGTCTGTGGTGGGTACGGCTGAAAGCAATGCCTTGGAATAAGGATGGAGAGGATGGGCATAAAATTCCTTTTTTGGAGCTTCTTCCACCAAAGTTCCCAGATACATTACGCCGACATTGTCCGAGACATGCCTGACTACACCCAAATCATGCGAAATAAACAGGTAAGTAAGGTGGTATTTCTCCTGCAGGTTTTTCAGCAGGTTAATGATTTGAGCCTGAATCGAGACATCCAGCGCCGATACGGGCTCGTCGGCAACCACAAAGGAGGGTTGTAGAGACAAAGCACGGGCGATGACGATGCGTTGCCGCTGTCCGCCGGAAAATTCGTGCGGGTAACGCGAATAGTGATAAGCAGATAGTCCGCACGATTCCATAACGCTTATTGCCATTTCCTGTAACCCCCTGCCTGCGGCCAGCCTGTGCGCGGCCAGACCTTCAGCGATGGCTTCGCCGACAGTCATGCGAGGATTAAGGGCACTGTAAGGATCCTGAAAAACAATCTGCATTTCTTTGCGCATGGCATGCAACTGCCGGGAGTTCAGCGTAGAAATCTCCCGGTCGCGAAAAAAGACCTTACCGGAAGTAGGCTGCTGCAACTGCAGAATAACACGGCCCGTGGTAGATTTGCCCGAGCCGGACTCTCCGACCAGTCCGTACGTTTCGCCCTTGTTGACAGAAAAAGAGATATCGTCAACCGCTTTAATGAAGCCGGTGGTACGCGACAGGACACCTGTTCTGACAGGAAAATATTTTTTCAGATTTTCTATCCGTACCAGCTGTTCGGTCATAGACATGCTCCTTTTATCCCTGATAAAGCCAGCAACTGACGAAATGGCCGGGATGGAATTCAGTTAACCTGGGAGACTGTTTGCGGCAGACATCGAGCGCCTGCTGACAACGGGGGTGAAAGGAGCAGCCCGGCGGCATCTGCAGCGGATTTGGTACCGTTCCCGGAATAAATGTCAATTCTTTTCTGTCGTCGTCAAGAGAAAGCCTGGACTGCTGCAATCCTTTGGTGTAAGGGTGTACGGGATGATGAAAAATAACCTCAACGTTAGCACTTTCCACTATCTTGCCGGCGTACATAACGGCGACCCGGTCTGCCATTTCAGCTACTACTCCCAAATCGTGAGTAATAAAAATGATGGCTGTCCCCAATTTGCACTGTAATTCTTTCATCAACTCCAGAATCTGGGCCTGAATTGTCACATCCAGCGCGGTGGTGGGCTCATCAGCGATCAGCAGTTTGGGGTTGCAGGAGAGTGCCATGGCAATCATGACGCGTTGTCTCATCCCACCGCTTAACTTGTGGGGATATTCGCACAAAATTCCCTCGGGCCTAGGAATACCTACCAGCTCGAGCATTTCCACAGTTTTTTCTGTGGTTGCACGGCGGTTGGTTTTCTGATGCAAGCGCAAAGTCTCGCCTAATTGCTCGCCGATAGTGAAGACCGGATTCAAGGAAGTCATAGGTTCCTGAAAGATCATGGAAATCTCATTACCTCTGTAACGCAGCATATCCCGGCCGGATAAAGACAGCAAATCAGTGCCCAGAAAAATTACCTTGCCTCCGGTAATCCTGCCGGGAGGGGAGGGAATCAGGCGCAGGATACTATAGGAAGCAACGCTTTTGCCGCAGCCGGACTCGCCAACCAGGCTGAGAACCTCACCCGCCCGCACGGCAAAAGAAACATTGTCTACGGCACGAATAACACCGTCCTCGGTCCGAAAGTCAGTTGTCAGGTTCTCTACCTTAAGCAGAAAGTTTTCAGCGCACATCAGCGCGACACCTCATCAGCTAATATTTTCTGGCGCGGGGGTCCAGGGAATCCCGCAGTCCGTCTCCGAAGAGGTTAAACCCCAACACAACCAGAAAGATGGCCAGGCCGGGAATGGTGGTCAGGAACGGGTACGTCCTCATGAATACTCTGCCACGGCTAAGCATCGCACCCCACTCAGGACTGGGCGGCTGTGCCCCTAGACCGAGGAAGCCAAGTCCGGCTGCCCAGAGTATTGCGGTAGCCACTTGAAAAGTGGACTGGACGATCAGCGGACTCAGGCAGTTGGGAAGGATATGCCTGATGATGATGCGAGCGTCAGACAAGCCCAAAGCCTTGGCGGCAGTAATATATTCCATTTCCTTGAGAGCCAGGACTGACCCGCGGGTAAGCCTGGTATAGACCGGTATGGAAGCAACACCGATGGCGATCATGGCGTTTTCCAGTCCCACGCCCATTATACTGACGACAATAATGGCCAGCAAAATGCCGGGAAAAGCAATCAGTACATCAATGCCCCTTTGCAGGAACAAATCAAGCTTTCCGCCGTAGTAGCCGGAAAGTGCGCCTAGCGGTACGCCGGCAGCGGCACCGATAATAACGGAGATGAACCCGATGCCAAGTGAAGTTCTTGCACCGAACAGCATTCTGCTCAGCAAGTCCCGGCCCAGTTCATCTGTTCCGAGGAGGTGCTGCGGCGAAGGCTGGCGCAGCGCATAGGCAAAGTTAGGAATTACCGGATCGTAGGGAGCCAGCAACGGGGCCAGGATAGCGCACAACAGAAAAAACGAGATTATCAACAGGCCAAGCATAGACAGGCGGTTACGCCGCAGCTGACGAAAGACACGCCGCATTTCACGGTATCTGTCAGTTCCTGAACTTACAGCAGTCTTCAATTTTAACCTGCACCGCCTTTTACGTCAAAACGAATCCTGGGATCGAGATAGGCGTACAAGATGTCCACGGCCAGATTGATACCCACAAAGCTGACTGATAAGACCAGCACGGTCCCTTGTACTACCGGATAGTCCCGGGTTAAGATGGCATCGACCAGCAGCCTGCCCACACCAGGCCAGGCAAAAATCGTTTCTGTCAGCACCGCCCCTCCGAGCAGTGAGCCAAACTGCAGTCCCAACACGGTCAGAACAGGAATCAGCGCGTTTTTCAAGGCGTGCTTGCCGATAACAATCGTTTCGCTCAGTCCTTTAGCCCTGGCAGTAGTAATGTACTCCTGCCTCAGAACCTCCAGCATGCTGGATCTGGTCATTCTGGCCAGCAGGCCGGCTGAGGCGGCTCCTAAGGTAATCGATGGCAAAATGAGGTGGAAAATCGTTCCGGAGCCTGCAGAGGGGAAGATTCCCAGATGCACGGCGAAAAACAGTTGCAGCATCAGGGCCAGCCAGAAAACAGGGGCAGCCAGGCCGGCCAGCGAGGCCAACATGGCCGCTCCGTCAATTATGGAGTTGCGCGTGACCGCAGAGAAGATACCGGCTGTGACGCCAAGCAGGGCGGCCAGTAGCAGAGCGGCGACAGTCAGTTCCAGAGTTCTCGGAAACCTTTCCAGCAGAATAGCGCTAACCGGACGCTTATAAAAAGTGGATGTGCCAAGGTCACCGCGCAGCAAATTCGCGGCAAACAGGTAATATTGGACGTGCAAACCTTTGTCCAGTCCCAGCTCCTCCCGCACCTGGCTGATATAGGCCGGAGTGGCGTGTACACCGGCCACGGCGATGGCCGGATCCCCAGGAAGAAGCCGGACTATGGAAAAGACGAGTAGCGAGACACCAAAAATCACCGGGACAGACAAAAGGAGTCTCTGGACGATATAGGTACGCAAAGTATTTTACACTCCCCGGTAATGGTCTTTGAAAGCAAAAACACAGGTTTGCCCCCCCGAAGAGGCGGAAGGGCAAACCCGATATTTGCGCTGAAACTAGCGTATTTCAGCGTTCCAGGTAAAAATGTTCTCCAGCGGGTGATGAATCAGGCCGCTGACATTAGCCCGCTCAGCGTTAATCTGCATTTCGTCATGCAGGAAAATCCACGGCGCGTCCTGCCAGATCAGAGGAATAACCTCGCTGTAAATGCGTTTCCTCTCGTCCCGGTCAGGAGTGGTTCGGCCGGCAGTCAGCAATTCATCTACCTGTTCGTTTTTGTAGAAGGAAAGGTTCCAGCCAGCTGCCGGCCACTGGCCGGAGTGGAACATGGAGTACAGTCCGTAGTCTGCGTCAAGGGTGACTGTACCCCAGCCAAGCATGTACAGGTCATGGGTAGCTTCCGCCGGAGGCTTGCGGACAGTTTGCAGGTAAGTTCCCCACTCCATTGTTTTCAGCTCAGCGGTTACTCCGATTTCTTTGAGCATGCCCTGAATTGCTTCGGCGATGGTAGCATCCATGACATACCTGCCGGTGGGATGGTAGAAATTTACGCTGAACCCGTCTGCATAGCCGGCTTCAGTCAAAAGCTGCCTGGCCCTTTCCAGGTTGAAGGCGTACGGACCGGCAGCGGTGTGACCAAAGACGGCCGGTACCACAGGTGCGGTAGAAGGCTGTCCGCTGCCCGCCAGAATAGTTTGCACGATGGTTTCCTTATCGATGGCGTAGTTCAAGGCCTGGCGAACCCGTGGGTCGGCCAGCGGACCCCCTCAGATTGTTAATTCCGATATAAATCAGGCGAACGCCGGTTTGGTTGACCACTCTGAGGTCTTTATTCTCCCGGAGACGGGGGGCTTCGGCGGGCGGTACGCCCATAATTGCCTGCACTTCTCCCGTTTCCAGCATGACAATCCTGGAAGCAGCTTCCGGTACAAACCTGAAAACAACCTTAGTCAGCTTCGGCTGTTCACCCCAGTAGGCCGCGTTCCTCTCCAAGACAATTCTGTCACCCTTGTCCCAGCTCACAATTTTGAACGGTCCCGTACCTACCGGCAGCGTAATTTTGTCACCCGCCGGCAGCGCCTGGAGAGCGGCAGGGCTGACCATGCCGATAAAGGCGTGGGAGAGATGAGAGAGCAGGGGCGCAAAAGGCTTTTCCAGATGCAGCCTTAGGGTGAATTCATCAACAACTTCGACATTGATAATGCGCTCAATCAGAAAACGGAACGGCGCCGCATTTTCCGGGTTCAGGAACCTGTCCAGGTTAAACTTAACCGCTTCAGCGTTAAACGGTGTTCCGTCATGGAACTGGACATTACGCCTTAAATTCAGTGTCCAGGACAGCCCGTCCGGTGCAGTCACCCAGGACTCCGCCAAATTCGGGCGCAAAGTGCCGTCTACATCCAGAAAAACGAGTGTTTGGGAAATATGTTGCGAAATAGTGGCTGAAGGTGAAGAAGCCATGGCAATCGGGTCCAGTGACTCCGGTTCCGCACCCATGGCCACGTTCAACTCCTGAACAGGTGCCGGCGCGGGAGTTTGCGCCTGCCGTCTAGGGCAGCCTGTCCCAAGAAAAGCAAGAGCCAGAAGAACTGAAAGCACAACAAATGAAGTTCTTTTCAACGGTCTCCCTCCTCACAAACAAATATTTTCTCAATCTATATTTTAACATAGGCAACAAAACAGGGCAACTAGCTGTCCTGAAATATTTTTCCAAGTTTGACAGCGTAGTTAAATAATGAGGCCAGAATCCCTATTCCCATAGAAGCCCGGAAACCTGAGCGGCGGGATAGTGAGCAGATATATATTTGGGGGCAACAATGACGTAATAACTGCACTTATGACTGAAATTTACAGGCAAGGGGGCTTATCTCACCGTTCAGGAAGGATTTTGGCATAGAGTTGGCGAAAAATACTGGAAAGTCGAGCCAAGCTGGGGGGATCAGAATGCCTGGACACAAGAGGCTGGTCAGTGCCCTGCAATTGATGGTACAGACTCCGGGAGATTTGTTTGTTTACTGGGAGGTTAGCCGGGAGTTCCTGAAAATAGCCAGGATTGGGTTGCGGGACAGCTCCGCACAGATGGTCTTGCTGCTGTACCGTGAAGAATCTGGACAGACAGAACAAGCGGCGCTAGTCCCGCTGGACCAAGATCTTTTTTACGGTTCACATTATTTCAGCCGGCAAAAGCCGTGGAAAACATATTATGCCGAACTGTCCCTAAGCTATAAAGGCGCTTTTTTTACTCTGCTGCGCTCAAACAGGGTCTTGACGCCGCCTGTCGAGCTGGGGAGCGGAGAGGAAAAGCCATCGGTGCCCGTCCAGTGGCAGGATGTCACTCCTAAGCTCCCCTTTGCTTATTCTCCCGAAGAAGAAAGGGGGGATACATGATTTGGCCACCCGGGGCTATCTGAACCTGGTGCTCCACGCCCATCTGCCGTACGTCTTCGAGGCGGATGAACGGGATCACCTTGAGGAACGATGGTTTTACGAAGCGTTGACGGAGTCTTACCTGCCGCTGCTGAACTCCTTGTACCGCCTGGCGGGTGAAAGGGTACCTTTTTGCCTGACACTTTCCGTATCTCCGACACTGCTGGCCATGCTGGCCAATCCGGTGATGGCAGGGCGGTTTGATGACTACCTGGACAGGCTTATTCAACTGGCCGGCAGTGAGTGCCACCGTACCAGACATGATGAACACTTTAACCGCTTGGCACATTTTTATCTGGAACGTTTCCGGAGCTTGCAGTTTGCTTACCGGGTAAAGTACAGGCGCGACTTGCCGGGTGCATTGGCACGCCTGCATGAAAAAGGGCATCTGGAGTTGATTACGACCTGCGCTACGCATGGATATTTGCCGCTGATGAAGACGAGAGAAGCCGTCAGGATGCAGCTGGCAACTGGAATTAAGGCCTTCACCTCGCGGCTTGGGTTCACCCCTCGCGGTATCTGGCTGCCGGAATGCGGTTATTTCCCGGGACTTGATGAGGTACTATCCGAAACCGGTCTTAGATATTCATTTGTGGATGCTCACGGCTTACGCAACGCGTTCCCGGCTCCGCAAAACGATGTTTACGCGCCGGTGCGGACAGAGACGGGAGTAGCTTTTTTTGCACGCGACCCGGAAACTTCCGCTCAGGTCTGGAGTGTGGAATCAGGTTATCCGGGAGATTCGGATTACCGGGAATACTACCGTGACATTGGCTTTGATCTAGACGAAACTTATCTCCAACGGTATTTGCCGTATGACGTGCGCGTCAACACAGGTATAAAATATTACCGTGTAACTGGCAAGGGGAACCACAAAGAGCTGTACAGCCCGGAGCGTGCGTTAAGAAGGGCGCGCGAACATGCCGCAAATTTCCATTTTAACAGGACTAAACAGCTCGAACACTTGGCTGCCATACAAAGACAACCGCCAGTTGTCACGGCGATGTACGATGCTGAACTTTTCGGTCACTGGTGGTTCGAGGGGCCGGATTTCATAGAGGAAGTATTCCGGTTAACTGCTGAACACGCAGGATCTTTTGCGTTGACGGTGCCTTCCCGCTACCTGGATGAACATGGTCCGGCCGAAACGGTCAGTTTGTACCATTCCAGCTGGGGAGAGGGCGGCTATAGCCGGGTTTGGCTAAACCCGGCCAACGACTGGCTTTACTCGCGTTATCACCAGGCTGAAAGCTCTTTAGTGGCTTACGATGCCGCCCGCAGGAAGAACGGGTCAGAGAAACGAATCTGTAAGCTGGCAGCTACAGAACTGCTGTTAGCGCAGAGTTCTGACTGGGCTTTTATGATTTATACCGGAACGACGGCAGAATTCGCCAGACAGCGCGCTCTCCGGCACCTGGAGAATTTTTCCTGCCTGGAAGAGATGCTGGAAAAAGGTGAGGTTGACTTAGAGTTTTTGAACAATCTGGAAAACCGTGTAGCCGGACTGTTCCCTGATATGGATGAACGCTTTGCCCCGGGACCTGCTTTTGAACTGCCACGCAGTTTCACAACGCCGTTTGTTCTGATGCTTTCCTGGGAATACCCGCCGCAGGTTATGGGCGGCTTGTCCCGGCATGTTGACGACCTCAGCCAGGCGTTGACCAAGGCTGGTCAGCCGGTGAGCGTGCTGACCAGCCTTGGCGAAGGAAGTTCTCCCTTCGAGATGAACGGGCTGGTTAGTGTCTACCGTGTTGCTCCTTACCAGCAGGCGGGGCAGGAAATAGATTTTTACAAATGGGTGATCCAACTTAACCTGGTGCTTTATAACCTGGCGCAAAAAATTGTACCAGCTAACCATTACACCGTGATTCATGCCCATGACTGGCTGGTAGCTCCGGCGGCGCTCGCTTTGTGCAAGACTTATCAGCTGCCGCTGGTAGCAACCATTCACGCCACGGAATTCGGCCGCAACAACGGCCTGCATACACCTTTGCAACACCTGATTCACTCTCATGAACAACAGCTTGTGCAGGAGGCTGATCGGATCATCTGTTGCAGTCAGTTTATGGCCCGGGAAGTGAGGCGGCTTTTTGACACCCAGCCGGGAAAGATATCAGTTATTGAAAACGGTGTGCGCCCGGATAAGGTGAGTGCGCCAGAACTTACCGGACCGGACAGAAGGCGTTATGCCGGGGACGATGAGGAGCTGTTGTTTTTTGTCGGACGCCTGGTAAAGGAAAAAGGGGTGGAAGTATTGCTGGCGGCCCTGGCCCAGGTTTTTGCCGTCAGGCAAAAGGTGCGGGCTGTAATTGCCGGCAAAGGGCCCCTGCTGCATGAGCTGGAGGAACAGGCAGGCAGGTATGGTATCCGGGAGCGCATTATGTTTACTGGTTTTTTGACGGACGAAGAACGCAACCGCCTGCTGGCCACGGCCGATTTGGTAATTTTCCCCAGCCTGTATGAACCGTTCGGCATTGTGGCATTGGAGGCGATGGCCGCCGGGGCACCGGTAATCGTTTCTGACGTAGGCGGGATGAGCGAGGTGGTCGAACACGGGGCGGACGGATGGAAGGTTCCACCCGGGAATCCTGCCGCCTTGTCAGTCGCCATCCTGATGCTGCTTGATGACCGGAAATTAAGGCTGCAGCTGGGAAATAGCGCCAGATACAAAGTGATTGATGCTTACTCCTGGGATGAACTGGCAGTTAAAACCCTGCTTCTTTACCAGGATGTCTGGCAGCAAGCAAAAAAAATATCGTACTTTTAGGTGAGTAGTCACAAAATATCTTGCGACTAAAGGAGACGATTGCCGGATGGTCAGACCGCTTGTGTTTGGTAACGGACAACTACTGATTAATATTGACGCCTCCCTTAATATGCGTGACCTGTATTTTCCTTATGTCGGTCAGCTGAATCACATCGGCGGACACTTCTGTTCTTTCGGCATCTGGGCGGACGGCCGGTTTTCCTGGTGCCATGATGCCCGTTGGGAAAAACAAATTTCCTATAAACCTGATACGCTGGTCGGCGAGGTGCTGATGCGTAACCGTGGAATGCAACTTGAAGTGCTGATTAATGACGCAGTTCATTTCACAGACAATATTTACATCAAAAAAATGGTTATCAGAAGCCTGGCGTTTCATAACCGGGAAGTGCGTGTTTTTTTTACCCATGATTTTTCTATTGACGAAAGCGAAGTGGGCGACACCGCCGTCTATAATCCTGAGCTGTCAGCTGTTTATCATTACAAACGTAATCGCTATTTCCTGACAAATGGCCGGGCTGGTGGCGAGCGGATCTATGAATTTACTACCGGGGTAAAGCGTTTCGGCGGTGCGGAAGGAACATGGAGGGATGCAGAGGACGGCAAGCTGGCCAACAACCCAATTGCCCAAGGGTCAGTGGACAGCACCATTTCTTTCCGGTTGCGCCTGCCTGCCCATGGTGAAGGAACCGTTTATTACTGGCTGGTGGTGGCAAAAAATTATGTGGAAATGAAGAAGTTGGACGCCTATGTGGTCGACCGTACCCCTGCCCGGCTTATCGAGCGGGTAGAGTCTTTCTGGCGGACGTGGGTTAACAAACAAGTCATGGATTTTGCTCATTTGCCGCAAAAAGTGACTGACCTGTACAAGCGCAGCCTGCTTGTCATCCGTACGCATATTGACCGCAATACCGGAGCCATCATCGCTGCCAGCGATTCCGACATCCTGCACTTCAATCGCGACCACTACAACTACATGTGGCCGCGGGATGGCGCTTTGATTGCGTCCGTTGCGATCAAAATCGGTTATGAAGAGATGGTTAAACAGTTCTTCTATTTTTGTGAAAATGCCTTGACCGACAGGGGGTTTCTGCTCCATAAATATAACCCTGACGGTTCGGTTGGTTCTTCCTGGCACGCCTGGGTGGAAAACGGGAGACCGCAGCTGCCGATTCAGGAAGATGAAACAGCGCTTGTTATCTGTGCTCTTTGGGACTATTATGAGCATCACCGTGATCTGAATTTTGTCCAGTTTTGCTATCGCGGTTTTATTAAACCTGCAGCTGACTTTTTGGCCGGCTACCTTGACAACGACCTTGGATTACCGCTGCCAAGCTACGACCTGTGGGAGGAAAGACGCGGTATCTTTACCTATACCGCAGCCACTGTTTTTGCTGCGCTGCAGGCTGCTGGACGCTTTGCCGAAATTATGGGCGAGGAAGAGGAGTTATTCCGTTATCAGGAAGCTGCTCAAAAAGTGTGGCAAGGCATTATTGACCACTTGTATGATGAGGAATCAAGACGTTTTATCCGTGGGTTTAAGGTCAGAGCGGACGGGAGCTACGATAAAGATTATACGCTGGAAAGCTCTTGCTACGCTCTGTTTGCCTTTGATGTCCTGCCGGCTGATGACGAGCGTGTGGTCAGAACAATGCAGGCTATTGAAGATGGACTGTGGGTCAAAACGGGTGTGGGGGGCATTGCCCGCTACACTGATGACTGGTACCTGCAAAAGTCAAAGGATTTGGCCAATGTGCCAGGTAATCCCTGGATAATTTGTACTCTCTGGCTGGCTAAGTGGCATATTGCCAAGGCCAAGAAAACAGAGGACCTGGACAAACCGGGGCAACTGTTGGAGTGGGCGGCAAATTCGGCACTGGGCACGGGAGTGTTGCCGGAACAGCTTCACCCCTATACCGGTGAGCCTGTTTCCGTAACTCCACTGACTTGGTCACATGCTACTTTTATTGACGTAGTGTACGACTATGTCAAAATGTACCGGAAACTGACCTGATTTTACTGCAACAATGGGCAAAGGATGCGGTGCGAAATTATGAAGGAAAAGCTGTATGTGGCCATAGACTTAGGCGGCACCAAAATTTACACTGTCCTGGGAAACGGAGAGGGGTCCATCCTGGCCGAAGAAATTTTTGCCACCAAGGCTCATGACGGGCCACAGGCAGTTCTAGAGCAACTGGTGCTGTCTGTATCCGCCTTGCTGGCAAAAACCAGTTATGGTCTTAATGACCTGCAGGCGGCAGGCATTTGTGCGGCCGGTTTCTTTGACTGGCAAAAAAGGCTGTTGGTTCATTCACCGAATTTGAGCGGTTGGAATAATGTCCCGCTGGAGCTGGAGCTGACTGCCCGTCTCGGGCTGCCGGTGCTGGCGGAAAACGATGCTAACGCAGCTGCTCTTGGGGAAGCGCGCCTCGGTGCGGGAGCAGGCTCTGGCGACCTTATTTTTGTGACTGTAAGCACCGGCATTGGTGCCGGCCTGATCCTGGGAGGCCATATATACCGGGGAACTGCAGGATTTGCAGGTGAGTTTGGCCACATGGTAGTAAAATCTGACGGTTACCTTTGCGGTTGCGGGCGCCGCGGCTGTCTGGAAACAGTCGCGTCAGGAACAGCAATCGCCAGAGCGGCCAGTACAGCCATGCAGATGGGGCGGGAAACACTGCTTACCCAGTTGGCTGAGGAAAACGAAGGAAAGCTTGGAGCGCCGCAGGTTTTTGCCGCCGCAGAGCTTGGCGATGTCCTAGCCGGGGAAATACTTGCTGACGCTTCTTACTATCTGGGGTTAGGCTTAGTCAACCTGGTTAATCTGCTAAATCCGGAAATTATTGTTGTCGGCGGAGGTGTTGCCAATGCCGGGGACAAGTTCCTGCAGCCGTTACGGGAAGCTATTGCGGACAAAGCCATTCCGCCGGCTGCTGCCAGTTGTACCTTGCGCGCGGCAAAGCTAGGAATGGCGGCAGGGGTCATAGGTATGCTGTGCCGATTGGCTGAACAAAACTAGAGGTGGGATGAAAGGATGCGCTATGGTCCTAATGTTGTCAGCGTCTGGGAAAGAGCGTGCGCCAGGGAATGGCTGCTGGCCAACGGCCGGGGGGGGTATGCCGGAGGAACAATTTCCGGTGCCAACACCAGGCGTTATCACGGCCTCCTGATTGACAGTCCGCCTGAGGGTGGCGAAAGAAGACTCTACGTTTCCAAATTGCATGAAGAACTGACTCTTGGAGGACGCACATATTATCTGGCCTCAGGAGAGGTAGCGGATGGACAGCGGCAGTGCGGCCATGTACACCTGTTGGAGTTTGTCCAGGATTCCATACCTACCTTTGTCTACCGGGTTGAAGACGTCTATTTGATAAAGGAACTGTTTATGGTTCGCGGCGAGGCGACCACTATTGTCCGTTATACGCTGGAAAGCCCCAGGCTCTGCAAGCTGCGCATTTATCCATTG
The DNA here is from genome assembly GCA_018725565.1 of Bacillota bacterium. Taxonomy (GTDB): domain Bacteria; phylum Bacillota; class Dethiobacteria; order Dethiobacterales; family Dethiobacteraceae; genus HKB214. Next base: position 65,151 of record QLUR01000003.1, on the reverse strand, counting down.
GTGAACAACCGGCCCCACCATGACCTTAGCAGCGGTCAACAATGGGCTTATGAAAAAAAAGCCCGCTCTACAGGCGTTGATGTGATAATGCAGAGCGGACAGCTCCTAACTCTTGATTGCACTACCGGCTCTTTTAACGAGCTTTGCACATGGTATTACAATATGGCTTACCCCCGGGAAAAAGAAAGAGGGGAACAGTTCGTTGAGCACCATTTTATTCCTGGGTTCTGGGAGATGGCAATGCCAGCAAGTGGGGAGTTCGCCATATCGCTTTCTTTGCATGGTTCCCGTCTCTCTGATTACAGAGCTTGTTGCCTGGCTGAAAAGGTGCGGCAAAAAGAGGCGGCGCTGCGCATCAGAAGCAACAAACCACATTGCCGCGAACTTGCACGGGCCATCGACCTCTTTGTCATTGAGCGGAACGGCGAGACAGGGGTGATAGCCGGCTATCCCTGGTTTGAAGAGTGGGGCAGGGATACTATGATTTCCTTGCCAGGGCTGTTATTGGTCCCCGGACGCTTTGCGGAAGCTAAACAAGTGCTGGCCAGATACGGCCGGTATGAAAGGAACGGGCTTTTGCCCAATTTCATCCCTGATAGCGGGGACCCTCAGTATAACAGCGTTGACGCCTCCCTCTGGTATTTCCAGGCTGTGAAAAGCTACCTTGACTACACAGGTGACCTGGAATTTGTGGGTGATGAAATCTACCGGGTGCTGAAAAATATTATCCATAGTTACCGGCTTGGCACAGACTACGGCATCGTAATGGATGCAGACGGTTTGATAACGGCGGTTGACAAAGGAGTTCAACTAACCTGGATGGACGCGAAAATAGAAGATTGGGTAGTGACACCCCGCTATGGCAAAACAGTGGAGGTAAATGCCCTTTGGTACAATGCGTTGCATTTTATGACACGCCTGTCCTGCGCTCTTGGCGATAATAAGGACAGAAAGCTGTACAGTGAACTGGCACTGCGTGTCCACGCAAATTTTGCGCCGACTTTTTGGTGCATGCGCCACGATTATCTGGCTGACCTGGTTTATCGCACCGAACGTGATGAACGGTTGCGGCCCAACCAGCTTCTGGCGCTGTCTCTCCCTAACAAGCTGCTTAAGCCCCAACAGGAACAGCTGGTTTTAAGCGCGATCGGTCGTCACTTATACACTCCCTATGGGTTGCGAACACTGGCACCTTATGAAACAGATTATCATCCGCGCTATGAAGGTGACCGTTTCAGCCGCGACGGCGCGTACCACCAAGGCACGGCCTGGGCTTGGCTGATCGGGCCGTATGTAACTGCTATCCGCCGCACTTATAATTACTCTGCACAGTCGCGCCGGACGGCAGCGCGGGTCTTAGCCCCGTTGTTCCACCACCTGTATGATTTTGGACTAGGTTCGGTAGCCGAAATCTTTGACGCCGATCACCCACATACGCCTGGAGGGTGTCCTTTTCAGGCCTGGAGCGTGGCTGAACTGCTGCGTGCCTATGTGGAGGATATTCTTGAGAAAAGACCAGCCTCTAAATGGTTTCCTCCTTCCGGCCGGCCAAGATGAACGATCATGCTTAACTTTTGAAAGCCTGTCCGGCGAAACGGGGATAAATACTGGCAATGCTCTCACGGACCGGACCGCGTAACAGAGCGAGCTCTTCAGGGGCAGGCGGGGTAGTTTCTGTGACCCCACCACTGAAGTCAGGCAGGCTAAATCCGGTATTGGCTCGTACTTCCTCAACCGAGGTGCCAGGACTGAAAGAGAGAAGCTCCAATAAGCCGCTGCCGGCGTTTTTAACCAGTACAGCCAGGGGAGTGATTACCAGGTGGAGGCCGCCTGGCCGGTAAAGAGCAGGCGGAGAAGACGCGGCACTGGTGATAAAATCTATTGTTTCCACAAAAGATTTGACTGTGTGGTCGGTTTTGAACAGGATAACTTTTTTTACCATGTAGTACAGCATTGCCGAGCCTGCGCCGCCTGGCAAGCGTACTTTCGGACGGGAATAGTTTCCAATCGCGTGCAAATTAATGTTTCCCTGACGGTCAATCTGGGCCCCGCTCAAGAAAAAGAAATCAAAGCGCCCGCGCTGAGCCAGACTGAAGAATTCCAGGCTCCCTTCTGAAAACGGCCACCAGTCGCGGCTGCCCATGATAAAAACCTCGCTGTCCGGTGCGTGGCTTGCTTTAGCCAGAAGCGCACCGCTGGCCGGGATGGGAGAGAAGGTGCCGACCGCCACAGTTTCGCCGTTGCGGATTTCACGGGCAATCAAGGCGGCCATCAGTTCTTCTGTGGTATAGTGCAAAGCAACGGTTGTCACAGCAATTCACCTCCATTGCGGCAGCGCAGGCTGAATTCCTGCAGATAGTCGGTTAAACGCTCAGGGTGTTTCGCCGCATCCAGATACTCAAGCAAGACATCTGCTTTTTCGCGGTAATACGTTCCGCAGGAAGTGGGAGCGGCCCCGCCGGGCAGGCAGACAACGGCGCTCACATGGACACGGCTGACAAAATTGCCACGTTGTGACGTCTTCAGCTCCGAGGTTTCCACAATTTCCTCAGCAGAAACAATCACCTTATTCGATGCACGGGCCAGCAGGGCATCATCCAGTGCGCTGTTTAACACGCAGTTTCCGTAACGGTCCGCCCGGAAGGCATGGATCAGCGAGACGTCGGGGCTGATAGCGGGAACAAGGAGAATCTCGTCATCTCCGTAAGGATTTTTAATCGTTTTAAAGTCAGTTCTGATCTTGGTATAGTCACTGCCAACCACCCCGCGGACCGGCATAAAAGGCACTCCCAGCGCTCCAGCCTGGAGCGCGGCAAGCAATCCGGGTCAGGTATGGTCAAGCGTGTGCAGGGTGCCCTGCTGTGAACGGTTGCGAAAGCCGGGGGCCATGCCAAACTCTTCGAAAGCAAGTTGGGCAAACTCCACGGCATCGACCGCACCGGCCGCAATCAGCAGGTCGGCGGCAAAGCCGCCTATCGGCGCGAGCACCAGCCGTAGATTATGCCTTTGCTCAATAATCAGCCCGGCGACAAGTGACACCGGATTCATGGCCAGAGGTCCGCCTCCCAGACCCAGTGTGATGTTGTCATTAACCAGAGATAGGGCTTCTGTCGGAGAGGCAAGTTTTTCTGAAGGCATGTTCACACCTCCGTTTGTTAATTGGCAGATAAGTAACTCTGCAACCCTATTCTGGCATAAAAAGCGGCTGGTTTCAAGCATTTGGCGATAAGTGCCCGAAGTTAATTCAGAAAATTGTTTTATTTTTGCTGAGTGCTGGATTCCAAACCGGGTACGCAGAAGCCCGTCGGAGAGAGGGCTGTTTTTGTTTTTGGGGCACTGCCAGAGTCCTGCAGCAGGCGAATTAAAAGCAGACGGAGCGATTGGAAAAGGCAGGCAAAAAAAGCGGATGACCATAAAATATTGAGTAAAACTGCTAACAACAGGTTTAAAACGATGAAAATCAAAGATTATGACGGAAAAGAAAAAAAAATTTCCCAAAAACATTGACTTTCCGCGCAAATTTGTTACAATTTATTTTGATGTCTGTCCGGACGAAATGTCCGGGCAAAAAAAATGAAAAAGGAGGCTTCAGAAATGAGAGCATTAGGCCGTCACATTTTGTCTGAATTCCATGGTTGCCCCCCTGAATTTTTAAATGATATGCAGCGCATTGAGCGGACGATGGTTGACGCCGCATTAGAAGCGGGCGCTGAAATCCGGGAAGTGGCATTCCACAAGTTCAGTCCGCAGGGTGTCAGTGGTGTAGTGGTGATTTCAGAGTCACACCTGGCAATCCATACCTGGCCGGAGCTGGGCTACGCTGCGGTTGACGTATTTACTTGCGGGGAAACAGTAGACCCTTGGGTTTGCTGCAATTATTTACGGCAACACCTGTTGGCTAAGGACATGTCTTCGCAGGAAATATTGCGAGGCAATATCAATTCTGAAGCTTCCCGCAAGGTGTCGAACTTTTAGGATAAGAGGGGGTTAACACTTGACGTCACCGGTCTGGAAGTGGTTTGTCGAGTATACCCACCCGACACAGGCGCATATGCATGGTGTGGAACGCTTTGTTTACTGCGGTAAAACTCCTTTTCAGGATGTTGAAATCGCTGATATCCCGGTTTATGGCAGATGCCTGATCCTGGACGGGAAAATTCAGTCGGCGGAATACGACGAATATATTTATCACGAAGCGCTGGTGCACCCAGCCATGGTGCTGCATCCTGCACCGCGCAAAATATTGGTCGTCGGAGGCGGGGAGGGTGCCATGCTCAGGGAAATATTACGGCACCCTCCTGTTGAGCAGATTATAATGGTGGACATAGATAAACAGGTTGTTGAACTTTGCCAGCAATATCTACCCGCCTGGCATCAAGGCAGTTTTGCTAACCCCAAGGTTAATTGCCTGTATTTGGACGCACGCCGGTATCTGCAAGAGACTACCGAAACCTTTGACCTGATTTTTATGGACCTTACAGAACCGTTGGAGGCTGGGCCGTCTTACCTGCTTTTTACCAAGCAGTTTTACCGGACTGTTGCGGACAGGTTGTGCGAGGGTGGTATTGTTGCGCTGCAAGCCGGTTCGTTTAATCCGCGACTGATTTATTGCCATGCGGCTATTTGCAATACCTTGGAAACCGCGTTTTCTTTAGTTCGTTCTTACGCCGCGTATATTCCTTCCTATGACGGTGCATGGGGATTTGCCCTGGCATCTCAGCGCCAGGACCCTTTAAGATTGTCGGTCGCAGAAGTAGACAAGCGGCTCCGGGAGCGTGGGATCAGCAATCTTAGGTTTTATGACGGCGAATCTCACCAGGGGATTTTTTCTCTTCCTAAAGATGTACGAATGGCAAAGCTCGCAGAGCAAAGAATCATTGAAGATGACCTGCCTTTAATCACATACTAGCCAAAGGAGCGGGAATATGGAAAAGAGCTTTGTCATGATCAAGCCGGACGGTGTGCAGCGCGGTCTGGTGGGTGAAATCATCAGCCGGCTGGAGAGAAAAGGATTAAAACTGACCGGGCTGAAACTATTGCAGATCGCTCCGGAACTGGCAGCCAGTCATTATGCTGAGCACAACGATAAACCGTTTTACAATGAGCTCGTTTCATTTATTACTTCCGGTCCGGTAGTGGCAATGACTTGGGAGGGGCTGAATGCCGTAACAGTTATTCGTTCCCTGATGGGTAAAACTAATCCGGCAGAAGCTGCCCCGGGCACAATCCGCGGCGATTTGGCCCTGTTCATGGGTAACAATGTCATACATGGCTCGGATTCTCTGCAAAGTGCCGAGAGGGAGATTAAGCTGTTTTTTTGTCCGGAGGAACTAGTAACCTATAGTAAAGAACTAGATTTCTGGGTTTACAGGAAGTAACAAGGAGCGAAAATCTGACTATTTAGGATGGTATAAATATGACCTCGGCCGCTTGGCCAAAACTTATTAATTGTCTGCCGTTGCCCGCGTTCATACTCCAGGATGGCATCATCCGGGAGGTTAACAGTGAATTGGTGCGGCTTACCGGATATCCCGCCGCAGAATTGACCGGTATGAGTATCGCAAAATTGATCTGTCAGGATTACTTGCCTGGCTTAACGGAAGACCGTCGGATTTCCTTTGAAGGTGAGGACACCCCGCCGGAAATGGACTTGCAGATCATTGACCGTCAGGGGGATTCGTTCTCAGTCCGGAGCTATTGCCACAACATTGATATTTCCGGTTGCCCGGCTGCTCTGTTTCTGCTGGTAGATGTCACGGTTCAAAATACGACGATTGAAAAGTTGATGGCCACCGAGAGAGACCTGCGCCAACAATTGAAAGAATTGCATAAAAATGAACAGGTCTTACGGGAAAGTGAATATAAATTCCGTCAGCTGTTCCACAACTCAAACGACGGCATACTTCTGGTGGAAGTAATCAATAACCGGATACTCGGCAGGTTCAAAGAAGTCAACGATATCGTCTGCAAGAGGCTTGGTTACACCAGAGAAGAGTTCTTCACTCTGAAGGCTGTGGATCTGGCAGCTCCTGAATATGTTGCTCAGATTCCGGAGTTACAAAATGATTTGCTGACCAAGCGCCGAATTACATTTGAAACCGTTTGTTTAACCAAGAAAGGCCAAAGGATACCTTTTGAAATCAGCGGGTACATTTTTGTCTTGCACGGTGAAACGGTAGTCTTGCTGATGGCTCGGGACATCACTGAACGCAAGCTGGCGGAGGCGCAACTGAAATATTTGAGTATGCATGACTCACTTACCGGACTGTATAACCGTTTCTATTTTGACGAGGAGATGCGTCGCCTGGAATCAGGAAGAAATCGACCTTTTGCCATTATTGTCTGCGACATAGACGGTCTTAAGCTGGTCAACGACACTATGGGCCACCAGTCAGGCGACAATTTGCTGGCAGCCGCTTCGAATGTAATCAAAGAGTCATTTCGTTGTGAGGACGTAATTGCCAGGGTTGGTGGAGATGAATACGCAATCATACTTCCAAACAGTGACCTGACCGCTGCGAATTTTGCATGTTCCAGGTTGCGAGCGGCAGTAGACATGTATAACGAAAATAACCCCAGTCTTCCGCTGAGCATCTCCATGGGGTGTGCCGCCAGCAGTGACGGGAAGGTAAATGTAACTGAACTTTTTAAAGAAGCTGATGATAAAATGTACAAAGAAAAGCTGCACCGCAAAAAACAGATCCGCCAGTTCAGCCCAAAGGGCACAAAACGGCGCAGGTCAGCGGAAAGCCTAGAATTGTAACTATTCGGACTTTACGCAGTGGAATCGAATATGTTTTGTACAGAGAGTTAAACTTTTCCTGGCTCTTACGAAGTCGAGTAAAAATATCCCCTAACGAGTAATTAGCAGGGGCGCAACCCCTGCTAATTTTTTGCTTAAAAACAGTCGTATATAGCGTGACTTTCGGACACCGCGGCGCACCAGACGAGCTATTTTGCGTTCCACTTTCGCCCTGAGGCGGTATTGTTTCTTGAATTCCGGCGTCTCATTTTGTGTTTGGTGATGAGTTCTGAAGACTGACTTCGCCGCTTCCCTCCCGGATATCCTGTTCAGTGACAGTCTTTAGTATTTCCGCGGCGGCTTTTTCTTCTTTGACCATGTCGGTGTCCCTGATGGCCTCCAGGATGGCGCGGCTATCTTTGACCAGATGGGTTAACAGTTGTTTGCGCGCTTCAGGATCGTGCCAGTTGATATCCTCTTTGCCTTCTTTACTGTAGTCAAAGTTGAGGGTGAGGGTCTGTATTTGCCGCCCTGCAGCGCCGCCAGCCTTGCGGGTTATCTGCAGCAGTTTCTGGATGGCGGTTTTAATGAGGCTGTAGGTATCTTTTACTGCCGCAGCACCCAAGATGTGGGTAGAGTCGATGATTTGCAGGCTGTTTTCTTTGAGGACACCGGCTTCTTTGGCCAAGTTGACGAACCGTTCAAATACCAGCTTTTGTTTTTTGTTTACTAACAGCCGGGTGCGAAAGCGGCAAAGGGCGGTATAATCAAAGCCTGCTTCATCAATGGGCAGTTGCAAGGCGACTTTCCAGCGCAGATCGTAGGTGGCTCTTTCCTCGGCCCCACGGTCTGAAACATTGTCGTGGTACATCAACAGCATTACTTTAGCAAGCAAAGCAGGGGAAACGGAGGGACGCCCAGTGGAACCGTAGAGTTCAGCAAAGTCTTCATCTTTGATAAGTCTGTCGCCCCATGCGGCCAACAGGCCATATATGCTGTCTGATTGCACGAGTGGCTTTGCAGACCATGATTCGATATCCAAGAAACTGGTCTGTTTGCTTTGTTCGCCGAGCATGGCATTCACCTCATGGTATAAATTCGCGGTGAATGGATGATTTACCTGGTTTTTTCCGGGTTGTGCCAGCTCAATTTTGGAGTTTTTACACTTAAATCAAGAGCGTTTTGCAACGCTCTCCTAGGCCGGGTATCAGGCGAGATGCCGGTTGAGAAGCTCTTGGTCCAACTTACGCCGCTGGCCGACCGGATAACCTTTATTCTGCGTCGAGAAATCCAAGACCCTGACGTGCTGGCGCGGAGATCTTACGGGAACGGAAAGCTCAGATTGAGGCGAAAAGAATCCGGGAAATCCAGGAAGAAACCCGAAAGCCCAGTAAAGCCTTCTGTGAATCAATCTTAAAAGGCTCTTTGTCCCATGGCGAAGCTTACCGGGACAGTGGCCTGGTGTTCTGCAAAGAGGACGGGACAGCGATAGACCCCAGGGAGTTTACAAAGCGGTTCCGGCGGCGGCTTGAGAGTGCCGGACTGCGAAAGGTACGTCTGCATGACCTTCGCCATACTCATGCCACCCTGCTGCTTGCCCGCGGTATTCCCGCCAAGCTGGTGCAGGAGGGGGTGCTGGTCCATGCCGGCATAACCATGACCCTTGAGCTGTACAGCCACGTTACGCCGGAAATGCAGAAACAGGCAGCGGAGAGCCTGAACAGGCTGCTGACCAAAAGCCGCTGCACAAAAAAGACCTTGCTAAAAAGCAAGGCGAGTAATAAGGTAACACTTCGGAACCCACTAGCAGGGGCGCAATCCCTGCTATTTATTTGCCTTAAACTCAAACTGCATTACTGAGGCTTTTTTAAGCTTGGTTCCAGCATTTACAAAACCCTGAAACCCTTGATTTTGTTGGTGCGAGAGGGGGGATTTGAACCCCCACAGGCGTAATGCCCACTAGATCCTGAGTCTAGCGTGTCTGCCGTTCCACCACTCTCGCTTGTTGTGACGGTGTGTCATGATGGACTCGTGCCTCAGAACATCCTTACTAAGAGTCAGGTGCTCAGGCGGATGTACTGACGGCTCTTACGAAATACGCTTTAAGCGTCTTTGATAGCTGTGGCTGGGGCGGCTGGACTCGAACCAACGCATGCGAGATCCAAAGTCTCGTGCCTTACCGACTTGGCGACGCCCCAGTATTATGGTGGAGAGGACTGGATTTGAACCAGTGAAGGCTGAGCCAACAGATTTACAGTCTGCCCCCTTTAGCCACTTGGGTACCTCTCCACATCTGCAGGAGAACCATAGATGGAGCCGGCGAAGGGATTCGAACCCGCAACCTGCTGATTACAAATCAGCTGCTCTGCCATTGAGCTACGCCGGCAATTTTTATAAGCAACATATAGTCTAGCACATTATTAATGACAAGTCAATATATACATATAGAACCATATGTGTATGATATTGGCATAGCGTGTTACGGCTAGACCTTTTCTGAAAGCGCGTAATTCATTACAGCGTTGTTTTAACAAACTAAATCTGTTTTCAGAAGAGTATTATTTTGTTGGAAGATGCGCAAACCAAGGGGAGAAAAAGAAGGAGGCAGGCTGTGGCTGATCTGGAATTTAGACGCATATTTGCCGACCTGCAAAAGACGGAACAAGAATTGGAAATGGCTGAAGGCTGCCAACTAAGCCTTGAAAGGTGTTTTCACAAACTACTGCAGTTAAGGAGGCAAATGGACAGCTACGTTGAACTTTGGTTATGCTTTGAGGAAAAAATTAATGTTCTGCAAGAGAAGTTCAATTTTTCTCTCCCTGATGAACTGCCGGAAGCAATCTTAAAGGCCTTTTTAAAAATAGAGCCTGCCGCAGCAACTGAGTATACAGACCGTCCCCAGGCGGAGACAACCGGTCTCCCGGTGGATGAGAATATTTGTATCCGTTCTTTCCGGAAGGGGCTGGGTTTTCTGGAGTTGGCCATGATGGACGAAGCTATCAGCGAATTTAAACAGGTAGCGGCCATGAAGCCGGATCTGTTCCTGGCCAGGCTTTGCCTGGGAGTCGCCTATGCGGAAAAGGGGGAGGCCGACGAGGCGATGCGTGAGTTGCGGCTCGTTCAGGCATTAACGGACGACCGACAGACACACGCTATTATTCATAATACCCTGGGAAATCTTTACGCCGGCTCAGAGCGCTACCAACTGGCACGACCGGAATTTGAGCAGGCAGTGGCATTGGCTCCCGATTTCCTGGCGGCGCACTTCAACCTGGCTGCGACTTACTACAACCTGCAGGAATACGAAAAAAGCCTGCTCACGTTTCTCACCATTAAAGACAATTTTCAACGCGACTGGGAGATTTACTTTTACCTCGGCAAAGCTTACAAAAAAGCGGGGAACGAGGAGGAAGCACTGGTTAATCTGCTCAAAGCCGCTTACTTGGCTCCGAATCAATACTGTGTATTTCTGGAATTAGGACTGCTCTACGAACAGTTGGGAGAAACACGGAAAGCTCTTGATTACTATTACCGTGCTCACAGGCTGTACCTGGAAGAAGAGCAACGGGAGTACGGTAGGTTGGAAGATAACAGTAACCAAAGCAGGAAAACAAAGACTGGCAACGAAGTAAATCCCGAACATTAATGATGGAGGGATTATTTGAACACCATTCGCAATGCTGCGCTGGCACCTGAAGGCAGAATGAAAATCGACTGGGTTAAGAAGCACATGCCGGTGTTATCCTCTCTAGCAGAGGAACTGGGACGGACAAAGCCTTTTGCCGGACTGAAGGTGGCGATCTGTTTACACCTGGAGGCCAAAACGGCTTACATGGCTCAGGTTATCCGCGATTGCGGCGCCGAGGTGGCTATCACGGGGAGCAACCCGTTATCCACTCAGGATGATGTGGCTGCTGCCCTGGCGGTCGACGGCCTGACCGTTCATGCCTGGTACGGGGCTACCCCGCAGGAATACGAGGAGCATCTGAGCCGGACGATGGAGTGTAAGCCACATCTTTTAATAGATGACGGCGGCGACCTAGTCACATTGCTGCATAGCCGGTACAGGCATTTGCTGGAAGGGGTGCGCGGCGGAGCCGAAGAAACAACTACCGGCCTGAACCGGCTGCGGGCCATGGCCGATGAAGGGCAGCTGCAGATCCCAATGATGGCTGTCAATGACGCATATTGCAAGTACCTGTTTGATAACCGCCATGGTACCGGCCAGTCGGTATGGGACGGCATTATGCGGGCCACTAACCTGGTGGTGGCCGGGAAGACGGTCGTCGTTCTGGGCTATGGCTGGTGCGGTAAGGGAGTGGCGCTGCGGGCCAGGGGTCTCGGCGCGCGTGTCGTTGTCTGTGAAGTCAACCCGGTCCGTGCCCTGGAGGCGGTAATGGACGGCAATACCTGCCTGCCGTCGCTGGAAGCTGCCGGCCTTGGAGATATTTTTGTCACTGTGACCGGTTGCCGCGATGTGCTGGGTCGCGAGCATTTTTTGCGGATGAAGGAGGGAGCCATTCTGGCCAATGCCGGTCATTTTGACGTGGAAATCAGCAAGGAAGATTTAGCCGCGCTGGCGACACACAAAGGTCTGGCCAGACGGAATGTGGAGGCCTATAACATTAAAGGGAAGAATATTTATCTCCTGGCTGAAGGGCGGCTGGTAAACCTGGCTGCCGCAGACGGGCATCCGGCCGAGATCATGGATTTGTCGTTCGCCTTACAGGTGGAGGCGCTGCTCTATCTGAATGACAATTACGGACGGTTGCCTGCCGCGGTGTTGGCACTGCCGCCTTCAATTGATGAAAAAGTAGCGAAACGTAAGCTGCAGGCGTTGAACGTACGGATTGATTTATTAAGCCAGGCGCAGGAGAGCTATCTTGGCGCCTGGAACGCGGAATAGAGGTGAGCGAATGATTAGCCTGGCCATTATCGGCGGGACAGGTGTGTATGACCCTCAAATGCTGGAGGGCTTACGAACGTTTGAGGTAAACACGCGCTACGGTTCGGCGCTGCTCTCGCAGGGCAGCTTCCGGGGACAGGAGGTTGTTTTTCTGGCCCGTCACGGGTCAAAGCACGGCACGCCTCCCCACAAGGTCAATTACCGGGCCAATATTGCAGCGCTCCTTAAGCTGGGGGCGGAGAAAGTGGTGGCTACCGCTGCTGTCGGCTCGTTAAACGAAAAAATGCCGCCGGGTTCCATGATTTTGCTGGAGCAGTTCCTCGATTTCACCAAAGCAAGGGAGGCTACGTTTTTTGATGGCGGTGAGTCCGGGGTGGTGCATAGCGATTTCACAGCCCCGTATTGCCCGGAAATCAACGAACGTCTGCTGGCGGCGGCCAGGAGCGCGGAACTGGAGTTGCAGAGCGGGGCCGTTTATGTCTGCACGGAAGGGCCGAGGTTTGAAACTCCGGCTGAAATCAAGATGTTCAGGCAACTGGGCGGCGACCTGGTAGGCATGACCAATGTGCCTGAGGTGGTGCTGGCCAGGGAAGCCGGATTATGTTACAGCACGGTAGCTTTGTCTACCAACTTTGCTGCCGGCATCTCCAAGACGGTGCTGACTCACCGGGAAGTTTTGGAGATGATGGCTGAAAACAGGGCAAAAGTACGCTGCCTGCTTAAAGAGGCTATTGTTGCCCTGGCGTACTCCAGAACCTGCACTTGCCAAAGCCTTGGCAGCACCGTGCCGCTCTAGCAGAGGTTTATATGGAGCCGTTACGTTTTGCTGAAAACAAGCTTTACCTGCTGGACCAGAGGCTGTTGCCTGCACGTGTTGACTACGTTGAATGTGCGGACTGGCGTTGTGTGGCCGGTTGCATCAGCAGGATGGTTGTGCGCGGTGCACCGGCTATCGGGGCAGCGGCTGCTTACGGCATGGCGCTGGCTGCCCTGGAATACGGACAGGAAAGCTGGCCCGTATTTTCCGCGGCCCTGGAGGAGGCTGCACTGGGCCTGAAAAGTACCCGTCCGACAGCGGTTAACCTGTCTTGGGCGGTTGACAGGATGAGGGCGGCGGCCGCCGGGCTGGCTGAGCGCGCACCGCGGGAAATAGCTGAACAACTGGCAGCGGAGGCTGAACGTCTTGCCCGGCAGGACGTTGATACCAACCGCCGAATTGGCCGGTTTGGCGCGGAGCTGGTAGCGGATGGAGCGCGTATCCTGACCCATTGCAACGCCGGAGCGCTGGCCACAGTCGGCTACGGGACGGCCTTAGGCACGGTGCGCGCCGCAGTCGAGGCGGGTAAAAAGGTGCACGTCTTCGCCGGTGAGACTAGACCCTACCTGCAGGGGGCGAGACTAACCGCCTGGGAACTCCTCCGCGAACAAATTCCGGTTACGCTGCTGGCTGACAATATGGCCGGTTTTTTGATGCAGCAGGGGAAGGTTGACCAAGTCTGGGTCGGAGCCGACCGCATTGCCGCTAACGGCGACGTAGCCAACAAAATAGGGACTTATTCCCTGGCGGTGCTGGCCGCCGCTCACCGCCTGCCCTTTTACGTGGCAGCCCCCTTTTCCACCTTTGACCTGACGCTGCAAAGCGGTGCGGAGATCCCGATCGAGGAGCGCTGCGAGACTGAGTTGACTCACTTCGCCGGTATCCGGGTGGCTCCTGAGGGGATTCTCTGTTACAATCCATCTTTTGATGTGACACCTGCTGCCCTGATAACTGCCATAGTCACCGAGTACGGAGTGATCCACCATCCTGATGCTGAAAAAATCCGGGCTTTTTTCAGGGAGCACGAATATGTCCGGTAAAAAAGAGCTGCTGATCAGCGTAGCCCGCGAAATGTGCCGGGACGCGCTTGTCCTTGGCACCTGGGGCAATGTTTCAGTAAAGGCCGGGGAGGGAGAAATGTGGATTACGCCAACCGGCTTACCTTACGAAAGCATGGTAACAGAAGACTTGGTGCGGCTTGATTTTGCCGGAACGGTGCTGTCCGGCATGCGTAAACCCTCCTCTGAATGGCGCCTGCATGCGGCGCTGTATCTGGCCCGCCCGGATTGCGGAGCCGTGGTTCACACCCACAGCGTTTACGCCACGGCGTTTGCCGTTGCCCGCCAGCCTGTATTGCCGGTGGTGGAAGACCTGGCTCAGATGGTTGGCGGTTCCGTGGAAGTGGCAGAGTACGCGCTGCCGGGAACGGCGCAGCTGGCCAGGAACGCTGTTACTGCGCTGGCTGACAAAAGTGCCGTGCTGCTGGCCAGTCACGGCCTGGTTGGCGTGGCGGGCGATTTGCCTTTGGCGCTGCAGGTCTGCCGGGTGGTGGAAAAAGCGGCGCAGGTGTTGTTGCTGGCGCGGCAGCTTGGTCCTGTACAGCCGCTTACCATGGAAGAAATTATCAGCATGCGCCGCTTTTTTCTGGAATCGTACGGCCAGGACCGTCCCGGTGCAGGCTAAAGGAGGTTAAGAAGATGAGCATCTTAATTCGTGGCGCAGTTGTGTTGACCGTCAATGACAACCAGGAGGTCATTGAGGAAGGGGATGTTGTCGTTGAGGGACAGACTATCAGCTATGCCGGTCCGAAAAGGGAATGGCAAACGTCTTTTGCCAGGGTGATAAACGGCCGAGGCAAACTGCTGGCGCCAGGTTTTGTTAACGCCCACGGTCATGCGGCCATGACCTTGCTACGCTCATTTGCCGACGATGTGCCGCTGATGTATTGGCTGGAAAAGCGCATCTGGCCTGTAGAGGCCAGGCTGAAACGCGAAGACGTCTACTGGGGCACCCTGCTGGCCATCGTGGAAATGCTCAGGTCCGGTACCACAACCTTCACGGATATGTATTTTTTTATGACCCAGGTGGCGGAAGCTGTTGAGGAATCCGGCATACGCGGAGTCCTGGCACGGGGACTGGTTGGTGTCGGACAACAGGCGGAAAAGGGACTGGAGGAGAGCGAGCAGTTTATCACCAGATGGCAGGACGAGGCCGCAGGCAGAATTACCACCATGCTTGGCCCTCATGCCCCGTATACCTGCCCGCCGGCTTACCTGCAAAAAGTTATGCGGCTGCAGGAGAAGCTGAACGTGCCTGTGCAGATCCACCTGGCCGAAACGCTGGAAGAGGTCCGGCGCATAAAAGAGCAGTACGGCCTTTCACCGGTGGCGCTCTTAAAAGAGACGGGCCTTCTGGAGAGACCCGTCATTGCCGCACACTGTGTCCACCTGAGCAGCGAAGATATCGATATTATGCGCGACTACGAAGTACATGTGGCTCATAATCCGGGCAGCAACCTGAAACTGGGGAGCGGTATCGCTCCGGTTCCGGAAATGCTGGAGCGAGGGGTGGTTGTCGGTCTTGGTACCGACGGGGCCGCCAGCAACAACAACCTCGACATGCTCGAAGAAATGCGGCTCGCAGCACTGCTGCACAAGGGCAGCCGGCAGGACCCGACCGTCATTACGGCGCACGAGGCGCTGCAGATGGCTACCAAAAACAGCGCGAGGGCTGTATTCCTGAATGATGTGGGCATGGTAGCCGCCGGGATGAAAGCTGACTTGATTATGCTGGACCTGCACAAGCCGCATCTGACGCCCCGGCATGATCTGGTCGCCCATCTTGTTTACGCGGCGCAGCCTGATGACATCACCCTGGTAATGGTGGATGGCAAAATACTGCTGGAGAACGGGGAGTTAACCACCCTGGACGAGGAAAAAATCATGTTCCAGGCTCAGGAGAGAGCGATGCACCTGGTGCGGGAGCAAACTGAAATTTAGCGCAGAGTTGCTGCTGAGCGGCAAAATAATTTTATTGAATCTTCTTTAACTATGGAGGTAGAAATGCAAAAGCCATTGATTGTATCAGATCCAAACGTGATGATGGGAAAACCCGTTGTTGCTGGGACACGTATCACTGTTGAGCTTATCTTGGAGAAGCTATCTGCCGGTGAAACTGCCGAACAGATTCTTGATGCTCATCCCCGCCTAACTCCTGAGGCGATTCGGGCAGCATTAGCATTTGCTTCTCAAGCTTTGCGGGCCGATGTAGTTTACCCGATAAATGAGGCTGCTACATGAATTTTATAGCCGATGAAAATATAGACCGTCAAATCGTTGAACGTCTTCGGCAAGACGGTCACCATGTAGGGTATGTTGCCGAAATGAAGCCAGGTATCTCTGATGATACTTTGCTTGATATGACAAACCACGAATCGGCACTGCTGTTGACTGCAGATAAAGACTTTGGCGAGTTGGTATTCCGCCGACATAGTCTCATTCATGGAGTTGTGCTTGTCCGGTTGGCAGGGCTATCGCCATTACGCAAAGCCGAAATAGTTGCTTCTGCTATCAACCGGCATATCTCAGAATTGCCGCACGCTTTTGCTGTAATTAGCCCGGAAGTATTTCGCATTCGTCGGCCAAACAAATAGAGCTTGCCTACAGACCGGCATCTTATTCATATTAAGACTTCAAGTGATGCTAACTCTTGGCAGGACCGGAAAGACAGAGATGACCGCGCAACAAGGCAATCCAGCCTATCTAGGAGCAGGCGGAGACGTCCATGCAATAACCCGCACGCTCAAAGGTGTACAAATGAACATTGTTTTCTTGAGTGGATTACGAAACTTGGGCGCGCTGCTGCCAACGCCGCCAAGCTGAAGGAGTTGGGGTATGGTGAATAACCGAAAAGAACCCGGGTCCCAGACGGACCCGCGTATAGCCATCGTCGATGACATCTGCGCTGTGGAAGAGACCGAAGAGCCCTTTGGAAAGCGCTGGCACCATGAAGAGATCGTCCTGCAGGCCGAGCATCTTGCCGCCCTGAGGGAAGGTAAAGCGGTGGCTGTGAATGTCCGCGAGGAATACGTGGTGTTTTTGAAGCTTGACGAAAATATAAAAGCGGGGGAGGGGTACCGTGTCATGAGCGAACATAAGACTTTCAAAAAGGTCTCCGAGTCCGTTGTTGAGCAAGCGGCCCTCTCTTGACTGGAGAGCGCCGGCTGGCAGGTTGCTCATGGACCTGACATCGATTGACTGGACACTGCGCGAGAACGTGCGCGCGCAGCTCCGTGTGCTCGTCAAGCGCATTCTCCGCAGGCACGGCTACCCGCCGGACAAGCAGGAGAGGGCCACGCAGACCGTGCTCGAGCAGGCGGAAGTGCTGTCCGCTGAGTGGGCGGCTGCGTAATGAAACTATTTGCAACGGAGGTGAAAGATGAGTTTATTGTTGTGCATAGTTAAGCACTTATCCGTAAATATCGGCCCGCGGCCGTCTGCTTCAGCGCAGGAAGTGGAAGCGGCCCGCTACTTGGACAATTTTTTTCGGGAAAGAGGTCTGGAAAGCCGGGTAATATCATTTCGCAGTGTGCGCACGTTTTCCCTGACTTATGCCGTATATTATGCTATTTCCATCGCTGCTGTGCTTCTGTTTATGCGCTGGCCGGCTGCCGCTGTGTTTCTGGCTTCCGCTAATCTATTGTTTTTTGTGGCGGAGATTAATACCTATCACATCATCGGAGCGCTATTAGCCCGCTGGCGCAGTCATAATACCGTGGCCCGGCAGGCGGCAGCATCGACAGTGAAGCGGACCGTCATCTTTAGCGCACATCTTGATTCATCCCGTTCCGGAGTCCTTTTTTCCCCGCCGCTTGTGTCTGTGTTTCGCCTTATCTTCATGAGCGGTCTGATCAGCTTTGCTTTGATCCCCTGTTTGCTGGCAGCCGGGCTGATTTTTGATCATCCTGTATTCTGGCTGCTTTCTTTGTTTCCGGCTTTTTCCCTGCTTACCGGAATACTGTTGCTGCTGCAGCGGGAGCTTTTCGGAAGCTACACCGCAGGCGCAAATGATAACGCCTCAGCGGTGGCGGTGCTGGGCGGACTTGCTGACTATTTTGCCAAAAACCCGGCCGACAGTTGTGAGCTGTACTTTGTGGGAACCGGCTCTGAAGAATCCGGGATAATCGGGATGACTCACTTTTTAAAGAACAGTCGGAACCAGTTGTTAAATCCCCTTTTTATCAATCTGGAAAGTTTAGGCTGCGGCCAATTGAAATATATAGAGCGGGAAGGGATGTTTCCTGTGCTGCGAGCGGATCAGTATCTGCGGAATTTGGCTGAAAAGGCTGCGAAAAATAAAAGATTGCCTTTTGTTGCCGGCAGATTCCATACCATTCTGACTGATAATGTTTCCGTGCTGGCTCGCAGGCTTCCGGGTTTGACCTTGATGGGCTGCGGTCCTGATCAGCTAATCCCCTACTGGCACCAGACCGGCGATATTTTGGGAAACATACGCGAAGAAAATTTGATTAAGGCTGTGGAACTGGTTAAGGAAATGGTAACATTGATTGACACGGAAAACGGTTATGGTGAAACCCGGCAGTGGGAGACTCTGCGTTCCGGCTGCAAAAATTGACAGCGTGCAAACCATACTCTATAATCAGAATGGACGTACAGGCAGCCGGAGGGATAAAGTTGCGTGTTTTACTGACTAATGACGACGGTATTTTTGCTGAAGGATTGCGGGCCCTGGCTGACTGTTTCCATCAGGTAACAGAAACCTACATCGTAGCGCCGGATCATGAACAAAGCGCCACCGGCCACGCCATTACCATGCACCGCCCGTTGCGTGCGGAGCCGGTCAAGATGCCGCTTACCCCCGATATTCCTGCCTGGTACGTTAACGGGACCCCGGCCGACTGTGTAAAACTGGCTGTGGAGTCCTTGCTGCCGGATAAACCTGACTTGGTGGTGTCAGGCATCAACCGCGGAGCTAACCTTGGTACGGACGTACTTTATTCCGGGACTGTTTCAGCGGCTATTGAAGCTGTAATTCTCGGTATTCCGGCTATTGCCGTCAGCCTGACTGAGCCTGAGGAACCTTATTATGATTATGCCGCGGAATTTATCTGCCGCCTGGCCGGAGTTCTCTGGCAAAGGGGTATTAACAGTGATATGCTGCTTAACATCAACGTGCCTGCCTGCCACCCCGGAGAAATACGGGGGGTGGCTGTTACCCGCCTTGGTGTGCGCCAGTACAGGAATGCCTTTGAAAGCAGGAAAGACCCGCGGGGCCGGACTTATTACTGGCTGGCCGGGGAACTGATTGATACGGAAGACGGTGATGATACGGATGTTTCAGCTGTAAAAAGCTGCAAAATCTCCGTGACGCCGATTCATTATGACCTGACCAATTACGGATTGATTGAAGATTTGCAAAACTGGGACATCAAACCTTAAGAGCAAGGAGCAACATTATGGAAGACAGGGACAAGCTTGAACTTGTGGCTACGCTGAAACTTTCCAGCAACGATGAGATGTACCGCCTGGTCGATTTTTTGAACCGCACCCTGAAAAGACATAAATTGATTTTCGGACTGACAAAAAAAGGCGAGCAGATGACTTTTGCCGTTTACGAAACATAGGTCTTGAGGTGAGGGTAATGCCGAGGCTGGTGCCCAATGGACCTAACCGCTACCTGCTTCCCCGCGAGGGCAAGATGAAGACAGAAGCACTTCTCTTTCTGAACAGCAGGCTGCGGTCAACTGTCACCGATGACGCGCCTGAACTGCAGCAGTTGTGTGACGCGGCGACCCTGCCGGGCGTGTACGGGCCGGTCATCGGCCTGCCTGACATCCATGCCGGGTTTGGCTTGCCTATCGGAGGCGTACTGGCTTGCCTGGCCGACGGAGAGGGAGTGGTTTCGGCCGGTGCAGTGGGCATGGATATCAATTGCGGGGTCAGGCTGCTTTCCACGTGCCTGCCGGCGGAATCATTCGAGAAACCGGTTTTACGACGGCTGCTGGAGGAACTGGAAACACGCATCCCGTCTGGAATTGGGCGCAAGTCCCGCCACAGGCGCCTATGCCGTGAGGCACTGCCGCAGATTTTACGCGGGGGCGCGGGTGAGCTGGTAGACCTCGGTTACGGGCGGCGGGAGGACCTGGACTGTATCGAGGAAAACGGGTGCCTGCCCGGCGCGCGTTCCGATGCGGTCAGCAAAAAAGCACTCTCGAGGACGGAACAGCTTTCTACCTTGGGTGGCGGCAACCATTTTCTGGAGCTGGGCGTGGTGAAGCAGGTTTTTGACAGCGAAACCGCTCAAGCCTTTGGCCTTGAACCAGGCATGCTGACCGTGTTGATTCACACCGGCAGCCGTGGTTTCGGCCATCAGATATGTACTGATTATACGGAAATCATGGCGGCTGCCGCTCCCCGGTACGGCATCAGACTGCCGGCTAAGGGGCTTGCTTGCGCCCCGATCTCTTCTCAGGAAGGCCAGGACTACCTGGCGGCGATGGCCTGTGCCGTAAATTTTGCCTTTGCCAACCGTCAGTTGATAACGCATGATGTGCGTGATGCTTTTCGGGCGGTCTTTAACCGTGACGACCGTGAGCTGGGCTTGTCGGTAGTTTATGATGTGGCTCATAATATCGCCAAGTTTGAAGAACACTTTGGCTCCTCTTTGCTGATCCACCGCAAGGGGGCTACCAGGGCGCTGCCGCCGGGCCATAAACAGAACCCGGCGCGCTATCGAATGACTGGGCATCCGGCTATCGTTCCGGGCAGCATGAACTCTGCCTCTTATGTCCTGGCAGGGACGGCCGCCGTTTCTGAGACATTTTGCTCTGTAAACCATGGTGCTGGCCGGCAGCTCTCCCGTTCCGCGGCACGTAAAGCCATCAGTCAGGAACAGTTTTTATCTTCAGTTGGCACCGTTATGCTAAATACGCGAGACTACAAGCAGCTGCTGGACGAGGCTCCCGGGGCGTACAAAGACATTGACGATGTGGTGGAAACGTTAGCCGAAATTAAGCTGACCAGGAAAATAGCCAGGCTCCAGCCGCTGGCCGTTGTCAAGGGGGAAGGGGACGAATAAATGCCCGGAACGGGTGTGCTTGACCCGCTTGTCATTGACCACACCAATCTGGCCGCCACGGCGACCAGGAAGGACATCGACAGACTTTGCCGGGAAGCGGTAGAGTACGGGTTCGCTGCTGTCTGCCTTAACCCTTGGCATGTGCCTTTTGCGGCCGCGCTCCTGGAAGGCACTGCTGTAAAGGTTGCCGCGGTGGTCGGCTTTCCGCTGGGAGCCACGACTGCTGACGCCAAGGTTTTCGAAGCTGGGGAGGCGATACAAAGCGGAGCCAGGGAAATTGACCTGGTTATTAACTTGGCAGCCTTGAGAGAAGGATTGGACCAATATGTCCGGGACGAACTGCTCAGGGTGCGAAACTGCACCAAGGGAGCCTTGTTAAAAGTTATCCTGGAGACTACTTTGCTTACCAGCGCCGAAAAGAGGCGCGCGGCCAGGCTGGCCCGAGACTGCGGCGCTGAGATGGTCAAGACTTCTACCGGTTACGCGGGAGGCGCCACCATCGAAGATGTGAAAATATTGAAGCGAACGGTGCCTGAGCTGGGTATCAAAGCTTCCGGAGGGATCCGGCATACCGCATTTGCCCTTGCTTTGCTTGAAGCTGGGGCCACACGTCTTGGCACGAGCTGTGCAGTTAAACTGATGAGGGATAGAAAAGGCAACGCCGGTTATTGACTAAGTTTCAGGCATATGGTATTACGCAACTGATTTGCAGGTTATTTTGTTGAGAGGATGAGCCTATGGCTATCGAACAAGTGCGCGAACACTTGAAAAGATGGGGCAGAGAGCGGGATATCAGAGAATTTATAGCCTCAAGTGCCACTGTGGAACTGGCGGCCCAGGCACTGGGGGTTGAGCCTGCCAGGATTGCCAAAACCCTTTCATTGAAAGACCGCGAAGGCGGTGCCATGCTGGTTGTTGCAGCCGGAGATGCGAAAATGGACAACAGCAAGTTTAAGGCGGAGTTTGGCTATAAACCAAAAATGCTGACCGCGGAGGAAGCGCTTTCCTGGACTGGACACGCTGTCGGCGGAGTGTGCCCGTTCGGCCTGAAAATGTCACTTCCGATATATTTAGATATTTCGCTGCGGCGGTTTGCGACAGTCTTTCCAGCCTGCGGCAGCGGGAATTCAGCGATTGAGTTGACATGCGCGGAACTTGCCGAGTATTCACTCCACCAGGGATGGGTTGATGTCTGTAAGTGCTGGGAGAAAGGCAGTTAATAATGATTTAGAATTTTACTTTCTTGACAATTTATCAAAACAAGGTTAATATCTCAGCAAGAGTTTTTGTAGAACGGTAGTCTTACCGGGAATGAAACAGGTAGGACAGTAGCACGGTAGGGAGAAGTCTTGCGAAAGCCGTTTCGGTTTTTTTTGTTTCCCCTGCCTTAAGGAGGTGTTGGGCAGCACTCTGCCTGCGTTCAGGCGCCTAATTTATGACAGGGGGAATTTATGTGCACAAAAGAATAAGTTTAGTTTTAACGCTGTTGCTGTCGATCGTATTGCTGGCAACAGGGTGCGGGCAGAGAGCCGCTCAACCGCAGGCTGCGGACAAGCCCTACGAAGTTATCAGGGTAGGTGCTATCTTTGATGTGACCGGCACTGGCGCTCCGCTAGGCGTGCCTGCGGAGCAGTCGGCCAGAATGGTGTTGGAGAAAGTAAATGCTGAAGGCGGAATTAACGGCATCCCGCTGGAAGTGATCTTTCTTAACAACGAAAGTGTGGAGGACAGAAGCGTTCTTGCTTTTAAGCGTTTGGTAGACGAAGATCAAGTGCTGGCTGTAGCAGGTGCTAGTCAAAGCGGTACTACCTTAGCAATGGTGCCGGCGGCAACGGAAGCGCAGGTGCCGCTGGTGTCTGCCGCAGCCGCGGTCAGCATAGTTGAACCTCAGCCGGACCGGCGTTGGATTTTCAAAGTGGCACCCAACGATTCGCATGTCATCAGGCGTACGCTGGAACACATGCTGGCTAACGGCATCAAGCGTATTGCCTGGCTGAGTGTCAATAACGCTTTTGGACACAGCGGGAAGAAGCAGCTGGAGCTGCTGGCCCCGCAAATGGGCATAGAAGTATTGCTGTCAGAAACATTTGAGGCCCAGGACGCCGACATGCGTGTACAACTGACCCGTATCAACGCTGTTCGGCCTGATGCCGTATTTGCCTGGGGGATACCGCCGGCTGCTTCCATTATCAGCCGCAACTACCGGGAACTTGGGCTGACGATGCCGTTGTATCACAGCCATGGAGTCGGCAGTCAGCGTTTTTTGGATCTGGCAGAAGGCACGGCAGACGGAGTGATGTTTGCCATCGGTCCGCTTATCGTGGCAGAACAGCTTCCTGACGCGCACCCGCAAAAGCCGGTTCTGCAGGAATACCTCAGTGTTTTTGAAGGAAGACACGGAGCCCGTTCCACCTTCGGCGCTCATGGCTATGATGCTCTGATGCTGATAGTACAGGCTCTCAGAAACACGACACTGACAGGTGAAGTGAGTAAAGACCGGGCATTACTGAGGGATGCCCTGGAACAGGTTCAAAACTATGTCGGCATCGGCGGCACCTTCAACTTTTCTCCTGCTGACCACGTCGGCCTTAATGAAGAGGATTTGGTTATGGTCAGGGTGGAAAACAACGAGTGGAAACTGATAACTGACTAACATTAAGCAGCGCCGCAAACTGTCAGGCGCTGCGATCGGTGGTGCTGTATGGAAGGATTGGCCTCTTTGCCCCAGTTCCTGCTGGTAGGATTGACACTTGGCAGCATTTATGCCTTGGTAGCTGTTGGTTTTGTCTTGATATATAATGTTACCGGCATACTGAATTTTACCCAGGGTGAATTTTGCATGCTGGGTGCCATGCTAACGGCAACTTTTGTCCGCTCGGGAATACATCTTCTTCCGGCATCCTTTCTTGCTGTGGCTACTGTGGTGCTGTTGGCAGTCCTGCTGGAGCGGGGGGCCATCAGTTCAGCACGTAAGGCTACTCCGTTGACCCTAATCTTTGTCACCTTAGGTGCAGCAACTGCTATCCGCGGTATCGCGCTGCTGATTTTCGGCACCGAGCCTTACACGCTGCCTGTTTTCCAAAATCTTCGCCCGCTGCAATTGGCTGGAGTTTCGGTAACCTGGGCCAGCCTGTCGGCACTGGCAGTGGTGGTAGTTGTTGTGTTGTTGATCTTTTTCCTGCTGGAACGGACGATGGCCGGTAAAGCACTGCGTGCCTGTATGATTAATAAGCTGGCGGCACAGTTGATGGGCATCAACCCGCAACGTATGTCTTTGCTGGCCTTTGTGCTCAGCGCAGCGGTGGGAGCGGTGGCGGGAATTATCATCGCTCCCATTACGCTGGCAGTTTACGACATGGGGCTGATGCTATCCCTGAAAGGGTTTATTGCAGCTACCCTCGGCGGGTTGGCCAGCGCTCCGGGGGCTATAGCCGGCGGCCTGCTGCTTGGTGTTCTGGAAGCACTTGGGGCCGGCTACATTGGCTCAGGCTATAAGGACGTGGCTGCCTTTGCCGTGTTGTTGGTCGTCCTGTTTGTCAGGCCTGATGGCCTCATCGGTGCCATCCGCGGAGAGAGGGTGTAACGATGCAGAAAAAGTGGCTGCTTGTTTTAGCCGTTGTTTTAATATTACTCTACCCTTATCTTCTGCAGTCCACATATTTTCGTACTATCGGCATCTTTATCGGCATCCGCGCCATAGTGGTAATCGGACTTTGCCTGCTGATGGGATACGCCGGTCAGGCATCGCTTGGACAGGCGGCATTTTTTGCATTGGGAGCATATACCTCCGGGATTCTCACTACGGGGTACGGCTTTTCTCCTTGGCTTGCGATGCCTGCCGGCATTTCTTTAGCCTCTTTGGTAGCATTGGTTGTCGGGTGGCCCGCGCTTAAACTCCGCGGACACTTTTTGGCTCTGGCCACGCTCAGCTTTGGACTGATTGTTTATTTTCTGCTGAAGCAATGGAGCTTTCTTACCGGCGGACCTTCCGGCTTGACTGGAATTCCTGCCTTGTATGTGGCGGATTTAAGACTGAGAACAGCAGAATATTATTACCTGGTCTGGATGGCAGTAGCCTTTGTGGCCTGGCTTTCCCACAATATTGTCCATTCGCGGATTGGGCGCTCACTGCGGGCTATCCATGACAGTGAAATAGCTGCCGAATGTTTGGGTGTCGACACGTTTCGCCTTAAGCTGCAGTTGTTTGTGCTCAGCGCTGCCTATGCCGCCCTGGCTGGCAGCCTGTATGCCCATTTCATCCGCTTTTTCAGCCCGGCGGCATTTGGCTTTAAGGTGAGTATTGAGTTTGCCATTATGGCTGCTCTGGGAGGCATGGCCAGCATTTATGGCGGAGTACTTGGCGTGGCAACGGTTACTCTGCTGATTGAAGTGCTGCGGGCAGTTGTTCCGTTGGTATTGCCTGCGGCCCATGCTGTAGCGGCCATAGAAACCACTACATTCGGCCTTATTCTGGTAGTAGTCTTTATTTTTCTTCCCGATGGTCTGGCGGGCGGCATCCAGGAACTGCGCAATCGATTTAACGCACGCCGTACCAACATTGTCCGGCAAGCGAAGGAGGCTAAAAATTGAGCATCCTGGAGGTAAGAGAGGTAACCCAGGAATTTGGTGGTCTCCTGGCGGTGGATAAAGTAAGTTTTCAGGTACAGGAAGGAACGGTTGTTTCTGTTATTGGCCCTAATGGTGCCGGAAAAACCACCTTGTTTAATATAATCAGCGGTGTGTATGCGCCGACAGCCGGACAGGTACTGCTCCGCGGCAAGGAGATCCAGGGGAATAAACCGTTTCAGTCGGCAGGACTCGGTCTTACCCGCACTTTTCAAAACCTGCAGCTTTTCAGCCGGATGACCGTTCTGGAAAATGTGATGGCCGGCAGGCATCTCCGAACAGCCAGCGGGTTTTTTGCCTCGGCGCTGCGGTTGCCGCAGGCGATGCGGGAAGAGCGCCTCACAAGGGAAAAGGCCATCTCCTGCCTGCAAAGGGTCGGCTTGGAAGAGTATGCGGAGCGCCCGGTGACATCACTTTCGTTCGGTGAGCAGCGCTTGGCGGAAATAGCAAGGGCTATGGTCATGGAGCCTGCGCTGTTGCTGCTTGATGAACCGGCTTCCGGATTGAACCCGGCAGAAAAAATACAGTTGGTCGGCTTGCTCCGGCAACTTCGTGACACAGGTGTAACCATCCTTTTGGTGGAACATGATATGAACACGGTGATGGAACTGTCCGACCGGGTAATCGTGTTATACCTTGGCAGGAAAATTGCGGAGGGAACTCCGGCGGAAATTCAACAGGATGAAATGGTTGTTGCCGCTTACCTGGGAGGGGAAAAGATTTGCTGACGGTCAACGGGCTCCAGGTTGCGCACGGGGCGATCAAGGTTTTGCACGGACTTAATATATCTGTAGAGCAGGGTGAAATTGTCGCTGTCATCGGTGCCAATGGTGCCGGGAAAAGCACAATGCTTGGGGCCATTGCCGGGATTTACCGGCCGTCCGGCGGACAAATCGTTTATTGCGGGCGTAATGTTGCCGGACAGCCTGCTGAAATTCTGGTTAAACAGGGTATAGTCCTTGTGCCGGAAAGACGCCAGGTGTTTGCGGCACTGTCTGTCTATGACAACCTGCTGTTGGGCGCATACCATCGTTACCGTTCTGAAAAACATCTTTTGCCGGCAGAAATTTCAAGAATTCTGGAGATGTTTACGGTTTTAAAAGGGAGAGAGAAACAGGCTGCCGGTACTCTCTCAGGCGGAATGCAGCAAATGCTGGTCATCGGACGGGCGATGATGGCCAAACCTAAGCTGCTCTTGCTGGATGAACCGTCACTAGGTCTTGCTCCTCTGATTGTCAGAGAAATAACACAACTGGTCCGCAGTTTACGCGAGCAAGGCATGACAGTTATCGTAGTGGAGCAGAACGTGCGTGCCGGCTTGGAAATGGCCGATCGCGGCTATGTTCTGGAAAGAGGGTTGGTAGTAATAGATGGCGCGGCTGAAGAACTTCTCGTTGACTGCCGCGTACAAAACGCTTACCTTGGGCGCAAATGATAATGTTAAAAGGCCTTAGAATCTGCTCACCGCCCTGCTTGGATGCAGTGCACAGCTTGGTGTTACTGTTTGACAACTCGAACATCTTGAGTTAAAATAAGGTCAAGTGCAGGGGAGTAGCTCAATCGGTAGAGTAGCGGTCTCCAAAACCGTTGGTTGCGGGTTCAAGTCCTGTCTCCCCTGCCAATAAAGCCAATAACGGTGGGACTTTCAAGGTTGGAAGCGCCTGCCATTTTGTTTTTCAGAAGCGTTTTTGAGAAAATCGTTTTTCTTTACCTGAATTTGATTAAAACTGGTGTGCCGCTGACAGCTAGTGTCCGGCCAGTATTTCGTCAAGCCTGCCGGCCAGCCGTTTTTGTGTTCCAGGCACGGTGTGGGTGTAAATGTCCACCGTGGTGCTTGTCCTGTATGGCCTAACCTTAATCAGTATAACACGGCCCCAGAACCAGCCGGTCCTTCTTTTGCTGCACCCGGTGCTTTTTCAGCACATGAAATCTTTTCAGACGCTGCCATTGACGAAATCTACCGCTTTGTCCCGTATTTCCGGGTACTTTTTCGCGTCTATTTTCTCCGGCGTATAGGCGAGCGTAAAGGGAAGCTCTTGGATGAATTTGTCCAGCAAAGCATACTTCTGCGAAAATTTCCGCTTGATAACCCTCTTTAATTCTTCCAGCACATAGGACGGCAGGACAATTGTATGTTGCTCCGTAATGATTAAAACCGATTTGTGTCGACCGCACCGGCGGCGCGAAATGAATATTATCATGAATAACTCGTCAGGCAGTGGAGCGCGGGCGTAACTACGCTTCCGTTAAGGCAAACCCGGGAACTTTTTGCCGCTAGAGCCGTCTAAACTTACTGACTAACTTATCGTAATCACCATAACCAGGAGGCTAAACAAAAATGTTAAAAAAAGCAGTTGTGTTAACCGTTGTTCTGGTTTTGCCTCTCGTGTTTGTAATGCGCCTGATGTTAGGAGGTGTCACTTATGCGGCAGGTTTCACGGTAATCGTAGATGGAAAGCAGCTGGAAATTGCCGGTGTGATCGATAACGGACGCACTCTGGTGCCCCTGAGGGCAGTGTTTGAAGCACTGGGCACCCAAGTGACTTACGACCAGGGTGTAATCGCTGTCGCCGGCAGCCAGGCGGACGTCAGGCTGCGCGTCGGTTCACGGACGGCAGATGTTAACGGGCGGCCCCACCTGCTTGACGTTCCATCCAGGATAGTCGACGGCCGTACCATGGTGCCGTTCCGCTTCCTGGCCGAGGCACTGGACTGCAAGGTGGAGTGGAAACCCGCCGGCAGGACCGTGGTCATCACCAGCCCCGGGGCGCCTGGAACCGGCAAGAAGCCTCCGACTCCGCCGGCGGCCGGCATGACGAAGGACTTCGGCTTTAACCTTTTTGCCGCCCTGGCCAAAGAGGATGCCGGCGAAAACATCTTCGTGTCCCCGGTAAGTGTAGCCCTGGCCCTGAGCATGGTCTACAACGGGGCGGATACGGAAACCAAGAAGGCGATGGCCGAGGTGCTCGGCGTGCAGGGGGTGTCGGTCGAGGACCTGAACAAAACCAACCAGGCGCTGCTTAAGGCACTGAACTCCCCGGCCCCCGGAGTGAGACTTGACGTCGCCAACTCGCTGTGGGCCAAGCAGGACGCTGTGTTCGTGGCCGAGTTCCTGGAAACCGTAAAGCGCTACTACAGCGCCGAGGTCGCCGAGCTCGACTTCATCGCCCCCGAAGCCCCGGCGGTAATCAACAAGTGGGTGCAAGACAAGACCAACGGCAAGATTGACAAGATTGTCGAACGCATCGACCCGGACGACGTGATGTATTTGATCAACGCCATCTACTTCCTAGGCACGTGGACCACGGAGTTTGACAGAGCGGAAACCCGGGAGCAGCCGTTCTACCCGGCCGGCCGCGCCCGGGAGCAGGTGCCGATGATGTCGAAGTCCGGTGATTTCCGCTACTTCCGGGACGCCAATTTTGAGGCAGTTGAACTGCCCTACGGCAAAGACCAAAGCGCCGGCATGTACATTTTCCTGCCCAGCCGGGATTCGAACCTGGAGGAATTCCAGCGGAACCTTAACGCCGCCAACTGGACGATGTGGCAGTCCCGTTTCGCCACCAAGGAGGGTCGGATTTCCCTGCCGCGCTTCAGCATCGAGTACGAGAAAACGCTGAACGAAATCCTGTCCGGCATGGGCATGGGAATCGCTTTTCAGCCGTATGCCGCCGACTTCTCCAAGCTCCTCACGCCGCCGCCCCAGGCCTATATCGGCGAAGTGAAGCACAAAGCTGTTGTGGACGTTGATGAAAGAGGCACAGAGGCTGCGGCGGTAACTTCAATTTCGGTAAGGGTGGTCTCCCTCCGTCCCGACGAGACGTTCAACATGGTGGTCGACCGGCCCTTTTTCTTCGCCATTGTCGATAAGCAGACCGACACCCTCCTGTTCATGGGGTCGGTGACGCACCCGTAGCGCCGCTCGCTAGACTCAGTCAGGCTCGCAGTCGCCCTCTTGTAACCTTACTGTCACCGCCGCTTCCTCTGGGCGCCGTCAGCGGGGTCGATATACCAGTCTTCCCGGTGGAGCAGTTCGGAAATGGGGACAATGGTATAGCCCTGGCTTTTGGCAAAGCTGATAATCTCCGGCAGCGCGTCGGCTGTGTAGCGGCCATTGTTGTGGAAAAGAATGATGGCGCCGGGGTGGAGGCGGCTGGTGACGCGCTGGACGATGGCTTCGCGGCTCAACTCTTTCCAGTCCAGTGAATCTATGCTCCATTGGATAGTGAGAAGCCCAAGCTCATTGGCTGCTTCAATGACTTTGTTGCTGTATTCGCCGAAGGGCGGCCTGAAGAGGCTGGGACCGACGCCCGTCAGGCCGCTTAGAGCGGCGTGGAGCCGCTCTAATTCTATTTTGATGCCTCGTTTGTCAAGCGTGTTCAGATGGGGGTGGGTCCAGGTGTGATTGCCCAGTTCGTGGCCGGCGGCCGCGATTTTTTTTACCAGTTCCGGGTATTTCTCCGCCCAGAAGCCGGTCAGGAAAAAGGTGGTTTTTATATTGTTCTGCTCCAGGATTTCCAGCAGGCGCGTAGTATGCTGAGTCCCCCAGGAGGCATCGAAGGATAATGCCAGCTTCTTTTCCGGCGTGTCTACATAGTAGATTGGTAACAGGCGTGCCGGCGTTGTCATTGCCTCAAGCACCCCGGAGGAAATCATTACTTTAACCAGCAGGGCGGCCAAAACCGGTAAGGCGAGGAACAGAAATACTTTTTTCACTGTTATATCCTCCTGAACGCTTATTGGCCGAGTCTTTTAGAATCTGTATGCCTTTTGGTGGAGGGATATGCGGTCAGTTTAGTTGGTTGCCGAGGAAGGATTTGTCCGGCTTGCTGTCGAAGAAACTGCTTTCGTAAACATAAAGCCGGCAATTGCCTGAGGGGGGCTTGTTGTGTACTGGAACAGGGAAGCGGAATGCATGTCAAGGGAAAGGCTGCGTGAAGTGCAGCTGAAGCGGCTGAAAAAGATGGTGGAGCGGGTGTTTGCCACTGTTCCCCATTACCGTCGTGTTTTTCAGGCTGCCGGCATTGACCCGGGTGACCTCCGGGAGCTGTCGGACCTGGCGAAATTGCCTTTTACCGTTAAACAGGACTTCCGGGACAACTATCCCTTCGGCTTGTTTGCCGTCCCGCAAAATGAAGTGGCCCGTTACCACTCTTCTTCCGGGACAACGGGCAAGCCGACGGTGGTGGGCTATACGCGCCAGGACCTGGCGACTTGGGCGGAGCTGATGGCACGTTCGCTGGTCAGCGCCGGCACGACGCGCAGTTCCGTGGTACAAAACGCTTACGGCTACGGGTTGTTTACCGGAGGCCTTGGCGTTCACTACGGGGCGGAACTGGTAGGTGCTGCCGTCATCCCGATTTCCGGTGGCAACACGCAGCGCCAGATAATGATTATGCAGGACTTTGGCACTGATATCCTGACCTGTACGCCGAGTTACGCCCTGTTTATGGCGGAAGTAATGGCTGAGATGGGGCTGAATAAGGGTGACTTTAAATTAAAGGCCGGGATTTTCGGTGCTGAGCCGTGGTCAGAAAACATGCGCCGGCAGATAGAATCGCGTCTAGGCATCTCGGCGTTTGATATTTACGGTTTAAGTGAAATTATCGGGCCAGGGGTAGCCATTGAGTGCGAGGAAAAAAGCGGACTGCATATCTTTGAGGACCATTTTATCGCGGAAATTATTGATCCCGCCACCGGCCAGCCGCTGCCTTACGGGGAGACAGGCGAGCTGGTACTGACAACTATCACCAAGGAAGCGCTGCCGGTTATACGTTACCGGACCCGCGATATTACTTCGCTCTGCGCTGAGGCGTGCCTGTGCGGGCGTACCCATGTGCGCATGCAAAAAGTGACCGGCCGTAACGACGACATGATCATTATCCGCGGCGTCAATGTTTTCCCGACCCAGGTGGAAAGCGTACTGCTGGAGATTGGTGAAACGGAACCGCATTACCAGCTCGTTGTTACGCGGGAGGGCAGCCTTGATATGCTGGAAATCCAGGTCGAAGTTTCGGAAAGAATGTTCTCTGACAAGGTGCGCCGCCTGGAGGAGCTGGAGAAGAAAATTGATTCGAAGATAGAATCCATCCTTGGTATTTCTGCCAAGGTCCGGCTGGTGGAACCGAAGTCAATTCCGCGCAGCGAAGGCAAGGCCAAGCGCGTGATAGACAAACGCCAGATTTAGGAGGTAGTGATGAGCAAGCAAATATACCGGCAGACAATTATGTCTATTAAGCCGTATGTGCCGGGCAAGCCGGTGGAGGAAGTAGAACGGGAGCTGGGCATCAGCAACGTTATTAAGCTGGCCTCCAATGAAAACCCGCTCGGGCCATCCCCCGCCGCCATGCAGGTGCTGCGTGAGTTAGTGCCAAGAGTTTCCGCCTACCCTGACGGAAACTGTTATTACCTGAAAAACGCGCTGGCCGCGCAATTGGGTGTAGCTACGGAGGCTCTGATTGTCGGTAACGGCTCGGACGAGATTATCAAGCTTATTGCCGAAGCTTTCCTGGAGCCGGGCGAAGAAGCAATTGTTGCCGACCCCACTTTCTCGGAGTACGATTTTGCCGTTAAGGTCATGGGAGGAAAGACGGTAGCCATTCCCGCAGTCAACATGACCCACGACCTGCCGTCTATGGCGGCGGCGGTGACAGAAAAGACGAAACTTGTCTTTGTCTGCAATCCTAACAACCCCACCGGGACCATTGTCCGCCGGGCAGAAGTCGAGAAGCTGCTGGACAGCCTGCCCAAGGGGGTAATTGTGGTTTTTGATGAAGCATACTATGAATACGTCGTTGACCGGGAATACCCGCAGACGCTGGATTATGTCCGTCAGGACCGTGATGTGATTGTGTTACGGACTTTTTCCAAGATTTATGGACTGGCGGGATTGCGGGTTGGTTACGGTGTGGCCCGTCCGGAACTGATCGGCTACCTGTCGCGCGTCAAGGAGCCGTTTAACGTGAATATGCCGGCGCAGGCTGCGGCACTGGCAGCTTTGGGCGATAATGAGCATCTGGCGCGGAGCCGTACTCTGAATGAAGAGGGAAAGGCCTTTCTGGCCGCAGAATTTACCCGCCTTAGCCTGAACTTTGCGCCGACTGAGGCCAACTTTTTCTGGGTGAACATAGCCGCCGACTGCCGTAAGGTCTTTGCTCAATTATTGCGGCAAGGCGTTATTGTGCGTACCGGTGATATATTTGGAGCTCCGGATACCATCAGGGTTACGATCGGCACACCGGAACAGAACGGCCGGCTGACCGGCACGCTGGAGGAAGTGCTGGCGGCTGTCAGGTAATTTTATCTGCTCGCAGTGGAAGAGACGATAAAACAAGTTTTTCAGGGAGGCTGCAGATGTCAAAGCATGTTGTTACACTTATCCCCGGGGAAGGAACCGGGCCGGAGATATGTGAAGCGGTAAAAAGGGTCATTGATGCCAGCGGCGTGAATATCAAATGGGAATACGAGGAGATTGGGCTTGACTGTCTCGATAAGTACGGCACGCTCCTGCCGGAAAAGACCATTAATTCCATTGCCAAAAACAGGGTAGCCTTGAAGGGGCCGACGACAACACCGGTGGGAACGGGTCATAAAAGTGCCAACGTTACTCTGCGCAAAGTGTTTGACCTATACAGTAACGTGCGTCCCGCCGTTTCCATCCCGGCGGTGAGGCGGCCGTGGAACGATATCAATATTCTAAATTTCCGAGAAAACACTGAAGATACTTACTCGGCTATTGAACACATGGTGTCCAGTGAAGTGGCGCAGTGCCTGAAGGTGATAACCTGGCCCGGCTCGTTCCGGATTGCCGACTTTGCCTTTAAATGGGCCAGGGCGCAGGGGCGCAAAAAAGTAGTCTGTGTGCATAAAGCCAACATTATGAAGATCACTGACGGACTGTTCCTGGAAGCTTTCCGGGAGGCGGCAAAAGCTTACCCGGAGATTGAGACGGGTGACATTATCGTAGACAACTGCGCCATGCAGCTGGTACGCAATCCGGCACAGTTTGATTGCCTCGTCCTGCCGAATTTATACGGCGATATTATTACCGACCTGTGCGCCGGAATGGTGGGCGGACTGGGCTTTGCGCCGGGGGCCAACATTGGCGACAGTTGTGCCATTTTTGAGGCCGTCCACGGCTCGGCGCCGAAGTACGCCGGCTTGAACAAGGTTAATCCTTCCGCGGTCTTAAGCTCCGGCATCATGATGCTGCGCTGGCTGGGAGAGAATACGGCGGCAGTGTGCATTGAACGTGCCATGCAGGCTGTCCTGGCGGAGGGCAGGCGCGTAACCTATGACGTGGGGGGC
Source organism: Bacillota bacterium (assembly GCA_018725565.1). Lineage (GTDB taxonomy): Bacteria > Bacillota > Dethiobacteria > Dethiobacterales > Dethiobacteraceae > HKB214. The sequence goes on along the minus strand of QLUR01000003.1, from coordinate 31,656 downwards.
ACTGCCGGCACCGATGAATATGCCGGCGCAATTATTGAGAAAATGAATGAACAAGGGAATGGTGAGCAATGGAAAGAGCAGTAAAATCAGCCAGGCTTGTAGGTGTTGATATTTATATTATCAGTGAAAACGGTGTGCCGCAGTTTACTGACCTTGCTCCCTTTCAGTGCGAATTTGTTTCCAACCGTGGCACCAAAGTCTGGCCTGGCAATTTTCTTCCGGATTTATTGCTTGTTAATTGGTATCGCTGTCGTTTTCTGGCAACCTCGGAGATTACCGATAAAGACATAGACAGTTTTTTGGCCAGACTCAGTGAAACCTGGCTGTGGTCGGCGGCTCAGAAACTATGGCTTTACGACAATGAGCCGGGTTTCAGCAAGCCCTATTAAACTGCGAAGGGATATCTGGCATGACGCAAAGAATTAAAGCCTTACAGGGGATCATTACGCCCGAGATGGAGCAGGCGGCGGCCTCTGACGGAGTCAGTGCGGAGATGATCCGCAAGGGACTTGCAGACGGAACTATTGTGCTGCCGGCTAATCCATGCCATTCTGCCTTAAAGCCGCGGGCTATAGGCCGTGGCCTCCCGACCAAGGTGAACGCCAATATCGGCACGTCCCCTGATTATCCGAGCCACAGCACTGAACTGTGTAAGCTGCAAGAGGTCATCAGCGCCGGTGCCGATGCGGTAATGGACCTGTCCACCGGCCCTGGGATAGCCGATATGAGGCGGCTTGTCCTGGCCGGCTCACCTTTGCCGGTCGGGACTGTGCCTGTTTACCAAGCCGCGGCCGAGGCCAGGGAGCGATACGGCGCCACGGCTAAAATGACGCCTGACGACTTGTTCAGGGTTATTGAAGAACACGCTGCCGACGGAGTTGATTTTATTACCGTCCATTGCGGCGTAACGATGGACGTGGTACAGTCATTGCGCCGGCGGCGGCGTGTAGCTGACATTGTCAGCCGCGGCGGCGCTTTTCTGGCAGGATGGATGTTGCACCACGGGCGGGAAAACCCGCTGTATGAGCGTTATGATGAGCTGCTGGAAATTGTCACGCGCTATGATGTCACTTTAAGCCTTGGCGACGGGCTGCGTCCCGGCTGCCTGGCCGACGCCACCGACGGACCACAGATTCAGGAACTGCTTGTGCTTGGCGAACTGGTTGACCGGGCAAAAGAACGAGGTGCGCAGGTCATGGTGGAAGGTCCCGGCCATGTTCCGCTGCACCAGATCCAGACTAATGTGGAACTGCAGAAGTCGCTGTGCCGGGGAGCTCCTTTCTATGTGCTGGGTCCGCTTGTTACCGACGTGGCACCCGGTTATGACCATATCACCGCCGCTATTGGCGGCGCCTTGGCTGCCTGGGCGGGTGCCGACTTCCTCTGTTATGTGACGCCGGCGGAACATTTAGGACTGCCGGATTCGGCTGACGTTCGTGCCGGAATCATGGCGTCCCGTATCGCCGCACACGCTGCTGATATCGCCAAAGGAATACCCGGCGCCCTCGACTGGGACCTGTCAATGGCCAAAGCGCGCAAAGCTCTGGATTGGCAGGCACAGATTGCGTTGTCTCTCGATCCGCCTTTGGCGGCAGAAATGCGCAAAAAAAAGAACCCCGGGCAACGGGAAGAATGCTCGATGTGCGGGGATTTTTGCGCGATGCGTGTCTTTTCGCAGGCGCTTGGCACTGACCTGAGGCCCTGTTGATATTAAGATAAACATAAAGCCGGCGGCGACCGGCTTTATGTTTAAAACAGACCTGCCAGGCGCGCGCCCTGCGCGATTGCAAGGCAGACCAAGGAGGCGACGGCCAGAGGCATCAGGGCGGCAAACACCGCCCAGCCAAGGCTGCCGGTTTCTTTGCGAATGGTCAGCAATGTTGTTCCGCAGGGAAAATGAAGCAGGGAGAAGAGCATGAAGTTAAGCGCAGTCACCCAGGTCCAGCCGTGGCCAACAAGCAATGACTGCAGGGCGGTGAGACTCTCTGCCTCCATCATGGCACCTGCTGCCATATAACTCATCACCATGATGGGTACTACAATCTCATTGGCCGGCAGTCCCAGGATAAAAGAGAGGATAATAATCCCGTCCAAACCCAGCGCCCGGCCGAACGGGTCAAGCCAACCGGCCACGTGCGCTAGCACTGTGATATCACCGACACGGATGTTGGCGAGCAGCCAGGTGAGCGCTCCGGCCGGGGCGGCTACTATTACGGCCCGCCGCAGGACGAACAGGGTGCGGTCGAAGAAAGAGCGTACAATTACATCGGTGAGCTTGGGCCTTCTGTACGGCGGCAACTCCAGTGTAAACGTGGAGGGGGTTCCCCGCAATAATGTTTTGGTTAGCAACAGGGAAACGAGCAGCGTGACGGCAACTCCTACCAGCACCAGGCCGGCGACAGTCGCCGATGCGGCCAGGGAGCCCAGAGCACCAGCCCCCATGAAAATCATGGCAATAGCGATCAGGGTGGGGAAACGGCCGTTACAGGGGACAAAACTATTGGTCAGGATGGCCAGCATCCGTTCCCGCGGGGAGTCAATGATGCGGGCGGCTATTACTCCCGCGGCATTGCAGCCGAAGCCCATAGACATGGTCAGCGCCTGTTTGCCGTGTGCGCCGAAGCGCTTAAAGAGATGGTCCAGGTTAAAGGCAACGCGCGGGAGATACCCTAAGTCCTCCAGGATGGTAAAGAGGGGGAAAAAGATGGCCATAGGAGGCAGCATCACCGAAACCACCCAGGCAAGGCCGCGGTAGGTACCAAGAACTGCTATGCCGTGCAGCCAGGCCGGGGCACCGGCCAGCATAAACAGGGCGGTCAGTTGCCGCTCAACGGTGAAAAAAAAGTCGGCCAGCATGGCGGAAGGGACATTAGCTCCTGAAATTGTCAGCCAAAAGACTGTTCCCAGCAGTGCCAGCATTAGCGGATAACCAAAAATCCGGGAGGTCACCAGGCTGTCGATTTTATGGTCCCAGCCGGTTTGTGTGGCGGTGGCGGTTGTGACATTTTTGGTTACTTCTTCTGCCCGGATATAGATGGCGGTGACTATTTGGTCGTGTATAAAAGGAACTTTTTGCACCGGAGATATATCCCCGTCAGGTGTGAATTTCACCTCGCCGGCAAAATCGGTAGCCTGCGCACTCAAGAAATTCTCCTCCTTGGCAAGTCGTTTTCGGAAATACTTCTCAGCCAGTCTGCTACTCTCCGGTCCCCGTCAAGCAGGCGCAGTGCTACCCAGCGGCGATTCACCCAGGCGGGCAGACTGCCCGGCAACTGACGAACCAGCTCTTCCAGCAACTGTTCAATCTCTGCCGGGTAGGGAAGCTGTATTGGTTTAGGTTCGATTGCTCTGCCTGCTGCCAGGGAGATGGCTTCTTTCAGTTGTCCCAGGCCTTCCCCGAAGCGCGCCGCGGTGGGAATGACCGGCACTCCCAGCCTGTTCTCCAGCGCCAGGTGGTCTATGACGATTTTTTTCCTGCGGGCTTCATCAATTAAGTTAAGGCTGACAACGGCGCGGCCGGTAATTTCCATAACTTGCAAGGCCAGATTCAAATTACGCTCCAGGCAGGTGGCGTCCACTACAATTACCGTAGCATGCGGCCGGCCAAAACAGATAAAATCACGGGCAATCTGTTCCTCTGCCGAGTTGGCCAGCAGTGAATATGTACCCGGCAAATCGACGAGAATATAGTCTCTGTTCAGGTGCTTGTAGCGTCCCCTGTGCTGGACTACCGTTTTGCCGGGCCAGTTACCGGTGTGCTGTTTCAGACCGGTCAGAGCGTTAAACAAAGTGCTTTTTCCTGTGTTCGGGTTGCCGGCCAATGCGACGGTAAAAGCGCAGTCGGCGCGTGGAATGGCTAATAAATCATGAAATACCAGGCTGCCTTCATAATTTTGCATCTCTCGGCCGTCCCTCCTGCTGTGATTCGCCTAAGTCGGCGGCAAGGACAGGCAAAACTCTGATTTGTCCTGCCATTTCGGCCCTTAACGCCATCACTGCACCCCTGATCCTGTAAGCTGCAGGGTCACCAGCCGGACTCCTGCCGATTGCCGCCACCAATGTACCTGGGACCAATCCCAGATCAAGCAATCTTCTTCTGAGCATTCCTTCCGCCTCCAGGGAGAGAACTTTGGCAAGTGTTCCCGGCGGCAGGTCTGCCATGGTCGGTTCTTCAATCTTTTGCATTTGCACACCTCCGGGCAAAATTAGCCTGCTGTTAAGCTATGCGGCAAAAACGCCATGTGTGACGCTCCTCGACTTTGGAGCAAAAAAAAACAGGCATTGCTGCCTTTATTAATCCTGTGCCGCGCAGTCTAATCTTTTTGATCCAAATCCTGTAAAATCTCTTTTATTTTGTGTTTAATTTTTTCTTCTAGTTCCTTGCCTCCGCGGGTAACTTTACCCTGCAGCTCGTGCCAAAGGTCACGCAACTCGCCGGTCGGTCCCTGTCTGTCTTCTCCGGTACGTCTTGAAAGAGGCCATAAAGGCGATTCTCTCAGGTGCTGCAGCGTTTCCAGCAGTTTCTTGCTGCCGGCGTCCAGTTTTTCCCGGGTAAAATCGAGGCCTTCCAACACTTCACCAAGGCCGGCAGCAATGAGCACGTGGGCCAGGCGGTTTGCCTCCCGGGCGCGGTCAATCACTTCAGGGGTTACCTTTTCCCCTTTCCTGATGAGAACCTCCCCCTGCTCATTCAGCACATCCTGGCCTGCCTCCCGGTCAAGCGCCAGTTCAATAATTTTTTGTTCCAGCGACTGGACGAGTTGTTTGGCAGGCCGTTCGCCGGGAAGCACTTCTTTCGAACTGGAGCGGAAGTCTTCCCGCACGATAATAAAATCCTTGCCAAAATTCTCCACTGCATCAACCGGCAAAAGCAGGTTGTATTTTGCCTTCTCGACTGTAACGGCCAATTCAGCAATGGCTCCGCTTGCTTCAACAAAAGTAAAGTCTTCCACTACTCCTACCAGCGTGCCGTCAGCGGTTACAACCCGGCTTCCCGATAACTTTTTGTCGGAAAACCCTTCCGGGGTTGTTTCACAAGGCTCCTCACCGGCGGTGAAACTGTGTAATGTAACGGCGTCCGTACCAATACTTCTGATCAGGTCAAAGGTGACCAGTTCACATTTGGTTTTGAGCAGCGTCCTTTCTCCCACTTCCAGAGCGGCGACACGCCTGCCGGCTGGATTGACCAGCAACCCGTGAACACGGCCAAGCGATTTTCCTTCGCGCAGTTCGATGACCGGCAGTCCTATTACTTCACGCGACCGCTTCAATGAATTTCACCCCTTCACAATAGTAATTTACCCGGTAAAGCAAATACCCTTTTCCAGTATAACCAGTCCTGTTATAATTAATTATAACGAAAAAAACGTCTTAAAGTCAAATTATCCTTGAGAACCTATGACGATGCTGATTTATCGGTATCGTGAATTCCAAAGCAAGGTGATAAATGTGAACATCAGCCAGTGGGGAGAAAAAAAGTTGATCAGGGAAATCGCGGCACTTGTGGATTCCGAATTATGTGAAGAAGGGTTGGTGGGCATTGGTGATGATGCTGCGGTAACTGTACTGACCCCCGGCAAACGGCTTGTTACCACCACGGATATGCTCGTAGAGGGTATTCATTTTTTGCGAGGCAGCATACCGCCCTTTGATCTTGGCTATAAAGCGCTGGCAGTGAACTTAAGCGACCTTGCCGCCATGGGAGCAAGGGCCCGCTACATCTATGTTTCCCTCGCTCTGAACAAAGAGACGGAAGTGGGTTTCGTGCTTGATTTTTACCGTGGGCTGAAATCACTGGCCGACAGGTTCGAGGTCCAGGTGGTCGGAGGAGATACGGTCGGGTCCCCTGGCCCGCTCGTAATCAGCATCACCGCTCAAGGCGAGGCGGACAAGGTTCTGCTGCGCAGCGGTGCCAATCCCGGCGATGTGCTCTGTGTTACCGGGACGCTTGGCGCATCCGCGGCCGGCCTGCAGTTGCTCCTTGATCCGCTTACCGATTGTCCCGCAGCAATAAGGCAGGAAGCGCTGCAGGGACATTACCGTCCCGTACCGCGCTTGCCGGAAGGACATTTTTTGGCGTCGACCGGGGCAGTGACGGCGGCTATTGACTTGTCGGACGGGATCCTGAAAGACCTGGGGGAAATTTGTGAAAGAAGCGGTTGCGGTGCTGCTCTCCGGGAAAAACTGCTTCCTTTGTCTTTTGCGGCACAAACTGTGGCGGCATTGACCGGCAAGGATCCGCTGGACCTGGCGTTGTCCGGCGGGGAAGACTATGAACTGCTGCTGGCAGTGAAAAGAGAGTGTTTTCCCTGGTTGGCCGGTGAATTTGCCGCTCGGTTCGGGACGCCGCTATACGAAATTGGTGAGATTTGTGACGGCAAAGAGATTATAATGATTAAGGCGGACGGAGAAAGGGAAAAACTAGCTTATGGGGGTTTTACCCATTTTTAACGGCAAGTGGATGGTAGTCGCCAGAACTTGTTCAGAGGAACAGACAGAGGCGTTGGGCAGGGCAGTGGGAGAAAGACTGTTCCCGGGAGCGGTGCTTTTGCTGGAAGGTGCCCTTGGGGCGGGCAAAAGCGTTTTTGCCCGCGGTGTGGCCCGGGCGCTCGGTATCAGCGGACCGGTGCGCAGCCCCACCTTTACAATCCTGAACGTCCTTGAGGGGCGGTGGCCCTTTTATCACTTTGACCTTTACAGGCTGGATGATGAAACGGCCCTGTTGGAGCTGGGCATGGAGGAATATCTGGACGGGGAGGGTGTCTGCGCGGTGGAATGGGCCGATAAATTCAGCGCGCTGTCCACTGTACCGTCATTGTCAATCCGGATTGTTCGTGTAGATGAGCATTGCAGGGAGATTATGCTGGCGGCTGAAGGGCTGGAATACAAGAACGTATGTGCCGCTTTGCTGCCGAAAGGGGAGTTAACAGGTGCTAGTGCTGGGGATTAATACGGCAACGCTCGCCTGCAGTGTAGCGCTTGCTACGCCGGGGCAGCTGCTTGTTGAATATACACAACAGATCAGCAAAACTCACTCTGAGAAGCTGTTGCCTTTGGTGGCAGCAGCTTTACATGATGCAGGCCTTGCGCCGGAGGCGCTGGACGGGGTGGCGGTAGCAGCAGGACCCGGCTCTTTTACCGGGGTGCGCATAGGCGTGACAACGGCCAGAGCTTTGGGTCAGGCACTGAACATTAAGCTTGCCGCTGTTTCCACCTTGGAGGCACTATGCCAACAGGCACCCTACTTCCCTGGACTTGTTTCACCGATACTTGATGCCCGGCGGCAACAGGTGTACAATGCAGTATTCCGCGCAGCCGGTCTTGAGACGGTAAAGCTGGTGGGTGAGCGAGCCGTTTCACTGGCGGACTTGCTCGCGGAATTGCAACTGTACAGTGAGTCAGTCTTGTTCCTTGGGGATGCCGTACAGGTACACCGGGAGGAGATTGTTAAGGAACTCGGTTCCCGGGCCTGTTTCCTGCCCCCCACTGCCAGCCATTCCGGAGCTGCTTCAGTGGCTTGGCTGGGTCTTTCCGCGCTTGCGGCCGGCCGAGGGGTCAGTTACCGCGATCTTCTTCCTCTTTACGTGCGCGGTTCGGCAGCAGAAACCGGATATCGGGCCGGCAGGGAAGGAGGAGTTAGCGCTGGAGCTGACTATTGTGCAAATGAGACTGGAGCATATTGAACAGGTAGTGACCATCGAACAGGAGGTCTACACCTCTCCATGGTCGAAGAATGCTTTTTTGCAGGAGATTATTGATAACAGGTTAGCCAGTTACTTTGTGGCGCTATTAGCGGGAACCGTCTATGGGTACGCCGGTCTCTGGATCATTCTGGACGAAGCTCACATCACCAACCTGGCCGTGCGTCCTGACTGCCGGCGCCAGGGCGTCGGCGGCGCTTTGCTGGAGAAACTCCTGATGGAGGCAGACTGCAAAGGCGCTGCAAAAGTGACTCTGGAGGTTAAACGTTCTAACCGCCTGGCGCAAAACCTGTACAGGAAGTATGGATTTGTGCGGCGCGGCGTGCGTCCGGGGTACTACAGCAATGAAGATGCGCTGATTATGTGGCTGGACAGTATCCCGTCCGGCCTTCACGCCGTATACAAGGCACGATTGAAGGAGGGAAAATGAGTACAATGTTGATACTCGGCCTGGAGACTTCCTGTGACGAAACGGCTGCTGCCGTAGTGGCGGACGGGCGTGAAATCCTGAGTAACGTTGTTGCCTCGCAGGCGACGGTTCACCAAAAGTATGGGGGCGTGGTTCCGGAAATTGCTTCGCGGCGGCATCTCGAAACAATAAATGCGGTTATCGATCAGGCCTTGGCTGAAGCGGGGATAGGCTTTGCAGACCTTGCGGCGTTTGCGGTGACTTATGGACCCGGACTGGTGGGAGCGTTGTTGATCGGAGTCAGCACCGCCAAAACATTGGCCTATGCTGCCGGCAAGCCGTTGCTGGCAGTCAACCATGTGGATGCGCATGTAGCAGCTAACTACCTGGAGCATGAAGTGACATTTCCGGCAGTCTGCCTTGTCGCTTCCGGCGGGCATACCAGCTTGCTGTACCTGCGTCGGCGAGGAGAGGCTGAACTGCTTGGAGCAACCCGTGATGATGCTGCCGGGGAAGCTTTTGATAAAATTGCCCGAATTCTGCAACTCGGGTACCCCGGTGGCCCTGCTGTTGAACGGGAAGCAGTCCGCGGCAACCCGGAGGCCTACCTTTTCCCCAGGGCCAAAGCATTGCAGGACGGAAATTTTGACTTTTCGTTCTCCGGACTGAAATCGTCCGTCATTAACACTGTCCATAATCTCAGGCAGCATGGGGAACCGTTGAGCACGGCTGACGTGGCGGCATCTTTCCAGGCCGCCGTTGTGGACATCCTGGTGGAGAAAACAGCGCTGGCAGCCGATAAGACGGCCGCACAGACGGTTCTCCTCTCGGGTGGGGTGGCGGCCAATACTTTACTGCGCCGGCGCCTTGCGGAGGTGCTATCAGCTGCTGACCGCCTCCTGCTTTGTCCTCGTCCGGAACTTTGCACTGATAATGCCGCCATGGTGGCCTGCGCCGGGTATGACCTGTATCGACAAAAAGTGTTTGCCGGTCTTGACCTCAACGCATCACCGGGATTAGACATTTTTCAGCAGTAAACTGGGAACAGTGCGATAAGAGTGAGTGTGTTAAACTTATGTTAAGTTGTTGTTAAATCTGTGGATAAAAGTAGTTTCTTCGTCCAGAAAAGCACATTTTCTGTGGAAAACCCTGTGGATACTGTGGATTATTATGTTGATTTTCTTTGTTCAATTACTGTCGTTGTGCTCTGTTATGGGAAAATATCAAGGTGAAGTGTTTGACATAATAAATGATTCATAAAAATATATGCAAAGTTTCGACACATTAAAAGCGCCTTCTCAGGTGGAAACCGACATAAAAAGGCAAAGGTTTCCGGAAAAGTGCCGTGGCCGCCTGGTTGCTCAAAAAAACTGTGCCGACATAAACTAAAACGGTAAAACTAAACGGCGAAAGAGGGAACGCCAGTGTTAAAAGAGCTCAAAAAAATCCATTTTATCGGTATCGGCGGCTACGGGATGAGTGCCTTGGCCCGTGTTTTGCTGAATCTTAAATTTACGGTCAGCGGCTCTGACCTGCAGCAGAGCGAAATTACTGATTCGTTGGCACTGCTTGGCGCAAACATCCATTATGGGCATTCAGCCGGTCATGTAGGAGAAGCTGAGCTTGTAGTATATTCTACCGCGATTCCTGCCGGCAACCCGGAACTGGAGGAGGCGAGTCGCAGGGGATTGCCGGTGTGGCACCGTTCGGAACTGCTGGCCAGCTTTCTGAACGAGCAATACGGTCTTGCCGTGGCCGGGGCACATGGTAAGACCACAACCACCTCAATGCTTGCCTTGGTCCTGACGCATGCCGGATTTGATCCGACCGTGTTTATCGGCGGAGTATTAGCCGACTTTGAGGGCAATGCACGCCTGGGGCGGTCAGAGTACCTGGTGGCGGAGGCGTGTGAAAGTGACAACTCTTTCCTGCGCTACCGGCCAAGTCTTGCTGTTGTAACTAATGTGGAGGCTGACCACCTGGAGCATTACGGTGGAGATTTTAACCGGCTGCTTACCGCTTACCGGGAATTTCTCGGCAACATCAAGCCTGGAGGCACAGCAGTCCTATGCGCGGATGACCGCTACCTGCCCGGCATGAAGCCGGCGCATCTGGACTGCGTCGTTACATACGGCCTGCAGGCAACTGCCGACTTCCAGGCAAAAAACCTGGTGACAGAGGGATGGAACACCAGCTTTACCGTACTGCAAGCGGGGCGTCCACTTGGCAGCATTATGCTGTCTGTTCCTGGCGAGCATAACGTGGCCAATGCTTTGGCGGTGGTGGCAGGCGCTTCTTTATTGGGGATTCCGTTTGCAGTTATTAAGGAAGCATTGGAAATGTTTCGCGGTGCCAAACGCCGCTTCCAGTTCCTGTTGCAGGGGCAGGTTACTGTGGTAGATGATTATGCTCATCACCCCACAGAAGTGCAGGCCACGCTCCAAGCGGCCCGTGCCGGCCACCAGGGGCGGGTGCTGGCGGTCTTTCAGCCGCACCGTTACAACCGCACCGGCCTGTTTATGGAGGAGTTTGCCCGCTCTTTTACAAATGCTGACCTAGTCTTCCTGCACAAAATCTATGCCGCCGGCGAAACGCCGCTTCCCGGCGTTACCTCGGCTGAACTGGCCCGGCGTATGCGCGCAGCCGGTACGGAAGTTATCCAGACAGACGATAAAGAGGATTTAATATCCCGTGTTATGCAAGAAGCTAAGACCGGCGACCTGATTATCAGTATGGGTGCCGGGGATATTACTAAAATCGGCCATATCATTGCCGATAAACTGGAGAGCAGCTGTGCTGCCGGCTAAAATAGTCTCCTGCCTGCACACTTGCGCCGCCCGCGACAATATCCTGCCCCTTACCTCCGGCTGCAATCTGGCCTGTGTTTTCTGCAGCCACCGCCAAAACCCGCCCGCAGTGCAAAGTTACCGCCTGCCGGCGCTGCCGGCGGATATAATTTTCGAAGCGGCTTTGTTTCTCTCTTCTGAACAGAAGATTATAATCGGTGAGTCGGCAACGCGCTTTGACGAAGGAGAGCCGTTTACCCATCCGGAGATACTAGAAATTTTGCGTGGACTGCGCCGTATGTTCCCTGGTGCGCTGCTGGCGCTGACTACCAACGCCACTTTGCTCTCGCCGGCAATCCTTACGGAACTGGCAGCGCTACAGCCGCTGGAACTGACCGTTTCCCTTAACAGCAGTACGTCCGCAGGGCGCCGCTTACTGCTTGCTGACCGGGAACCGGACCGGGCTCTTAAAGCTGTGGCAGCGCTGACTGATTATGGCCTGCCCTTTCATGGCAGCGTAGTCGCAATGCCTCACCTGGTCGGGATAGACGACATATTGACGACGATAAAATTTCTGGCAGCTCATGGTGCGCTGACAACAAGACTTTTTTTGCCGGGCTTTACCCGGCTGGCGTCCGCAGAGTTGCGTTTTCCGGCCTCCCTGTGGGAAGAGCTGAGCCATATTGCCCGCGAGCTGACGCGCGAACTGGACATGCCGGTTATTCCCGAACCTGCTCTGCCTGCTGACCTTGCGGCAGAGATCTATGGCATCATCCGCGATACACCGGCCAGAAAGGCCGGGCTGCTGCCCGGCGATATTCTGACGGCGGTGGACGGGCAGCCGGTACGCACCAGGGTGGAAGCGTTTAATCTGGCCAGAAAGGCAGCCAATCCATGTTTGTCTGTCCGGCGGGAGGGCCGGGAACTTAAGGTTAGCCTCAGGAAAAAAAAGAGCGAATCTCCGGGATTTGTCATGCACTATGATTTTAACCCGCTGCGCCTGGAAGAGGCACGAAAAAAAATACAGCGCGCCCGTGCCCGCGCCCCGCTCCTGCTGACATCGTCGTTTGGGGAGCCGTTGCTGCTCCAGGCGGCAGCAAGCTTTGGTCTGCCGGATGTTACAGTTCAAGCCGTAGAAAACCATTTTTTTGCAGGCTCGATAAAAGCAGCCGGCCTGCTGGTGGCGGCAGACCTGCTGGCTGCGGCGCAAGAAGTGCTGTCCAAACAGCGCCATGACCTAGTGCTTGTGCCGCAGGAAGCTTTTGACCATCACTGCCGGGACCTGACCGGGGTGAGCCTGGCAGCCATGCAAGAAGCGCTGGGGGTACCCGTACAGTCTGCCTGATGCCCAACGCCTTATTATGCCATGAACTTGACGAACCCGTGCTGCTTACCCGCAATGGCGTAGCCGATCTGGTTGTCATGAGTTATGAAGCATTCCGGCGCATGGAGGCCCGTGTTAAATTGCAATCCAAACTGTTGGTTGCGGAAAAACAGGTCGCCGAAGGAGAGCAACTGCTGCAAGACGATGAAGTCAATGCGAGAGTGCGGCAAAATATTACACTACAACAGAGAATGCCGTAATCATTCACCGCATCCTGCATAGACGACGGGATTATCTTCGTGAATTGTTCGACTGACCGCTCTTTCGCAGCCAAAGCCGTTTCACGGGAAGTCTCAGCTTTGAAAAGGAGAAGTGAACAGAGTCATGAAGCGCGTCCTGTTTGTCTGTGTCGAGAATTCCAACCGCAGCCAGATGGCGGAAGCATTTGCCCGTATGCACGGCGGAAGTAACGTGGAGGCGTACAGCGCCGGTTCGCGGCCCTCGGGAATCATCAACCCGAAAGCTGTTTTAGCAATGCGTGAACTTGGGTACGATTTGAGCCGCCATTTGTCCAAGTCGCTCTCCGAAATCCCGGACTTGGAATATGATTTTGTAGCGACCATGGGCTGCGGCGATGCCTGCCCGATGGTTCGTACCAGGCGGCGCGAGGACTGGAGCATCCCCGATCCCAAGGACATGTCCGCGGAGGAATTTCGTCAGGTACGTGACCAGATAGAAAGCAAAGTCAGGCAAATGCTTGCCGAACAAATATAATGGACCTTGCCGAAAGCTACCTGATTGACGCTAAAGAGTTAAAGCGCTATAATGTAAGCAGAGAAGTGGAGGTGAAAATAATGGCGGAAAAAATCAGTGTATATGTTGATCATGACTTACATCGTGCGCTTAAGGCAGAGGCAACTTTGCGCGGCAAATCACTTTCTGAGTTTATGGTTGATGCTGCAGTAAATGCTCTTTATTCACCACGAAGGGAAAAAGCAGCTGCAAGAATGGATCGTATTCGTGAATCTTCAACAGGCTGTTATTCTTCTGATGATATCCGCAGCATGCGGGATGAAGGAAGGAACAATGATTGATACAGTTATAGTTGATGCCTCCGTTGCCTTATCTTGGCTGTTGCCAGGGGAAGAAACCGACAAATCCTTACGATTGCGAGATTATGCCGTAGAAAACAGTGCCGTAAAACTGCTTGTTCCTTCGCTATTCTGGTATGAAGTGGGTAATGTTTTATGGGTTGCTGTTAAAAGAGGGCGCCTCATACAGTCTGAAGCCGCTGAAGCCCTTAAAACACTGACAGACTTTCAATTCGATATTGCCGGAATAGAGATCACTGAAGTTTTAGCCATTTCATTTTCACAGGATCTTGCTGTTTATGATGCAGCATATTTGCATTTGGCACAGAATTATAAGGCATCTCTGTGGACAATCGATAAAAGATTAATTAAAGCAGCACAAAAGCTACTGATTCGTGTTGAACCGGAATTATAAAATATGCATATCAACTTTACGAGACGGCGGGGAGTGGTTCCGAGGCTCCCATAATCCGGCAATTCAGGACCTGCAGCGACCGGACATATATTCCTCTATCACCGCCAGCAGGCGCAGCACACCCTGTTCCGGGTCGTCAATGTTTACAACTGCCTGGTATTGAGCGGCTGCGGCTCGCGAATCTTTGTAAAGCCTGTCGTAATAGCCGGTGCAAAGTTCGTGTGCCGCCTCCGCAAATTGACCGGCGCTGATTTTCCCCACCAGGCGGGAACATTTCTCTTCTCCCAGCCTGCTTCGCAAGGAGTTGACCGCAATGGTCAGCTCCTTTAACTGTACCGCCGTGGTCGACAAGTATTCAGCCAAAATCCTGGCCACCCTCACCTCCAAATTTGCTTCAAGCAGAATACGGGGCCCGCCCTGCATGTTGGTGATGAGAAAATCCGGCAGGACGACCGGTCCTATCCGCCTGCCTTCACCTTCGACCACCAGGTAGCGCGCTTTTCTGTGCTTCCACAGTTCAAGGAACAATAACGCTTCAAAATCCTTCTGAGTGCGTGGGGCGCCAAGACCGATGCCGCCAAAAACCGAACCGCGGTGGCCGGCCATCTCCTCCAGGTCCAGCGCCGGCACTCCCAGACCGGCCAGTCTGCGGATAACCATGGTTTTGCCTACACCGGTCAGCCCGTTTAAGACAAACACCGGAACCTGCAGAGAAGTACCGGCCAGGCCTCGCACTACAAGCCGGCGAAACGCCTTGTAGCCTCCCACCAGGCACCTTACCGGGCAGCCAATAGCGTCCATAACGGCCGCCAGGCTATTGCTGCGCATCCCGCCGCGCCAACAATAGAGAAGGATTTCTCTGGTACCGGCACCGGAAAGTATTGTGTCCACAAGCCAAGGCAGTTTGGGAGACACCAGCGCAAGGCCGACTTTTTTTGCCGCCGGCGGCCCCTCCCGCCTGTAAACAGTGCCGACCGCTGCCCGTTCATCATCGCTGAAAAGAGGTATGTTTACCGCGCCGGGAATGGAAGCCGCTTTGAACTCCCCCGGGGAGCGCAGGTCCACCAGGAAATACTGTTCTCTTTTATCAAGCCACTCTTCCACGCCTAGCAATGAACGCAAAATATTTCCAGTCCTTCCCTGCGGTCCGGTATTTTTAACTTCAGTGACACGGGCCGGAGCCGGCGCAACTATCGGGAGAGTTTTCAAAGGTAAATGATTTCGGCGGTCAGCCTGTCGCCAAGGATAAGCAGTCCGCAGGAATGGCGCGGTTCCCGGCGCCTGTCTGTCGGGGAACCGGGGTTAAAAAGCAGCACGCCGCTTTCCTCCCGGCAATAAGGCTGGTGGGTGTGCCCAAAGACAACGCAGTCCACATTATCGCTGATAAACGCCTCGTACGCCCGCTGGGGCGTATTTTGCCGGTCGTTAACAAGGTCGCCGTGGATCAGTCCGATCCGGTAGCCTGACAGGTCCAGTACTTTCTTGCGACCCAAGCAGGTTGCCAGATGAACGGGGTCCATATTGCCGGCCACCGCTTCCACCGGGGCGAGGCTGTTTAATTCATCCAGGACTTTTTCTTCGACCAGATCGCCGGCATGCAACAGCAGGTCAACACCGTCCAGCGCTTTAAACAGCGCGGCCGGCAATTGCTTGGCCCGCAGGGGAATGTGGGTGTCGCTGATGACACCGATGAGCATCATTTGCCTCCATGTAATTTATCACGGCCGATTCACTCCTGAAACTATTGGCCTTCGCGCTTCTCTCTTTCCAGGGAACGAACTTTTTCCTGCAACTCGTCAAGCCGTTCCAGCAGGTCCAAGATAACGGCGGCGCCGCAGACGTTGACGCCCAGGAAACGTCGCAGCCTGAAGACCCCTTCAATACGGGAGATTTGCTTCGCAGGCACAAAGCCGTCCTCCAGGTCAATGACACCTAAGTCAGCCAAGGCAGTAAGCAGGTCAGGGTGGTAATCCAGCTCTGCCGCGCTGACCCAGGCGGGACGGGAGCGGACGGTTACACTTTGGCGGCGGGCTTGCATCCAGTAACGCTTGACCATCTTCGCGCCCCCTAACTTGGTCGAATCTGGGACAACTGCCGGTAGAGCTCAATTTCTTCCGGCAGTAGCTGCCCAGGCAGGTCAATGACAATTTTCAGGTACAGGTCACCGAGTCCGCCTTCTTTTTGCGACAGCCCTTTGCCGCGCAGGCGGAGCTTTTTCCCTGCCGTCGAGTGCGGAGGGACGGTTACAGCAACGCTGCCATCCAGTGTCCGGGCCGGCACTTTCGCTCCCAGTGCCGCTTGCCAGGGAGCAACGCTCAGTTCTGCTTCCAGGTCGTCGCCTTTTACGGTAAAGTAGGCATGAGGCGACAGGCGGATTTTCAGGTACAAGTCGCCCGCCTGTCCGCCGGGAGCAGCGCCGCCCTGGTTGCGCAACCTGATTTTGCTTCCTTCGCGGGTACCGGGAGGCACTTTAACAGTGAGTGTTCTGGGGGTGCTATGCTGCCCGGTGCCGCCGCAGGCGGAACAGAAGCTCTGGCCGCGTATGCCGCTGCCGCCGCACTGTTGGCAGGCAGCCTGCATATCAAGCCGGAAGGTCTTTTCCGCCCCCTGGTAAGCTTCTTCCAGGGTCAGGACCAGTTCCGTCTCAACGTCGGCGCCGCGCCGCGGTGCAGCACGGAAAGGACCTTGCTTATCGCCGAATCCGTGCTGCATACCGCCGAACAGCATTTCAAAAAAATTGCTGAAGCCACCCATTCCCTCTGCGGGACTGTAGTAGTGCACGCCATCCATATCAGGGGGAGGGGAAAAATCCTGCCCTGACTGCCAGTTGGCGCCCAATCTGTCGTATTTCTTTCTTTTTTCCTGATCGCTTAATACTTCATAGGCTTCATTGATTTTTTTAATCTTTTCTTCCGCTTCAGCTTTCTTTTCCCCCGGGTGCAGATCAGGATGCCATTTACGGGCCAGCTTCCGGTAAGCAGACTTGATCTCTTTTTCTGTGGCCTCCCGCTTGACGCCCAGGATTTCATAATAGTCCTGAAATTTGACTCCCATCCGAATCACGCCGTTTCTGCTGTTTATTTTTCCTCAAACTCAGCGTCGATTACATCATCACCGGTAGTGGTGTGTCCTGCCGCTTGTTGCTGCCCGGAGGCGCTGGCCGCCAAGCCGTGTACGGCTTGCTCCAGGTCGCTTTTCAGCTTTTGGATTCGCTCTTGCGGCGCGTTTTCCTGCAGTGCCCGCCGGATATCGGCAATCAGCTGTTCAAGGCGTGCTTTTTCGTGCAGCGGCATTTTGTCGCCTGCTTCTTTAAGCTGCCGCTCGGCGGTATATGCCAGGGAGTCAGCCTCGTTGCTGATTTCCGCCTGCCGGCGGCGACTTTTATCTTCTTCGGCGAAACGTTTGGCATCCTGCACCATGCGCTCTATCTCATTTTTTTCCAGATTGGTGGAGCCGCTGATGGTGATTTTTTGTTCCTTGCCGCTGCCGAGGTCCTTGGCAGTTACGTTGAGAATCCCATTTGCGTCAATATCAAAGGTGACATCAATCTGCGGCAAGCCGCGGGGGGCGGGTGGGATGCCATCGAGCTTGAATTGGCCGAGGGAACGGTTATCCCCGGCCATTTCCCTTTCTCCCTGCAAAATATGAATGTCTACGGCAGACTGGTTGTCTTCGGCGGTGGAGAAAATCTGGCTGCGCCTTGCAGGAATAGTCGTATTGCGTTCGATTACCCTGGTCATGACACCGCCTAATGTCTCAACCCCTAGGGATAGCGGAGTTACGTCCAGCAACACCACGTCTTTCAACTCGCCTGACAGCACGCCGGCCTGGATGGCGGCACCGACAGCGACTACTTCATCCGGATTTACGCCGCGATGAGGCTCCCGCCCTCCGGTCAGCTCCCTGACCAGCTTTTGTACGGCGGGAATGCGCGTGGAGCCGCCTACCAGGATGACCTCGTCGATGTCGCCGGCAGTTAGTTTGGCATCAGAGAGAGCAGCCATTACCGGGCCGCGGCAACGTTCTACTAGGTGTCTGGTCAGGTCGTCAAATTTGGCGCGCGTAAGTTTAATGTCCAGGTGCTTCGGTCCGCTGGCGTCAGCGGTAATAAAGGGCAGGCTTACTTGCGTCTCGGTCAGTGTCGACAGCTCTGTTTTGCCTTTTTCCGCGGCCTCCGTCAGGCGCTGCAGTGCCTGTTTATCGGAGCGCAGGTCGATGCCGTAGTCTTTTTTAAATTCGCTTGCCAGCCAGTCGACGATTTCCTTGTCAAAGTTGTCACCACCCAGATGCGTATCGCCGTTTGTAGAGCGCACCTCAAAGACCCCGTCGCCGACGTCCAGAATAGAAACGTCAAACGTACCTCCACCCAAATCAAAGACCAGTACCGTCTCGTTTTTCTTCTTGTCCAGACCGTAGGCCAGGGAGGCGGCAGTCGGCTCGTTGATAATGCGCAAGACCTGCAGGCCGGCAATCTGGCCGGCGTCCTTGGTCGCCTGGCGCTGAGCGTCGTTGAAATAAGCAGGAACTGTGATAACCACGTCTTTAATTTTTTCGCCTAAGTACTGAGAGGCGTCGTCAACGAGCTTGCGCAATACCAGGGCAGAAATCTCCTCGGGAGAGAAGAGTTTGCCATCTATCTCAAAACGCACGGCCTCATTAGGCCCGGCCACCACCTTGTACGGCACCATCTCTATTTCATCCTGGACCTCCGAAAACTTGCGCCCGATAAAGCGTTTAGCCGAATAAAGCGTCTTTTCCGGATTAAGGGCAGCCTGGCGTTTGGCTACCTGTCCGACCAGCCTTTCGCCGCCTTTAAAAGCCACTACCGAAGGCGTGGTGCGCGAACCTTCCGCATTGGCAATAACAACCGGCTCTCCCCCTTCCAGTACCGCAATAACCGAATAGGTTGTCCCAAGGTCAATACCAACAGTTTTGGCCATCTTAATCCCTCCTGGTTTACTTTAGTAATCCTAATTATAACAAATTAGCTCCAGAAAAACAGCCAGTTAAGAGCAAAGCGGTAATAATTCCTGTTTTGAGATAGCCGCTGTCCCCATTTTATTATACCCGTCCGGCAGTGTTTGCTCGCACCGCCTTTACGGAGAGAGGGCCTTGACAGCTTGCAGAGGGGAAAAGTGGATTGTTCCCCGCAAATATGCTATTATAGTAAGCAAAAACAGGGTTTACCCCGGGGGAGAGTCAGGGCAACTGGAAGCGAGAGAAACTTCAGCCGATGCTGAGACGATGCTGAAAACAGAACTGTTTGATTATCATTTGCCCTGGGAACTGATCGCCCAACAACCGGTGGAGCCCCGTGACAGCTCGCGTCTGCTTGTTATGGACCGCAGCAGCAGGAAAGTAAGTGAAACTGTTTTTGGTAATGTATTAAACTGGCTGGAGGCCGGAGACATTCTGGTCATCAACGATACCAGGGTGATCAGGGCCAGGCTGTCAGGCAGGAAGCCAACCGGCGGCAAGGTGGAGATATTTCTCCTGCATACTTTGGGGGACGGACGCTGGGAGGCGCTTTTAAAGCCCTACCCGTCCGCGAAAGTTGTGCTGCTGGGTGACGGATTGCCGGTGCATGTTACAGAAAAAACGGACCAGGGCACTTTTGTGGTACGGTTCCCTACACCGGAGTCGGCGGTGGAGGCAATGGAAAAGTGGGGTGATACGCCTCTGCCTCCGTATATTAAAGAGCCGTTGGCCAACCCGGAGCGCTACCAGACGGTCTTAGCCAGGGAGCAAGGCTCCACAGCCGCGCCTACGGCTGCGCTCCATTTTACGCCGGAGTTGCTGCAAACCGTAAGGGACAAAGGCGTACAGGTGGTCAGTTTTACTCTGCACATGGGTGTTGGCAGTTTCCGGCCGATAAAAACGGAGTTCGTGGCTGAACACAGCCTGTCAGCGGAGTACTACAGCCTGCCACTGGAAACGGTAAGCGCCGTCCGGCAGGCAAAAGAACGGGGTAACAGGGTAGTGGCTTGTGGTACTGATGCTGTGCGGGCGTTGGAAAGCGCGGCGCAGGCCGGAGAAGTCGGGCCGGCTTTTGGCTGGACGAACCTGTTTATCACGCCCGGTTACCGCTTTAAGGTCGTAGACCGGATTATAACCAACCTGCACCTGCCCCGTTCGTCACACCTGGTCCTGATTTCAGCCTTTGCCTCCCGGGAGCTGGTGTTACGGGCTTACGCTTATGCAGTCCGGGAAAAGTTCCGCTTTTTAAGTTTCGGCGATGCTACGCTGATTATTTGAAAAGAGGTGGTATCATGCCAGGCAAAATTCTGCAGGCCAACGGAATGAACCGGTGTATCGGCTGCTATTCATGCATGCTGGCCTGCGCCCGCGTGGTTTACAAAAGCTACAGCCCCCGTTACAGCGCCATCCAGATCCGGACCAGAGGCGGGCTGCAGTCTAAGCTTGCCGCCGACATCTGCCGCGGCTGCCTGGAGGCGCCCTGCGCCGCCGCCTGCCTGACCGAAGCGTTGCTCGCCCGTCCGGAAGGCGGAGTCAGGTTTAACCGCAAAAAATGTGTCGGCTGCGGCGACTGCGCCAAAAAGTGTGTGGTTCAAGTCATTTACTTTGACGAGCGGGACTGCCGTCCTGTAGTTTGCATCCAGTGCGCGACCTGTGTCCGGTTTTGTCCTCATGATGTATTGTCTATGGAGGTGCGCAGCAATGCTTGACGGCCGGCCGGTACGCGTGCTGCTTATTGACCTGGACAAAAAAAAGATAGCGGTGGAAGAAAGGCAAGATTTAAACTCCTGGCTGGGCGGCGTAGGTATAGCCACCTGCCTGCTGAAGGAGCACCTGTTGCCCGGTGAGGATGCTTTCCATCCTTCCCAGCCGGTTGTATTGGCCATCGGCCCCATGTCAACGGTTTATCCGGTCGTCACCAAGGCGGTGGCGATGTTTAAATCCCCGCTGACCGGGGAATTGGGAGAAAGTTACGCCGGACTGCGCCTGGCCATGTCGCTGCGTTTTGCCGGCTACGATGCCATAGTCCTTAAAGGACAGGCGGCCGCGCCGGCTTACCTGACGATAAGCCAGCGCCAGGTGCAGTTTAATGACGCCCGCGGCCTCTGGGGCCTGTCGACCGAGGAGAGCGGACGCATCTTGCGCCAGCTTTCTCCCGGCGGCGGACACCGCTCTACTTTGCGCATCGGCCGGGCCGGGGAAAAGCAGGTCGCTTTTGCCTGCGCGGTGGTAGACACCTACCGCCATTTCGGCCGGCTGGGCCTTGGTGCCGTATTGGGAAGCAAAAAAATAAAAGCGCTTGTGATTCACGGCGACCTGAATATCCCGATAACAAATCCCGCCCAGTATAACCGGGTCTATGAGAAGATCTACAAACAGCTGGTAGAAACGGAAATAATGGAAAAATACCACGGCCTGGGCACCACCGGCAACGTAGAGCCGCTTAACGCGCTTGGCGCGCTGCCGGTGCGCAACCTGCAGGCCAGTTCATATCCGGAGGCGGTCAACCTAAGCGGCGAAACCTTTGCCAGGGAAACCTTAATCAGGAAAATCTCCTGCTCCGGTTGCCCTATCGGCTGCATCCATATCGGCCTTTTCCGCCGCCGGTTCGGCCAGGACCATGAACATGAATATGAAACGCTTTCTGTTTCTTATGACCACGAGCTGGTTTATGCCCTGGGCACCATGCTGGGACTTACCGACCACCGCCAGGTGTACGCCCTGATAGAAAAGGTGGAGCAACTTGGACTGGATGCCATTTCCGCCGGAGTCGCCTTGGCCTGGGCCACAGAAGCCCAGCAAAAGGGTCTGGTCCCGGAACAGGAATTGCTCACTCGGCTTTCCTTCGGGCAGACGGAGCCATACCTGGCCGCGCTTGACAATATCGTTGCCCAACCCACCGAATTTTACCGGGTGTTGGCCCGGGGCACCTGGGCGGCGGCCGGGCAATACGGCGGCAGCGAGTTTGCCTGTGTGCTCGGCAAAAACGAGGTCGCCGGCTACCACACCGGTTATGCCAATATTATCGGGCAGGCGTTTGGCGCCCGCCATTCCCACCTGGACAACGCCGGCTATGCCATTGACCAGGAACTGATCGGCAAATCTCCCGCAGCGACACCTGAGGAGATTATCAGCCGGATTATCAGGGAAGAAGAGGAGCGTAACGCCTTAAACTCCCTGATAATATGCCTTTTTGCCCGCAAGGTTTACCAGTTGCCGCTTGTGGCGGAAGCACTCTCCGCCCTTGGCCTGTCTTGGAAGGCAGAAGAACTCTTGGCCCTTGGGCAAAAAATTTACCGGGAGAAAATGGCCCTGAAAAAATCAATGGGCTTTCAGCCGGAACAGGTGGTAATTCCGACCCGCTTCCTGGAGACCACGGCCATCAAACAGCAGTTGTCTCCTGAAAAAATGCAACAATTAAGCCGGCTGATGGCCGAAAGGCTATCCGCGTATCAATAAAAATCCCCCTGCCGGGGAAATTTGAGAGAGGTGAACGGGTAATGAAAACAGTCATTCATGGTGTTACCTTGGAATGCGTTAAAGGGGATATTGTGGCGCAGGCGGATATCGCTGCGGTAGTCAATGCCGCCAACGCCGAATTACGTCCGGGAGGAGGCGTGGATGGAGCAATACACCGTGCCGCCGGCCCGGGACTGGCAAAAGAATCCCGCCCTCTTGCGCCTATTGCGCCGGGCGAGGCAGTCATCACCGGCGGGCATTCCTTGCCGAACAGCCATGTCATTCACTGTCTCGGTCCGGTTTACGGCACCGACAAGCCGGAGGCTGAGCTGCTGGCCAACTGTTATAGCAACGCATTAACGCTCGCGGAGCAGCACGGTCTTGATTCAGTCGCTTTCCCGGCCATCTCTACCGGCGTTTTCGGCTACCCGGTCAGGGAGGCGGCGGAGGTGGCCTTTAAAACAATTATTGCCGCACTCCCCAAGCTGCGGCACGTCAAAAAGATTCGCTTCTGTCTGCACAGCGACGAGGCGCTCAGGATTCACAGCGAGACCCTATCCCGCCTTGTAGCTTAAGCTTTTTGTCATTTAGCCGGGTAAATCAAGATTATAGTAAGAGGGAAATATACGGGGAGGGAAGAAGATGGAATGTCATGTTAAGGCAAACTCAGACAAATGCAATTGCACCTACGAGCCGTGCAGTCGTAAGGGCAAGTGTTGCGAATGTCTCTTTTATCACTGGGGTAACCGGGAGCTTCCGGCATGTTTTTTCCCTGCTGATGTCGAAAGAAGCTATAACCGCTCTCTGCGCCGGTTCATTGAAGTTTACAGTAAATGAATTCTTCCCCCGTTTCCCGTGGCCAGCTGATTGAATTAAATATCTACGATTTAAATAATAAGGGTGAAGGTGTCGGCCGCTATCACGGCTTTACCGTTTTTGTACCCGGTACGGCAGCCGGTGACCAGGTCACGGCAAGCGTCCTGTCAGTGCAAAAAACTTATGCCCGGGCGCTGCTGCATTCTGTTTTGCACGCCTCCGACTGCCGGGTGACTCCGCCCTGTGTGCACCACGGTGCATGCGGTGGCTGCCAGTTGCAGCACCTGGCCTATAACGAGCAGCTTGGCCTGAAGCGCCGGCTGGTCGCGACCGCCCTGCAACGCCTGGCGGGGCTGGACCTTGCCGTACAGCCCGTGCTTGGCATGGCTGACCCCTGGCGGTACCGCAACAAGGCCCAGATTCCGGTCGGTTCGGCTAACGGTGCGGTGGTGACCGGATTTTACGCTCCGCGCTCTCATCGCATCATAAGTATGGATAGCTGCCTCCTGCAGCACCCGGCCAACGACCGGGCGATACTGGCCGTTCGTGAAGCACTTCAGGCTCTGGCAATCCCAATTTATGACGAAACAAGCCATACCGGCCTCGTCCGTCATATAATGGTCCGCACTTCCTTTACCACTGGGAAAACCCTGCTTGTCCTGGCAACCAACGGCCGGCAGTTGCCGGAAAGCAAGCAGCTCGTAAAGATGTTGTCGGTCAGCCTCGGCAATTTAGCCGGCATTGTGCAAAATATCAATACACGACGCGGCAACGTTATCTTGGGCAATGAGGAGCAGCTACTTTGCGGCCTCCCCTATCTTGAGGAAAAGTTGGGAGGACTCACTTTCCGCGTCTCATCCCGCTCTTTCCTGCAGGTCAATACCCTGCAGGCGGAAGTCCTTTACGCCAAAGTCAGGGAATATGCCGCCCTGACCGGGCGGGAAACTGTCTTTGACCTATACTGCGGCGCCGGCACCATCGGGCTCTATCTCAGCCGCCAGGCAAAAAAGGTGGTTGGCGTGGAAGCCATATCCTCTGCTGTGACTGATGCCAGGGCAAATGCACAGATAAACAATATCGCCAATACGGAGTTCCTCCAGGCCCAGGCAGAGGAACTTGTGCCTAAGCTCCTAGCCGGCGGATACCGGGCGGGCGTGGTTGTCATAGACCCTCCGCGCAAGGGCTGTGACGCAAAACTCCTGGCCACATTGACCGAGATGCGTCCCCGCCGCCTGATTTACGTTTCCTGCGATCCCGCCACCTTGGCCCGCGATTTGCGCTACCTCACAAACCACGGCTTTGCCGTCCGGGAAGTTCAGCCTGTAGATATGTTTCCGCATACAAGCCACGTTGAGACAGTAGTATTGATGTCAAGGGTAGAGAAGTGAGTGTGTAAAAAGTCCAGTAAATAAGGGCTTTTCGAGATTTGAGAGCAAAAATCCTATATGCTGAAATCGCAAAAATATCGGTTCATGGGAATATGTCCAAAGGCATGATTCTTAACGTGACAGAGCGATTTAGATGTCAGTGCTTGACGAGAGGTCAGTTTAGATGTTGGTGGTTTGTGAGTGGTCAATTTGGATGTTTTTCGGTTTAGCCGGGGGTTGTATGAGCAGGTTAGATGTACGGCTTGTTGTCACTGCTTAAATTGTCGAAAATGATTGAAATGTGGTAACAGAAATGGTAAAATATTTAAGTGACGGTCTAATTTCTTCGAAAAGCTGCGCAGCGCCGGTTAGACGATAGGCGGCCTCCGGCCGCCTATCAACTCAATGGAGCGGAAGCCGCTCGACGAGGGTTCAGCTCATCTCGCGCTCGATAGGGCTATTGGAGGTAGGTCCATGTCAGATCAAAAGGAAGTCGAATACTACGCTGCGAAAGTGAACGCTTGGTTCAACAGCAGAATTGAATACGACAAAAGCCTCTTAGCCTTGTCGGCTGGCGCAATTGGGCTGTTGGTTACTCTACTAATCACTGTCGGTGTTAACTCATTCGAGCTTTTGTTTCTATTCTTCGCGGCAATCATCAGCTTTGTTATCTGTATCATTGCAGTACTAGCGATATTCTTACGTAATACAAAGTATCTTGAAGCATTGATCGCAGGAAACAGAACAAATGATCCAGTGCTCAGATTTCTAGATTTACTATCAATTTCTAGCTTCATTATCGGTATCGTATTAGCATCGGTAATTGGCTTGCTTACCGCCACTACCGAAGTCTTGAAATTAAGGAGGTAATCATGTCAAAAGAGAAAGAACCCAATCAAAGCAAAATCCCATTGCGAGAGAGTTTTAACGGAGCGCGCAGCATCGCTCCGCAAACAACAGGTACTGAAAAAAAGAGTTTTAACGGCGCCCAAAATGTTGCTCCACCGAAACAGGATTCTGGAACGTCAAATGCTTCTGGTGGTTCCAGCACAGGCCAAACACAAAGCACGAAAACCGATGGCAACAAGAAAGGTACGCCCTAACAACGCCATCAACGCTGACGTTAGCCAGGAGTAAGTTGCAATGAATTACCAGATACCCGCGTCTATATATGAGCGGTTCCAAATAACATTTGGTGCTACCCGTTCCACGATCAACTAAAATAGTATCCAGCCACATCCACCGTCGCGCCGGACTTGAATTCCACCGTAAATTTGTCCTCATATATAGTAACCTTTTCCACCAAACGCCGGACAAGCGGCTCGTCATATTCGGTTATAGTTGTGGGCTGTTCCCGCAGGAATGCGCTCATATCGGTAATCCTTTTCCGCAGTTCATCCCGACCGGCGCTTTCCAGTTGTACCTTTTGCCTTTCTTCACGTAAACGGTAAATCTCATCTGCGACATCTTCGTAATCGGCTTTGGAGCTGGCCAATTTAAGAAGCTCTGCTTGAAGTTCCTGAAGCCGCGCGTCGATATCAGCCAGGGTCTGGTCATTTTCGTGAATTAGGACGGTTTCGATGTTATTTTGCAGGGTGGCAAGGAAGGTGTCTTTGTCGCTTAGTGCTTGGTTGATAGCGCTAACCATCACCTGCTCTAGCATGCTCTCTGGCACCGTGCGGGCATCGCAGAACAAGCCGGTGTTCTCTAAACGGCTGATGCAGCGCCAGACAACCGACTTTTTCCCTCGGTTATTCCAGTGGACCCTGCGAAAAACCTCGCCGCAACCTCCGCAAAATATCATGTTTGAGAAACTGTGAATGCAGCTGAAGGTCCTGTTCTTCCCATTCGGACTGGTGTGGACGATCCGGCGACGGATGAGTTCCTCCTGGACCTGCATGAAAATTACACGCGGGATGATGGCTTCATGGCTGTTTTCCACATAATACTGCGGCACGATGCCATGGTTCTTTACTCGCGTCTTCGTGAGGAAGTCCGTGGTATACGTTTTCTGCAAGAGGGCATCGCCGATATATTTTTCATTTCGAAACATAACATTGACGGAAAAACCTTCTGTTTGCGGCACTTTATAGGCATAGAAAGTGACATTTGGTGTTTATTTGGTGTTTGAATATATGAAACGGCATAAGCCTAAACACCATGATAACAAACAGAAACCCCGGCAATTTTATGGGTAAACTCATTTTGTTGCCCGGCTTTTATGCTTATACGACCACCGTCTATCAATCCCATTATTTATACACATTTACTCATAAATTGACTTGATATCTGTGCGTTCAGAGTGATTTATACAGCACCAAAAAGAGGAGCGGCACTGATTCAGCTGGAGGATGTTCAGGCATACAGCGTGTTCGCTGAGCAGCCCTGCTCAGCGGCAAAGGCGCAGAAGCACGTGACAGCGGTCGAGCGGGCTGTTGACAACGAGAAATACGCCTTCCGTTGTTTTCTACTAAAACTGGGATTCATCGGCGATGAATATAAAGCGGCGCTGAAGGCATTGCTGTCGAGGCTGGAGGGCGACGGAACGTGGCGAGAAAAGGGATAACAACACGAGAAAAGAGAAAAGAGATAATATTTGACATTACGCACACGTTATCGTGTATAATTGTATCGACTAGGAGGGTTGTGCTTATGCTCGTTTCACTTTCGGATTATGGGAAAATTCATGGAAAAAGCGGCGACACGCTACGACGTATGGCTGAAAAGGGAGTGCTGACAACTGCTTATAAAATAGGGCGCAATTGGGTAGTGGACAGCGAGGAAGAATACCCATTACAAAAACGAAAAAATCGTACATCGAATTTGGCAATTCCAGGTCAAACGCAAGTAGAGCTCGATATCCCAAATAAAATTTCTTCAAGTGCCGAGGGAAAGAAGCATATTCGATATAGCAATGAAACCGTTGAAAAGTCTAATGGTATAGTTTATACTCCATCTGACTTGGCCACTTATGTAGCAAATCAGATGGTTGAAAACTATTGTTATGATAAGGATAAATTTTACGTTCTCGACCCCGCCATCGGAGACGGTGAACTGATTATTGCTTTACTTAATACATTGAAAAATCGTTTCAGGAATCCTGATGTGGTGGTAGTTGGATATGAAACAGATTCTGATGTTATCAATCGAACAAGGCAACGGATAACGGAATGCTATTCAAACGTACAAGTACTTATTGAAAATAAAAATTTCTTGAATCTGTTGAGTGATGGAAACAATAAGAAATATGATTTCATCATTGCGAATCCACCATATATTCGAACTCAGATTCTCGGAGCTGCAAAAGCCCAAGAAATAGCATCGCTCGTAGGTCTTGATGGGCGAGTAGACATTTATTACGCCTTCCTTGTTTACGCAGAGCAGATGCTAAACAATGATGGCATCGCTGGTTTTATAACCTCGAATAAATTTATGACCATTAAGGCAGGCCAAACAGTGCGGAAACATCTCGTCAGCAATACAGATATTCTCCGATTGACAGATTTCGGTGATACAAAGCTATTCTCCGCTTCCGTTTTACCATGTGTTATTATTTTCCGCAAAAGGCAGAATCCTGTAGAAACCGTTCATACTTCAATTTATGAGTCAAAAGACTGTATACCAGAGCGTTTTTTTGATAGTATTTTTGATGGGCTCGATAGTTCAAAAACTATCGGTCTCCATGACGGCAGAAAATTCAACATTATCAATGGCACATTGCATGCCGACCATCACGGTTCACCTTGGCGCATTAATACGATAAGCCATAATTCGTGGCTTGAAAAAATAGAAAAAAATACAAAAAAACGTTTCTGTGATTTGGGGAAAATCAGAGTGGGAATAAAAACTACTGCCGACAATGTGTTCATTCGAGAATCGTGGAAACAGGAAGAATATATCCCCGAATTGCTCAAATCATTAATTACCCACAGAAACGCCGGGCAAATATCATCTGATAACAATGCTTTTTGGCAGGTTTTATACACACATACGATTATTAACGGCAAAAAAACTGCGTATGATATTGAAGAGTATCCTAACGCTTGCCGTTATTTATCAATGCATCGTGAGCAACTCGAAAGTCGAACCTATATCAAGAAAGCCAATCGAAACTGGTATGAGATATGGGTTCCTCAAAATCCTGAAGCTTGGGGTAACCGGAAAATTGTATTTCGCGATATTGCTGATGTGCCGCAATTTTGGTTAGATGAAACCGGTGCCGTTGTGAATGGAGACTGTTATTGGTTTGACATTTTCGACGACATTTCCGAGGACGAAATAATGTTGGCTTTAGCTGTAGCTAATAGCAAATTCATTGAGCAATACTACGATATATGTTTTAACAACAAACTCTACTCAGGAAGACGGAGATTTATGACGCAATATGTAGAACAATTCCCACTGCCTGATTGCGAATCGAAAGATGCACAGGACGCAATACATGCTGTAAAAGAAATATTACGTAATTCGATGACACAGCAACAGAAAAAACATCTGCTTGAGGCAATCAATATCCTAGTTTACAGATTATTTGTTAACTAAAGAATCCGGGGGGAAGTGGGATTTGCAGCTTGGCATTTTGCACTTTTCCCCCAAATAGTGGAAAAGACACTAAAAAATCGCGTCCATTTACAAGGTGAACATGCCGTATTTTCACGTTGCCGGACTCGATAAATCCATCAACTATTACATATCGTACATCCCTGCTACGAAACTCCTGCCCATCTATTGCGAACAAGGCGGAGTTATCCTCTGGAGAATGGAGTCCAAGGTCAATCGTTGGTGATGTTTGCAATTTTATTTCGATTAATTGGTTCATAATATCAGGATAAGTTCCGTTATCCTCATAAGAGCGATAACCCAGCTTTCCACAGATTAAGCTGTGCAGTCCTGCTCCGCGATTTCTTTCTTGGAGATAGTCTAAGTGCGGAATCGTTTTCCCTTCTAAACAACGGATGCGCAAAAATATCTCGGAAATTGGCAGTAGTGCACCTTTGACTGGAACCGAAATCGGACGCATACAGCTCAAATCTACAGATTTGCTGCACCACTGAATAATTCGTTTTGTGTCCTCTGTAGAAAGAAGGGAGCTTTCCCCAAGATTACTCATGGTCGCTTGATATTTTGTGGTAAGCGTACCGGTTCTATCAAGTTCAGCAAGTTGGTCTCCATTGATAATTTTAACTCCTGTTATCACATCTTCTGTATTTACGCGAATAAAAACATAGCGTCTTTTAGGATCAATTTTTTCATTCCATATTTGAACATTCATTGATTTTTGAATGTAAATATCAAAGTTTTGAGATGGAAAACGTGGTTGCGTTTTCTTGAACGATTTTGGCGTTGGGTAACCGAGAACTTCGCATATTTTGGTTTTGACGATTTTAGAGCGAGTACGCAAAGCGACACCGTTTAAATCCATACCAACTAAGCCCTCGGCAAGCATCTTCGCCAAGGTATCGCTCGGTATGTACAGAGAATCGGAATTTGAAATGAATTCGTCATATATAGTTTTTTCGCTTTCGGTTATTTTAATTTTGTAGTCAAACATTTATCATTCTCCTCAAATGCTAATTTTCACTTCCCGCAGGAAATCAACGAACTTTATCAGTCGAACACCGTATGCATAGCAGACATTAGGGATTTTCACAGGTTGTCCACTGCCCGCCCAAGTCTCGTCCGAAACAAGGGTACATCCTTTTTGTTTTGCCAGAGCAATAACGAAGGGGTCTGCGCCGTTGGCTTTGCGAGTTCCTGTTACCAGTTCCGGATATTTTTGTAAAATCTCACGCACTATCCGTTGCACATCTGCACCGCTCGTCAAAAACGCTCCATTTCTCAGTTTCGCCCACTTAATTAGG
The DNA here is from genome assembly GCA_018725565.1 of Bacillota bacterium. GTDB lineage: Bacteria > Bacillota > Dethiobacteria > Dethiobacterales > Dethiobacteraceae > HKB214. Next base: position 1,451 of record QLUR01000003.1, on the reverse strand, counting down.
TCATCATTGCCTATAGAAAGTTCGTCAAGCACCTCGCCACAGGAAATAACAGCACCGCTATCAATATTATCAGCCATTTTTGCCCACAGACTACCAAAAACGTCAAGCGGGTGATGTCTCTGCATATTTATGAACACATTGGAATCAAGAACATATTTTGCATTGCTCAAGAGAAGCACCACCTTTCCACCTTGTCGAAATGCTGTACACGCAGCCCCGACAAAAATTGAGATGCATCCCTTGGCGTAATAAGCTCTTGGGCATAGGCACTCATTACGGTTCGGGCATAAAGCTTTCCTACTTGCGAACATATATCTGTGCTTGGCGGTAAAAATCCTTTTTTCCTGCTTTTTTGATTGCGCTGCTGATACTGCTCGTATTCATTGTTATACTGGGACAATTTTGCGTTATAAAAATCAATTGCGATTTTATTAAGGGTAAGTAGTTGTCCAATAATAACTTCCCGACTTACCGCGAAATTTCTGGCTATTTTTTGTATGCTAATATCGTCCCAGCCGGATTGAACAATCTGATTCCATTCGCGTTCGGCCAATAAAGTATTATGTGGCACGAGGGCTTCGGCAGCAATCCGATTACACTTAATCTCGATTTCAAACCTGCTCTGACGTTCAATACTTAAAATGTCGCAAATCCCCGGTGTTCGCGTTAGAATGTGTACAAACTCATGCAGTAGCGTGAATATCCTTGCGTTGTATTCGTCTTTACGATTCACAACGATAATCGGGAAAACCGGGTCATAAATAGACATTCCGCGCATAATGCTCTTGTCAATCTTACCAGCTTGAAAAACAAGGATGCCAATCGCGGACAACGCTTCCAGATAGTAATTGAACGCCTCGTTGCTGTTTCTGAATTTTCGCTGTTTATCATAAGTAATTCCGAGCAGATGTCTTATTGTTTCGGCAATAGTAGAGTCGCTGGCCGTTTCGGCGTCCGTATACTCTTCAAAACGGGGAAGCGGCATATCCATCTCGGCGTACAACTCTATCATGGCATCACGTCGCATAGAAATATCAGCGATGAGATAATTAAGCTCTATGGAATAATCATCCATCGCTTGATTGAAAAATGTCCTATAATCCGTATTTTTAGGAAGCTTAAATTTCTCAGGAGGGGAATCCAAGAAGAGCCAAGCATATGGTATCTTGACTTTTTGTGCGAACTTTTTTGCTTGGTTTATAGTGGGTAACTGCTTGCCGGTCTCCCAGCTCTGGTATTTATCCACTGTTACGCCAACGGCTTTTGCCGCTATATCAACAGGCATATTCACACGTTCCCGCGCCCAAACGAGAAGTTGCGGCGTTATTAGTGGCTATTCTTGTTAATTCAGACCACCGTTCCTGCGCCATCCGGCCACCGTTCCTGCGCCATCCGGCCACCGTTCCTGCGCCATCCGGCCGGCATTCTTATCTTATCCGGCCAAAGGCCGG
>QLUR01000029.1 GCA_018725565.1 Bacillota bacterium | reverse complement strand
AAGAACTGTGGCCGGATGTGACAAGAACTCTGGCCGGATGTCACAGGATTGCTGGCCGGATGCCGCAGGAATACTCAGCCGAAAGCAGCGGCATTGGTTTCGATAATCTCACGATAAGGTAAGGGGTAGTACAACCTGGCAAAGTATGGCGTCCGCAACAAAAGGATCATGGTCAAAACCAGCAAGACGACGACCGGCAGCAACTTTTTCAGGACTATGAGCAACAGGCAGCCTCCCCGGTCAGTTTAGTCCACAGGTCCTGTACTTGCCTTCTGGTGGCCGGCAGCGGTCCGTCGTTATCAATGCAGTAGTCGGAGCGCCTGACTTTCTCCTGCAGCGGCAGTTGCGCACGGATGCGCAGCAGTGCCTCCGCCTCCGTCAGCCGCTCGCGCGCCTGCAACCTGGACAGTTGTGCGGCCTCCGACACGGCCACCACCACTACCCGGTCCACCACGCGGTCCAAGCCCGTTTCATACAGCAGCGGCGCCTCCAGCACACACACCAGGGCGCCGCCGGCACGCGCCGCCGCCAGCCGCTCGCGCGCCAGGGCGATAATCGGCGGGTGGGTAATCGTGTTCAAGAGATGCCGCGCCTGAATGTCCCGGAAAACCAGACTGGCCAGCGCTTTCCGGTCCAGGCTGCCGTCCTGCAGCTGGATTTCACTGCCGAAACGTTCCACGATCGCCTGCCAGGCCGGCTCGCCCACAGCGACTACTTCGCGGGCCAAGCCGTCGGCATCCACATGAGCGGCTCCTAACTCCACAAGCATCTTTGCCACCGTTGATTTGCCGGTGGCAATCCCACCGGTCAACCCCAAAATCAGCACGCGCCCCTCCTTCTGCCCGCCGCCAAACAGGCCGGGCGGACACAAGCAAGTATATTATACCAGAAAAGCGCCGCCGGCGCCTAAAAAAATAATGAGGTTATAATTGCTGAAAACGGCGTTCCGCCGAACAAGCACGCGGCCGGGCTTGCGCCCGGCCGGTAAGTTTTTGTCCGCTGTTTAACTCATAACGACATATTTGTTGACTGCGTAAACAGCGTCGGCAATTTCCCGCTTGAGTTTAAAGACGTTCTCCGGCTCAAAGCGGGTCAGCTTGCGCAGTGCGGCAAACAGAGTGCGTTTGGTGTCGCCTTCCTCCATGGCGGCGATTGTTTCCCTGGCCCACGCATCAAACCTGGGAGTCAGGTCGCTGACATAGCAAACGGTCATTTTTTCAGCAAGCGCAGCGGCTTCCGCCCCTTTGGAGGCCATAATCTTTCTGGCCCTCAACAAAGCGCTCTCGGCGGCAAATACCTCACACACCATGTCAGCCATCCGTCCCAAAATTTCCTGCTCGCGGGCAAGTTTCTCCCCGAACTTTTGCGCCGCCGTGCCGGAAACCATCAGGAAAACTTTCTTCAGATTTTCAATCATCTGTTCTTCGCGAGCCAGCGGCGCGTCCGATTCTTCCGGCATCATCGGCATCAGCAGCTCCTCCTGCAGCTTCATAGCCGCCTGGATCAGCGGTATTTCGCCCTTTTGCGCCTTGCGCATCAGAGTAGCCGGAATAATCAGCCGGTTGATTTCATTGGTCCCCTCAAAGATGCGGTTGATGCGGCTGTCGCGGTAAGCCTGTTCAATCGGGTACTCCTGGCTGTATCCATAGCCGCCGAATATCTGGACGCCCTCGTCTACGACAAAGTCAAGCATTTCCGAGCCGTGGATTTTGGCTATCGAGCATTCTATGGCGTACTCCTGGATGCCGTCCCCTACTTTTTGCCCGGCGTCTTCGCTTTCCAAATCCAGAGTTTCGACCATCTCCTGAATCAATCCGCCGATGCGGTAGCAGAGACTTTCCGAGACATAGGTACGGATGTTCATGTCGGCAATCTTGCTCTTGATCAGGCCGAACTTGGCGATCGGCATATTAAACTGCTGCCGCTCCTGGGCGTACTTTGCCGACAACTCCAGCGCCAGCTTGCAGGCGCCCACACAGCCCGCGCCAAGCTTATAGCGGCCGATATTCAGGATGTTAAAGGCGACCTGATGACCTTTGCCCTCTTTGTGGAGCAGGTTCTCGACCGGAACCAGGGCGTCTTCAAAAATAACGGAGCAGGTAGAAGAACCTTTGATCCCCATTTTATGCTCTTCCGGTCCGATGGAAACGCCGGGCGTATTACGCTCTACGATGAAAGCGGTGAAATGTTCACCGTCTATCTTGGCGTAAGTGACTATCACATCGGCCCAGGAGGCGTTGGTGATGAACTGCTTGGAGCCGTTTAAAATATAATGCTTGCCGTCCGCGGACCGGACCGCCCTGGTTTTGGAGTTCATGGCATCAGAGCCGGCTTCCGCTTCGGTCAGGGCGTAGGCGGCGATCTTCCTCCCTGAAGCCAAATCCGGCAGGTACTTTTGCTTTTGTTCCTCGGTGCCGAAGAACAGAATGGGCAGCGTTCCGATGCCGGTATGGGCACCATAGGCGACAGACAGGGAACCGCTGCGGGAAAGTTGCTCGGTGATTACCAGAGTAGTGATTTTGTCAGCTTCGGAACCGCCATATTTCTCCGGGATATCGCTGCCCAGAAAGTCAAGTTCGCCCATCTGGCGCATCAGTCCGACAGCCACCCCGTCCTCCATCTTTTCAATGGCAGCCGAAACCGGGAGCACTTTTTCCTTTACAAAGGATGACACCGTTTCAGAAACCATCCGGTGCAGGTCGTCAAAATCTTCCGGAGTAAACACCCGTTCCGGCGTAGCCTTCGAAATCAGGAAAGCGCCGCCTTTGATCAATTCACTCATCGTTCATGCCTCCTAAAAGCTATTAACTGTTGCTCTCCATTTCAAACAGGCCTGCCGCGCCCATGCCGCCTCCGATGCACATGCTGACAACTCCATACCGGCCGCCGCGACGTGCCAGTTCAGCCAGCAGGGTGGCAGTTAATTTGGCGCCGGTGCAGCCCAGCGGATGACCTAGGGCAATCGCACCGCCATTAACGTTTACTTTCCCCTCGTCAAGGCCGAGAGTGCGGACCACTGCCAGCGCCTGGGCGGCAAATGCCTCGTTTAACTCAAACAAATCCACCTGGTCTTTGCTAATTTTAGCCTGGGCCAACACTTTGGGAATGGCAACCACCGGCCCGATCCCCATCACATCAGCCTCCACTCCGCCAACTGCGTAGCCGCGAAAGACAGCCAGCGGTGTCAGCCCCAGTTCCGCGGCCTTTTCCCGCGACATGAGCAGCACGGCGGCGGCACCATCGCTGGTCTGTGAAGAATTGCCGGCTGTCACTGTACCGCCCTGCATAAAGGCCGGTTTGAGCTGCGCGAGCTTTTCCGCCGTAGTGTCAGCCCGTACGCCGTCGTCCATTTTAAACAGGTCATCTTTAAAAACAGGACGTCCTTTGCTGTCAAAGGCAAATTTCTTCACCGGAACAGGGACAATTTCCCCGTCAAACTTGCCGGCGGCAATGGCCGCTGCCGCCAGGCGGTTGCTGCGCTCCGCAAAACGATCCTGGTCCTCGCGGCTGATATTATAGCGCGCCGCAACGCGCTCGGCCGTCAATCCCATTGAGATATAGGCCTGCGGGTACACCTGCATCAGTGTCGGGTTGGCAGCCAGCTTATTGCCGCCCATCGGCACAAGACTCATACTCTCCACTCCGCCGGCCAGCACACAGTCGTTGATGCCGGTCTGAATACGGGCCGCACCCAAAGCGATAGCTTCCAGGCCCGAGGAGCAGAACCGGTTGACCGTCACGCCCGTTACAGAAGGAGGAAATTTAGCTCGCTGCGCGGCGATGCGCGCCACATTCATCCCTTGTTCCGCCTCCGGGAAGGCACACCCTAAAATAATGTCATCAACTACGTCGGCCGGTACAGCAGCCCGTCGGACAACCTCGCCAAGGACCAGCGCGGCCAGGTCATCCGGTCGGGCATCTTTCAGTCCGCCCCGTTTGGCTCTGCCTATCGGCGTCCGGACCGCGGCAACAATTACCGCCTCTCTCATGATCAATCCCTCCTAAACAACAAAAGTCTGTAACACACCACTAGTTACGCAACGGTTTGCCAGTTTTGAGCAGGTAAGCCATGCGTTCCTGGCTCTTGGGCTGCAGGCACAGGTGCACAAACACCTCCCGCTCCAAGTCCAGCAGGTACTGTTCAGTTACCCAGGTATTGGCAGGCACCCGGCCGCCGCACATAATGTAAGCGAGTTTTTCCGCCAGGTAAGCATCGTATTCAGAAATCTGCCTGCCTTCTTTCATGTTGTAAAGACCGGCCTGAATGGCGGCCAGGCCTGCCTCGCCTACTACGCGAACCTTGCGGGGCTGCGGAGCCTGGTAGTTAGTTTCAGCCAAAGCCAGGACGGCCTGTTTTGCCTCGTGGATCAGACGATCCTGATTGACGACAAAAGAATCGGTCGCTCTCATAAAACCCATTTTCCTGGCTTCTTTGGCGCTGGTTGATACTTTGGCCTGTGCCACTGTCATAAAGTTGGCAATCAGCAATTGCAGCAGGTCTAGCGCTTCATTGTCCATCACCGCTTCCACGGCACGCAGCGTCATTTCCTTGGTGCCGCCGCCGGCAGGAATCAGCCCGACGCCCAGTTCAACCAAGCCCATGTAGGTTTCTGCCGCCGCCAAAATGCGGTCACAGTGCGCCACCACTTCATAGCCGCCGCCGAGCGCCATGCCGTGCGGGGCCCCTACGACCGGCTTCTCGCAGTATTTGAGGCGCATCAGTGTCTGCTGAAACTGGCGGACAACCATCTCAAGCTCGTCAGTTTCGCCTGCCTGCGCTTCCATCAGTATCATCATCAGGTTGGCGCCGACACAAAAGTTGCGGGCATGATTGGCAATAACCATCCCGGTAAAATTCTTTTCCACTTCGTCGGCCGCCTTGTAAATCATGGACAACACTTCCGGGCCTATCGCCTGGCGGGGCGAGTGAAATTCCAGACAGGCGACACCGTCACCGATATCTACCAGGCTGGCGCCGGAGTTAGCCTTGACGACGCGCCCCCGTTCCTTAAGTTCAGGGAGATATATATGGGCGAACTGTTTTTCTCCCTCCCGGTACGACTTGCTGTTGAAGTCGTAATAAAGCGTGCGGCCGGCTTCTTTTTTATAAAAAGACGTACAACCGGCAGCGAGGGCTTCCCGCACCAACGGCGGCACCTCCCGACCCTCCTGCTCCAGGCGGGCGGCCACTTCCGGAACACCGATAGCGTCCCAGGTTTCAAACGGGCCAAGTTCCCAGTTAAATCCCCAGCGCATGGCCTTATCAACTGATATAATGTCATCGGCAATCTCCCCCGCCTTGAGCGCAGCGTAAACTAGCATGCTGCTCAGCGTCTTCCAGGCAAACTGACTGCCTTTGTCACCGGCCTTCAACAGCGCCTTAATGCGGTCAGGAACGGTGGTTGCGGCCTTAGAGGCTTCCAGGCTGCCAAAGCGTGCCTTCTTTTGCTCACGGTAATCCATGCTGCTCAGGTCAAGGGAAAGAATCTGCTTCTGACCGTTGCCCTTCTGCTTCATATAAAAACCGCGGCCCGTTTTCTCGCCGAGCCAGCGCTTCTCCATCATGGAAGTCAGCGCGGCCGGGATATTGAAAGCTTCTTTTTCCCAGGGCTCTGTCGCCTTTTCCCCCACGTTGCGGGCCACATGGATAAAGACATCCAGCCCTACCAGGTCAAGGGTCCGGAAAGTGGCGCTTTTGGGGCGACCCAGTGCCGGACCGGTAACCGCGTCTACTTCTTCAACCGTCAAACCTTCCGCACTCATCGCGGCCAGTGTGGAAAGCAATCCGTAGACGCCGATGCGGTTGCCGATAAAGTTCGGTGTGTCTTTTGCCAAGACCACTCCTTTACCCAGGGTTTGCTCGGCAAAGTCGCGTATAAACTCCACTATCGCCGGGTCTGTACCGCTGCCGGGAATAATTTCCAGCAACTTCATGTAACGGGGGGGATTGAAAAAGTGGGTGCCCAGGAAATATTTACGGAACTCCGGCGAACGTTCGCCCACCATTTCGTTGACAGACAATCCGGAGGTATTAGTCGAAACAATCGTTCCCGGACGCCAGAATTTTTCCACTTTGGCGTAAAGTTCTTTTTTGATGGCCATATTTTCAGCCACGACTTCGATTATCCAATCAACCGCGGATATCTTTTCCAGGTCATCGACCAGATTGCCGGGAGTAAGCAAGGCTGTGTCTTCCGCCAGGTAGAGCGGTGACGGCTTTGCTTTTTTCAAATTTTCTATGCCTTGTATAGCCAGCTTATTGCGAGCGCTGCTTTCCCTACTGCCCTCCGGTAAATCCGGCGGCAAAATGTCAAGCAGCAGGCAGGGAATACCTACGTTCGCCAAATGCGCAGCTATGCCGGCGCCCATTGTTCCGGCGCCAAGCACAGCCGCACGGCGTATTTTTCTCATTTCTCGTTCCTCCCTCTCCAAAATCCTGTTTCAGCTAACCGGCATCTCCGCTACATAAAATTCCTCCCCGGATATATTTTCATCTGTTAAATATTTATACAGGTAAGTTCGTTGTTACGCAAAATATTCCTGCTGAAAATTTAAAAATATTATTATATTTTTATAACTGCTCAGCTGTTTAATTTAGACTTCACCCAAAAATATTTCCTGAGCAGCAAGCCTCGGCCGCAGCGGCGGCGCCTGAGCAGGATAGCCAAACGGGACCAATGCCATGACAGACAAATTATCCGGCAGAGCGAACAAATTTTTCACCTTTGACTGACTGAACATCATCACCCAGCAGCTGCCCAGCCCTAGGTCCACCCCTCGCAGAATCATCTGCTGGACAGCAATAGCCACGTTGATATTCAGATAAGCTAACTCTGCCGCCTCATCACGCGGCGCCAAGCTCCGATACTCACTAAAATCTAAATTTTCCAGGCCGGTTCCGGCAAACGCACCTGCGCTGCTGAGTTCCTGCATCCGCTCCGGCCGCGTGGCCGTTGCGGTGCGGTCCGTGCAGCAAACCATCGTAAGCGGTGCCTGAGATATAAAATTCAGGTTAAAGGTACACGCCGCCAGCGCCTTACGCTTCTCCTCGCCGGTCACGGCCAGAAAACGCCAAGGTTGCAGGTTTGTCCCAGAGGGCGCCAGTCGGGCTGCCTCCAGCAGTTCCCCAATAATCCCCGGTTGCAGCGGTTCCGGCCGAAAAGCACGGATACTGCGACGCTGTTCCAACACTGCTTTCAATTCCATTGAAACCACTCCTCCTGTTTTTTCCTGTTTTTTTAGTCCTTACGTCAAACTTAAGGCAGTCAGCTGTTCGTCTCCCGCTGAACAAAAGCAGCCTGTCTTATGTTAAGCACCATATAAGTTACAGTGCCGATGGCCACCAAGCGGCCATCCTGGTCCGTGACCTCGGTTGTGCCGACAATGATACTTTTCCCTCGTTTTACTATTTTGCTCTCCGCATAGATTTTTCCTGCCCGTACCGGCTCCAGGTAATTGACTTTCAACTCGACTGTTGTAGCCCGTTCCTCCGGGGAAAGGGTCAGGGAAAGCGCTACCGCCACTGAGGAATCAATCAGTGAGGCAAGGGCGCCGCCGTGCATCTGCCCAAAAAGTTGGAGCAACTTATTGCCGCATAACATAAAAAGCCGGGCGGACCCAGCCGCGGCGCGCTCAATCTTCATACCAAGCAACTGCCAGTACGGACAATCCTCAAAAATCTGCCACCTGACTTCTGACATCTCGCCACCTCCACAGGTCAACATTTAATAAATTGAATTGTCCTGAGATAAAATTGATTATTCTGTTTTTTTTCTCAGTTAAGTGTTATAATGGTGAAGTAACACCGCAGCGCCATCCGATGAAACGGGGGATTAGATGATCGATAAATCCGGCTTTCAAAACCCCGATATATTTACCAGAGTTTTTCAGGAATTATTCCCGCGGCTGATGCATTACCTTGAAATGGAGGAAACGCGTGAACTGACCGGTCTGGGTATTACTCCAGGCCAGGTTAACGCCCTCCTGATTCTCTTTATGCATGACGACCTGACTATGGGCGAGCTCAGTGCCGAGATTTACCTGGCGGAAAGTGCTGCCACCCGCCTGGTTGACCGGTTGGTGAAGCTGAACCTAGTCAAGCGCAAGGGTGATGACAAAGACCGCCGCATTGTCCGTGTCTATCTGACTTCTTACGGCCGGCAGCTGGCCAGCCTCGTTTTCCAGCGACGCTCCCGGCGCTTTACCAATATGGCGGAGCAAATGTCGTTGGAAGAACGGGATATGCTGATTACTTCAGTTAAGGCGGTTCTGCGAGTGTTTGAACACTACGAAAAAAAAGAGCCGAACAACAACAAGAGCAAGAAAACAAAAGACTGATTTTTCCCATACTTTTAAAATGGCGAAAAGACCGCACGCATGCGGTCTTTTCGCTTTACAGCCCCAGGTAAGACTTGCGGAGATCTTCATCCTGCAGCAGTACCTCGCTCGTCCCTTCACTGACGAGCCTGCCGTGTGACAACACATAGTTACGGTTGGACATAGCAAAGGTCATGGCCACATCCTGCTCCACCAGCAAAACAGTTATACCTGAACGTGCCACCGCCGCGATGCGCTCAAACAGTTCGCGCTTGACAATCGGCGCCAGCCCCACAGACGGCTCGTCGATACACAGCAGTTTGGGCTTGCCCATCAGTGACCTGGCAATGGCCAGCATCTGCTGTTCGCCGCCGGAAAGCGTGGCTGAGATCTGCCTTCCCCTGTCTTTCAGGATGGGGAACAGGGAATATACCTCCTCCAGCAGCCGTTTAAACTCCGGACTGTTCTTTTTCAGGAGATAGGCGCCGGCCAGGATGTTCTCGTAAACCGACATTTCCTTAAAGGGTCTGCGGCGCTCAGGGCAGTGCACCAAGCCGCGGCGGGCTATTTGATCAGCGGAAAGGTTGCTGATCTGCTCTCCCATAAAGCTGACTTGCCCTTCCAGGGTGATTTTTCCCATCCGCTGGCCGCGCCTGTTGTCCTTTTCCCATTTGACCAAGCCGGTAATCGCCCGCAGCAAAGTCGTCTTGCCGGCCCCGTTAGGACCGACCAAACCAACAAGCTCGCCATCCTGTACATTAATACTGATACCGCTCAAGATGGTCGCCATGTCATAGCTGACCGACAAATCCTTTACTTCCAGCAGCATTTCAGTCGACCTCCTTGCCGATGTACGCCTCAATTACCTGAGGATTGGCGACAATCTCCTCCGGTGTGCCGACAGCCAACAGTTCTCCAAAGTTAATCACAATCACTCTGTCCACAATTTTCATCAACTCGGACAGCTTATGTTCAATAATGATCATAGCAGGCCCCTCACTGTGCAACCGTCCAAACCGGCCTCCTTTATGAAGTCTGCGCAATGATTTGGCCATCAGACCCGTCTCGGTAGGGCTTAAGCCGCCGAAAGGCTCGTCAAGAATCAAGAGATCCGGTTCACAGGCAATGGCCCGGGCTACCTCCAGCCGCTTCAGGTCGCCCTGGGAAAGACAGGAGGCAGGCTCTCTCGCCATATCGGCAATACCGGCAAATTCCAAGGCGTCCATGGCCCGCGATTCAATCTTTTTCACCCACTCCCCGCGCTTGGAAGCGCGAGGAGATAGGCAGGAGACCATTACGTTGGCAATAACCGGCAGACGGGCAAAGGGGCGGGCATTCTGAAAAGTAAGAGCCAAGCCCTGGCTGACTATTTCCCAGGGTTTTTTACCGAGCAGATTTTGCCCCCTGAAGAGCACACGCCCCGAGTCAGCCCGGAGGATACCAAGCAACAGCCGCACCAAGGTAGTTTTCCCGGCACCGTTGGGGCCGATCAAGCCAACCATTTCGTGCCGCCCGACGCTAAAACTGACGTCACGGACGGCGTGCAGGCCGCCGAAGCGTTTGCACAGGCGCTCTACCTGCAAAAAGTCCTCAGCCATATTCTTAGGCCTCCTCCTCTTCCCGCAACTCGCGGCGCGACACTTTGCCTACGTCCGTTTTAGGCAGCTCCCCTCTGAATTCCACAATTTTGGGCACTTTGTAGAAAGCTAGCCTTTCCGTGCAAAACTGGATAATTGCCTCTTCGGAAACCTTGCCGCGCGCCTCCGGCTGCAACACTATATTTGCCTTAATGAGCTGTCCCACACGGGGGTCCGGAACGCCAATCACTCCGGCCGCTTTAACCTGCGGGTGCTGGTATAAAACATCCTCAACATCGCGGGCAAAGACGGAATACCCTTTGAATTTAATCAAATCACGTTTGCGATCCACAAAATGGAAATAACCCTCTTCATCCATCCTGCCCAGGTCACCTGTCCGCAGCCAGCGCTCCCCGTTTATTTCCACTAACACATCAGCCGTGGCCTCCGGCTTGTTCCAATAGCCAAGCATCACGTTCGGACCGCGGATGATAATCTCCCCCACCTCACCAACCGGCAGGAAAATGGTAGGATCGTCCGGATCAGCAACGGCCGCCGTAAGACCGGGCAATGGCACGCCGATACTGCCCTTCTTCGGCTTGTTCTGCGGGTGCCCCAAGGAAACGCCGCCGCCTTCCGTCTGCCCGTACCCTTCCGTGATATGCGAACCGGTGCGTCTCTCCCAGTCAGTAACCGTCCGTTCATGCAAGGTATCGGCGCCGCACAGGATTAGCCTGAACCGCCGCCAGTTGACCCTGCTTGTCTTGTCGTATTCCTTAAGATATTCGTACATGGTGGGAACCCCGAAGAAAACTGTCGCCTGGTAACGTTCGAGAGCCTCCAGGATTTCATCGATAGCCGGTGTGGTGAAAACAATCAAAGTGGCTGCATGCAACAGCCCGCCAACCATCACGGCCATCTGTCCATAGGCATGGTACAAAGGCAGGAAAGCCGGGTAAACCTCCTGACCCTTGACAGAATTAGGGTAATAAGCATGAATCATCGCGGCGGTGGCCCGGAGTTGGGCATGACTCAGCATTACGCCTTTCGGCGGGCCTGTGGTGCCGCCGGAGTAAGAAATGGAAGCCAGGTCGCGCTGGTGGTCAATCTGGACAGGTGCAACGGCTGCCTTTGCCGGCTTTAGCAAGTCCTGAAACCAGTATATATTTTTCTCCTTGGGGATGGATGGCGCGGGCAAGTTCATCTCCAAGGCAAATTTCTTCAACATCGACCTGCCAAGCAGCTTACGGACCGCGGGCAGATACTCTTCAACGCCGGTAACGATGACCTTGTCCAGTTTAAGTCCGGTCTTATCCAGGTTGTCGTACAGGATGTCCTGGCAAAGAATGGCCTTTGCCCCGCTGTCCTGCAGCTGATACTTCAGTTCATGACTGGTAAACACCGGGCTGACCGGCGTCACCGCCGCACCGGCGGCCAGCGCCGCCAGATAAGTGATGACGTATTGCGGGCTGTTCAGCACATAGAGGGCGACCACATCTCCCTTGCCGATTCCCATGGCGGACAGGGAGGAGGCCATCATTTCCACCTGCTGCAGCAACTCACGGTAAGTAAGCTGCTTGCCGTAAAAAACAATGGCAAGTTTATCAGGGAACTGATCGACAACTTTTTTGAAAGCCTGCGGGATAGACTCTTCCGGAACATCCACTGTTGCCGGCACGCCAGGGTCGTAACTGGCCAGCCAGGGTTTGCTCAGATATGCTTCCACTTTTAGTTCACCTCATTAATTAAAGTAATGTCTAACCTACCCGGCTGCACGTCCCGATGTCGGTGCAGCAGATCCGGCACTCTTTCCGCATAAAAATATTGCGCTCCTTGCAGCGTGGACACTGACGCTCCAAAAGGTCCTGGAATTTGTTAGAAATTCCTTCCGGCATAAAGCGCAGAGTGACAACGACAATGCCGGCAAAAATCAGCATCCGCCAATCAGGAATAATGCGCAGATATTCCAGCAAAGGGTAAAGAATGAATACCCCGACAACCGGACCGTAAATTGTGACCACACCTCCAAAGATCCCCCAGATGATAACCTGCAAAGACATCATGATATCCAGGGTTGAGGGACCAACAACCCGTAAGAAATGAGCATACAGGCTGCCGGCCATGCCGGCAAAAAAGCCGCTGCAACAAAAAACCAGTATTTTATAATACGTGGTATTTATCCCGGAAACACGCACCACAATTTCGTCTTCCCGGATGGCATGGAAAATCAGCGCGGTTCTGGAAGTGGCAATTTTCCACATCAGCAGCGTCAGTACAAACATTGATATTAAAAGAAAATAATATTCTCCCGTGCGCGTGCCAGCCAGGCGGCTGATACCGGAAAGACCCATTTCACCGCCGGTTAGCCCAGGAAAGCTGAAGATTAGGCCCATCAGGATAATCGGCATTGCTAAGCTTGCCAAACTAAAATACGGACCCCTTACCCTCAATGCCGGCAGGGAAAGGAGCAAGCCTGCCAGCACAGCCGCCAGGGCTCCTGCCGGTATCGTCAGAAACGCGGGAAGGCCAAAGCGCAGGTTCAACAAAGCAGCCGTGTAAGCAGCAATTCCAAAAAACAGGGAGTGACCCAGGGTAGTCTGCCCGGAAAATCCTACCAGCAAGTCCCAGCTTGCCGCGTAAACGGCAAAAATTGAAGCCGTAGCAACGATGCGCAACAGGTAGGCGTCGTCCGTAACCAGCGGCAGCAGCAGCAGCGCCACAGCTGCCGCAAACAAAATGGTCCTGGTCGGCAAAGCAAGGATTTCTCCTTGAAAATCACGCCAAATTTTGCGAGCCAAATATGCAAACACTTATTTCGCCTACCTTTCCCCTTCCATGAATACACCGTAAAGCCCCTCCGGTTTGAACATCAGCACCGTCAGCATCACGAACATGGAAACGGCACCGCGCAAAAAAGCAGCTCCGGGAGCAAGGAAAACAAGGCTTACCTCTACAAAAGCCAGGATGAAAGCTGCCATAATGCTGCCTTTGATGCTGCCAAGGCCTCCCAGGATGACGGCGGTCAGCACTATAACCAGCGGGTGCAGCCACATCAGAGGATCGATGACGCCAATAGGAGCTACCATTGCCGCGGCTATCACCGCCAGGGCAACGGAAACCGCCATTGTTAAGATAGCAATCCGGCTCTCCGGTATCCCCATCAGGTTAGCCACTTCCCGGTCCTGAGCCACCGCCCTGATAGGAATGCCGAACCTGCTTTTAAACAAAAGGAACCAAACGCCGAGCAGGGACAACATCACAGCGCTTAGCGCCAGAATATGCTGGTTGCTGATAACGGCATCGCCCAGCTGCATAGTCCCCGAAGCAAGCCTGGTCAGAGAGCGGAATTGCCCGCCGTAAAAAATCAGCATCAGCTCCTGGGCCGCAATTCCCAGCACCAATCCTAGAATCAGGACGGTGGAAGTCTGCGCCCGGACCGGAGCAAGTATTACCTGATAAATAACAACGCCCAGACCGATCATAAACACCAGGGAGAGGATATAAGTCACCGTCAGATTAAAATCCAGCACCTGGCTAAAGGTATAAATAGTAAAGGCGCTCAGCATATAAAAAGCAGGGTGGGCCAAGTTCAGCACCCGGGCCACGCCCAAAATAAGCGAAAACCCCAGGGCCAGCAAGGCATACTGGCCGCCGATAATCAAACCGTTAATCAGGATTAGCTCCCACAACTTCCTCACACCTTTCTGCAAAACAATCATGCCGTAAAATCAACAGGGCGGTGAAAATAACTCCGGCCGGCACTCGCGCAGGCACTTGCGGCTCCTTTCACCGCCCCGGGAGCCATTATCTGCTGGGTCTCATCCACGGAGGCAGACGGTACGGCACTGTTCCGCCATAGCCAATCGGCCAGAAAGTTTCAACTTTTCCATTTTGCCACTGGATTCCGACAGACATCACGTAGCCCGGGCCAAACTTGAGATCATGCCGTTCGTTAAAGACAAGCTGGCCGCTGAGCCCTTGGAAGTCGGTCTTTTTCATCTCTTCAATCACTTCGTTTACGGAAATCGTCCCCGCCCGCTCAATAGCCCCCCTCAATACATTCAGGGCATTATGCGCGCCTGAGGCGGTGAACAGGGGAACTTCGTTATTGTGGCGCCGCATAAAATTGTCAAAGAACGGGATGGTATGCGGGGAGAGCGGTATTCTGCCCAAAGTGGCCATCGTCGCCGCGTAGTTGGCTGTGCCGCCGGTGGCCTGCCAGAAGCGGCCTCCCTGGACGTCCGTGTTAATCCCCGCCAGCGCAGCCGGCACCCGCATTTCCGCCCACTGCCTGACAAAAACCGTGCCTACGGGACCTATGAACACCTGAATAATGATATTGGCCCCGGCGGCACGAATCGCCGCCAGTTCAGCCGTGGTGTCGCTAGCTGTGGCTGAGGGGCGCCAGATACCGGCGACATCCATCCCCATTCCCGGAAGTACCCGCTCGGCCGCCGCCACGATCGGCTCAACCCAGGCAGCCCGTTCTGCTACAATCGCCACGCGCGGCCTGGCTACGCCCAGTTCTCTCCGCACGACAGCCGCCACATCGCGCAGCTGCATAAAGATCAGCGTGCCAAGATGGGTGGCACAGAGCGGACTGACCCGGAAGTAGTACTTGTATTTCTCGTAATTATCGGCAACCCGCTGGGTAAGAATGGGATGCGCTGCTCCTACCCCGAGAAATAGCCGCTTGTGCTCGGAAATTACGTCCTGGATAGCCTGTACGGCTTCGGTGCGCACCCCTCCGAGAAGGAAATCAACCCTGTCGCGGGTAATAGCCCGTTCCACGGCACTGGCCGCGTCCGGCACGCTTAAAATCTCGTTGGTGTCCACCCTGATTAGTTGAATAGGCCTTCTGACATTGCCTACAGTGATACCGCCTGCCCTGTTGATGTCTTCTTGCGCCATCACTGCCCCGTGCCACATGTGTTCCCCAGCGATAAAAGCCATCGGTCCGGCAACGCCGATGCGAATGGGAGGACCCTGAGGCAGCTGGGCCTGCCCGGCTGGCCGCGGTGTTCTCACTGAAACTATCCTTCTGGAGCCATCCCAATCCACCCGGGCACCTAGCCCCTCACCCAGGAAGCGCAAGGGAACCATCACGCGCCCGGCCACTACCATAGGCGCCGTATCCAGGGTGACATTCCTGCCTCTGACGGTGGCGGTCGTCTGCCCTACGGTCAGACGCATGACGTCTGCGCCTTTAGTTACCGTAACAACCCGGGTGCGGCTGTCCCAGCCCACCCTCGCACCCAACCGTTCGGCAATGGCCCGGTACGGAACCATGACACGGCCGCCGACCATTTGTGGTGCTACTTCCAGGGTCAGCGCCGCTTCGTCGATGGAAACACGGATCGGTCCCTGCTGCGGGGCCGGGGCGGCCTGCGCCAGACTGGACACGACGGCTGCCAGAACAAGCGTGGCGACCATCAGCAGGCTCAGCCGCTTAACCCTGGTTGCTGCTCTTTTTTTCATTTCATCCACTCCTCCCGTTTTTTTAAAACAGTCCGAAGAATCAAAAAAAGACTATAAGCATCCCCCATTTCAACGGCACTTTATTCACAAAGCCAATTTTCTGACTCTTGACAAATATTCTGTTTATCAGACATTTATCCTCTTTAGGCGTTAAGGAAAATTTTTTCCACAAATCTTCTCGCCGGCTTTAACCCGGCCGATCCCCTGCTCCAGGTAGTTTTCCGCCAGCTGAACATAGGCGGCTGAACTGGCCTCCACCCACCACAGCGCCTTGCCGGACAGCTCCTTTTTGGTGACAGCCGGCGTTCCGGCCGCCAAATGGCGGGCAGGTATTTCCGCTCCGTCGGCGACGACGCTGCCGGCGGCGACAATCGCCTGCTCACCGACGACTGCGTTATCCATAACTACAGCGTTCATGCCAACTACGCAGCCCTTTTTAAGCGTGCAGTTGTGTAACACGGCGCCGTGCGCCACGGTAACATGTTCCTCCAGGATTGTAGCACCGCCCGGCAGGACATGGATTACAGCGTTGTCCTGAATGCTGCTGCAGGCCCCGATCACGATTTTGCCGAAATCCCCGCGCAACCGGGCGCCAAACCAGATACTGGCTCCTTCCTCCACTGTCACGTCGCCAATCAAGGTAGCGTCAGGCGCCAGGAAGGCCTTCTCTGAAACTCTTGGTGTCTTGCCGTTATAAGTAATCAGCATGCCTGCGCCTCCATCTCACGTTTCCGTCTCAATCCCGGCCAGCACCCGCGCCAGTCGTTTCTTGTGCTCCATATCAGCCTGGCGGGCAATCATTACCCGCTGCGCCTGAGGCGAGCCGGCTCCGTGCATAGACTCCGTCCTGTAGGCCACCGCCGCCGTGCCGATAGTCAGGGTTTCGATCAGGCGGAGCATACGCAGGCGATGTTCCGTCGGCACTGCAGCAACGCCCTTCAGGTATTTCTCCAGGTACCTGCCCACCTGCGGGTGCCGGAAATCGGCTTCCGCAGGCATGGTAGCCAGCAGCCCGCCCGCAATATCCTCGGCCAGCCGGGCAATTTCATAGGGAAAGCGCGTCACGTTCTGCTTGCAGACGTTGGCCAGCAGCATATCGATCAGATAAGTGCCGGAAACTGTCGCGCACCCCTGAGACGAGCAGGCGATTCCACAGGCGTACAAGGTTTCGTTAAGGTGGACCATTTCAATTAGTTTGTCCCTGACATGCGAAGCCTTGTCAGTCCCCTGAAACTCGGCGGCCTGGGCTGCCGCGCCTATCAGCACATCCCCGACTCCCACCTTGCAGCCTCCATAACTTTGCCGGTGATAGCCGGCAAAGCGTTCCACCAACTGCGCGGCGAACTGGTACTCACCGCACATGAACACTCTCTCCCAAGGCACGAAGACATCCTCAAAGATGATCAGCGCTTCGTGCCCGCCGTAGCGGCAATTGCCCACATCCATGCCGCCGCTTTCCAGCTTGCGCGTATCGCTGGCCTGCCGCCCGTAAACATATAGCAATCCCTTACTGTCACTAGGTATGGCGAAGCAAACGGCATAATCCCTGTCTTCGGCGCCGCTTAAAGCCGCTGTTGGCATCACCAGGACCTCATGGGAATTCAGGGCCCCGGTCTGATGGCACTTGGCGCCGCGCACGACGATACCGTCCGCCTCTCTGGCAACAATTCGCAGATACAGGTCAGGATCGGCCTGCTGGCTGGGACTTCTCAGCGAGCGGTCCCCTTTGGGATCGGTCATGGCGCCGTTACAAACCAGGTCCGCATCTTGCACATGCTGCAGGAAGGTACGGAATGCTTTATTGTAGCCCGTGCCTAGCGCCGCGTCCATTTCCGCAGTGGTACTGTCCACGGCATTGAAAGCATCGAACCCCACACAGCGCTGGAAACAGGAACCGGTTTTCTGCCCCAGCAGCCTAAGCATTTTTACTTTGTTCACCAAGTCGGCACAACTTTGATGCAAATGGGTAAAGCGGTTAATTTTTTTCCCTGTCAGACTGGAGGATGCCGTCATCAGCTCCTCATAGCGAGGGTCGCCGGCCAATTCATAAGTTTTGGCCACGGAATTAAGGGATGGACGGATAATGGGGTGATCGACCGGGTTTTCTACCTGCTCTCCGAACATATAGACGGTCATCTTCTGTCTTCTTAAGCTTTCCACGTACTCTGCCGCCGTCTTCAATAAAAAACCTCCCCCCGTGTTATTGCCGTTGCCTGATGTCTGAGAGGTACCGGGCAATCTGGTCTATTTCCCGGAGAAATTGGCAGGCCTCTTCTGGAAAAAGGCTATAGCTCCCTCTTTAGCGTCCTCGCTGGCAAAAACAATCGCGGAACCGGCCCTTTCAATATTTATACCTTCTTCGGTAGTGGTATCAAGCCCCCGGTTAACGGCAGTAATTACCGCTGTTTGCGCGAGCGGGGCACCTTTAGCCAGTTCAGCGGCCAAAGACATAGCCTCGGTCAAGACTTCCGCCGCCGGCACTACCCTGTTAACCAAACCATAATTCAAGGCCTCCGCCGCCGTCAGGGGATTGCCGGTCAGCATCATTTCCAGGGCCCTCGTTTTGCCTATAAGCCTGGGCAGCCTCTGGGTGCCGCCCCACCCCGGGATGATTCCCAGCTTAATCTCCGGCAAGCCTATTTTAGCAGACGCCGATATGATTCTCAGATGGCAGGACATTGCCAGTTCACAACCTCCGCCAAAGGCGCTGCCCTGCAGCGCGGCTATCACCGGCTTTGGAAAGTTTTCGACATTTAAGAAAACAGTATTTCCGTCAATACGGGGCCCTTTGCCCTCCTGGATGGCGGCAAACCCTTTGATGTCCGCCCCGGCGCTAAACAATTTATCCCCTGCACCGGTGATAACGATGACCCTTACCCCGCTGTCCTCCCTGGAACTTTCCAGCAGTTCGCTCAGTTCCTGCACGGCATCCGGACCCAAGGCGTTAACCGGCGGATTGGTGATAGTGGCCACGACAAATCCTTCTTTTCTTTCAATCAGCAGTTTTTTTGTCTCCATATTTTCAATCTCCCTTCTTGATAATAAATACGAAGCTAAGATGCCGGATATACCAAAAGACGTTGCAAGAAACATGCCAGAGCACCTGACTGGCCGCCGCCGGAACATGACGGAGAACAGACCTTTTCACAAGGCAGCGACAAGTTTGCATCGTAATTATTTTTGCAGCCACCTGAAGGTGCTGTGCTCAATTTGGGCCGGCACAAGTTCAAATGTTTAACAATTGTCCACCTAGTTTAAATAATGAACGCACCCTGTCTACCTTATTAACCCGTGCTGTTCTTCCTATTTTCGTTGTCGCAAAAAAAGCAAAACGTCAACCCTCTGCATCCTTAATAACACTGCGGCTTCTCGCTATTGCTTGTCCGCCCTGCCGGGGACAGAGCCGTTTTTCTGGCACAATAATTGCAGGCTTTTATAAGGTAAATACACGCGACACGCATATTCCGGGGAAGGGTGTGAAGCTGCCGTACTCTAATTTTAAGACAATTTGTTTTTATGGCGGGAAAAATTATAACTTGGGGGAGGAATATAGCCAGAAAATGAGAACAGCAGAGCAATACAAAGAAAAACTGCTCTCCATGCGCAAAAACGTCTATATAGACGGAGAGCTAGTGGGAAGAGATGACCCGAGATTAATCGGAGGACAGAACGTAATAGCTGAAACATTCAATTTCGCGGCCGACAGCAGATATAGTTCCCTGATGACTGCCTCCTCTCACATATCAGGAGAGACAATAAACCGTTTTACACATATTCACCAGAGCGCGGAAGACCTGATGAAAAAGCAGGAAATGACCAGGTTCTTATGCCAGTACGTAGGGGGCTGCATACAGCGCTGCATGGGTGCTGATGCGCTGAATGGCTTATCGGTGGTGACCAAGGACTGTGATGTAGCCATGAACACCGGCTACCACGACAGATTTCTCAAATATCTGGAGTTTTATCAGAAAAACGACTTGGTAGGCAACTGCGCCCAAACTGACGCCAAAGGAGACCGCTCCAAAAGACCTTTTGAGCAGGCAGACCCGGACCTCTACCTGCGAGTCGTGGAAAAGCGGCAGGACGGTATCGTCGTAAGGGGAGCAAAAGCCCACAACACTATTGCTCCGTACGCCGATGAACTGATAGTGGTGCCAACGAGGTTCATGACCGAAAAAGACGCGGATTGGGCTGTAGCATTTTCCATCCCCGCAGACGCCGAAGGAGTATATTTAATCTGCCGTACCAGCAGTGTCAGAAGCAGGAAAGAACTTAAGGCGCCTCTTGAAAATTACGGTTCAGCCGACTCGCTTACTGTGTTTGATAATGTCTTCGTGCCTTGGGAAAGAGTATTCCTTTGCGGGGAAACCCTTTTTGCCGGACAGCTGGCCATACAGTTTGCCAACTATCACCGCCACAGCTATACAGGCTGCAAACCGGCCGTGACCGATGTGATTATGGGCGCCACCGCCCTGGCCGCAGAGTACAACGGTGTCGAAAAAGCGCCCCATGTGCGTGACAAGCTGGCTGATCTGGTAGCTGTGGCAGAGTTGGTCTACGGAACCGGTATTGCGTCGGCAGTAAAGTCTTCCAAAGCTGCTTCCGGCACCTGCGTGCCGAATTTCGTATATACCAATGTTGCCCGCTACCATGCCGGCGTAAATGTGTATCATGAACATGAAATCCTCGCTGATATCGCCGGCGGCCTTCCGGCCACTCTGCCCCCGGAGGGAGATTTTCTGAATCCGGTTACCAAGCCTTTCCTTGAGAAGTATATCATGCGCAATCCCGCCATCAGCGCCGAGAATCAGCATCGCTGCTTCAGGCTTTGCAGCGACATGCTCTGCTCAGCCCATGCGGGAGTATCACAGGTGGCAGGCATCCACGGCGGGGGCTCTCCCATAATGGAAAAGATTGCTATTATGGGCATGTATGACATTAAGTCTAAAAAAGCTGTCGCCAAGAGGTTGGCAGGAATCAGGGACTAAGGCACTTACCATAAAACTAAAAAACACTGTTGGGAGGCAATTCAAATGACTATACCCGGGATTAAAAACATCTGTGTGGTAGGAGCAGGAAACATGGGGCATCAAATTGCCCTGAGCTTTGCCATCGCCGGCTACAGCGTAAAGTGTACTGACGTCAGTCCTGAAATTTTAGGCAAGGCAGAAAGTTTCGTTGACAAGTATCTGCCGGAGAGGGTAGCCAAGGGGAAAATGTCTGAGGATACCGCCCGGCAGGCCAAAGCAAATATTCAGTTTACCGGCGACCTCAAAACAGCTGCCTCTGCTGCCGACGTGGTAATTGAGGCGATCCTGGAAAAGTTGGATTTGAAGCTTACGCTTTTTGCAAAGCTGGATGAACTATGCCCCCCTCATGCCATTCTGGCGACTAACAGCTCCTTTATCGTCAGCTCAAAAATCGCCCCGGCAACCAAGCGCCCGGACAAAGTATGCAACATGCACTTTTTTAACCCGGCGTTGGTCATGAAACTGGTAGAGGTAGTTCAAGGTCCGCACACCTCCGACGAAACAGCGGAGAAAATTTTCGCTCTAACCGAAGACATCGGAAAGGTTCCGATTATGCTTAAAAAAGAAATATACGGTTTTCTTGTCAATCGCATAGTGGCTGCCATAAACCACGAAGCGTTATACATTCATGATATGGGTATAGCTTCGCATAAAGACATTGATACCGCGGTAACGCTTGCCCTGGGGCATCCGCTGGGTCCCTTCCGTTTAATGGACCTTACGGGGATAGATCTGTCCTATCATATTGGTATGGAGCGTTACCAGGAAACAGGAGACGCTGTTCATAAACCGTCCCCGCTCGTTGTAGAAAAATTTGTTAAGAAAGAATGGGGCCAAAAGACAGGCAAAGGGTTTTACGATTACAGCAAGTAGGGTGTTCAGTGCCACGCCGGCCACTAACTAACAAATTGCGGAGGCCTGTCTATGTCAAAACCCGTTGTTTCCCTGGTGAACTTTACCGACCCGAGAGAATCTGTGCGTAAGGCACTGGAACTGTGTGACGGGCTTGCCGGGCTTGATAAAAATGATAAGATTCTTATTAAGCCAAATCTGGTGTCCTGGGATTTCGATCTGCCCTTCCCTCCTTACGGCGTGGTAGCGACCTCGGCTGTAATGTCCGCGCTGGTCAGCATCCTGTACGAGGAAGGGTTTCGCCGTCTGACCATCGGAGAAGGGCCGCTGATGATTCCCAAAACTATCGGCAGAGCAATGTTTACTGTCCTCGGTTATAACAAGCTGCAGGAAAAATACGGTGTGCGCCTCGTAGACTTTAATGAAGAAAAGTTCGAAAAAGTGAACTTTGACGGATTAAAGCTTGCGTTGGCCC
Source organism: Bacillota bacterium (assembly GCA_018725565.1). Lineage (GTDB taxonomy): Bacteria > Bacillota > Dethiobacteria > Dethiobacterales > Dethiobacteraceae > HKB214. The sequence goes on along the minus strand of QLUR01000029.1, from coordinate 12,312 downwards.
GCAGTGTGCTGGAAGCCGACAAAATCATCAACCTCCCTGTGCTGAAAACCCACAATCAGTGCCTGGTTTCACTGGGCATTAAGAACCTCAAGGGGTGCCTTGACCGGAAGTCAAAAATAAACTGTCACGGCAGGGAACACGATTTAGACCACAGTTTTCCGCGCATCCCGGGCAAACTCCCGGTAGCCCTGACATTAATCGACGGTGTATTCGCGCTGGCCAGGGGACCCGGACACATCGGTGAGGCATACAGAAAAAATCTTCTGCTGGCCTCAAAAAATATTCTGGCCTGCGACATAGCCGGGGCTGAACTGATGGGCTTCAGCGCCGGAGAAGTTGAACATCTGGCTTATTTCGCCGGCCTGACCGGCGCAGACACCAGTCTATCCGCGCTTGAAATCAGAGGAGAGAGCCTGGAAAAACACCGCTTTTCTCTTGAGTACGACTGGGATTGGACGACTGAAGACACCGGGCCGGTCGCCTTTCAGAAAGCGGGTATCACCGGACTGGCCGTCAGGAAATACGACAGTTCTCTTTGTACCGGCTGTTCCAAAATGTATAACCCCATGCTGATCCTCTTGATGTCAGCTTTTAAAGGAGCCCCCTTCCCCCGCGTGGAAGTAATTACCGGTAAGCGGCAAAAGGCCTCGCCGGGCTTCGATTACACACTGCTCTTCGGGAAATGTGTCTGTTCACTGAACAAGGATAACCCTGATATCAGGCAGGCTATTGCCATCAACAGCTGCCCGCCGGACAAGGACGATTTCATAGCGGCTTTGCGTGAAGTCGGCATCAACTGCGACTATAATCAATATGTTGCTTTCCGGCACTATCTGTATAACCGCTATAAACCAGAAAACGGCTTTGATCCGGGACTGTACTCGCTGTAAAAATTCTGCGAACCACAATTAATGGGTGCGGCATAGCACAGAAGCTATTGGAATTCTCCGGTAGCTTCTTCAATTTTGATGGCTCTTGACAAGCTGTTTATTATCGTGTTCAAATATAGTTAAGACTCTCAAATTTTTCGCGCGGGGGAAGATTATCGTGAAGCTGCTTAGGCAACTGCAAGAAAATGGCATCGAAACGCTCGAAGATTTGATTGCCATCCTGGAACACTCTTACGACGGGATCATCCTCTCCGATCACAGCGGACGCATCTTTTTCGCTAATGATAGAGCTATTCAGCGGCTGGCCAATATGAACGCCGGTTCTATTATCGGCCTGACTTCACAGGACCTGATAGACCGGGGCATAATCCTTGAAGAAACTAAAACTGTGATTTCGTACAAAAACAACCGGAGTGCCATACTGCTTACTCATAAGCTTAAATCGGGGGTAGAGGCCCTGATCACCAGCGTCCCGGTTTACCGGGCGGGCAGCGATACAAAACCGCTGTGTTACATCGCCAACTTTCGGGAGATCACAGACCTGGACAACCTGAAAAGAGAGTTGCAGGAAACCAAGAGCAAAACCCAGTCTTTTTTTTCAGAGCTTACCGAATTGCGCAACCGCCTGTTAAAAGCGGACCAGGTTATTGCACGCAGTGCTACTATGCGCAACATCATGGAAAAGCTGTTAAAAATATCACCTGCCGATGTTAATGTCTACATGCACGGTGAGTCCGGCGTAGGCAAAGAAGTGGTGGCCAAGCTGATCCATAAAATGAGTCACCGCAAAGACGGCCCGTTTATACAGATAAACTGCGGGGCTATCCCGGAAAACCTTCTGGAATCCGAGATGTTCGGCTATGAGAAAGGTGCCTTTACCGGTGCCAACGCCATGGGTAAACCTGGCATTTTGGAAACGGCGCAAAGAGGCACCGTACTTTTGGATGAAATCGGCGATTTGCCATTAGCACTGCAGGTAAAGTTGCTGAGGGCCATCCAGAATCGCGAATTTTACCGGGTTGGAGGCATCAGCCCGGTAAAGCTGGACACTCGTATTATCTGCGCCACCAATAAAGATTTGGAAGAAATGGTCAAGCGGGGTCTTTTTCGGGAAGACCTGTTCTACCGGATTAATGTCATCCCGGTCTTTATCCCTCCGCTGCGTGAACGCCGCGAAGATATCCTGCCCTTAGCCCACCACTTTTTGCACAGGTTCAACCAAAAATACAGCTATGACCGCACCCTGTCTCCTGAAGTATGCAAAGCGCTGGAGCAGTATGGATGGCCTGGTAATGTCCGGGAACTCGAAAATATTATTGAGCGGCTGGTGATCATGAGCGAGGAGAGACTGATCTGCAGCCGCAACCTGCCGGACTATATCCTGTATACCTTAAGCGGCAAAGGCCCGTTGGAGATAAAACCGTTGAAAGAGGCGGTTGCCAGGTTGGAAAATAGACTGATTTCTGAAGCGGTTGAGAGCTGCGGCTCATTGCGCAAGGCAGCGGAAAGGTTGGGCGTGGACCATTCAACGCTGGTTAAGAAGCAGAAAAAATTCAGGCACTGTGCCCGATGAGAGCAGGCCTGAACGTGAGTCGGCTCATACGAAGCTGACTATTGATTCAGAAAGCGTCAGCAGCAGAAAAGTAATTGGTTAATGCTGCAACTGGAGTCTTTTTCTGACCTCCGTCGCCTGTGCGATAATGTTGTTGATTATTTCAGCTACAGCTGGAATATCACGGATCAGTCCGACAACCTGCCCGCAGTGCAGCAGACCAATTTCCAGGTCTCCGGTATCCATAAGTTCTTTTTCTTTTTTGCCGGAAACAAGAGGCAGCAGTTCTTCTATGGTTGCCCCTTGTTTTTCTATTTCCAGCACACGGCTGGACACACTATTTTTGATGACACGGGCTGAGTTGCGTAAGGAACGCAAAACAAGGGTGGTTTCCGTTTCCGGAAGCCCGGTCAGATACTCTTTGATTTTCATGTGCATAGGTGCTTCCCGGGAAACCATAAAGCGGGTGCCCATTAGAATACCCTCTGCTCCCAGCGCCAGCGCGGCAATTAAGCCGCGGCCGTCGGCGAAGCCGCCGGAGGCGATTACCGGAATAGAAACAGCGTCCACCGCTGCAGGTAAAAGCACCAGGGAAGATACATCTTCCTCGCCGGGGTGCCCGGCACATTCAAAGCCGTCAATAACCACCATATCACAGCCGATAGCTTCTGCTTTACGGGCAAAGCGCACGGAAGTGACTTTATGCATAACTTTAATACCGTTCTTTTTCAGCAATGGGAGATATTCCTCAGGGCTCCGGCCTGCTGTTTCCACCACCCTGACTCCTTCCTCAGCAATTGCCTCAATTAACCCGTATACATCCAGCGGCTTGATGGCTGGGAGCAAAGGGATGTTTACCCCAAACGGCTTGTCAGTCATTTGCCTGGTCCGCCTGATCTCCGCCCTCAAGGTTTCTTTCTCCGGGAAAGTGGCCGAAGAAAGAATGCCTAGCCCGCCGGCATTGGAAACAGCAGCCGTGAGTTCCGCTCCCGAAAGCCAGAGCATGCCTCCCTGGATTATAGGATATTCAATTCCCAGCATCTTCGTCAATCTTGTTTGAAACATGGCTCATTCTCCTTGTCTGACAGACATTATTTTTTTAGAGCAAACTAGCCCAGATTGACTGCTAATGCAAAAGCCTGGCGGTTTATGGCAAATTGCTCGCTGCTGGCGCCGGCCAGGAATTCGTCAAGCGCTTCCTCAAAATGACAGCGCCGGAGCGGCAGGCCCGGACAGTTGGATAAAGCGTTGATCATGACAATATTCTGAGCCTTGGGGTCACCGGCTTCCCGGGCCAGGCCAGTGGCATCCAGGCTGAAGACCCGTCCGGCCAGGCTTTTCAATCCCTCAATGATGTCCTCTGTTTGCGGATAGTCGGCTTCTTTCAGAATCACAGATACCGGGTAAACCGGAGCCGTGTTGACTATGACCACCGTTTCCAGATTAGCATATTTTGCTGCAGTCCGCAATGCTTCCAGCGGCTCAAAACTGATGATAACGTCAGCTTGTCCATATGGCACCAAAGGGCCGTATGACTGTCGCAGAGACAGCCTGATATGGCTTGCCACCGAACCGCCGCGCTGGGAAGCACCATAGGTTTCTCCTACCACCACCTTGAAACCGGCTGCGCTGGCAGCCAGGGCGACCAGGCCGGAAGCCATAATGTTGCCTTGTCCGCCGACACCGGTGATTATCAGATTATATGGTTCCCTGAACTGCGCCATTAATTTTTTGCCTCCGTAAGGTCAGCTTCAACAATAGCCCTTCTTGGACAAAGAGCTGCGCAGACACCGCAGCCGGTACAGAGGATATCGCTGATCAGTGCTTTGGATTCCGCGGTCATGGAAATAGCAGGGCAGCCAAAGACCCTCCCGCAAAAATTGTTGCAACCGCACTCGCTGCCTGCGCACTGAAGAGCTTTGACTTGGTAGACCTTTCGCTCTCTTTTCGCCGCAGCCAGGGCACATTCCTTGCGGAGCACAACTACTCGCGGACCTTTTTCTTGTAGAAGCTCCAAAATGCTTTCTACCGTATCGTCAATCCGATGAGGATCGGCAATGACTGTCCGCAGCCCCAATCCTGCGGTCACATCTTCAATGTGAAGCGGCTTGACACTGCTCCCTGTGGCGGTCAGCCCCACGCCGGGGTGAGGCTGGCCGCCGGTCATGGCGGTAAGGGAATTGTCCAGAACCACGGCGATAAAATCGGCGCTGTTGTAATATCCGTTAACCAGAGCCGGCAGACATGCATGAAAGAAAGTAGAGTCTCCCATAACCGCGAACACCGGCTGATTCATACCAAAGCGGTGCAACTGCCCGAAGCCGTTGGCAAGACCTATGCCGCTGCCCATGCACATAATGCTGCGCAGCAGCCAAAATCCGGATTTGGCTGCTCCCAGAGTATAGCAGCCTATATCCCCCAGCACGAAGCCCTGACGTCCGTCCATTTCCAGCGCAATCTTCAGCGCCCAGAAGGAAGCGCGGTGCGGGCAGCCTGAGCACAACGTCATCTCCCGCTCGGGAATGCTCATCTTTAAGATGCTCCGCAGATGACCGGTGGCGGGGACCTTTACAGGGTTGTCTAACCCAAATACCTTAGACAGACCTGAGGCCAGCAAGTCGGTGTTCAGTTCCCCCAGTCCCGGCCCGGCCTGCCCGCTGATGTGTCCCGAAAATTGGCCGAAGTAGCGATATACTTTCCTCCCGTACAGGGCTAACAGCGAAGTCAGGTTTTGTTCCAGAAAAGGGTCAGTTTCCTCAGCGAAAATAATCTGCTCTGCATTTTTCAGCTTTTCAAGGATCGTTTCCCGGGGGAGCGGCCAGGTTGCGGCCAATTTCAGCAATCCTACTTTCTTCTCCAGACCGGTCAACTCCAGCGCTTCTCTGGCATACAGGGCGGCGGGCCCGCTGGCGGCCACAACAGTTTTAGCGTCTTCCGGACCGGTATAAACATTGAACGGGGACTTTTCGAAAATTAGCCTGGCCTGCTCCAAGCGGCTGTGTACCATCCCGTGCATGGGGGCTACACATAAAAAACGGTCCCACGGCTCTACTTTCACCTTGCGCTCCGCTTTTGCGGGGAACTTTTCCAAAACCAGGTTGCCCCTGGCATGGCTGATACGAGTGGTAACCCGGACAATCACATAGGCCTTTATCTGTTCCGACAGTTCAAAGGCCCAGCGCGTCATATCCCTGGCCTCTTCCACGGTGGCCGGCTCCAATAAGGGAATTTCAGCCATCCTGGCAAAATGGCGGGAATCCATTTCGTTTATGCTGGAATGAGCTCCGGGATCGTCTCCGACGACTATGACCAAGCCGCCGCGGATCCCGGGGTGGTTCAGGGTGAGCAAAAAATCGGCTGTCACTGCCAATCCGTTCTGTTTCATGACGCACAGGGCTCTGAGTCCGGCGAAAGATGCCGCGGCAGCGGCTTCCAGAGCCACTATTTCGTTGGTGGACCATTCTCCGTAAATATTGTGGGAATCCGACACCTTAAACAGGCAATCAGCCACTTCAACGCAAGGTGACCCTGGGTATGAGGTGCAAAAATCTACACCCGCTTCCAGGGCACCCCGGGCCATAGCTTCGTTTCCTGTTAAGATTACCCGTTTTCCGGGTTGATTGACGTTAAACACGATCTGCCATCTCCATTATACTGCGGCGGTCCTCTTCCGCCAACTGAAGGTAACCGGTGTTAACGGAATGGCCGCTTTCGGTGCCTTCAGCTGCCAGTACCCGGCGCTTCTTGCTCAGTGCCGCATTTCTTAAAGAGTCCACCGTTCCTTCCGTCGGCTCCCTGAGTTGCAAGACCCCGCTTGCAGTCGCTCTTTGAACCAATGCTTCTCCCGCTTCCGTGCGCACTATCAAAGCACACCAGGACGAATCCGCTTCCGTGGAACCGATGGACAGGTCAGCCAATTCTGAGGTGGGGTCGATACAAGAGTAGCAGCCGGTACGGATAAAAGCGCGGGTTTCATCCTGTGAGAGCTTTAAATTCCCTTGGTCTGTCTCCATGGACAGACCTTCATCTTTGGGGACGTCAGCCTTAATAATTTTGTTTACACCCTCTTTTGCTAGGAAACGGTAGATCGTGTAATCCAGCCCCCAGAAACAAAACAGTCCCAGAACCAGTTGTATTTTGTCGCGATTAATCACGGAGCTGCAGTATTGCATTTTGCGCAGAGCTACCACCTGGCAGGGCCGGCCGACCACTGCCAGCCGTTCCGGAGCCAGACCCAATGCCCGGTTTACCCCGGCCAGACTCGGACACACTCCGTACTTTGACCCCGCTGCCGCCAGCACTTCTGCTTCAGACCGCGCCAGCTTCCAACGGGGGTATAAGCCGTCTGACCCGGTCAAAACGGCAGCGTCACATTCTCTGTTTTTAAGCAAAAACATGGCCAGAGCGCTGACCACACCCCCGTATTGCCCGGCACAAATTACTTGCGTATCGGCCGCCCTAGCATGGTAAATACGGCGCCAGCCCCCCAGTGCCGGGTCAGGATTACCGTTTGCCCCTGCCGTGGCCAAAGCAGCGTAGTCAGTAGCTGTGCGGGGGCAAATACTGTAACAATTTCCGTCGGCAAGACCGCAAGGATGGATCACCGCTACACGGTCTCCCACCGCTTTGATATAAGGGCACAGGTCAGCGCACGCGCCGCAGGAGACACACCAACCAGGCCCGATAACCTCACTCATTAACTGTTCAGGACCCTTAGGCAATCTATTTTCAGTCAATGGAGCCCCTCCCGGCTAATTCGACAGAAGCGGTAAAGTCCGGCTGGCTGGTCCTTACCGCTTCTGTTCCGCTCAATAAAATATTAAAATGCCTCTTCCGGAATGTCAAGGACAGAAGTGTCCCCTCCCTTGACAATGCCAGACAGCGTCTCGATAAATGGGACTACATTATTGATATAGTATCTGGCGCTGACTACCTTCCCTTTATAGAAGGTGGATTCACTGTTGGCTTCCCCAAGTTCAGAGATCTTGTCAAGAGCCACTCTGGCCTGGTCAGCCATCAAATAGCCGCAGTAAAGCATAGATACGGCATGCAGGACCCGCGTGGCAAATGTGGTGACAAGACGGAACTCCTTACCGGCATATTTAATGATTGTCTTATAAATTTCCTTAACCTGGCCGAAGGCCTTCTGAAGGACGGCAAATTCCTGTTCCAACCCTGGGGTTCCCTGGTACTTCTCAATGTTGGCGCCCAACTCCGCCAGCCAGCCAGCGAACAATTGACCGTTTTCCATCCGCCATTTGCGGCCGATTAAATCCATTGCCTGGATATAGTTCGTACCTTCCCAAATCGAATAGATTTTAACATCCCTGGCTTGTTTTGCGACCGGATATTCCTCGATGTAGCCGGAACCGCCGTACACCTGAATGGCATCTGCCACCAGTTCCCAGGCTACATCAGAGCAGTAGGCCTTGGCCAGCGGGTTAAGGATGTCAACCTGATTCTGGGCCTCTTTTCTTTCTTTTTCATCAGGGCTGTACGTCATAATGTCTACATTGTACCAAACAACAAATACCAAAGCCCGCATGGCTTCAAGAATAGCTTTTTGATTCAGCAGCATCCTGCGCACGTCCTCATGCTTGATGATGGGAACACGCGCTCCTTTCGGATCGCTGAGCGGCCTTCCCTGAATACGCTCTTTGGCATATTTTACGGAGTTATGGTAAGCAACGCTCGCCACATAGAGGGCGGAGTGACCGGTGCCATGACGGGCGCTGTTCATCATCTGAAACATTTGCGCCATGCCCTCGGCCGCGCCTTTCTCGTCTGGAGGATTCCCCAGAAGAATTCCTTCGCAGTCATCGTTGTCTCCAAAACTCAGCACACAGGTAGCTGAACCTTTTAACCCCAATTTGTGTTCAACAGACACGGTGGTAACATCGTTTTTGTTCGCCAGCGAGCCGTCTTTGTTCACCTTGTTTTTTGGAGCTATAAACAGGGACAGGCCTTTTGTCCCGGGAGCTGCCCCCTCAATTCTTGCCAGCAGCAGATGTATAATGTTTCCCGTCATATCGTGGTCACCGGCTGTTATGAAACACTTTGTCCCTTTGATTTTATAAATACCCGGCGTGCCGGTGGGAAAAGCCTTGGTAATGGTATCGCCGACATCGGTGCCTGCGTCCGGCTCAGTCAGGCACATGGTGCCGGACCACTCTCCGCTATACATCCTGGGAAGAAATAGATCTTTATCCTCCTGCCGCCCGAAACTGGCAATCAGTTTTGCCGCCCCCGCGGTTAAAGTAACATAAGAGATAAAGGAAGGATTAGCTGCGCCGAAATACTCTTTGCACGCCGCCTTAACCATTTGAGGAACAACCGCATCTTCCGGGTCTTCGATTCCCCAGCCGTTGGCATTTAAGTACTTGTATGCATGGTGGTATGACTGAGGCAGCTTTACCTGGCCGTTTTCCAATTTTACGCCGTTCGCTTCTCCGTCATCATTGCTGGGGGCCACAACTGTTTCCGCTACTTTAAGCGCCATATCCAGGGTCATATCAATCAACATACTAACTTCGTCTTCGCTGACATCACCAAACTTAGGGTAGCTAAAAATCTTCCCGGAATCCAGCCACTCATTAAAAATAAATTTGTGGTCCCTTGTTGAATACAAAAAGTTGCTCGCCATTTAAGAGGCCTCCTTCAATATAGAAATGTTTGTCTTAAGTCTTATTTGATTTATTACTGCAATAATAGTGCCAAGAGCGTCGCTGACGCCGGGGGCACGGCAAAAGAGAGGGAAACAGTCTACCTCTTTCGCTGTTGGCATCTCTAGTACCTGCAAATATAGCGTTCGGAACTTTAGCGGATGATGGTTGCGGCGTTGTTTTCGCTGCCGAGCAAGTGTCCGCGCAGTGCTTTTAGTGCCATAAGTGAACCGCTTGTTTAAAATGTAAACAGATCCCCGGACCGGTTCTGCCAAAAGCGGATTAGCCACGTTCGTTATTAAGACAGCGACTGGTATTTAAAAAAATAATCTCAAGAACAGCAGAGAATGGCACATTGATTGCATAAGCAATAATAGTGAGCCCAGGCTGTGGTTTACGGCAGAGGTATTAAAAAACAGGGTTAGGAGGCCAGTAAATGGATTTTGCCTTGAACAAGGAGCACGAAATGGTTGCCGGCACAGTGCGGAGTTTTGCGCAAAGGGAAGTGGCTCCTGTTATAGCGAAGAATGATGAAATGCAGTATTTTGACAGAGATATACTTAAAAAAATGGCCCAGCTCGGGTTTTTGGGGATATGTATTCCCCAAGCCTACGGTGGGGCTGGCATGGATTACGTCAGCCTTGGACTGGTCTGTGAAGAACTGGAGGCAGTTGATACCTCGCTCCGGGTTATTCTTTCCGTCCACACCGGCCTGAGCAGTATGACGATGCTGACTTGGGCTACGGAAGAACAGAAACAAAAATACCTTATTCCCCAGGCCCGTGGAGAGCGGATAGCCGCCTTTGGACTGACAGAGCCGAACGCCGGAAGTGATGTGGTGGGAATTCTGTCAACGGCTGATAAACAAGGTGACAGCTATATTTTAAACGGGGAAAAAATGTGGATTTCCCTGGCAGACGTGGCGGATCAGTGTCTGATTTATGCCTGGACTGACCTGGATAAGAAAAAAAGGCGAGACCATAGCGGCATAAGCTGCTTTATCGTGGAGAGGGAAATGGGCTTGCAGACGGGCACAATTCATGGCAAGCTCGGGATTCGGGCAGGTAATACCGGTTGGATAGCTATGAACGATGTCCGTGTCCCTGTCGAAAATATGTTGGGGCAGGAGGGCGAAGGGTTTAAGATTGCAATGAGCGCGCTGGAAAACGGCCGCTATACAGTAGCAGCCGGTGCTACCGGGCTGGTGCGGGCCTGCCTGGAATCCAGCCTGAAGTACTGCAAGGAGCGGCAAGCCTTCGGAAAGCCAATAGGGGAATACCAGCTTATCAAAGAAATGATTGCGAAAATGGTCTGCGACTATGACGTCTCCCGCTTGCTGTACCTGAAGGCCGGCTGGATGAAAAATGAAGGGCTGCGACATACAAGAGAAGTTGCTTTGGCCAAGTGGTATGCCTGTGACGCATCGGAAAAAGCGGCAGCAGACGCTGTGGAAATACACGGGGCTTACGGGTATTCAAGCGACTACCCGGTGGAGCGCTATTACAGAAACTGTAAGGCTGCAGTCATCTATGAGGGAACGCGTGAAATCCAGAAATTAATCCAGGCCGACTATGCCCTTGGCTACCGGATCGATAATCCGGTTCGCAAAACACTGCCGAAATGGCTGCCGGATGAGTAAGAATCAGTCGCCAGGCAGCCAAGAAATTCCGTGTATCGTGAATAATTCATAAGGATGTGATAGCGATGACAGAGACTTGGATGCTTGGGTTAAGCGTGATGTTATTGGGCTTAACAATAGTTTTCCTGATCTTGTCTCTCCTGTTTGCCGTGATTACTATGCTGAGACGCTTCCTCCCCTGTTGAAAAGAGTCATTTACAAATACAAAGCATCTTCCCGGATAAAGCAATCGGGCTCATTAGGAGGCATATAGTGATTTTAGAAAGCTTTATAAATTTTTTTGACGGCATGGGCTTTAAGGCGCTTACCTGGGGTCATCTATTGATGTTGGCTGCGGCTTGCTGTTTAATTTACCTGGCTATAGTCAAAAAATATGAGCCGTTGCTTCTATTGCCTATAGCTTTCGGAATGCTGCTTGCCAACCTGCCGCAAACAGGATTAATGGAGCCAGGCGGGCTGTTGCACTGGTTATACCAGGGAGTGAAGCTGGGGATATATCCCCCGCTGATCTTCTTAGGAATTGGCGCAATGACTGATTTTGGCCCGCTGCTAGCCAATCCGGTCACCATCTTTTTAGGCGCCGCCGCCCAGTTGGGCATTTTCGTCGCATTTTTCGGAGCTATTGCCCTGCCTTTTTTTGACCCCTATGAGGCGGCGGCCATTGCCATAATCGGAGGCGCAGATGGACCAACGGCACTTTATGTAACAAGTATAGTAGCTCCTCATTTGCTTGGTCCTGTGGCCATAGCGGCCTATTCCTACATGGCCCTGGTCCCGATTATTCAGCCGCCAATAATGAGGGCCTTAACTACGAAAAAAGAGCGCCAGGTAGTTATGGAGCAGTTAAGGCCGGTATCGCGAACCGAAAAGATCCTCTTCCCCATAATTGTAACAGTGCTTACCTCCTTATTTGTTCCGCCTGCAGCTTCTTTGCTGGGAATGTTGATGTTGGGCAACCTGCTGCGCGAGAGTGGCGTTACGGAAAGGCTGTCCCAAACCTCACAAAATGACTTAATCAACATTGTCACTATTTTCCTCGCCATATCGGTCGGAGCAACAGCCAGCGCAGAAAATTTCCTGAGAATAGACACGCTCATGATTATTCTTTTGGGGTTGATTGCTTTTGTTTTTGGGACTGCCGGCGGAATCTTGCTTGGTAAGCTGATGTACATACTTACAAAAGGGAAGATAAATCCCTTGATCGGATCAGCAGGTGTATCTGCAGTGCCAATGGCGGCCAGAGTTTCCCATATTGTCGGCCAGCAGGAAAACAGGGGGAATTATCTGTTAATGCATGCCATGGGGCCGAATGTCGCGGGAGTGATTGGCTCTGCTATTGTAGCGGGGGTATTGCTGTCATTTTTGTCCTAGTTTGCAACTACTCACCTAAAGTTGCAGCTGCTTTTAAACCGCCAAATGATGGTCTGAGCACTGCCCTAGAAAAACGCACCCCGGAGAGGTGCCCGTCTTCAAAAGAAGCACAAGAAGTGTGAAGGAGGAAAATGATATGGAAAAACAGGACATAGTTATCTTAAGTGCGGCCAGAACTCCCATCGGCAAGAGCGGTGG
>QLUR01000028.1 GCA_018725565.1 Bacillota bacterium | reverse complement strand
AAAAAATTTTATCCCCTGAAGCCTTATGCCGCAAGGGATTTTTGGATTTACTATTGAACTATGCTGTCAAACTAGCGAGATACATAAAGAAGCCTCCCTATCGCTTAGTCTGACGACATCTCTATTATAACATATTGTGCCAAATAATGCCACATATTTTTGATTAAAAATTAAAAAAAATTTTCCCCTGAAGCCTTATGCCGCAGGGGGTTTTTGGTTTCTGTATTTAGCTAAGCTGTCAAACTAACGAACAGTCTTGGCTTAACAGGTGCGTAGACCTTTTGCTGCAGGCTGATTTAGATATAAAGCGCGGGCGGGCCAACCAGAAGCTGATACTGGAAACGCTGATAATAGCACTTGGGAAGACGCAAAAAAGCGCTTGACAGGGCATCACAACTTTGTTATCCTGAGAATAGGTATCAATTATTTCTTTTTAAGCATAAGTGAGAATTATTATCATAAAGGGGAGGTTAACTTGCTTACTCTTGATAAGGTGAAAAAAGGACAAAAAGTGGAAATCTGCCGTATTGCTGACGAAATGGTCCGGGCGCAGGCCATCCGCTTCGGTGTCTGCGAAGGAGCTGTGGTTATCTGTGCAGAAAAATTGCCGGCTGGGCCGGTAGTTATCCGCAAAGGTCATCAGGAAATGGCCATCGGACGGGGGCTGGCCAAAAAAATAGCGGTTAAGTTGGCCTCGTAACGGAGTGATTAACTGATGAAGCGGCATTGTCACAATCTGGCGGAAACAATAGAATTGCCACGCGGTAAGCGCAGTATCGTCCTGGTAGGCAATCCCAATGTGGGGAAATCTGTTTTTTTTAATGAACTGACAAAGCGTTATGTAGACGTTTCCAACTTCCCGGGGACAACCGTGGAAATTCATCGGGCCCCTTATGGCAATGATATATTGATCGATACGCCGGGCGTTTACGGAGTTTCTTCATTTAATGATGAGGAAAGGGTAGCCCGTGATATTATACTCCACGCTGATACGGTCATTAATATTGTGGAAGCATTGCACCTGGAAAGAGACCTGTTTTTGACACTGCAGGTTATTGACATGGGCATCCCAATGGTAATCGCGCTGAACATGATGGATGAAGCAGAAGCAAGCGGTGCCAGTATTGATGTAAATAAGCTCAGCCGCTTGCTGGGTGTGCCGGTTATTCCTACTGTGGCTGTAACCAAAAAAGGGCTGCCCGAACTAAAGGCAGCCATCCCCCGGGCTGCACGCGGAAACGCCGATCCGCTGCTTGATGAGGAGCTTAAAAAACTGGCCGACAGCGGTGTCAGCCGCAGTGATGCCGTGCTGATCCTCGAGGGAGACAGGGAAGTCGCTCACTGCCATAACCAGGCGCCGCGGCCGCTGCGCGAGGAGATTTACCTGCGGCGCCGGCACCGGGCCAACGAGATTGCAGAACAAGTTTTGCTTGACAAAGGTGCCGGGAGAAAGTTGGCTAAAATCCTGGGTCAGTGGGCTGTGCGTCCGTTAACCGGGATTCCTATTCTGCTGGGTGTTTTGTATGCTGTGTACTGGTTCGTCGGCGTTGTTGTAGCCCAGACAGTCGTGGGGATTACTGAAGAACTGATAATGAGCGGGTATTATGGCACTTTTATTACTTCTTTGATCTATCGCTTTTTAGCGGAAGGGTCTTTCCCGGGGGATTTACTGGCCGGAGAGTTCGGCGTGCTGACTATGGCGCCGATTTACCTTCTGGGGTTGCTTTTACCGCTGGTTATCGGTTTTTACCTGGCGCTGTCGGTAATGGAGGATTCAGGTTACCTGCCTCGTTTAGCCACGCTGGTGGACAGGATGTTAAACGGAATCGGACTTAATGGCCGTGCCGTGATTCCTATTATCCTAGGGTTTGGTTGTGTAACGATGGCCACCATCACCACGCGTCTGTTGGGTTCCAAGCGTGAGCGGCTGATTGCCACAGCGCTGTTGTGCCTGACCATTCCCTGCTCGGCACAGATCGGTGTTATTGCCGGCCTGATTTCTCCGCTTGGCTTAAACTACCTGCTGATTTATCTGTTGACTATTTTTGCTGTGTTTGTCTTTCTTGGTACGATCCTGCATCGCCTGCTGCCGGGGGAATCGACCCAGTTGCTGATCGACTTGCCGCCGCTTAGGGTGCCCCGGCTGCGTAACGTGCTGCACAAAACCTACACAAAGGCCAGATTTTTTATCTTGGAAGCGGCGCCGCTGTTTGTCCTGGCGGCGGCAGTCATCACTATCTTCCAATATACCGGAGCGCTGGCCTGGCTGAAAACTGCTCTCTCCCCGCTGACGGTAGGCTGGCTTGGTTTGCCCGGCGAAGCTGCCACCGCTTTTATCATGGGGATTGTGCGCCGTGATTTTGGCGCGGCGGGCTTTTATGGAATGGCCCTGACACCGGTGCAGACGCTGGTGGGATTAATTACTATCACGCTGTTTGTCCCGTGCATTGCCTCGATCATGGTTATCGTCAAGGAGCGCGGCTGGAAAGAAGGCACCTTGGTCTGGGCAGGCTCGCTGGTTGTCGCTTTCCTGGTCGGCGGCATCATGGCCCGCTTGTTATAAGGGAGTTACATGCATGGAACAACAAGAAAGTTATTGCCCGCAGTGCGGCTTTCGTACAGAGCAGATATTACTGACCTGTCCGCGCTGTTGCGAGCACTTGCAGCGTAAACACTGCCAGAAGTGTGGCCGGTGCCCATCCTATAACAAACCACAGGCCGCGGAAAGGCACGAAAAAGAGTAAACCCCCTCAACTCCGGGGGGTTTTTGTTTTACGATATGTGCGAAACCAGCTTGTTGAGTCGTTGGGCCAAGCGGGATTTTTTACGCGCGGCGGTGTTTTTGTGCAGTACTCCTTTGCCGGCAGCCTTGTCGAGTGCTTTTACGGCACCCGTAAATTTATCGCGGGCCGCTTCCAGGTCGCCCTGGGTCAGCGTTTCGCCAAAGCGGCGCACGGCGGTTTTGACGGTACTCTTGACATGACGGTTGCGCGCCGCCCGCTTTGCGGTTACTCTCATCCGTTTTAAAGCTTGCTTGGTGTTTGGCATACGTTCACCTCCTCGCTCTTCAGGCACACACATTCTACCATGTGCTTCTTGAAAATGCAATAACTAGCCCCGCGGTTTTGTGAACGGACTGTGATACTGTCACCCTGTAAGCGGTCTGAGAAAAATGCAGAAAGTCAACACATTACCTTATCCAATAAGGCTGCATAACTGTCCACAACATCATACACAGCAGAAGCTGTACTGATAGCCTTAAAGTGTTCGCGGGCGCAGTGGATTTTCGCTTCTTCCGCTTTGCGCAACTCCATGGTGGACAGTGAGCCTTTTGTCTCGGCAACGAAGTAAATGTGTTTTACTTTGCCCTCGTAAAAAGCTATTGCCCAGTCGGGGTTATATTTCCCAACCGGCGTACTGATAAAAAAGCCGTTTGGCAGTTTTACATAGACTGCCACTTCATTACTGGTATCAACTCTTTCCGCAAAGTTTCTCTCATTTGCGGAGTCATAGAGGATATGGTCATATAGATGCTTCTTTGCCGCCATTGCGTTCACACCAAGCTGTCCTTTTAACGTCGGTTCGGTAAAAACAGTGGTATCATAAACGGCATCCAGCTTATTGTAGGTAATGTGCTGAATGATTGTCGTCGCTTTTTGCTCGTTTATGACCTGTGCCGCTTTGATGATAAATTCCTCAGGATTATGAGCAAATTGGCCAAAGACAGTCTTATTAATTCCGCACAGGATGCTTACAACGGCTTTTCTGGTAAGCCCTGTTTCAGCGACTACTTTTCCGATGAGGTCATATTTCACCGCTGCACTGGAAGAAATCTCAGTTTTATAAACCGCGTTCTTTTCTTTCACAAAGGCGGCTCCCTGCTGCAGCTGTTCCCGTGAATGAATATCGGTCATCGACCCGGTTTCGACCTTAAAAAATACTTTAGATATACGGAGTTCACGGTCCAAAGCAGATATTGCTTTATTAATCAATTCTTGCTGGTCGAACGCCACCACATACACGGACTTGGCGTTGATACTAGCCCATAGCTTCTGAAATTCCGGCAATCCCAGCTTGGCTTTGTCCAGCTGCAATTCAACGTTGTTTTTTCGCGCATTCTCCGGTTGCAAGGCCCGGCTGTCATAAATGGAGTCGAGAATCGCTATGACAGACTCTCTGCCACCTGCGGCTTCCTCGGCGATTTTAACATTGCCGTTTTTCTTATCTTCATAGTATTTGTCGGTGAGAACGCCCTTCTTAACATAGCCGCCGGTAATAAGACCCTCATAAATACTATGAGCAAGGTCAATATCAACAACTTGCTCAGTGCCATTAACATTTTTAATGACCTTGTTCTTGAAAAAATCTATCGTTACCATACAAGGCCGGCCGGCTACTGCCTCGGCAAGCTCGGTTTGCAGCCCTTTGGCAAAGCTGTCATAGCTTTCGTTGGCGACAACGGTAAGCACATTTACATTATGGACATCCTCGCCCAGCAGGTTTGTGTCCATGCGTTCCCCGTTTTGATTTACGGATAAACGCAGTCCACGCCCGACTTCCTGACGTTTGCGGACATCGCTGCCGCTCTGTTTAAGTGTACAGATCTGAAACACATTGGGATTGTCCCAGCCCTCGCGCAAAGCAGAGTGAGAGAAGATAAACCTTACCGGTTCACGGCGATCCAGCAACCGCTCTTTATTCCTCATAATCAGGTCATACGCGTCCGCATCATCGGAGGTGCGCTCCCGCCTGTCGCCCAGCTTGCTGTCTATCAGGCGACGGCTCTTCTTGTCTATGGAAAAATACCCGGCATGGGTATCGTCTGCGGTTATGCCGTCAAGATATTTCAGATACTCACCGCCATCGCCGATTGTAAGCTGAAGATTGCCGGTAACTTGCTTGTATTCGTCCTCGAATGTATCAGCATACAGGCCATTAAAGGCAAGACCTGCTGCGTCATACTGTTTGTACTTGGCCACTTCGTCAATAAAGAAGAGCGACAGCACCTTAATGCCTTTGTAGAACAACTGCCGTTCCCTCTCGAGATGAGAGAGAATGGTCTCGCGGATTTGGATACGCCTGAGCTGTTCCTCGCTGACCGCACCGATAACATCTCCGGCAAACAGCTTGATGCCGTTTACAAACTCGATGGAGCTGTCTCTTCCGTCAATCCTTAGCACGGTATATCCGTTCTCATATTCGGCAAGCTCGCCGGAATTGGGGAACAGGTTATACCCCTCGCCGACAATGCGTCTTGCCTTGCGGATGCCGCTTGCTCCCTTAATATCAAACTCAATGGCAGCTGTAGGGTTTCCCTTGGAAAGGTTAATACCCTCCAGATATACATACCCTTCTGTAGCCGTACTGCCCGTAACAGAAATGCCCTTGACGGCAACTTTTTTGACCAGCTTCTTATTGTAGGCTTCCATGGCGTCCAGACGGTAAATCATATTATATACGCTGTCTTTCTTATGCGTCGCCGAATAGCGCAGCGTAAACAGCGGATTAAACTCTTGTAAGCGCTCCTTTGTGGCTGCGCCTTCCACTGATTGAGGCTCGTCGATAATCAGTATGGGATTTGTTCTGGCAAGGATATCAATGGGCTTACGGCTTCTGAACTCATCCAGCTTCATGTAAATACGCCGGGCATCCTTACCGCGGGCGTTAAACGCCTGAGAATTGATAATCATCACGTTGATGGCGCTGTCGGAAGCGAAGCGGTCAATCTCGGTAAGCTGCGCTGAATTATATATGAAATACCGGATTTTCTTTCCGTATTCCTCCGCGAAATGTTCCTCGGTAATCTGAAACGATTTATATACACCCTCTCGTATGGCGACGCTGGGCACTACGATAATGAATTTGCTCCAGCCGTATCGCTTGTTCAGCTCGTACATTGTCTTAATGTATGTATACGTTTTCCCGACACCGGTCTCCATTTCCACCGTCAGGTTGTAACGTCCTTCCAGTTGCTTGGAAGGCTCAATCTGATGGCTGCGCTGGATTTTGTTTATGTTTTCGAGAATAATCCCGTCGTTCAATTCCGGCACGAGCCTGGAGTTGCCAAACCCGGTAAAGCGTTCCGCTTCATCAAGCGCTATTTGCTCGTTTTTTACATAACCCTTATCCATCATATAACTGGGCGTGAGGCAGGGCTGTCCGGCAAACACGTCACACACAGCCTTCGCCGCGTCCGCCTGGAACTTCTGTTGTTTGAACTGCAGTTTCATTTGTCCTTGGCTCCTTTGTCCCTGAGGCTGCCCTCTGTTGAACTATTAAGAAATCCTTAATAGTTGAGTCCACGTCCAATACGCTATTTGGACGGCAACGACTTCTTTATGGTTGATTCACATTATTACGAATTGCATCATCCACAAAGGCACTGAGAGAAAGAGCGCGAGCAGCCGCAGCGAGATAGGCTTTGCGGTGTAATTCCGGCTGAATTGAGAATATTTCTGGGGTGCAGCTTGTGAATGCGGAAAAAATCGCCTTCGTCATCGGAGAAGGCTGCTCTTGAACCGCTTGTCATTCCCCACCCTTGGAGGGGTGGTGCGAAGCAGCGGGGTGGCCATTCGCCACTAATTTTTTGAGTTTCAACTTAAATTATAGCAAAACCTGCATACCTCTCAAAAATTGTTTAAAGCATTAGCAAAGATTCGCTCTATATTAGCATCGCTCTATATTAGCATCGCTCTATATTAATTCGCCATGTATAGCCGCGGTTTGATTGGTTATTCTATAATTGCGCAAAACAGGTTAAGGGAAGGAGGTGAAAAAATGCTGGGTTTAATTGTCCGCTTTATCGTCTCCGCCCTCGTCCTGATGCTTGTCAGTTTTCTGCTGCCCGGTTTCGCCACGCTTGGTTTTGGCGCCGCCATCATTGCCGCCATCGTTATCGCCGTGCTGGGATTTATCGCTGAGAGTATTTTCGGCAAGAAAGTTTCTCCGCAAAACCGTGGTATTATTGGCTTTGTTGTGTCGGCAGCGGTTATTTATCTGGCGCAGTTTATCGTCCCCGCCATGGAGGTCAGTATCATTGGTGCTGCTTTGGCGGCACTGGTCATCGGTGTGATTGATGTTTTTGTCCCTACCGAACTGCGTTAAGGCGGGAGGCTGATTATGACTGGGTTAAAGGAAAAACGCCGCCATTTACGCACTGATTTGGCCATTGAAGCCAGGGAGATGCTGATGGGTGAAGTCAGTGGAGAGATTCCCGGCGTGATGGTTACGAGTGAACAAATCGGAGAAATAGGCGTCACCCGGGTAAATATCTCGACCCCGGAAGCTGAAGAGCGGATGGGCAAGAAGCAGGGACGCTATGTTACGCTGGAAGTACCCGGTTTAAGAAAAAAGAACACTGCCCTGCAAGACCAGGTTGCCGGGCAACTGACGAAAGAGTTTTTGGGACTGGTGGAGCTTCATCCCGGCACCACTGTTCTGGTGGTGGGACTTGGTAATTGGAACGTAACACCGGACGCTCTTGGTCCAAGAGTGGTCAAAGACCTGATGGTTACCCGGCATATCCTGCAGTATGAGCCAGAGACGCTCGGTGCCGGCTTCCGCCCCGTGGCGGCTATAGCTCCAGGTGTGCTGGGCATAACCGGTGTCGAGACCGGAGAGATAGTTCAGGGACTTGTGGAAAAAATCAAGCCTGACCTGCTGGTTGCGGTGGATGCCCTGGCGGCAAGGAAACTGCAGCGCCTGCATACTACCATACAGCTGGCTGATACCGGGATTCACCCCGGGTCCGGAGTGGGCAACAAACGCCCGGGCATCAGTCGGGACACTGTCGGTATCCCGGTTATCGCGATCGGTGTGCCCACGGTGGTCGATGCGGTGACGATTGCTGACGACCTGCTGGAACATCTGCTGGCATCCATTATGCGGGAGGCAACAGACGGCTCGCCGGTGTATCCGGTGGTAAAAGCCATCGCTGAAGGTGACAGGAGGGCAGTGCTTGAGGAGGTGACCGCCCCGTATGGGGGTAACCTGATGGTTACGCCTAAGGAAATCGACACCTTGGTCGAAGATATTGCCAGGTTGATGGCGGGCGGGCTGAATGCCGCTCTGCACCCGGCTATCGGCAGCGGGGAGCCGGGCAAATATTTGCATTAGCAAAGAGGAGCGTGGCGCTCTTCTTGCTGTTTTGGAGAGTTTAGCAAAAGATCGGCTGTCTAATGAAATTTCCCGGTTATATCCCTGCTTTCCCGGCGTATCAATATATACAGGGTGCTTTACATGGTCTTCATGTAAGCCCATGCTTCTGCGCTGATTTCCGGGTAGCCGCAGGGAGGGATGCGCTTTGTCAGGTAAAGCAGGCAGTTATTTTCGCCGCAGGAAAAGGCGTTGGAGCAGAAAAAGCAGGTCGCGCAGGCTGTTCTATCTTTCTCTGGTTGTTTTGCTGACTTCCGGCCTGTTGTTCTGGAACTGGATAACCGCTGTTCCCCATCATGCCGCGCAGATGTTGCCGGACATTTTACCGGCCCGAAGCGAGTTTTACCGGTTCACATTGCGGCAGGTGATCCCGGGGGTGGCACTGCCTGCCGCTGTCGGGGAGAAAAACGAAAAAGTGCCGGGTGTTGAGTTAAGGCCATTAAGTACTGCTCTGCATCCATATAGAATCCTGGCGACGCAAATCCCCTATCTGGCGGAAGCGGGAGAACAGCCGCAGGCGCTTGTGCAATTTGTCAGCAGGGAGACGGAGGCTGCACCCGGGAATCTTATGCCGCAAATTCTACTGCCGGACAAAGGTATGGTAATCGTTTATCACGCCCATACCACAGAATCGTTCCTGCCGACTTCGGGGGAGAAGTTTACCGAGGATTTGGCTCAGACTGTGGTCAGGCTCGGATCTGAGGTTGCCCGCCTGCTCAGGGAAGAGCATGCCATCCCGGTGGTTCACAGCCGGGAAATACATGACCTGCCGCGCAGCACTGCCTATGAAGTAGCGCTGTCAACGGTTCGTGAACTGCTGGAGGCTCACCCGGATGCGCTGCTGCTGCTTGACCTGCACAGGGATGGTGTGGACAGGAAAATCTCCACCACCTTGCTGGGGGGGCAGTCTGCGGGAAGAATTTTGTTTGTGGTAGGGTCGCGTCACCCCGGGTGGCAGCGGAATTTTGCCAAAGCTTTGTTTCTGCACGAGACCTTGGAGGAAATTGCCCCCGGCCTGTCGCGCGGCGTGCGGGAGCGACCGTTTTCCTTCAACCAGCACCTGCATCCCGGCTCGCTGCTGATTGAAATCGGGGGACATGAGAATTCGCTGGCGGAAGCGCTGAGGGCCGTGCCGTATCTGGTGAGGGCACTGGCAAAGCTGTACTCTGAAATGGACGAGAGAGCTTTTTCTGAATGAGGGACAGTAATTGAGTATGGTGTCCTTTTAATTATGGTGTTTGTTTAATATTAGGGGGGGTGTCAGTGAGACAGGCAGTATGCGGTGCCAGCCTTCTCCTGTTTTGGATGGTTATTCTGATCCTGGGGCTGCTGGCCTGTGAACGCGGACTGCAGGAGGTGAGCGGCTTGTCAGGCTATCCCGGCGTGCTGGCGCTGACCCGTTTGGGAGAAGAGCCATGGGTGTTGACTCTTACCGGCCGGCGAATTGTACTGGATCCGGAACCGTTCCTGCAGCTTTTACGCCAGATAGCAGCGAGTTAAAGCGTCAGGGTCAGCTTGCCAGCCTCCCTAAGCAAATGCTATAATGGTTTGGGAACGAAGTGGGAGGCTGGCAAGGGTGCAGGACAGGATCCGGAATTTCTGTATTATCGCCCATATTGACCATGGCAAATCAACTCTGGCGGATCGCCTGCTGGAGTTTACAGGTGCGCTTTCGCCAAGGGAAATGACCGACCAGGTGCTGGACCAGCTGGAACTGGAGCGGGAGCGCGGTATTACCATTAAACTGCAGGCTGTCCGCCTGTCGTACCGTTCCGGAAGTAAGCAGGAATATATCCTGAATTTAATCGATACACCTGGACATGTCGATTTTACATACGAGGTTTCCAGGAGCCTGGCAGCGTGCGAAGGCGCACTGCTGGTTGTGGACGCAGTCCAGGGGATTGAGGCACAGACGCTGGCTAATCTGTATCTGGCACTGGAACACAACCTGGAGATTATCCCGGTGATTAATAAAATCGACCTGAAGAGCGCAGATGTGGAGAAGGTAAAGCAGGAACTGGAAGATGTTATCGGCTTGCCCGGGGACGAGGCGCTGCTCGTTTCGGCCAAGGAAGGCATCGGTGTGGAGGACGTGCTGGAGGCGGTGGTAAGCCGAATACCCCCACCGTCCGGCAAGCAGGCCAACCCCTTGCAGGCCCTGATATTTGATTCCCATTACGACTCTTACCGCGGAGTAATTGCCTATGTAAGAGTTATGAATGGTGAAATCCGCCCGCGGATGAAAATCAGGATGATGTCGGCTGAAAAAGTGTTTGAGGTGGCGGAGGTTGGGTATTTTCGCCCCCTGATGACGCGGTCCGAAGTATTGGTCGCAGGAGAGGTCGGCTATGTGGTGGCTGGCGTGAAAAACGTCAGGGATTGCCGGGTAGGCGACACGATCACCGATGCTGTCAGACCCGCCGCAGAACCCTTGCCCGGCTATCGCAAAGCCGTTCCCATGGTCTATTGCGGTCTTTATCCGGTGGACGGCGCAGAGTATGACAGTTTGCGCGAGGCGCTGGAGAAACTGAATTTAAATGATGCGGCACTGACCTATGAACCGGAGACATCGGCGGCCCTGGGCTTTGGATTTCGCTGCGGCTTTCTCGGCCTGCTGCATATGGAAATCATCCAGGAGCGTCTGGAGCGCGAATACGGCCTAAACCTGATTACTACGGCACCCAGTGTTGTCTACCGTGTTAAAATGGCCGGCGGGGAAGAGCGCCAGATAGAAAACCCGGCACTGCTGCCGAAAGCGGGTGAGATAACCTCTGTTGAAGAGCCTTACGTTAATTGCAGGGTAATTGTTCCCACTCAGTATGTTGGCGCGGTGATGGAGTTGTGCCAGGAAAAGCGTGGCACCTTTAGCAATATGGAATACTTGGCCGCGGACCGTGCCCTGCTTACTTACGAGGTCCCGCTCAGTGAAATTATCTTTGACTTTTTTGACTTGTTAAAATCACGGACTCGGGGATATGCTTCACTGGACTATGAATTGCTCGGTTATCGCAAGGCAAGCCTGGTAAAGGTAGACATCCTGATTAACGGAGAGACGTTAGATGCACTTTCTTTTATTTCGCACGTGGACCGGGCTTACCAGCGCGGGCGTGAACTAACGGGCAGGCTGCGGGAGATTATCCCGCGACAGTTGTTTGAAGTGCCGGTTCAGGCGGCAATCGGTAACAAGGTTATTGCCCGGGAAACGATAAAGGCGCTGCGTAAGAATGTGCTGGATAAATGCTACGGAGGCGATATTACACGTAAGCGCAAGCTATTGGAAAAGCAGAAAGCCGGGAAAAAGCGGCTGAAGCAGGTTGGGAGCATCGAGATTCCTCAGGAAGCTTTTATGGCGGTCCTGGGGATTGACTGACTATGGAGACCGCTGTTTATGTCCACGTGCCTTATTGCGCAACAAAATGTCATTACTGTGACTTTCTTTCTTTTCCGCTTTCCCTGGGCAGGCATGCTCCCGGAGAGTACCTGCGCCTCCTGGAAACAGAACTGTCGCTGCGGGGCAGGGAACTGGCCTCAGGCGGTTACAATGTTACAACTTTGTACATTGGCGGTGGAACACCGACTGCACTTACCTGCGCCGAGCTCGACCGCCTGCTTAGCTCCTGTCTCCGCCACTTGCCGCTTGCCAACCCGGAGTGGACGGTTGAAGTCAACCCCGGTACGCTTGACCCCTGGAAGGCATTTGTTCTTTCCCGGCACGGAGTAAACCGCGTCAGCCTTGGTGTACAGGACCTCGACAACAGCAGGCTTGCTCTGCTGGGCAGAACTTACACAGCTGCTGAGGCCTGCCGCGCCTTTACCCTGTGCCGTGAAAATTTCGCCAGTGTTGCAGTTGACCTGCTGGCCGGCCTGCCGCAGCAGGCGGCAGACGATTTTGCTGTTACCTTGGTCAAAGTGTTGGAGTGGCGTCCGGACCATGTGTCCCTGTATTCACTGAAGCTGGCAGAGGGGACACCGCTGGCGGCTGCGGTAGCTTCCGGTAACTTGCCGTTGCCGGAGGATGATGAAACAGCTGACATGTTGCTTGCTGCCAGGGAACTCCTGGCAGAAGCCGGATATGAGCATTATGAGATCGCTAACTTTGCGCTCCCCGGCCACGCCTGTCGCCATAACCTTGTTTATTGGCTGAACAAGCCTTATATAGGTGTCGGCCTCGGGGCTCATTCCCACTGGGGAGGGAAACGGTCGGCCAACGCGAAAACGCTGTCTGCCTACGCCGCTTTGCTTGACAGTGGGTTGCCGCCTGTTGAGACGGAGTGGGCGGTTACGGAGCGCGAGGCTATGGAAGACACTTTGATTTTGGGGTTACGTTTGCTTAAAGGGGTGGGCTTTTCAGAGTTTACCGCACGTCACGGCTATGATATCAGGCGGGTTTTTGCAGCGGAGCTTGAGTATCTTTTGAGGTTGGGGCTCATTGAGTATGACTTTAGCCGAATCAGACTTGCAGCAAATGGAATAAACCTGGCTAATGAAGTTTTTACTCAGTTCATTTCTGGCGGACAATCTTGACAAATAGCAATGACAGTGGTATTTTTGATTTAAATTAGCACTCGTTTGAGCAGAGTGCTAATATCAGGAGGCTTGCTCATGAAGGATTTGAGCGAGAGAAAACAGAGGATTCTCCGCGCAGTTGTAACAGATTATATCCATACGGCTGAACCTGTCGGGTCAAGGACTATCTCCAGGCGCTACCATATGGACCTATCTGCGGCTACCATCCGCAACGAGATGGCGGATCTGGAAGAGTTGGGATATCTGACTCAGCCGCACACCTCCGCGGGGCGCATTCCGTCTCAGCGCGGGTACCGCTTTTATGTGGACTGCCTGATGGATATGGTGGAACTTACGACAGCTGAAGAAAATTATTTGGCGCGCGTTTTTTTACAACTGGAAAAAATGCGTGAAATCGATCAGATTGTTCAACATACAGTCAAGGTTTTGGCACAGATGACCAATTACGTTTCACTTGTCCTTGGCGCACAGTTCAAACGCAGTGTGTTTAAACAGTTGCGGATAATTCCGTTAGATGCAGAGCGTGCCTTGGTTGTCTTGCTTACTGACAGCGGATATGTGAGAAGTAAAGCGCTGGAATTACCCAAAGCTTTAAACAGCGAGGAACTGGCAAGGATAGTCAAATACCTGAATGAGCAACTGGCAGGACAAACCATTGAAGAGCTGACTCTTTTACGTTTGCAAGGATTGTGCAGAAGTCTTTATGCTAAAATTGACTTGGTTGACCAACTGCTGTTGCTGCTGGAAGAAATGTCACGGGAAGACAGTACCCGGGTTTTTCTGGGAGGCACTGCCAATATTCTTAAGCAGCCGGAATTCAGGGACGTGGAAAAGTTTGGACATCTGCTGGAATTGTTCGAGCAGGATGAGGCGCTCGGTATCTTGCTTGAGCCACTGCAGGGAGGGCTCTCCGTCCGCATAGGCACGGAGAACCCTTTACAGGAAGTCAGTGAATGCAGCTTGGTCACGGCTAGCTATATGTTGTATGACAGGCCTCTTGGCACCTTGGGAGTACTGGGGCCGACGCGGATGGATTATGGCAAGGTGGTAGTTATTATGCAGAGGATTATGGAAAAAATAAACGCACTGGTCAAGGGCTTGTAGGTTATACGCAACGTTGAAAATGCAGGACGGATTATCGACGTCATAAAGAGTGAGGTGAAAGCATGATTAGGAATGAAGACCGCGGCGAAGAAAAGGAGAACATGGAGGCGCCTGCTGCTGACAAGCCTGAGGCGGCTGAATTAACCGGGCAAAATGAGCAGGCAGAAACAGAACGATTGCGTGAGGAGAATACCCAACTCTTTGCCCGCTTACAACGACTGCAGGCCGACTTCGACAACTATCGCAAAAGAGTGCGGGCAGAGATGCAGGAGTGGGCGACACAATCTCTTTGTGACCTGGTTCGGGAGCTGCTGCCAGTGATTGACAACCTTGAGCGTGCCAAGCAGGCTGCAGGTTCTACTGAATCACTTTCGGCCGGTGTAGAATTGGTTCACAAGCAGTTCCTAGCTGTGTTGGAGAAGTATGGCCTGAACATGATAGAAGCCTGCGGCATCCAGTTTGACCCTTCCTTGCATCATGCCATCATGCAGGTGGAAGCTGCAGACCCGGAGAACACGGTCGTAGAGGAACTGCAAAAGGGCTATCGTTTAAAGGACAGGGTGCTGCGGGCCAGTTTGGTTAAAGTTGCGGGCCGGGCAAAACACGAAGAAGAATAAGAACAGGAAACAGGAGGAAAGCAATTAATGAGCAAGGTGATCGGCATTGACCTCGGTACGACCAATTCGGTTGTGGCTGTGATGGAGGGAGGGGAGCCGGAAATTATTGCCAATGCTGAAGGCGACAGACTAACGCCTTCGGTGGTGGCTTTCAGTAAAAACGGCGAACGCCTGGTAGGGCAAGTGGCCAAGCGGCAGGCAATTACCAACCCGGACCGGACGATTGCTTCAATTAAGCGTCAGATGGGCAGTGACTACAAAGTTAAGATAGATGACAAGAACTACACGCCGCAAGAACTTTCCGCCTTTATTTTACAAAAGCTGAAAACCGATGCCGAAGCATATCTCGGCGAGAAAGCAACAAAAGCGGTGATAACCGTTCCAGCTTATTTTACCGATGCTCAAAGGCAGGCAACCAAGGACGCCGGCAAAATTGCCGGCCTGGAAGTGCTGCGCATCATCAATGAACCGACGGCGGCGGCTCTGGCTTATGGTATAGACAAAGGGGAAGACCATACGATACTTGTTTTTGACCTCGGCGGCGGCACCTTTGATGTTTCCATTCTAGAACTCGGCGACGGTGTCTTTGAAGTCAAGGCTACCAGCGGCAACAATCGCCTGGGCGGAGACGACTTCGACCAGCGTGTAATAGACTATCTGGCGGAAGAGTTTAAAAAATTGGAAGGCGTGGACCTGCGCAAGGACCGGATGGCGCTGCAGCGCCTGAAAGAAGCGGCTGAGAAGGCCAAAATCGAGCTGTCCAACGTGATGACGACCAACATAAACCTGCCCTTCATTACCGCTACTGCCGAAGGGCCCAAGCACCTGGACCTGACACTGACCCGCGCCAAATTTGATGAATTGACTGCCGACCTGGTGGAGGCGACCATGGGGCCGTCCCGCCGGGCGTTGGCTGATTCCGGGCTTGGTCCCGAGGGCATTGACAAGATCATTTTAGTTGGCGGCTCGACCCGCATTCCCGCAGTTCAAGAGGCTATCCGCAAATTGCTGGGCAAAGAACCGCATAAAGGAGTGAATCCGGACGAAGCGGTGGCGCTGGGGGCTGCTATCCAGGCCGGTGTTTTGGCGGGAGAGGTCAAGGATGTACTGTTGCTTGATGTTACACCGCTTTCCCTGGGCATTGAAACACTGGGCGGAGTATTTACGAAAATTATGGAGCGTAATACGACTATTCCTACCTCCAAAAAGCAGATTTTTTCAACTGCCGCCGACAGCCAGACCTCTGTGGAAATTCATGTGCTGCAGGGCGAGCGTCCGATGGCTGCCAACAACAAAACGCTCGGCCGTTTTATCCTGGACGGCATCCCGCCGGCCCCCCGCGGCATTCCACAGATTGAGGTCTCTTTTGACATTGATGCGAATGGCATCGTCAATGTTTCAGCAAAAGACCTTGGTACCGGCAAGGAGCAGAAAATTACCATTACTGCTTCAACAGGCCTCAGTGATAAGGAAATAGACCAAATGGTCAAAGAGGCCCAGACGTTTGCGGAAGAAGACAGGAAGCGGAAAGAACTGGCGGAGGTCCGCAATGAGGCTGACACACTTGTCTACAGTACGGAAAAGATGCTGCGTGATCTGGGGGATAAGATTGAGCTGGCCAGGAAAACAGCTGTAGAGTCCGCGATCAATAAAGTCAAGGAAGTTAAAGACGGGGAGGACGCAGCTGCTATCCGTAAGGCTATTGAAGAATTGACTAGTGAGATGCATGCTTTGTCAGCACTTCTTTACGAACAGGCCAAGCAAGCGGAGGGCACGCCTGAGAGTGCGCCTGACAACACGGTAGATGCTGAATATCATGTGGTTGATGATAAGGAAAAATAAGCGGCGGGGAAGAAGGTAAATGGTGAGACGTGATTATTATGAGCTACTGGGTGTAAGCCGGGAAGCCACATCTGAGGAGATTAAAAGAGCGTACCGTAATCTGGCCAGGCGTTACCACCCGGATGTCAACCAGAATGACCCGAAGGCAGCCGAAAAATTCAAAGAGATTAAACAAGCTTTCGATGTTCTTGGCGATCAGGAACGGCGAGTGCGCTATGACCGTTTCGGCCATGCCGCAGAGGAAGCCGGCAGCAACGGCTTTGGCGGTTTTTCCGGCTTTGGTGGCCTTGGCGATATATTTGAAACTTTTTTTGGCGGGGGCATGCACACCGGTCGCCCTTCCGGTCCGCAACGAGGCAGCGACCTGCGCTATGACCTGGAGATAACGCTGCAGGATGTGGCTTTTGGCTTAGAAACAACTATAAATATAGGGCGCATTGAAACATGTGAAACGTGCCGGGGCAGCGGAGCCAAGCCGGGCACCTCACCTGTAACCTGTACTGCCTGCCATGGCAGCGGGCAGCAGCAGGTGGTCCGCAATACGGCGTTCGGTCGCTTTATCAGCGTCAAAACATGTGAAGCGTGTCAAGGTGCCGGTCAGACGGTTAAAGAACGCTGCCTTGACTGTCACGGCCGGGGCCGGAAAGAGCGCGAAAGAAAAATCGAGGTTAAGGTGCCTCCGGGTGTTGATTCCGGTGTCACCATGCGCGTTTCCGGCGAAGGAGAGTCGGGATGGCGAGGCGGGCCACCCGGAGACCTCTTGATTTACCTTAAAGTTCGCCCGCACGAACTGTTCAAACGCGAGGGCAGCGATATCATCCTGGAAGTTCCGGTTTCCTTTGCTCAGGCGGCTTTGGGCACTGAAATCGAGGTGCCGACACTTGACGGCAAGGCGCGCCTGAAAGTTCCTGAAGGCACACAACCGGGGACTTTTTTCCGCCTGCGCGGCAAGGGAATACCTTATCTGCGGGGACATGGCCGCGGGGACCAGCATGTAAAAATTTCCGTAAAAATACCGCAGAAGCTTTCTGTTAAAGAGAAAGAGCTGCTCTACGAGTATGCCCGCCTTGTTGGCGAAGAAGTTGCGCCGCCTGACAAAGGAATATTAAGCAAGGTGAAGGACGCACTGGGTGGCAGGTAACCTTAACCAGCGCGAAGGTGAAAACTGCACGTTTCTGGAGATGGATAAATGAGCCGGTTTTTCTTTTCTCACGGACGCCGGTATGGAGACCGTGTCCAGCTTGATAATGATGATGCTCACCATCTGCGCTCTGTATTGCGCTGTTCTGTCGGGGACGAAATTGAGCTTAGCGACGAAAAAGGTCGCAGTTTTTGTGCGGAAATTGCAGCTATCAGCCGTGACGGCGTGACTTGCGTTTTAAAAGACGAGCTGCCCTGCCGGGAGACGGTTGTCCGGTTTACATTGGCGTTTGCGTTGCTAAAGGGCGAAAAAAATGAGTTATTGTTACGCTGTGGCACTGAGCTTGGTCTTGCCGGTTTTCTGCCCTTCGACTCCGAACGCACGGTGCTGCGTCCGGAATCAATAAAACTGCACAGGGCCAACCGCTGGCAGAAAATCGTCCGCGCCGCCGCCGGTCAGGCCCGGCGGGACTTGCTCCCGGAAATTGCTCCTTTGCATACCTGGGATGAGTTTCTGGCCGTAATCCCCCGCTATAAAAAAACAATACTTTTCTTTGAGGGGGAAGGATGCCTCCCGTTATCGGCCGCTTTGCACGGGTTGTTTCCGGGCGACGGGGTTTTGTTGGTTACCGGTCCGGAAGGCGGCTTCACCACTGCTGAGGTAGCAGCGGTCAGAGCCCTTGGCGGATTAATCGTAACATTAGGACCCAGGATTTTGCGGGCAGAAACGAGCGCTATTGCCGCCGCAGCCCTAGCGCTTTATCAGGCTGGCGAGCTGGGGGGGCAAGGATGAAGACGGTAGCATTTCAGACGCTCGGCTGTAAAGTAAACCAGACGGAAACAGCTGCCTTGCAAGAGCTGTTTGCCAGGGCAGGCTATCAAACAGTAGCTTTTGCTGCGTGTGCAGATGTTTACGTTATAAACACATGTACGGTCACTCACTTAAGTGACCGCAAATCCCGCCAGTTAATCCGCCGGGCCAGGCGCAGCAACCCTAAGGGACTCATTGTTGTTACCGGATGCCTGGCACAGGTGGCTCCGGCAGAAGTATTGCGGCTTCCCGAGGTGGATTTGGTGATAGGGACTCATGCCCGGGAACGGTTGCCTGAACTGGTATTGGATGCCAAAAAGAACAGGGCGAACCTGGTCGTGCCACTCGATAAAAAAAGCGGTTTTGAAAAGCTCCCCGTCAGCCAGGGCGGGGAACGTACTCGTGCATTTCTCAAAGTACAGGAAGGTTGCCAACAGTTTTGTTCGTACTGTATCGTGCCTTACGCACGGGGTCCCCTCTGCAGCATGCCGCCGGCGGAAGCAGTGACAGAGGCGGAACTGCTGGCTGCGCAAGGATATAAAGAACTGGTGCTGACCGGTATTAACCTCGGTTCATATGGCCTGGACTTACCCGGACAGACAGCGCTTCTTGGAGATTTGCTGAAAGAGCTGGCCCGGGTTGAAGGAATAACTCGTATCCGTCTTTCCTCGATAGAGCCTACGGAAATTACTCCCCATCTGGTTGAGCTCCTGCTTTCTTGCCGGAAAATCTGCCGGCACCTGCATATCCCGCTGCAAAGCGGAAACGATGAGATATTGCGCCGGATGAATCGCCGGTATAACGCCAGTGAGTTCTTGTACCTTGTGCGCTGGCTGCGCTCAGAAATTCCCGGCCTGGCGCTGACAACCGATGTTATGGCCGGCTTCCCCGGTGAGACGGAAGAAAATTTTGCCCACACTT
This sequence comes from Bacillota bacterium, assembly GCA_018725565.1. Lineage (GTDB taxonomy): Bacteria > Bacillota > Dethiobacteria > Dethiobacterales > Dethiobacteraceae > HKB214. The sequence continues at coordinate 16,452 of QLUR01000028.1, read as the reverse complement.
TGGAGCTGGTGCGGCTGTGTGGTTTCAGTCGCCTGCACATCTTTAAATACTCGCCGCGCCGCGGGACTCCGGCAGCCGGCTTCCCGGATCAGGTCCCGCCCGCTGTTAAGGAAGAGCGCAGCAAGCGCCTGAGAGAGCTAGGCGATAGACTGGCAGTCACCTTTCAGGCCGGTTTTATCGGTAAGAGGGTGGAGGTGCTGTTTGAGGAGCAGTCAGGGCACGGGCGGCTGGCAGGGCTGACGGAGCATTATCTCCGTGTTACGGCCAAAGTACCGGAGATATCACTTGGGAAACTGGCTGAGGTGCATGTGCTCGGACTTCAGCGTGAGGGCCTGTACGGAGAGACCGTTGGCGCTTAAATATAGTGCGTCTAAAGGCCTTTCTTTTCGTTGCCGGTCATGCCGTCAGCTGTCAGAGGCAGGCTGATAGTAAACCGGCTGCCCTGCCCCGGCGTACTTTCAACGCAAATTTGACCAGCGTGCGCGTTAACAATGTTATGGGTGATGGATAACCCCATTCCTGTTCCCTCATCTCTGGTGGTAAAAAAGGGCGCGAAGATTTTCCCAAGATTGGCCGGCGTGATTCCGTGGCCGGTATCGCTGATATGGATCAGCACCTGGTTTCTTTTTTTATCAAGCTGGGTAAGTACCGAAAGGCTGCCGCCGAGAGGCATGGCCTGCAAGGCATTGGTAAACAGGTTAAGAAACACCTGAATGATTTGGTCTTTGTCCAAAAGAAGCGGCGGTAAAGCCGGGTCCGGGTATAAATGAAACCTGACGTTTTTGCGCAAGGTTTCACCATACAGAAGCGCGGCGGCGTTTTCAACCAGTTCATTGATTTGAACCATGGAAACGTGTGGCTGGTCCGGACGGCTGAAACGGAGAAAATCACTGATGATGGCATTTGTTCGCTGAATTTCCTCCAAAATCACCAGATATGTTTCAGAGTCGCGGCTGGTATCAGCAGTTGACTTTTGCAACAATTGGATGTAGCCCTGGATAACGGTGAGCGGGTTGCGTATTTCATGGGCGATGCCGGCGGCAATTTCTCCGGCCAGCGCCAGTTTTTCCATCTGGCGCGCTTGCTGGCACAGGCGTTCGTTCTCCTGGATTTGCATGCGTAGTTTGTTGATTGTCTGCCTAAACCAATCGGTGATAATAGCTGTCAGATAATATAGAGTGACAAAGGGGAAAACCTGCAGTTTAGCGGTTGAGAGCAGCGATGAAGACGAACTTTCCGCCAATAAAACATATACGGCCAGCAGACTGCTCATTGATGCAAACAAGATCCCTGACAGAAAACCGTTAAAGAGCGTATTTGTATAAATCAAGGCAAAGAATAAATATAATAGAAGATGAACAGCTTCAAGGGGAAGCCACCCGTTCCTGTGCAACAAAAATATGACCCCAAAAATTGCTGCCGTAGCAAAAAAAATGACTAGTTGCACGATAAAGGGGGAGCTGCGTTCCCTAAAGAAAAGTTGTTTTAAAGCTACAATTTTCATGGCCATACTCCCAATTTAGACACCAGCAAACATATTTCGGCTATTTCTATTTCGACAGCAGGCGAAATTTTCCTTTATGAGTTTAATTGTTTCTGATAATTGACTAAATTAAGAATCCTTTTTTAAATAACAGCCCAATTTCCAGGCATGTTTTAATTATTGCCACATACTTATTAGAGAAAAGCCTGGGAAAGGGGTGGCGGAATTGGGTAAAAAAATGGTTGTAGTGGAAGTACGACGGCTGCTCCCGCTGTTGTTTCTGCTTGTACTTTTGATATCTCTTTCAGTCTACGATACTTTCAGGGCACAACCTGCTGTCGGGCCGCGTGAAGCGAAGACCGGAAACGAGGTAAAGTTTACAGTTGCCGACAAGGGCGAAAGAAAGGAGCAACCAACCTTCCGCCTGGTGAAAGACCAGGCTGCCTGGAAGGAAGTTGCAGGTATCTGGGGAATTGCTCTGCCGCAGTACCCCTTTCAGCCAAAGCACGAGGTGGCTCTTTTTAGCCTGCATGCTGAAGTTCAGCATGTGCAGGTAGCACCTGCCGGAGCTCAGGATTTAGAGGTCAGGGTAAGAGTTAATCCGAAAAGAGACTACTTCCAGGTAGTGACTCTGCCGCTGAAAGACGTCTTATTGGAAAAAGGCCGTACGGTGTGGACGTTCGTCGATAGAAGAGGAGCTGTTCTTGAGCAGTTTGATGCCAGCAGGACAGCAGAAGCAGCGGTTAAGCAAGCCCCTCGGAAATAGATTGTTAAGCAAATGGCATGCCTGGCATGCTATTTGTGTTGGCTGCCCTTGACCTCTGTCACACTGGTCGTAATTGAATGCCGGAATCAAGGAGATTATGGGTCACTGGCAGAGACGGCCGCCCAACTGAAGAAGTACGCTAAGGCAACTCCGGGCAGCAATTGTGTGCGGGACAGGCGCGCAAAAAGTTTGGAGTAAGCTTTATTAAGCAGTGATAGACAAAGCATTGTTTATTGCTTCCTCCTGCTTATCTGCTACTAACTTAAAGTCCATAGACTGGATATATAATTCCTCAAGGCGGTCATGGACACATTTGGCCTTGCCAAGGATTTCCACCGCCCTGTGAACGCATTGCCAGAAGCGATCCAGGGTCTCGTTACGTTCGGCAGCTGTATTTTTCAAGACACGGGGCCTGGCATAACGGCTTAAAGCGATAGTGTCCCGGGAGTGACCTTTTTCTGCCGGACTGAAACTGAATGAGTGCGGATATGTGTCCTTAAGGAAGGCTGCCTTGCCGTCCGGAACTACTACGGCGTCAATCCGCTGGGGGTCAAAAGCGCAATTGTATACTTCTACACTGTAGCCTGCCTGCAGTACGGCGTTGCGAATCTGTTCCAGCAGAAACGATTTTCCCGAACCGGGGTCGCCTGTAAGAAAATGAAACGAGGAGATGCCCTGCAGGATGGATGGGTAAAAATTGACCAGTCCCTGCGGGGTAATGGCGCCGGCAAAGAGCCGACGCTCGCGGGGCGCTCCCTGGACGGGAGGCAGTGCTGACACAGTTTCCGCCACTAACGAACGCGCCATTTCAGACAGGCTGTCATAATCCATGGCCCCGCTCATCAGATATCGTATTCTCTCAAGCACAACAGCTGCCTCCTGCAGAAACTGGTAGGTCTGGGCGAAAAAAAAGACGTTTTGCTGCATTAGGTCAGCAATTTCTTTCCTGTGGCAACGCAGCCGGCCTGTGTCCCAGCAGTCGCCGAGGTTGACAATTTCATCACGCGCTCCGGGAAGAGATGGATCTATGGTGTGCGGGGCAGTCCCGTCAACGATGGTAAATCCTAAATCGGGCACCGCCAAGCCGTCCAGCGAATAGTTGTCCGAAGAACAGTGGAACAATTCTGTGTAAAAGCCCCGTTCAGCCATCAATTCGCCGATTCTCTTCATCATGGTGGACTTTCCGGTACCCGGCCCGCCTTTTATGATCAAGCGCCGGTCACACTTTTCCAGGTCAGTTATGTAGTCGAACAGCGAGTAAAATCCAATGCATGTATTCCCTCCGGCAAAAAACGACCTGCTTGTTACTTTTTTCATCGGCATCTCCTCATCTTTACTCTGCTGTCAACATTGTATTGTCAATATCATCCCCCTCGTGCCTGTCTGTATAACTTATTTTTTATTCTAGCACTCTCTCCTGTTTTTCCACTCCCGCCGCGGCGTCCAGTTCGGCAGACGCGGCGTCTATGATTTTTTTCCATTTAGGGCTGCGCAGTTTCATGACAACACCGCTGACCACTTCCACGTCGATGGCTGAATCGTCCTTGACTTCCAGCACGTCGATTTGGAAGATGGCACCGCCTCGGAAGGCGGTCATTTCACATACCATGGTCGCTTTGCCTTTGATGCCGGCGGCTACGTCTCCCTCTGCGCAGACGGTCAGCATCACTTTGCCGTCGCGGCGTATGTTTTGGGCGCTGCGGCATTTAGACTGCATAGCTGTGAGGATGGTTTTGCTGTCAACAACCGAGTAGAGGTAGAGACAGCGTCTCTTTAAGGCTTCTGATATTTCGCGAGAACGGTTGGAGGTGAGAAACACCGCCGGTGCGTGCCTGGCCCGGATGGTCCCGATTTCCGGGATGGTAATCTGCCAGTCGCCCAAAAGCTCCAGAAGCATGGCCTCAAACTCCTGGTCCACCTTGTCCAGTTCGTCAACCAGCAGCACCGCCGGTTCGGGTGAAGTGATGGAGTCAAGGAGAGGGCGTGCCAGCAAAAACTGCTTGGTGAAAATGTCACCTTCGATGTCCTGCCAGTTGCTGTTTTCCTTTTCCGCTTGGATATAAAGGAGTTGTTTTTTGTAGTTCCATTCGTAGATGGCTTTGGTCTCATCGAGACCTTCGTAACATTGGAGTCTGATCAGACGGCGGTCTTTAAAGTCGCTGTAGGCTCGGGCCAATTCAGTTTTGCCAACTCCGGCAGGGCCTTCGATTAAGAGCGGCTTTGCCAGCTTTTCAGCCATGAAAAGCACCGTTGCAATATTATCGTCGCAAATGTATCCGTGTCGGCCCAAGCCCTCTTTAAGGCCCTCGGGCGATAATGTTTCAGGCTTTTCCGTCATCATCTTTTTTCCTCCATCCAGAGCTCCCGGAATTCTTCCAGCCATTTGATTCTTGTATTCTGCATTGCTATGCCGTAGTCAAGAATTTTCGCCCTGTGTTTGGAAACCTTTCTTCTCTGCATGCTAATTCTTGCCTGCAGCAGGCTGTCAAGTGACTTGTTCGCCTCTTCCAGCCTTATTTTCAGTTTGGCTTCGCTGACGGAGGACGGCAGATGGTTAAAGAAGTTGCATTTGTTCAGGAAGCGGTACTCGTTGAAAAAGTCGTACCGGGCCCCGGCTTCCTCATTTTCAGTGGAACCGAGCCAGAGCAGGAATTGTTCCCTGCCCCTGTCGGTGATATAGATGAGTTTTTTATTCGGCAACCTGTCCTGGGAGACGGTTTCCCTGGTAATGAGACCATCCCGCTCCATTTTTTTTAAGGTGTTATATAGCTGACCGTCATTGACTCCCGGCCCGTGGCTGTAAAAGTCCCGGTAAATAGACTTTAGCATTTTGTAACCATAGGTTGGGAACTCCATCAGACAACCCAGAATCATGTGCTGCAATGCCATGGCAAAACCTCCCTCTACCTCTATATATATACCTTAGAGATAAGGTATGTCAATACGATTGCTGCACTAGCTGCAATTTTATGCCGCAGAGAGCCGATATTGATCCCGGCAGAATTACGAGCGGCTTGTGCGCGGGAGCTGTTAATTTCGACATGCAGGCCTTGATTAAGCGGTCTTATTCAGGTATAATGCTGGTGCGGGCGCCTGTAGCTCAGGGGATAGAGCGACGGATTCCTAATCCGCAGGCCGCAGGTTCAATTCCTGCCAGGCGCACCATCATATAGCCCATAAACAAAGGGATTGGAGTTTTTGCTCCGGTCTCTTTGTTTTGTGTTTGGACAGAAAAAAGACAGATTTTGTTTTTGAGGAGTGATTTTATGTAGGACCCAAAAAAGGTGTGGGTTCACAGGGTAAGGTTGCGCAAAATAATTTTTTGGAGGTGCTAATTGATGTGAACTGACAAAAAGGTTACAATACGGTCAAAGAGGGATAAAAGGTGGTGGTTAAAATGGCCGAACGACTACTAACCCCACAGCAAGCTGCCGAGCGGTTGGCAGTTAGTCCTAAGAGTGTTCGGGGATGGCTACGGCAAGGAAAGCTTAGAGGGGTTAGGGCGGGTAGCCTTTGGCGGATAAGGGAAAGCGACCTGGAGGCGTTTTTGGATCCAGTTCGCCATACTCTGGAAATTGCCCTAGACGATGACGAACCCTTTACGGAAGAAGACATAAAAGATATTGCTGAGGCGAAAAGGGAGATGTCCGAGGGGAAAACCAAGCCTTGGGAGCAGGTCAAAAAGGAACTAAAAATATGAGGCTTGAGGTAACCAAGTCGGCCGAAAACGACCTTGCCGACCTTGACAAGAAAACCCAAAGGCGCGTTAAAACCGCACTTGATAGACTGTTGAGTTGCCCCCAGGCGGCAGACTTAAAGAAATTAAAGGGTAGCCAGGATACGTGGCGGATGAGGTTATCGCGCTGCCCCGAGCTTTTCCGGTCTATTTGGCTGCTGAACCGCCGGAACGGCAATGGCAAAGCGAAACTCCTGCTTATTTGAAAGAAAACCCGCACTTTTCAAAGGATTTCGGGACATTTTTAACTGAGTTTTTCAGGACGAACTAGATATGCCCTCAAGCCATGGGGACGGCAAGGAGGAAATCAGGTGTGATAGTTCCGGCCAAAAGCAGCATCAGGCAGAGAAGATTATCTATCCTCAGTTTTTCGCTGTTCTCCGCCTGGCTCTTATCTTTTCTCTTTAAAGGGCGCGTTTTCCTCGAACTTGCCGGCCAGGCCGATGCAAATATTACCCTCCTTGTCCAGGCGGCTGTCTTGCCCCATTTTGCCGGATTATTCCTGTGCGGTTTTCTGGCCAAAAAAGCGTCGGCGGGGAAAATGACCATGACTGCAGCCACTGTGGTCTGTTTTTCCGGAACCCTGATTTTTTTTCTGCCCTATTCTATGCTTTGGTATATTTCCCTGGTGGCCATGGGATTTTTCTCCGCTCTTTTTGTGGCGAGTTGGGGATATTTTTTAAAATTGCACACCCCCTCTGAACTGCGGCTGCGGACGGTTGCAGACGTATTGATTCTTACCAATATATTAATGATCGCCGTTAATGCCCTGGCGGTAGAATTCTCCCCTTTAGCCAGCCTGGCGGTTCTGCAAATATTGCTTGCCGGTAGCTTGTTAGTAACGTTCAGAATAGAGCCCTATCCTGAGGGAAAAACCGCACAAGCGATAGCACGCGTCAGCACCACTGCAAAGATTGCCGCTACCTACAAGCCATTGGCCTATTTATCCTTCTTCATTCTGGTCTTTACCATTAATTCCGGTTTCATGTTCCAGGTGGTTAAACCGGCTTTTGCCCACCACGAAGTCCTGACCGCTTATTATTGGGCGGTTCCCTACACTGTAGCCGTAGCAATTATCAGAATTTTGCCCAGAAAAATTAACATCCCCTATCTGTTATATGCGGCCATAATTATGATTGGACTTGCCTACCTTGCTTTCATGTGGCTCGACAGGTCGGTCGCCAGTTACCTTATTATTAACACCCTACTGCTCGGCGCTTTCGGGGTATGCGACTTGTTTTGGTGGAGTATCCTGGGCAGTATTTTTGACTTCACCGACAATCCTGCCCGAGTTTTTGGCATTGGGCTGTCCATGAATGTGCTCGGCGTCATCCTGGGAGGGTTTCTTGGCGGTTATCTCATGACTTTGGAAGACGGGTATTCCCAGGTATCGAAAGCAGCTTTGACAGTCCTTTTCACAGTGATGCTGCTGCTGCCGATAGTGAACTATCAACTGACCCGCCTGCTGAAGCGACACGCTTTTTTAATTGAATTTGCCAGCGGAGAAGAGCAGGACTTCGACAAAGCCTTAGCCGAATTCAAGGCAACCTGTCAATTAACCGACAAGGAAGGGGAAGTGGTCGAGCTTTTGCTCCGGGGATATACCTACAAGGCGATCTCGGACCACCTGCTCATCAGTGAGAACACCCTGAAATTTCATATCAAAAACCTTTATCAAAAGCTTAGAGTAAATAGCAAAATGGAACTGATCCGTATGTTTGCCGGCAACCGGGCTTCTATGTAATTTTTTACACCAGCGGCAAAAACCGCAGGTTTTCTCCTGAGTAAAAACCTACCCACACAAAAAGTGTGGGTAGGTTTTTTTAAAAACCACCCATTTTGTGTGTGTTGAAAAGAACAAAATAGAGATATATTCAGGCTAGCGCGTCCTAGAAAACAGCGCCGGGGAGGGTAGACATGTATGCGGTTGTCGGCATTCTTTTTCTGCTGATCATAGTAATTGCAGGGTGGCTGATTGCCTTTAACAACCTCATCACAGCAAAGAAAGACATGATTGATCATACCTGGGACCGGCTAAGCTTACTGCTTATCAAGCGCAATGAATTGCTGGAAAAGCTGGCGCAGAGGGCAGATATTGCAAATTCCTCGCTGGAACCATTGGTGCTGGCAAGAAATAGTTTAAAGGAGGCGGAGACTACTGCCCAGCTCATCAGGTATTCCCTGGAACTGAGCAATCAGGTGCAGACTTTCCTGTCAGCCTTGAAGGCAGACCTAATTAAAGATAAAGACCCGGAATGGGCCGACTTGCTTTTGCCATTGGCGGAGCTGGAAGAAGGCCTGCACCGCCAGCTGGAACTTTATCAGGAGCTGGTAATCAGCTATGACAGCCGAATGAAAGTCTTCCCCAACAATCTTGCGGCTGTCATTTTAGGGGCACAACCGCTCGGGGAAAAGCAAGGAGGCGAAAGGCAGTAGAAATCCCGGCATCAACTAACACAGGGAGGCGGTCGCGAGAGCTGCAAGAAGCGGCCTGGTGCGCGGTTTCCCCGGCAATCTTTTCCGGGCAGGCCACAACACCACGAGGGCGGAAGCTGTTGCCGAGCTATACAGGCTGGTGGCGGAATGGTAACTAAAGCAAGAGACCTGCTGCTTATAGCCTCCATAGGAAGTAAATTAGTGAAGGGAGGAAGCGCAAATAGCCAATTTAATCGACGGCAAGTAGATATTGCGTATTGGGTAGCTTTTGGGGGAAGTACACCATCTAAAAAACGAAGAGGAGAAAGTCAAGATGAAAAGAACTAGGAAAGCGGCCTTACTAGTCGGGCTGATGCTTATGGTAAGCGTAACAATGTTGACGGGTTGCCCCGCTGCTCGTCCGGCAGTTCGTCCGGTAGAATATTACACCCGACCGGCTGAACTAACTCAAAATCCCGATGCAGCGTGGCAGGAATTAGTGGCGGGTAATGCACGGTTCATTGCCGGTGAAAAAGCTGTTCGGGATTGGGCAGCATTGCGAGATGCGCATGCAGCTGGGCAATGGCCGTTTGTTTCCATTATCTCATGTTCAGATTCCAGATTTGCTCCGGAGGTAATCTTTGATCAGGGAATCGGCGATGTTTTTATAGTCCGTACTGCGGGCAATTTAGTAGATGAAATAGCACTGGGCTCGCTTGAGTTTTCAGTCAATGTGCTTGGCGCCCCCCTGATAGTTGTGCTCGGCCACGAGGGCTGCGGCGCGGTATTTTCCACTGTAGATGCTAAAAAAGGAGTACTTGAGCTTCCACCCGGATTTGTGCCTGACCAGTTGAAGTATGTTGTAACCGAAATTACCCCTGCAGCAGTAGAAGCAATTGCTACAGGGAAAACCGAGATTGAGCTAAAAGAATATGCGACAACAGTAAATGTCCGTAAAGTTGCGGAGGAGATAATCAGAGACGCATCTGGGATTACCGATGCCATCCGAGGGGGAGAAGTTATTGTAATCGGTGCTAAGGTCAAGTTTGATGGCACTGTCAGCGAATTATTCCGGGTAGATGCCACTAACGTCGATGATTATATTTGATGTCGCCTGGTAGATTACAAAATATGTTTCAGGTCTAGCCTGCATATCAAGATACGATACTTGAACCAGGGGTTGTTATCAGGTATGGAGCTATCGCTTCAGTGAAAAGAGATGCAGCCTCTTGTGCAGGCGTCCATACTTCCCTATCTTTGTGCCGTGTAGCCCTACCCACACCAAAAGTGTGGGTAGGGCTTTTTAAAAACCAGATGTTTTTTTGCGGGTATGCTGCATGACATATCCCCCAGGTAAGGCTTAGCAAAGGTTAAAGTCAAGGACACCGTGCGGCACATTACCGTCCACGGTGTCCTTTTTTATCTAAAATACCGCTTCCAATCCTTGTATGTTTTTTCATTCCGTTTAAGTATCGCCCCAACAAGGATCAGGTCTTCTTCTTTGATCAACTGGTATATAACCCTGATGCCTCCTGTTCTAAGCCGGTAGTAGTTTTTCTCCAGGCAAATGGCGTTTTGGGGAACGGCTGTTTCTGCAAGAGTTTTTAAGGCCTCAAAAACCCGCTCCCTGTCCTGGCGTTCTAACGACTGAAATTCATGCCGGAAACGGCTGGCGTTTTTAGGCTTTACCTGCATTGTCCTTAGCCCCGGCTTCCCGGATTATATCAAATACATCTTGATCGTCAGGGTTGATGGTGGGTTGTTCAAAGACTTCCCTTGCCAATACAGTATCCTGTACCAGTTCGTAGGCTTCCGCTAGTTTTTTGTATGTGTCTATGTCAAGCAAAACACTCTCTATTTCATTGTTTTTAAGAATAAAAACCGGGTTATTTTTGGATACTGCCAAATATTTGCCGAAGGATTTAGAGATCGCGGTCGTGCTGACCATTGCGTCCATGTCAATATTCATTTTAACCACCTCCTTAGTATAATTATAGGGATTATATTCCGTATGTCAACTTCAAAATTATTGGTTTCCCACTGCTGGAGATGCAAAAAGAGCTGCAACAGTAGCCCTTTTGGAACGATGGCGAAACGTCTGTGTTGCTTGATAGCGGCGGCAGGCTGTCCGCAGGTGTACCTTGTCGAGTCAGGCTTCCATGACAATCTGCAAGACGAAGAAAGGCGGAAAAACCCAAAGAAATTACGGCGATTAGCAGAAACGCAAGCTAAGAGCATTATGGAAATATTGGCCCCACTTTGACGCATCGAAAGCGGGCTCATTTTTTGCGTTTGCAAAATGTTTGCAAGTTGCCTCTTTGCCCTAAGGCCAAAGAAAACCACGGAGGCTGTGATCCCCGTGGTTGTTAAGTTTATCTGGCAAAGTAACAATGAATTGATAAAATGCACCGCTCCTGATTTCAAGGCGGTGCAAGTTTTAACGATTATAAGCCTTGCACACCCTTGAGGTATTCTCGTAATAATTTCGCACTCTCACTTGTCATGAAATTCCTTATTTCTAATTATCCTTGCGTAAGCGTCACAGATTGCAGCAACGATTGTGTTGGTTGGGAATGGTCTGCAGGAGGCGTACTTAAACGGAACGGAAGTCTCGCTCAGGCTCTTTGTCAATGCGGCAAACTATTACGCCGGAAACGCCTACATTTCCGGCCTGTCCGTGGAGGACCCGGTGGACGACACGGTGAGCATTTCCTTCGAGTTCCAGGGCACCGGCGCGTTAAGTTATGGTTAGTATTAATCATAACTTAATATGTATAAAATATATTTTTACTTATTGACAATGTAAGCATACATATGATATAGGTAAGCCATAAGAAATTTATGGAGAGAGGTGTGCTTATGGGGAAGGAAGTTATTGGCTTTTGTCCCGTATGTCATGGCAAGCTTATAGCGACCCAACTAACCTGTCACAAATGTGATCTTAACCTAACAGGAGATCTTTTGCTGAATCCCTATGCCTATTTAACGAAGGAGGAGCAAGACTTTGTGGCTTTATTTCTTGTAAGTGAAGGAAGCTTTAAAGATGTTCAGGCAAAGCTGAACATTAGCTACCAGAGGGCAAAACAAATGCTCTCGGAAATACTCGTGAAATTGCAGTTAAAAAGTGATAGTGATAGGGAAATAAGCTACCCTACTGAAATTACGCAAGACATTAAGGTTAATGAGAGTGACCACTTTGTTGTGAAGTTGATCAAGGAGAAATTAATCGCGGCTGGAGGTGTTGCCGTAATCCCCCTTATTTCTGCTGGCAAGGAAGCAAGGATATGGTTTGCTCAAGACGGCTCGGGGTTAGAGTGTGATAAGATACCAGTTCCAAACCAGTTGACTTGGGAAGCATTCGTTGCTGCCTATGACATAGTAGTGGCTCAGGATGGCGAGCTTTATAAAGGATATGCAAGGGCCGGCAAGTTAGGCAGCGATAAATTACCCGTTGCATCTTTAGAAGGGTATATCGCCCACGCAATACACGGGGTGCAAATTGGCGGCTCTGCTTTTAGCCCCGGGTTTATCTTTGCGGCAGTCTTAGATTGGGTTGGAATATTAGTTAATGAAAGGGGGTCCACATTGAAAATTGTTCCAGAAACCGTGTGTGTTTCGTCCTACGAGGAAGCTCTGAAAAATGCCAAGACTTTTCTAAAAGAAATTAAAGATTATACTACAGTAATGGATAGACTTGCTACTTTCAGGCATTGGTACTATTTTGATGAGGTTGATGGCTTTGCCCCTAGTAAGTTTATTGGTTACAAAGAGATGAATATGAGTGCCTATCAACTAGGGTACAGAGACGGTATGGATGGGCGGGTTACAGAACAAGCGCTCAAGAATCATTTCAGGATAGCAGAGGGAGAAAGAAAGGAATCGCTGCTTCGCAAGCTGGAGATCTTTTTGGGAAGGTTTAACAAGAAGCCCAATTCCATGGCAACTATCCATATAAGATAAGCGCTATATCAGCTCACTTATCAGCACTCCGCAAGGGGTGCTTTTTGTTTGAAAGGAGGTTGAAATCATGCCTTTAGCTGGAAAAGTGGGCGCGGTGTTCCTGCAGACGGAGGCTGAGCCGGTGGCCTTTATCAAGGAAAGCGCCGCAGGCAACCCGGAAAGAACGGTCTACGCAATTGAAAATGAAGCCTTGAGGTATCGACAACAATACGCCCATTGTGGTGTACGTCAACGATATGTCGGTCAGCGACGGATTTAGCGTAGAACATTTAGGCGGCGCGGTACGGTTTTTAGCGCCGCTGCCTGAAGGCGCCGCGGTGACGGTCAGCGGCAAAAGCATCAAGGTTGATCAGGCTGGCGGCTTCTTCAACTGGAGCGCCGAGCTCGCGGCGGACACGGCGGATATCACCACCTTTGAGAGCGAAGGTAGTCGCATAACATATGAAAATCCACGACCTGACGCACTGGAATCCCCGCAAAATCCGTAGACTATGTGGGGTGGGTCAAGCGGACTGTTTCTCATTTGGCAATCTTTCAACGATTTTAAAGGTACGGATGTTGATTGGTCCTTTATGACCAAGAGAGCGTTTAGAAGCGCGCCTTTTTTAATCCTGATCAAAAAAGGCTTGAAGATAAAGTGATAAATGTGGTATATTGTACACATGCAATATTGGTTAAGTATTATGCTGCTGGAGGTATAGATATGTCTGGATTGTCTAATGCGGAAGCTGCGCTGTTGGGGTTGCTGGCGGATGGGCCTATGTATCCCTACCAAATTGAGCGGGAGGTTAAATTCCGGGATATGCGTTTTTGGACGGAGCTTTCCATGTCGGGTATTTACAAGCTGTTGAGAAAGCTGGAGAAGGAAGGAATGGTTTTGCTGAAAAGTGAGATCAGCACGGAGAACAGGCTGCGGAAGCTTTACAGTATCAGCAATATGGGCATGGAGGCGTTGAAGGCAAAGATTAAGGAAATTTTGAGCGCTGTTGAACATACCAGGTGGCAGGTTGATATCGGGACGTATAACAGTCATTTGCTAAAGAAGGAAGAAGTAAGGGATGCTCTGGAGAAGTACCGGGTTTCACTGGAGGATAAAGTTAAGGGATACAGGGAGCTGATTGAGTTTATGCGGGGCTTAAACTGCACATTGAACCACCTTGCGGTGGCCAAGCGGCCCGTGTTTTTGCTGGAGGCGGAGATGCAGTGGGTGGACTCGTTTCTATCGGAGCTGGGGGTGAAGGACATTGATTGATGATTCAATAATAGTAAGAAGGGCTAGGACCAACAACCTGAAGGATCTGTCGGTAAGTATCCCTAAACATAAGCTGGTGGTCTTTACCGGGGTATCGGGGTCGGGTAAGTCTTCGCTGGTGTTTGATACTATCTACACCGAGGCGCAGCGACAGCTGATCGAGACTTTTTCCACCTTTGCCCGGGCCAGGCTGCCGAAGCTGTCCCGGCCCGATGTTGACGATATTGAAAACCTCTCCACGGCTATTGTGATTGACCAGAAAAGAATGGGCAGCAACCTGCGGAGCACGGTGGGGACGGCCACGGAAATCAACACTTACTTACGACTTTTTTATTCCAGATTCGGCAAGCCGTTTATCGGCCCGTCCTTTTTATTCTCCTTTAATCACCCCGATGGGATGTGTGCCCAGTGCCACGGACTTGGCAAGCAGGTAAGGGTCGATGTGAGCTTATTGCTGGATAAGGAGAAGTCGATCCGCGAAGGGGGCATTGTTCACCCTGAGTGGAAAGTTGGCGGCTGGAACTGGCGGGAGCTGGTGGCCATCAATTTGTTCGACGTGGATAAAAAGCTAAAGGATTTTAAGCCAGAGGAACTAAGCAGGCTCCTTTATACCGCACCAGTCCCTGTTACGAAGCCGCACGGCTCCGGCACCTATGCCAAACACTTTGAAGGAATTGCCCGGAGGCTGGAAAGACTGGTGGCGGAGAAGGCCGAAGATGAGCGTCCGGATGAGCAGAAAGACGTTTACAGGCAGTACTATATATATTTTGAGTGCATTGCCTGCCGGGGCACCCGCCTGAATGATCAAGCGAGATCTGTTATGGTTAATGGGGTGAATATTGGAGAGTTGTGCGACTGGGAGCTGGCCGATGTGGCCGCTTTTCTGGCAGGGATTGAGGATGAAAAGGCGGTACCGGTAATAAGAAAAGCTCGCTATCTCTTGGAGCAACTTATCGAAATCGGTGTGGGCTACCTTACGTTGAGCAGGCCAGTGTCCACGCTGTCCGGCGGTGAGTCGCAGCGGGTCAAGATGGCCCGGCAGTTGGATTGTAACCTGTCAGACTTGCTGTATGTCCTGGATGAGCCAACCATCGGACTGCACCCCAGGGATACGGAGAGGCTGCTTTCTCTGTTGTATAAACTGAAAGACAGGGGAAACAGTGTATTCGTGGTGGAGCACGACCCGGATATTATCAGGGCGGCTGAGTGGATAGTTGATATCGGGCCCAAAGCAGGCCAGGATGGGGGCAAGCTGGTTTATACGGGACCGGCACAGGATTTTAAGGATACGGGTGGCATTACCGAAGAATACCTGCAGCTCAGGCCAAAGCCGGAGCTCCGGCGCAAGCGGGCTAAAGATTACCTGGTGCTGGAAAATGTCAGCTTGAATAATTTACAGAATGTAACGGTGCGAATACCAACGGGTGTGCTTACCTGTGTCACCGGGGTTGCCGGCAGCGGCAAAAGCAGCCTGATCAACCAGTGCTTTGTTGAGCGCTACCCCGCAGCCGTGGTTATTGATCAGTCCGCCATAGGCAGGACTTCACGGGGTAACCCGGCAACTTTCAGCGGCGTGTTTGGCTATATCCGCAAAGAGTTTGCTTTGGCCACAGGTAAAAGCGCTTCACTCTTCAGTTTCAATTCCGGTGGCGCCTGCGCCATGTGCGGCGGACAGGGTTTCCTTACCCTGGAACTGCACTTCCTGGACGCGGTCAGAACCACTTGTGACGTATGTCAGGGTACACGGTTCAGGCAGGATGTTCTGGAGTTTACTTATAGTGGCAGGTCTATTGCCGATGTGCTGGACATGACAGTGGACAGTGCCCTGGCGTTCTTTGAACGGCCTGAAATTCTAAAACGACTGCAGGTAATGAAAGAAGTGGGACTGGGCTACCTGAAAATCGGTCAATCCCTGAGCACACTCTCCGGCGGCGAATCACAGCGGCTCAAGCTGGCAGCAGAGCTGCACAAACAGGGCAATATTTATGTTATGGATGAGCCTACAACCGGTCTGCATCTGTCGGATATCGCCAGGCTCTACGGAATTATCAGGTCATTGACAGATAGAGACAATACGGTCATTATCATTGAACACAACCTTGACATAATTAAATTCGCCGACTGGATTATCGACCTGGGACCAGGGGGCGGCAAAAACGGGGGCAAAATTCTGTTTCAGGGGGTGCCGGAAGAATTGATAAACTGCCCTGCTTCCTACACCGGGCAGTTTTTGAAAACTGTTTTATAAAGCATGGAGCGCCTCCGCGAAACGGGTGACACTCTATGAGAAATGAAGTCGTTATACAAAAGCTGATTGGCTATATCGAAAAAATCATGAATTACTGTAACGGCAGGAATTATGACATCTTTATCGCCTATACAAAGCTTGTAAAGACATGCGTCTTTAATTTGAGCCAGATGGGCGAACTGGTCAACAAACTGGACTGAGCGTTTACTGCCACGCACGGGGAGATTCCCCGGCGCTGCATTTATGGACTGCGAAACCGCCTTGTTCATGACTTGGGAAGTCATTGCGAATGCAGTTATTGGTGTTATTTAGGTAAATAATAGTCAAGCCCGTATTTTGGTGTAAATCCCCCTGGTAAACAAGAGTACTCTATTTAATAGGCTCTCTAAAAAGAGCCATCTTTTAACGGGTTGGTGTATCGTTAAAATACACCTCAAAAAGCGGTGCAAATTTTAACGATTATCTTTCTTTTGGCTATTCTTGTTAATTCAGACCACCGTTCCTGCGCCATCCGGCCACCGTTCCTGCGCCATCCGGCCACCGTTCCTGCGCCATCCGGCCGGCATTCTTATCTTATCCGGCCAAAGGCCGG
>QLUR01000027.1 GCA_018725565.1 Bacillota bacterium | reverse complement strand
GAGCTCACGACCGGGATTGAACCGGTGACCTCATCCTTACCAAGGATGTGCTCTACCGACTGAGCTACGTGAGCAAATTGGTTGCGGGGGCAGGACTTGAACCTGCGACCTCCGGGTTATGAGCCCGACGAGCTGCCAACTGCTCCACCCCGCGACGCATACTGAAGACAAACATTGGAGCGGGTGATGGGAATCGAACCCACGTAGCCAGCTTGGGAAGCTGGAACTCTGCCATTGAGCTACACCCGCCTGTTTCCCGCTTTCAGCCTCCTGATTATACAATAACTATTTAAGCGTGTCAAGAAGGCCAAAAAGGGAGCGCGCGAACGCTTCCCTTTTGTCTGTAAGACGGTTACCTGTCGCTTAATTTAATTTTCCCTTACCTCAAGATACCTTTCCAGCTTGCGTTTTACCCGCTGCAGGGCATTATCGATCGACTTGACATGACGGTCCAGTTCCAGGGCGATTTCCTGATACGACTTACCTTCCAGGTAATATGTCAGCACTTTCCATTCCAGATCACTCAGTATTTCACTCATCTTTATTTCAATATTGTCATACTCTTCACGGTTAATCATCAATTCTTCAGGGTCAGTTATTTTAGCACCGGAAAGGATGTCCAGCAGCGTCCGATCTGAATCCTCATCATAAATAGGCTTGTTTAACGAAACATATGAATTAAGGGGGATGTGCTTCTGCCTGGTAGCTGTCTTGATGGCCGTAATAATTTGCCGCGTGATGCAAAGTTCGGCAAAAGCTCGAAATGAGGAAAGTTTGTCCCCTTTAAAGTCGCGGATGGCCTTGTACAGCCCAATCATTCCTTCTTGGATAATGTCTTCCCGGTCAGCTCCAATCAGGAAATAAGACCTGGCCTTAGCTTTTACAAAATTACGGTATTTATTAATCAGGTACTCCAGCGCAATCTCTGAGCCGTCTTTCGCCATATTGGCGATTTCCTCATCGGTCTTCACATCGTAACTGTCCACAGGCCAGACTTTACAATACAGTTCCTGGGCCATTACACCCATCGGCATCGCCTCCACAACTTGAAGTTCAGAGCGCTAGTCCATTGCTATTATATCGCAGGAAAACTGAAAGCGTCAAGAACTTTCAAAGCCGCTCCTCCCGTTGTCGCAACACTTCGTAAAGGAGCAAGGCTCCGGCTACCGAGACATTAAGAGAGGCCAACTGGCCTTTCATTGGCACTCTAAGCAGCAGGTCGCACTTTTCTTTGATCAGGCGGCTCAGGCCCTTTCCTTCGCTGCCCAGCACCAGAACAGTATTTCCCCGGTAGTCCGCTGCAGTATAAAGAGTCTCACCGGCCATGTCAGCGCCGTAAATCCACCAGCCGGCTTCCCTGCACTCTTCCAGGCAGCGGGCTACGTTGACGACCCGCGCTACCGGCAGATGCAAGGTCGCCCCGCAAGCCGTCCTGACGACTGCAGCCGTAACCTGAGCGGCCCTGCGCTCCGCAATAACCAGGCCTTGGCAGCCGGCCGCATATGCCGTGCGTATCAGGGCGCCCAAATTGTGGGGGTCCTGCAGGTGGTCAAGGACAAGGAGAAAAGCCGGCCGGTCGTCTTGTTGCTCCAACAGCCGGTGGAAAGGAGTATAGCCGAAAGCAACAGTTTCGGCCAGCACCCCCTGATGGTTGTGTGCCGGCGCCAACCGCTCCAGGGTCTGCCTGTCCTTCAGTTCAACCGGGATGCCGGACTGCCGCGCCAGTCTCAGGATTTCATCCACTACATTTCCATGCGTACCTTTCTGCAAGAAAAGACGACTGATTTCCGTTCCGGCACGCAATGCTTCCAGGACCGGCTGTCTCCCCCCGACCAGCAGCTTTTCGCCCATCCCGTCACATCTCCCGGAACCTTAGCCGGACTTCCTCAGTACGGCCGCAACTCATCGCCCCCTCGGGGCAGGAACCATCGCTCACGCAGGCCGGGCCGGCGGCGGCAAACAGGAGCGGCGCTGCTCTTTTAACTTCTCTGTACACAGCTTCGGCCAAAGCCCTGATTTCCCACTGGGCCCGTTCGCAGCAGCGCAGGCGGAAAAAATTAAGCAAGCTCCTTACGTTCATCGTAAAAACAAGTTTGGTTTCACAGGCACCGGGCAAAATGTAACGCGCATCTTCGTGATGGACCATGTCACGCAAGGTCCGGTACGCCTGTCGGATGTTCTCCATCTGTTCCCTGAAAAGGCGGCTGGCGTCCTTATCTTTGGCAACAGCCGGGGGCATAACGTAGGTAAAGTTATCCTCCCGCACATAACGTTGCGACTTTTGGGAGTATGAGGCGATACGGTGACGGACAAGCTGGTGCGATAAAACCCTGCTGACGCCTTCCACCGCAAAGGTAAAAGAGACATGCTCAACCGGGGACAGGTGCCCCAGTTCCATGAGTCTCGCCAGAAAGGCGCGTATCTTTTCCTGGGTTAACCCTTCCAGCAGGACGTCTGCTCCGTCAGGGGAATAGCACAGGCGGGCTGCGGCGGCTACAATTTTTTCCGGCTCCGGGGTAAAGGCCAGCAAGGTAACCTTCACTTCTGCTCCTCCTCAGGGTTAATCAACTCCAGCAGCGTTACAATCCTTGGCAAGTCCCCCTTCAGGTACAGGTAGCCGAACAGAGTTTCGAGGCCCGTGGCCTGGCGATAAGCAGACATTGACACACTTTTCGGCACCCGGCTTTTACTGTTGCGCCCATAACGCACCATCGCCGCCTCCTGCTCTGTAAGATGGGGCAATAGCAGACGTAAGGCCTCGGACTGCCCGGCAGCCCCGACATGGCGCACCGTTTCCCTGTGCAGGCGCCGCAACGGTTTTGCCCCGCTGCTGACCAGCTTACAGCGGACATACAGTTCATAGACCGCGTCACCCACATAGGCCAGCAACAGGGGCGGCAGCGTTTCCGGTCCGGTCATGCCTTTCTGCGCCAGCGTACACCCTGCGGAGTGTCTTCCAGGACTATGCCTTTGGTCTGCAGTTCATCACGGATAGCATCCGCTGCCGTCCAGTCTTTGCGGCGGCGGGCTTCTTCCCGTCTGGTTATCAATTCTTCCACCTGCGCATCAAGTGACCCTCTGGCTTTATCGGCAAAAAAGCCCAGCACCCCACCCGTTTCCTCAAAAAAGGACAGTGCCTTCTCCACCACAAATCGCGAAGGAGCCATCTCCTGCAGGTAAATATTGGCATCGCGGGCCAGCTCAAAAAGCACTGCCAACGCTTCCGCGGAGTTAAAGTCATCATCCATTGCGGCGATAAAACGTTGCCGGCAGGCGGTGAGCTTCTCCAGGAGTTCTGTTGCGCCGGTGCCGTCCGGCGCCAGTTTGTACAGCATATCGCGCAGGTTATAAACGGCGTTGTTCAGCCTTTCCAGGCCGCTTTGCGCCTGCTCCAGCAGGTCGGGGGAAAAATTAACCGGGTTGCGGTAATGGGCGGAGAGCATAAAAAAGCGGACCGCCTGCGGGTCGTATTTTTCCCGTATGTCGCGTACCATCATAAAGTTACCGAGAGATTTCGACATTTTCTCCTGGTTGATGTTCAGATAGCCCGCATGCAGCCAGTACCTGGCAAACGGCTTTCCCGTAGCGCCTTCACCCTGCGCCTTTTCATTTTCGTGGTGGGGAAAAACAAGGTCAGGGCCCCCGCCGTGAATATCTATTGTTTCGCCAAGGTATTGCATGGACATCACCGAACATTCGATGTGCCAGCCTGGACGACCTTTACCCCAGGGGCTGTCCCAGGCCGGCTCCCCAGGCTTTTGCTTCTTCCACAGGGCAAAATCAAGCGGGTCCTTCTTCCGTTCGTCCACTTCCACGCGGGCACCGGCCACCAATTCCTCCAGCGGTTGATTGGATAACCGGCCGTAGTCCGGAAAAGCGGCTGTCCGAAAATAGACATCCCCCTCGGCTTCATAAGCCAGCCCCTTGTCCATCAACTGCTGAATCTGGGCAATCATTCCCGGAATATGTTCGGTCGCCTTGGGGTGGACATCAGCCTTCTCGATGCCTAGGGCTGCGGCATCCTGAAAATATGCTTCGATGTAGCGGTCTGCCAGTTCGGCAACTGTGATGCCCAGCTCCTGGGCTCTCTTAATCATTTTATCATCAATATCGGTAAAATTCTGCACAAAAGTAACGTCATAGCCCCGGTAGCGCAGGTAGCGCCGGATAACGTCAAAGACAATAAATACCCGGGCGTTGCCAATGTGAAAGTAATCATAAACCGTGGGGCCGCAGGCGTACATACCGATTTTTCCTTCTCTAACCGGCACAAATTCTTCCTTTTTGCGGGTCAGCGTGTTATATACGCGAATAGTCATCTTGCTTTCCCCTCCTTCAGGCACCGTTCCTGCTGGAAGCGCAGGTCATCAATTTGCTTTTGCAGGCAGTACAGCATTTCCGCCACCGGGTCCGGAAGACTGACATGATTTAAATCTACCGACGGAACGCGCTCACCGTCATAGATGACGATACGACCGGGTACGCCGACCACAGTGGTATGGGACGGCACGTTGTTCAACACTACTGACCCGGCCCCGATTCTGGCAGATTCCCCAATAACTATAGGGCCAAGAATCTTGGCGCCGGTGCCGATCACAACATTGTCTCCCACCGTTGGATGACGCTTGCCTTTTTCCTTGCCGGTGCCCCCCAGGGTCGCTCCCTGGTAGATCGTCACATTATCACCGACTTCCGCAGTCTCGCCGATTACTACGCCCATACCGTGGTCAATAAACAGGCCTGCCCCTATTTTGGCCCCGGGATGGATTTCAATACCGGTCAGGAAGCGGGAGAACTGGGAAATCAGTCTCGGCAGCAAAACCAGGCCGCGCCTGTGCAACGCATGAGCAACCCGGTGAAAAATAAGGGCATGCAGCCCGGGATAACAGAGCAGCACCTCCAGCAGGGTTTTAGCGGCCGGGTCCCTCTCAAAGATAGCATTAATTTCTCGTTTCAGCCATTTCATCCTAATACCCTCCGTAGCTAAATCTGTCACCCCGCGGATAAATAAAAAAACCGCCTCACCAGAGACGGCTTCGCGCCGCGGTTCCACCCTGTTTGGACAGCTGTTGCTGTCCCGCTCACATTGGCTAACGGCCATACCGCAATCCCCTACTGTCCTTCAGGAATTGAGCTCCGGAGCGCACTTCGGACTGCTTGACCGGGTGCCCCTTACAGCCGCCGGGGACACCTCTCTGTCACGGAAACAGCCTTACTCTTCTCCTTCATCGCTTTTATTATATTTAGTTCTTAACCCATATTATAGATTCGGCTGCCTGTTGTGTCAATCTTCTCCGTATTGATATCATCTCCTGTCGTCCGAAGACGGTGTTTCCTTAAACGAGGGCGGGTGGTCGCGCCCGCTTGCCGGCTGTACAGCACGCGCCTCACATGTTAATTTTGACAACATATCAATATTTTGATATAATATGAACATAAAATTTATGGAGGTGTTATTATGGCGACTATTAGGCCAAGTTCAGACTTGCGCAATAAATACAATGAAATCTCAGAGTTTTGCAACAAATACAATGAACCGGTGTTTATTACCAAGAACGGAACAGGCGATCTGGTTGTTTTGTCAAATGCAGAGTTTGAGCGTTTGAGCGGAAAACATGAACTGCGCCGTCTACTTTACGAAGGTCTGGCCTCCATGAAAAAAGGAACAGGCCGTCCGGCAGAGGAAGTATTTTCTGAGATTGAGAAGGAATTCGGCTTTGACAGAGTATAAGGTTATCATCGAACTCCCTGCCCAGAGGGATTTGCATGGCATTCTCAGTTATATAACGGACACGCTGAAAGAACCTGTGATTGCCAGGCGAATTTACACATCAGTCAAGGAGCAGATTCTGACATTAAGGCAAATGCCGTTGCGACACAGTGTAGTTCAGGATCAACCGTATGCCGTAGCGGGAGTCCGCAAGCTGTTGGTTGAAAACTATATCGTATTCTATATTGCTAATGAAGAAAAGTGTGAAGTCCACGTTCTGCGTATCCTCTATAACCGCAGAGAGTGGCAGGATATCTTATAAAACAAAACAGACACGGCTTATTTAAAAATCGTAATGTGTCCACATACTAATTATTTTTACTGCTTTTTGATTTTCGACAACCTCATAGACAAGCCTGTGTTTGATATTGATTCTGCGGGAATACACGCCATGCAAATCGCCTTGCAGCTTTTCATACGGTGGCGGAGATTGAAATGGATTCTCTCGAATTAGGTCTATAAGCGCTTTTGCTTTTCTATCAAGTTTTGCTGCCTTTAGTTTTGGAATTTCTTTTATTGTCTTTTTGTCATAGACTATCGAGTACATTACCATTCCACCTCATTTTCGGGTATACACTCGGAAATGGGTGTTTTCATCGCCTCTATAATTCGCTCTTTCATATTGGGAATAGAGCAAAGATACACTGTTTCCATTAAGCCTTTGTAATCTTCCTCGCTGATAATCACAGCATTTCCATCTTTTGTGCTAATATTAACTGGCTCATTATACTTTATGGTTTGCTCAAGCAATTTAAAAACATTTTTCCTGAAATTGGTTATATTTGTATTAAGCATTTTGGTCACCTCCTGTCAATGTACATTATAGCGCACATATATACATTGGTCAACAACTCCTACGGCTTCTGCGCCACCCGGCCGCGGACCAAGTCCTCGACCAACAAAGATGCTTTTGCTGCCGTGGCGCTTGTAGGGCACCAACCGATCCGGAAGCTCATGGTGGATCTTGTTGCAGGGAGAACACCGGAGTCTTCGATTTCCAGGGTTCTCAACCAGCTCATAGTCTGTTACAATGACCACATGTGTAGGGGCGCCCCTGGGTACTGCTGCTTCCGCAGTAGTACATCAAAAACGGGGGCGCTCTTCCTTTCTAAAAGAATCTGCGGTCAGGCATACCATCAGCTTTCGGCCCTTTTAGTTCAACGCAAAAATAAGGCAATATTAAATGTCACTTCTTAAATATGATAAGGTTATCATCCAGCCCGTGGCGGATAATGTCTAGCCTGGGGGAAGCCGCGCTAATGCTTGCAGCCTGAATGGGTTTGAATCTGAAAGGAAAGACGCTTGGGCTGTCAAGCAGCGCCTTAAGCGGAGCCGCCCCGTTGGCACGGGCATGAAGCACGGCTTCGGTCAGCCAAGTAATGAGCCGAGGGTCTTCAATGAAAAGAACTCTCCCGCAGGCATAAATACCCTTTGTCCCGCTCTCCTGCAGCACACCCCAGTCCAGGTATGACCGCAGAACATAGCGAGTACGACGGGAAACGGTTTCTCTCTCCCCATACTGTTCACGCACACGACGTTGCACATGGGCTGCTGTCACTGTGCCTTGAAGCCTCAATAGTCGCCCAACCTGCATAGCTACACTAGACCAGAAAGGATAGACCGCCATGACCATGCCCCAATGAACTGCCAGTTTATCTTGTTGAGGAAGATATTTAAGTAATTCGAGCCCCTCTGTCCGCAACGATTCGAGCAAAGGCGGAGTAGTCACCCATACTTTCAAGAGAATGGTGATTGTCTTGTCCAGCGATCCGCGTACGTCTGTCCTTTCAGATCGAAATAACTGTTTCAGATCATGCTGCAGAACTCCCTTAACGGCCTTTGTGTCATTACCAGCTAATGCTAGGGAGGCAACTCTCTCAAGCCAATCAAGACGAACGAGGCGGTCAATTCCGACCTGGGAGAATCGCGCCCCTGTCATTCGTCCATCCTCTCGACCCGGACCAGAGGGACGATGAGTTCTTCGATAGAAATTCCGCCGTGAACGACGGAGCGCTTCCCATGTTGAACAAAGGCTTGGCGGGGAGGGGCCAAGAGGCTCAGGTAATCCTCGGGAAGACCGATGGAGCCCCATTCGAGCGCAGCTGGAAATTGCTCCTTTACTTTGCGGCGAAGGATTGTATCCGGATAAACACGAACCCGCTCTCCGCGCAGGTCTGCGACAGCCCCTTCCGCCGGACGGCCACAACCTTCTGCCTCGATGTTGCCATGATCAGATGTTAGATAAACCCAGAATCCGCGGTCCAAAAGTACCTCAAGCAGATTGGTAAGATACGGCTGTTTGGCCCATTGGGCAACTTGGTTGTGCATCCCGGCGGCGCCCATTTCCATCCCGTGCATGATCTTATCAACCTTGTCGACTACCAGCCCGGCAATCCTTACCTGCGGATAAGAAAGCGCTTCCACCACAGATTCCAAGCTCGCGGCGTCCACCCCCTTGATGTAAACCACCTGATCGGTTGTGTAGCCGTGGTCCAACCAGAACTGTGACCACAGCACCGCTTCTTTGTCCGTGGTAAGGATGCTGTCCGGGAAAAAGACGGGGGCCTTGCCGGCAAAGGCGGCCTGGCGTGAAACGGAGGTAAGGGAAGGAACCCAGGCAAAGACAGCCTGGTCACGGAACCGGAAGCCGGGCTTTTTTGACACGAGCGCATCACGGATCACCAGCCACTGATCCATGGCCAGGCCATCCACCACGATCAAAGCAATCTTCGCTTGACGGTTCTCCTCCGCCTGTCGGGCAAGAAAGCGCGGTAGATGATGCAGCATCACCGGCGGCGCCGGCGGCAGGTTGATCAATCCCGCGAATCGCTTTAAAAGCCAAGCGGTAAATCCGTTATCCACTCGTGACCGCAAGGCCTTAATCTGCGCAAGCAATTCCCCTGCTGCAGTTTCGGACTGCTCATGCAAGAGCACAATCAACTCCGCCCAACCGCGGGCAAAATGGAACCACTCCGTGTGCTTGGCGTCGTCAGCCGGAAGAGCCGCCCGCAGGTTCTCTATGAGCTTGCCCACCCTGCGGGCCCTGTCTTCGTTAGGTGCAGTCCGGATGCCGATGCCAACCCAGGTCTTGGACAAGGCATCCGCGTGGTCATGTTGCACAGAATGCAACAAGCCCTCGGTAAAGAGATTATCAACGTAGACGCGAATGTCGTGGTGGTCAAAAGGCAGATCGATCGGCCCCTCAATGGTCATCCCGTAGGGCTTCCCATTTTCACGAACACTATATGTTCCCTTGCTTGCTTCGCGGTCAAGGAAGATTGGCCATCGTTCTTGTAGGAAGGTAAAAAAAGCCTCTCGGTCCGCCGCCAATCTTTCGAGCGGCCATTCGTTGAAATGAGCGCTCTGTCGCAGCAGTTTAATGAACCGTTCATCAAGCGCCTGTGGGATACGTTGACCGCGGTAGTGGCGACGAAGCAGCACGCGCAAAAGGTCCGAGGGTTGTTTGATCAACTCCGGCGCAATTTCAAAGACATGCCGGAGAACAAACTCCTTGGTGGCGTTGTCGCCTAACTGGCCCGGAGCATGCCCTCTCTGGGCTTCATACAAGGCATCAAGTTCGCCGCGATCCAGTGCGGTCACGACCGGATAACTGAGGTTTGGAAAGATATCACCGAGGTTGAACGAAAGCTTTCGACCGGCCTGGAGCAGATCGAAGGGCAATCCCCCGAGGTCGCCGGTCTCGGATCGTAGGACGACTACCAACTCCGTATGTTCTCCCCGGTCCCAGCGGGAACGAAACTGCGATTCATAGACATAGCGGAAAGAAATGTGGTCTTCGAAGGGAATCAGCTCGAAGCCCCGTTCACGGATACCTTCGAGAATTCCTTCCTCAAGCAAAAGCCCATCCGGGTCGGCCACCAAAGTAAGCCGGGCCACCTTCGGGGGGAACTCCTTGAGGATCTGGTCCCGCCAGCTGTTCATTAACGACACCACCGTCTTTCGATTTCCTCAGGGCTATAGAAGACTAATGGCGTGAACCATCATCCTTCAAAGCCCAAAAATCATATTCAGCCATTGGCTTGGTATCGCTGCGGAGAAAGGTAGTTGCTTGACGCTTGCCTTCCACGGCAGAGCCCGCATCACGAATTGCGAAAACACGCCATCCACTATTTGCAAAAGAGTTCTCGAGAAGGTCGAGCGGGTTAGCCTGCCGATCTGCAATGCCACCAAAGCGAACTACCAGCTTGGCATCACCGCTACTCACAGCAGCAGCGTTACGCCAGACCTGCCTCAAATCTGCCGCAAAGTCTCCCGTGTTACTGTGTGCGATTTGGTTACGGATAGTATAGTCTACTACATCGGAGCCGCCCAGAAACCAGTTGCGAAGCCACTGGTCCGGTATATAAGTGCGCATACCATAGTATGGCGGCGATGTGATTACCCAATCAAACCGTTCATCAGAAGACGTTGGCAGTAGGGACTCTCGTTTACGACTGTCTGCTAACCTAGCTGTTCCGTCGGCATCTGGTAACGTTCCGAAATAACGTCTTGCTCGACGTTCAATTATAGCCAAAACGTCCACCTGCTCAGGCATAAGTCCTCGTTTTCTCCAAAACCGCGTGGCATAGGCAGGCTTCGGGGCATAAGTCCGGGGACACTGGTTCGAGAAATAGCTCTGGAAAGTCTTTTGCTTCGGGCCATGTAGCGCACCTAGAATGATACCGCGCAACGCTATTCGTGCCGCGGTCGAGCAATCCGCAAGGAATGCTTCGCGCAGTCGGCACAGCGCGTCCAGCACTTCGTGATGATAAGCTAAGCGCCAGAACTCACTGGATGGCACATCGCAAGATTCACGGGCATTAAGGATGTGACGTACCTCTGCCATAATTTCTTCAACATTTGTACTCACCAGTTTGGAGGCAGTTACTGCAGCCGCGACAGGGCTGGAATCCACCCCTAAGGATGAGAGCCCAAGGAGCCGGGCGGCAAAGTTGGTCGTACCTCGTCCGCAGAAGGGATCAAGCACATGGTCGCCCTTCTTCGCTTGCTTTTTAAGAATGCCAAAAGGAAAGTCAAGCGGAAACATGGTGAAGTACGGGCATATCCCGTTAAGAGCAGTTTGAACGTTCGGTTCCGACAACACCGTTAGCCTCTCCTTCGAACATAGGTTGTGTTATTCTTCGCCTCATTTTTATAAGTCTCCCATCCCTGATTTTGAGGTCCGTACATATACTCCAGTGCCTTCCTTACAAGATTGTAGGCTAGCGTATCTTTATTGTCCAAATGGTCTGGCAGATGCCTGAGAAAGAAAGCCTTTATTGAACCCCACGCGGTGCCCTCTGATGACTCGACCTTGCTTATCAGATTGGCTTCAGCTTGCAGCGCCTTAATTGCCTGCTGCTCAATGTTCGCCATGATATCTACGGAATCGTCGTCCTCTCGTTCAGGGGGGAATAGTGTGACCGTACTATCGGTGTCCGGAGTACGAATATTGTTGTTCAGCTGAATCGTACTAGAAAAGGTATTGCGTAACACCTCTGCGTAAGTATGGCCAACAGGCTGGTTGTAGTCAGGATCACGCATTGAAAACATCTTTTCAAACGAAAGGACGCGAAGACTGACCGGGTAGGGCTTGCCACCCACGGAACTCCAAAAAACACCTTGGCCTGGAATCGGTTCGTTAAGCAGCGAACTCAGCAAATCTTCACTGAAGTGCGCGTTTGCCTTTTTCAAGGTGTTGAGATCGGCTGCAGATAGCAAGTGGAAGACGAACCAGTTGTCCCCCTGGCTCAAGATTTCTACTGGAATGCTGCCCGGCTGCTGGGTAATGAGTAACGCACCTAGGTCGTACTTTCGGCCCTCTTTTACCCACGTCACATAAGGCTCGGACGCAGGGGCATTTTCATTCAGCACTGCTTGAGCTTCCTCCACCACGGCGATAGTAGGTATGGTCTTTGGTTCAGCAGCAGTAAATTCTTGCTGGTTGCGGTCGAAGATTCGCCTTAAGATTAATCCCGAGAGCATTAACGATTGGCCACTGCGCATCTGGGAAACGTCAATAACGCAAAGCTTTCCTTCCGACAACGCATGGATAAGCATATCCATCAGCTGGCTGCTTTTATCGTGGAGCATCTTCACAATAGCCGTCATATTGCCTCTTGCGGCTAGAGCTTCTGCCTCCTGATTCGCTTCAAGATCGAGGAGTTTTCTGACCTCGTCCAGCGGTGCCGCATTTCCATTGATATCGATCAAATTGACCAGCGACTCCCAGCGGTCTTGGGACAATCCGCGCAGCTTGCGGACGTTCTGCTGTTCCTGACGTTCAGGCCCCAAGGCAATCGCAATGACATCGCTGGGACGCAGGCGGCGGACATCAAGTCGGATACCGCCCGCAACAAACGACTGGTAGAACGGGCTCGGATTTTTGCGCCCAGTGAACACCACCAGCTTGTCTTCAAGGGCAGGCACGTCACACAAGCCTGGCCGCCCCTTGTCGTCCGGCCAGAAGTATTCGCCATCTGGATCAAAAATAATTGTGCCGACGGGCACTCGCTTGTCCCTGCGCTTAGTAACATGAGGCGTGGTTTCGTAAAGCCTGGAGAACAGCAGCTTGTTTAAGTTGGACTTACCGAAGCCAGCCCGGGCAAAGATGAAACTGCGTCGCGAGACGAGAGATTCGATAGCAAAGCGGACCATCACCTCCGGCTGCAAAACCTGCATCCATTCTTGGGCTTCGAGCTTGGGGTTACTTCCCGCATAGATATATTCACCGAAGGCGAGGTGACCGATCATCGCACCGTCTATGTTATGCCCGGCAATTTCGCGCAGCACATCATCTGAAGGGAATGCTACCCGACTACCTACATGTGGCAGTCGCCTATGGGACGCCACGAAGGTCAGGTCCTTTCCATTGTTGCGGAGCACACCTAAAACGCGTATATTAACACGATACTTAAGGTACTGCTCCCGCAAATCTTCGGGGATTTGCCGGTCTTCACGCAAGGCGCGGATGTTAAACTCCTCTCCCGAACCGAAGGAAAGCTTGCCTTCTGATGAAAAAGAGGCAATGCGACCAAGAACTGCTTCATCTGGCGTCTGCAGTTGTACCAGTATAAATTGCCCGTGCATAGGGATATTTTGAAACTCGTTCCTGTAGGGCAGCACCAAGTCGGCATAGAATTCCAGACCACCCTGTTGAAACCCCCTAAAGATACCGACGACTTTTTCCCTGGGAAACAGCTGGATATCTGTCATGTCATTTTCTCCTTATCCGTACCGGCGTTGAGCCGGGTCAGCATCTTGTAGTTGGAATACATCCAACGTTGAGGCCTGGGTGCCAAGACTTCTGCGCAGTCCCTCATAAATAAAATTCTGTAAAATATCTAAGTCGAAATCAACAACCGCGGCATTCTCATGTGCCTTTTGCAGGCATAGCGGGTAGTTTGGAATTGGAAAACCGTTAATGGCATCAGCCAGCATCGATCCCAGTATCAACTGAGCTTCGCTCACCTGTGGCAAGAAAATATCCACCGGCCACACTGGATCACGCCGGTGGGAACCAAACTTCACCAGAAACATCTTTCCGCCTACGAATCTGTTAATCTCACCTCCTTCCGCGACGCGGTCGTCGCCACGAGCAAACTCGGACCAGACATAAGCCCGCTCTTCAACCTCGCGTGGCACCTCGACGTAAGCTGGATAGTCGGTCTGGAGCACGCCCTCTAATGACATCGCCAACCGATAACGCGAGAGCACCTTGCTGTGCTTAGCTACCCCAACTAAGTAAATGTGTCGACGGTTACGTTTAAACTGCGCTTCGATGCGCCTTTTCATCTCTTGTAGTAGGTGCTGGAACAGTTCCTTGGCGAATACCTTGCTGCGCAATAAGCCATCGCAGACGATTAAGGAATCCGTGCCAAAGTCCTTCTTGAGAATTGATAAAAGGACTGCCCACTCGATTAGTTCGCGATACACCTGGACCCAGCTGGGCGACATCGGCTTGCCTTTATTTCCGGGGCGGATCATGTGCGAAAGCGCGGGCAGGCTGTTTACGCCAAGTAAGGTCATCATCTCTCCCAGTGCCGTACGGGGCGAACCATCCTCATTGAACTGGCGCTCGCCAAGCCTATCTATTGGCGTGGTGGGAGAAACAGCCTCTAAACAATACTCGTTGTTGCTGCTGTCCACAACGCGAACAAGTTGGATGAGAAAAGGATCGAACTGGAGTTGATTGTTACCACCGTCCGTACCAACCAACGAAATCGATGTGGTGACTCGCGGTTGGATTCTGCGGGTAGCACCTTTTATCGGCCTAATCTCTTCGCACAAGGTGTCCAGAACACTCTGATCGGTGTCGATACATCCCGCAATAGCCTCTTTAATCAGAGCATAGGATTCCGGATCAATCACTTGCGCTCCCCCCCATATGAGAACTCTCTGAGATCTGGTCCCGCCAGCTAGTCATGGCTGCCACCCTCCACACGCAAAATAAGCAGCGGCGCCATCTCGGGATAAGCATGGGCCTGCTGGTCAAGCTGTTCCTGAAAGTTTCGCTCCTCCTGGGCTAACAGGCTCAGGCGGAAGTTTTTGACCTGGGGCAGACCGATCCGTCCGGTGGTTCTGCGGCGGGCGGCAAAAGCATAGTCAGCCTTTTCACGTTCACGAGCAATACGGGCCCGGTGCTCATGAACAAGAGCCCCGTAAATGGGCCTTCCATGTTCCTCCGCAACGTACCGCAACTTCGCGAAGGAATCTTGCGAGAACGGGGCTTCCAGAACAAAGCGGACTAGCGCGCTTTCCGCAAGGAGCTGATCCCATACGTGCCTGGCCGTCGGTTTGTAGACCATGCCGTTGTCAGCAAGGAAGAGAGGCATGATGCGCCTGCGGCGGTTCTCGGGTCCTAAATCCAGAGTCACGGGTCCGTCCCAGCGACTAGCGGCTCGGAACTCGTGAATCACGACAGATATTTGCCACAAAGACCAGAGCCCTTTAACTTCGGCAGAGATACCGGGGATCGATACCGACGGGACCGGCTGGCCCGGAACGAAACGGGGAAGCCGCACGGCCAACACGCGTACCTTTGGTTCTTCCAGAGTAAGATGCCGCGCGGCCGGAAGTCTTTCGGCCTCCTTGACGGTGAAAACCACGTTTTCGTGGGTTTTGCCGTCCGGCCAAGTAAGCGTCCAACTCTGGCCTTTTCTCTCAGCTTGGCCGCCATGCGCCTTAAGATAGCTTACGGTCATGCGCTCGACCCAATGGGACAAAGGGTGGGTCAGCAGCCGCTGGGCTTGGCCAGGGTCCAGGGCCTCAGTTGCGCCAAGCACGGCTGCCGTGGTTCGGGCAGCGCGGGCCTGCTCTTGCAAGCGGGTGACCACATTCTTCACGGATTCTTCCACATTCTCGGGGTTGAGAATCGCCTCGACATACATCTCGTCGAACATTTGACCCGCTTGAGCTGAGTCGAGGACATCGCCGGTTTTGTCGATGCCAAACTCCTCGAAGATAACCGCAAGCTTCTGTTCCAGCACCTCCCGCACCCGGTGCTCGACCGAGCCCTCGAAAACAAAATTGACCGCGCGGACAGTATGGGATTGCCCGATGCGATCCACCCGGCCGATTCGCTGTTCCAGGCGCATCGGGTTCCAGGGGATGTCGTAGTTGATTACCACGTGGCAGAACTGCAGGTTCAAACCCTCGCCGCCGGCATCGGTGGAGATTAGAATGCGGGCATCCCTGGCGAAGCACTCCTGAGCCTCTTTGCGTTCTTCCATGTCCATGGAACCGTTCAGGCAAACCACCGAGAACCCGCGCTCGGTCAGGAACCGCCGCAACATCTCCTGGGTAGGAATAAATTCAGTGAACACCAGCGCCTTTAGTTCCGGATCCCCCTCCTCTGACTGGAGGCGATAAAGACAATCGAGCAGCGCCTCGGCCTTGGCGTCCGGTCCGACCTGTTCGCAACGGTTGGCAGTTTCCAACAGCAGCTTGACTTCCGCCCGCTCGTTCTTCAGTGCCTTAAGGCGGGTACGGAGCAGCATGTCCACCTGCTCCTGGCCATCCTGGTCGTAAAAGGTTTCTGATCTAATGTCCAATGTCTGAAGTTCTTCGATAAGATTCGGGACATTGGACTCGGAAGCCAGAATTTCCAGGCGACGCTTCAGCGTAGACTTAATGGCGCTTGTGCTGGAAACCACCAATCGCTGCATCAAAATCATCAGGAAGCCAATATAGCTGCGCTTCTCCCGTATTGCCTGGTTGTAGCCTTCCCGTACATATTCGGTCACCGCCTCATAGAGGAGTTGCTGGCTGCGGTGACGTTCATCCCAGGAGACCGGAGTAAGTTGTGTGCGCCGCGGCTTGAACAACGGCTTCCCCTCGGCATCTATGGCACGGCGTTTCTCGGTGCGGATCACATAAGGCCGGACCCGCTCACGGGTAACGCTGCTGATATCCTGAAACTCCCGGGGGTCAAGCAAAGACAACAGCCGTTGAAATGCATCGGTCTTCCCTTGGTGCGGAGTAGCCGAGAGCAGCAGGAAATAAGGAGCAGCCTCGGCGAGCCCCTGACCCAGCTTGAAGCGAGCCACTTGGTCCGTGCTGCCTCCAAGCCGGTGCGCCTCGTCCACGATGACCAGGTCCCAGCCTGCGGAAATTAAATCCTCGAATCTTTCACGATTGTATTCGCCTACCTGGGCCGCACTCCAGCCACGGCGCTTCTCCAGCGGCTTGAACGAGTCCATGGGCACGACCACCTGAGAGAACATCCGCCAGGCGTTGGCAGACACCTCCCCGGGGTCATTATTCCCTTTGTTAACGTTTGCCGGGGCGATCCGCTTCAGTGTTTTGATGTCCTCAGGGAGCACAAGTTGGAGGGTTTCCCCGAAGTGGGTCCGCATTTCAGCCTGCCACTGGCTCACTAGCCCCTTTGGAGCAATGACCAGCGTCCGCCTGACCAGCCCGCGCAGCTTCAGTTCCCGTAAAATAAGGCCGGCCTCGATGGTCTTGCCGAGACCCACCTCATCGGCCAGGAGATAGCGCACCCGGTCGCCCGCTATGGCGCGGGAAAGGGCGCAGATCTGGTGCGGGAGCGGGATGACCGAAGATTCGATGGGTGCTAGCAAAACGCCTGCCTGTGCGTCGCAGGCAGAGAGGTCTTGCGTCAGGGCGTCAGCCACCCGTGCAGCGGCCGCGATATAAGCAATTTTATCCGGTGAGTTGGCGCCGGAGCTCTCTAGAGGCTTGAGCCGCGTGACCGGAACTCTAACCACACAGTCGCGCCCGGGCAGCCAGACGCGGCAGGTAGTCTCGCCCCAGAGGGTCTCCACCTCGATAACCTTGCCGACATCATCTTTTTGTAGACACACCCAATCCCCTTGGTTCAAAAAAAGCCCCTCCAGCTTTCAGGGAATACGATTATCGCCGCTACCAATTTATAGCAATAACCATTGAAGGGTTCCCCCAGGCTAATAGTAAACAGCACTCTGTCACTCTGCTTTAATCCGACCTTAGAGCGATGAGGCACTCCTCCGCTGTTTTTTGCGCAAAACCGATCGTGTAGACTTCCATTCATCCACCTCCTGACTTTTGAATAACTCCATTTGTTGTTCTGGTTGACGTAAGGAAGCCTCTGACTGAACATGCTCACCGGCGCGGATGTGGTTTACCCGGATATTGTGCTCCTCTAAAATACGTGCCACGAGAAGGCGGCGGTGGCAGGCTACAGGGTCTTCTTCACTGCACATTATAGCCATCCGAAACTTCTCAAGCTCCGCTTCAAGACGGGAAATACCTTGCTGAAAGGCGGTTGTTTGTGCAATGCTGGAATAAAGGACATGACCGTCTTGATCATAAAACTGATCTCCATCCGGCAGCCCACCCAACTCTTTGCCCATAAACAGATACTTGATTCCGGCCAAGGCCAGCTTCTGCTCCAAGTGGTTTGCATTGAACTGTGCCACATATTTGGAATAAGGGTATGAGCGGACATCGACTACTACCTGCACTGCATACTTCTTTATCAGGCTGATAAAGCTCTCCATAGAGTGGTTCGAATGCCCAATAGTAAATATCTCCATCTGATGCATCTGCACATTTCCTCCCGAAATAATGAGTGAACCCATTGAAATCTACCGCACCAACCACCCGTAATCCTGTCTGCAATCCACGATGTAATCAACGTACACCGTTTGCTCTTTGACTTGGTATAAAATGAGATACCACTTCTCAACGAACATCTTGTGATTTTTGTTTGGCGGAATAAACTCCGCTGAAAGATATGTGAACCGCTCCGGCATTTGGTACAGGGAACGGATCGAGGCCATCAGCTCATCTTTCATTTTCCGGGCCGCTACAGGGCAAGTCTTTGCCAGAAAACGCACATGGCCCGCCAGCATATGACGGGCGCGGTCAGAAACAACCACCTTATACTGAGTCTTCTTTTCCATGTTCAAACCTCATCAATGATGCTTTCCAGATAGCTGTCCAGTTCATCCGGCGTCGTTCCGGCACGGCCGGCCAGTCGGTCTTCCTCAACGGCCAGCAACTCTTCACGCAGCTTAAGCATTTTTTCTCGGCGGGTAAACGCCTTTATATCCATAACCACAAGATCGCCCTCGCCGTTTTTGGTCAGATACACCGGCTCACCTGTAGACCTGCACAGATTCGCTATCTCATTATAATTTTGCCGGATGCTTGCGGACGGTTTAATCTGCACGATATCAACTCCTTGTAGTAAAATTCTATCCATATTATATTTCTTTCATGCTATGATATCAACCGGCAGTTTTGCTACCATTCGTTATAGCTTATTAATCCTCCGAGCACTCAACATGATGGGCCTTGCTACTCGTTTTTATCATTTGCCCTCCCCTGAGCGTGTTACCGCCTGATCGTACCACATTAAAAGTTTCGGGTCTTCCTGGAGGACGTTTTCGGGAATCTTGCGGGCCACGGTGATGATGGTGGCGTAGTCGCGCTCCTGCCAGGCTTTCTTGAAGCCGGCACGGACGGCCTCGAGGCGGAAGACTTTTAGCTTTCGCCGGCTGGAAGCAGGCGTCACGCTGGAAACCAAGGCCACATATTCCCCAAACTCTTTTAGCAGCGACCGCTCACGCAGTTTTTCTAAGTCGCCGGCCTTGTTCGGGTCGGGCAGATACCAGCGGTCCTTTGCCTTGGCGCGAAGATTCTCGTCGTCCTTGGGCAGGTTGCGCAGGTCCTTGAAGTTTGTCGAAAGGTAACTGTGTATCTGGTTTGGCACTTCTCCTTTGCCGTCATAGCGCAGGAAGTTCTGTTCCAGCAGCTCGGACAGCTCAAGCGGTTTCTCGTGTTTCTGCCAGCCGGCGAGCTCTTTCATGAACTGCGGATGGAGTTCCTGGAAGGTCTGCGGTTTTCCGGCAAGCTGCTGCTTAAGCCACTGGATAGCCGAGGACTCGTCGGTGACAAAGATTTGCAGTTGCAGCACCTCGCGGACGGTCATGCGCTTTTTGTCGTATTCAGCCACCTGTTCGGGGAGGAAGTACATGCCGTCCCGTTCGGGGAACCTCTGGACAAGTCCGGCATAAAACTCTGCCGCAGACAGCGGAACGGTCACCCCACGCTGGACGTGGAAGGCTACCATGCGGTCAAAAAGCAGGTAGTTTTGCCGTTCGGCGATGACTTCAAGGGTTGCGGAACCGGAATTCTGCGTGGAATTCTGTGTGGAGCCGGCTTCCAGCCGGCTGTTCCTGCTTTTTACTACCAAGACTGGGAGTTGCTTCAGGTGGGTGCGGATGAAATCCCAGACGCCCTGCTCGGTGCCGGCGGTCAGCTTGAAGCGTTCCTCCAGGCCGCCGTTGGGTTTGTAGCAGGAGATAACGAGGTCCTGCTTGACGGCGCCTGAGCTGGTGACCTGCTTAAAAGAGCCCTGCTGCTTGTCCAGTGTGCGCACATCGGCGATGACAAAGCCCGCGGTTTGGAGCGCCTCCTGAATGGCGTTCCAAACGCTGTTTTTGGAGTTGTGAAACTCCACCGTCATCCACCGGCCCGGCTTTAAAACCCGGAAGTATTCCTTGAAGCACTCGGTCATCAGCCATTGGTATTCAACCAGACCTTTGCCCTGAACCTTGTTCTCGATGGCTTCCGGCTTGTTGTTGGTGAAGACCTTGAGCCAAGCTTCCCACAGGAAATTCAGCTCAGAATACATCAGGTTACCGCCAAAGGGGGGGTCGGTGAAGATGTAGTCAACGTCGCATTTCTCAGGTTTCAGGACCGATGTTGATTGAGTATCGATGTAAGTATAAGACGGAGCAACAAACGCTTTGGCAAAGTCTTTGGCTTTGCTGGGCATAACCCATGTGGGGCGTGTCTCGGCTATAAGCGAACTGACATACAGCGTTCCAGACAGTGGACCATTACCGCGATTGCCCATGTTGTATCGGACTAGCCGGGAACAAAGTGTGACCACTATAGACTGAAATACAAGACGTGTTCTTGCATTAAGACGTTTACTAATCGCCCCCAATACCCACAAATTCCGCTTGGTATAAAAATGGTGCACGTGGGTGAGGCCTATGCCATCGTTGCGCCGTGACTCATCCCCCTCTGGCATGCGGTCCGTCGGAAACCAGCAGGGGATGTCCAGTTGCTCAATTTTCTCGATGAGCGCCAGATCGAAGGCGTCGGGTTTTTTTTCATATCTTTGCAGCCGGCTGGAAGCCGGCTCCACTACTGTATAGTTGATCAGCACCGGCACCTGCTTGGCCTGGCGGATGGTCTGGCCGATGGCCTTGTCATACCGGGTTATCCAGGCGCGGTCCATGTTGCGCTTGGTAAGCGTGGCGCCGCAGTGCGGGCAGGGAAACTCGCTGTGGACTTTGCCGGCTTCCTTGTCCACCGCCGCTTCCCAGAAGACCACTTCTTTGGCGCACTCCGGGCAAACAAAAACATCGGACCAGACGGTATAGTTGATTTTGCCAATGCCAAACCCAGTAATTGGTGAGTTCTGATCTCCGGTTCCAAGCTCATCAATAGTCTTACGAGCTTCGTCAGCCGATTTGGCCAGGCGAAGCCTAGCGGCCAGTTCAGAGATTTGCTCATCAGGAGATCTCTGCAACCCATCCCTGCGTATCTTAGGCGTCATCGTAATATACATCCAGCCGCATTCGTCTTCCACCTCTTTGAGGATGCGTTTGGCTTCGCGCTCGAACGCTGCTACATCTACCGGCGTGTTGTAGTTGTAAGCAATGAAGGTGGCGGCTGGGGAGAGGTCGTTTAGGATGGCGCGGCGGGCGCCGAGCTTGGAAAAGGGCTGCCAGTTTGATTTTGGCCTGCTGGAAGCCGGCCCCACATTTAATGTTGAACCTACATTGGAAATTGGCCCAACTAGAGCAAGGTCTGTGGCGCCTGCTTCCAGCAGGCTTATATTGGATGCAGAAGACACCTCAGGTTCCTGCTGGTAGATGATACCCTGGTCGTCCACCTTGTAGCCGAGTGATTCCACCGTTTTGCGGTCTCCGCATAATTGCGCCGCTACCCCTGTCATGCCCGTGCCGCAGAACCCGTCAAAGACCACATCGCCCGGCTCAGTGTAATGCAGGATGTAGCGCATGATCGCCTTGTGCGGCACCTTGGTGTGGTAAGAGTGGGCATTGTAGATGGGGTCATTCTTCCCCTCGCTCACGTCTGCGGCAAAGGGCTCGCGGCGATAATTATCGGTCTCCGGATCGTAGGGCGTGCCGTAATGCTTAATGAAGTCCGCAATG
The DNA here is from genome assembly GCA_018725565.1 of Bacillota bacterium. Lineage (GTDB taxonomy): Bacteria > Bacillota > Dethiobacteria > Dethiobacterales > Dethiobacteraceae > HKB214. The sequence goes on along the minus strand of QLUR01000027.1, from coordinate 15,226 downwards.
AACGGGTTCGGGCAGGCAGTGTAGTAAGGCGGGTCGGACAGCGCCAGGATGTCCTCATCCGAGCCGATGGGGAAGCCCTCGATCTTGCGAAACTCGGGGTCCTGCAGCTTCTCGCGCAACAGGTTGAGGAAATACCTGCGGCGCTCCTCTTCGTTCGGGAAGACTAGACCTAAGCAGGTCACGGCGCCTGAGTTACGGGTTGCGGGTTGGTCCATTTCCAAAATGGTCTGCTGTGACTGCTGTGCGTCCTTCATACTCATGAATCACACCCCTTGGTCAGGTATCCTGTGAATCCTGGCTCTCATTGGCTTGGCTCTTTTGATCATTCGGTGAATTGTATGTGCCGTTTCTCGCTCAGTTCAACCACAGCCTGTTTAATTTCATCTGCTGTGAACTTGGGCTTAATCTGCGCCACCAGCCGGCAAATTTTCTCTATAGTAGCTGTTTCTCCCTTCCTCTGAAAATTACGCGCTACATAAACAGTGGTAGCACGCAGTTCCAGGTCTCTTGCAGTCATGGAGCCATAAGTCAAAACAAGATCTTCCAACGCTTGCTTTGTTTTCTCGTGATCTAGAAATTCTGCTGCTTTACCACGAATAGAATCAACAGCCTCTGTGGGTCGAATTCGGTATCCCCCCAGCATGTCATTGACATGCGTGACGGAAACACATCCCCAATGTTCTATCAGGTCAAGGTCACTCACTAATTGCGAATCATAAGGGCCGTAAGTATAAAGTTCAAAATCATAACCACAATCAACTTGGTAGATTTCTTGCAGAAAGAAAACGAGTTTCTGTAAGGCGGTCTTTCCAAAATGCAGACTAACCGAATCAAGCCGTTTTGTAAGTTCAGCTATCAGGGCGTAACGTTTCCACGGAATATCAACAGTAATGTTCATAGTGATTTCTCCTTTTCATATCGTGTATTAGCGACAGTATCCCGCGCTTTCTCTTTCTTGTCCAGCGGGACATAGATGCGGGTGCGTTCAACTGCTTTGAGTCCGTTGACAACCGAGGAACAAGTCGAAAGAGCTGTCAATTTTTCATCCCTCTCTCCGGGGCGCAATAGGAGGGGAACATCTGCAGAATCGAACTTGTACCAAGAGTTAGATGCGCAATCTACGAACCCGACATCATCTCCCAAGGCCTCCTGGATTTCCTGTGCTAATTCCTGATCAGCCGCGCTAGGGATCTCCGGCGTTTCAAAAACGGCACGATGGTGCTTTCGCTCCATGAGTATTGACCCGTGATCGCCGGCCTTGCCTTCGTTAATCAGGCCAAAAACTCGCCAATCATCCCACTTGAGATAATCATCGACGTGCACTTTACATGTCGGAGGCGGGAAAGCGTTTTTATTTGCGAGATTGCTTTGTTTTTGGTGGTCATAAAGAAGATGTTTAATGGCTTCAACTGAATGTTGGTCGTAGGCACGGCGAGTGCGCTGAAAATAGACCTGAGTAAACATCATGTATCGCGCTATGATGAGCGCTTCGGCCGCATGTTCACCACCTTCCTCAACTGCAAGAACGGCGGACGATGTCTCGGGGTCAATCGCCACTGTAAGCGTCGCAATCAGACGATGGAGGTCATAGCTGCCATAGGCTACACCGATATGATGTGAGTCACGGAGAAGGTAATCAGCTCGATCGGCATCAAGCTGACCGGATACTAAGCTGCGCCAAAGCAGCGAACGTCCGAGAGAGGCCTCTCCATTTAGGAAATCCGAGATGTCTTTTGCTTTAATATCATATTTTTGATTGAACGGATGATTTTCAATAACGTCCTGCATCAGCATGCACACGATTACAGCAGAATAATGCTCGTGTTTGAATGGTTTTTCCGTAGAGGAGTCTTTATCCATAAGACCTTCAGCCGCATGAGAGAAAGGTGCATGACCCAAATCATGCAACAAACTCGACATTCGAACTAAAACCCTATCACGCCCTAACTCGTCCTCTTTGAAGTCCAACTCTGCTTTTAGAAAGTTACCACGCCTTTCGTGGATATGGTCAAACATACGTGTAGCTACTTGCATCACACCAAGAGAATGTTCAAAACGGTTATGCATTGCTGCCGGGTAGACCATATCCGTAAAACCAAGTTGACGGATGCGTCTAAGCCGCTGGAAAACTGGATGATTAACGATATCCCGTTCCCACTCGTTTAAAGTGATGAAGCCGTGAATAGGGTCTCTGATTTCGGTGATTTTCCCCATATTATCTACTCCAGCACTATTCTTACTTTGCCGGGCTCTTTGCCCTTGGTCAGGACATCCAGGTATTCCTCGAAACGTTTGCGCATCTCCGCTGGGGTGACCGGAGAGCCGCCCGCCAGCAGGGTGTCGCGCAGGTCGCCAATCTTGACCGTGACTTTAGTGAGTCCGGAGAGCGCCTCCTGCACGGCGCAGATGAAGTCCTGGTCCAGCTTATCAGGCAGGGCCCGCTTCTTGATGAAGCCGTCTACCAGCGTGCGTGGCTCGGGCTTGAGCAGGCTCAGGTTCCCTTTCGTGGTCGGGTCTTCGAGGTTGGTAAGCAGCGTCTGGGTCCAGTTATCAACCAGTTTGTCAAGCTCTTCGTCCAGTGTCTGAAGCATGGTCGTTGCGGTCGCCGCAGAAGTCTCGGGGCCCGGCTTGAAGTTACAGTGCGGGCAGACAGGAAACGCCTCCAGTTCCTGCTCGGTGAGCGCAAAGCAACTCTTCAGGCTCGCAAGCCGGTTCTGGAAGTCCAAGAGGTGCTGGCGCGGCATCAGGTCGATGGTGGAGAGCTTCTGTAAGTTTTTGAGCCGCTCGTCGCCCATGAGCTGGGATTTGCGTTTGTCCTCGCTAACACCCAGGCGTGCTTTGACGTGCAAGGAGAGGTAGACTAGCAGGAAGCCTTTCTTTAGATCGCTGAGCTTTGCTTTAGTTTGCTGGCGAAAGACGGACACGTTCCGCTTGTCCGGATCGCTTACCTGGACAAGCACCTCGTCCCGCGCCGCCTTCATCTTGTCGATCCACTCATGCCCGGTGGGCAGGACTGCTTCGGCGGTGGAGAGGTACGATGCGGTGGACCCAAAGTCCACCGTTAGTTCCTCGAGCGATTTGATTGCGGAAAGCGTTTCGAGCCCGCTGCGGTGCGCTGTTACTTCCGTGGCGTCATAACGGAAGTTCTTGAGTTTGCCGGTTGTCGTATAAGCTTGCAGGGATTCCAGAAACAACTTCGTCGCTTCCAGTTGTGAGCTTAAAGTCGCGAGTTCCGAATCAGAATAAAGACGTTGTCCCCAAAAATACAAGCCGTCGCGTAGAACTTGCTGGGTTTTAACAAACTCCTCAACGTATTTGATGACCTTGGCTTGCAGTTCCTGGACCGGCTCGTCCTTGCCCTGGGTGACGAGAATGGCCATGCCCGGCGTGAGTTCGAGCAGTTCGAAGAGGCTTTTAAGCGCCGGAAGGTTCCAGTCCTTAGGCTGCTCAATGTGCTTGAACTGGGCCAATTCAGCGATGCTGACGCCGGCCAGCAGGGAAAGCGCGGCAGCGTCGAACTTCTTACCCGGAATGGAAAGGACCAGGTCGCCGGAATAGATAAGGGCAGTCAGGACCACGACAGCCCATTCGGGCTCCAGTCGGTAGCCCTTGTCCGGCGCCAGGTACTCGATGCCGTAGACCTCCTGGATTAGTTCGGCGCGGTTGATCACCTGGCCGTGGCCTTTCTTCTTGACCACGCCAAGGATGTGCCTGGCGTATTTGGAGCGGTAGGGATCGAGCCGTTCGCCATCGAGCAGTTCAAGAGCGTCGAGAACTGCGGTAGCCTGCTTGGTGCGGCTAAGGCCTGCGATGGCTCGCAGGGCATCCTGTGCGGCTTGAGCCCGGTTTGCCCCGGTGATTAAAACCGGGAAAAACGGGTATTCAGGGGCCTGTTCCTGGAAATAGGTTCCAAGACAAACACTGGCAATGGTGTTAACAAGGTCGCGGAAGTTGAATGCGGCGCCGGCATCTTGCCGGAGCTTAAGCCTGCTGGAAGCAGGCTCCACTCTTTGCCCCTTGACCCACTCGATGAGCGGCTTGGAGCGTCCCTGGCAGGTGACCTCAAAGGCAGAGACCATGTTCTTCTGCAGCCACTGCACAAGGTCACGCAAGGATTTAGAGGCTTTGGATTCATAAGCTGACTTGGCATGACCAGAAGCGGTGGAGGCCAGGTCGAGCGCCGCAGCGTAATTGCGGAGCGCGGTGCGGAACTGCTCGTCAGCACTCACTAGACGCAGGAACACCTCGTCGGGCTTTTTTTCGTCTTTGAAGTGCGGCGGGTCGAAGGGCTGGATGAAGTAGAGGTAGAAGTCCCGCGGCGGCACCGCCGTGGAACGTTCGTTGGGCGCGCCAAAAAAGAGGTAGCCCTGGCGCGCGGCTTTGCGCTCCAGCCATTCAAGCTCGTGCTGCCAAATCTTATAGCCGGTTTTATAAGTCTGGTCTGTGCATTCCATAACCCGTTTCAGGGCTTCGTAGTAGTAACGGTCTAGCTGCGAGGAGTCGAGACTTTCAGCCCTTTTTTCGATTAAGGCTTCAAAATCGTCGGTTTTCTTGAGGTCCAGGTAATACTGGCGGTTGTCCGGATTGTAAGAAATGAATTGGCCGCTGACCGTCTTGTGGATTTCCCGCAGGACAGTCTCCACCTGGGAAAGCAGGTCATCGGCCGGGTCGCCGCCCAGTTCCTCGATTCCCGGTTGAAAGAGGCATAAGCTATCGCGCAGCTCCTCCGCCGTCGCGCCCAGTGGGGCGTAGATCTCGCCTGTGGTGAGGCGATGGACTGACAAGGCGTGGATGAGCCGTAAGGCCATAGGTTTGTAAGCGGGGCGGGTGAAGGCCTGCCGGATGCGGGATTCGAGCACCTGGCTGCAGTCAATGACTGCCTTGATGTCCGGGACGGCGCGAAAGGACGGATTTTCTCGCAGGGTAGTCCAGTAGCCGTCATAGGCGATAACGCCAGGCCGGTCCCCGGGCACGTCTTGTGTCAGCAGTTTTTTCATGGCCTGCGACAGGGTTTTGAGTACCTCCCGCTTTTCGGCGGCGGTGACCCGCTCGAAGGTGTCTATGTAGTCCGGATGCACTGGGAAAAGGCTCACAAACTCGTCCATGCGCTCATTCATGCGGTCGTAGAACTTGGCAAAGGGGGTAAGGTATTCGCGGATTTTCACCTGCTGGTCAGCGGTTTTTTTAAGCAGACGCTCGGCTACCACGAACTTAACGTCTTTGCGGGCAATAAGGATTTGCTCGAAGCGGTCCTTCACGCGGCGGATGCTGTCAGCCACGAAGGAAAAACGCGGACTGTCAAAAATGGCTTCCTGCACGCCGGCGACGAAACGGAAGCGCAGGTCTTTACAGACCTCGCCAATCTCACGCAGGAAGTTGAGGTCGAGGATCAGTTCCTGGTCCTTGCGAGAGCGCAGATAGTCGAGCAGCTCGTCCACCACGAGGAGCAGTCCTTGATCAGGAAATTCCTGGTGAAAGGCGGTCATCATTTCCTCGAAGGCCCGCTTGTTATTGGGGACCTTGTCTGGGGGCGGAAAGGAATAGGACACGCCCATCGCAGCCAGACGCTCCTCCAGTTCGGCTACGAGGATGTCACGCAAAGACATGATGGTGGCCCCGATCTCGGTGCGCACCACCTTAAAGCGCCCGCTGATTTTGCTGGCGGCGGCCGCCACGCTTTTGTCGTTCAGGCTGGCAGCCAGGTCGCCGTTTTCAGCCAAAGCGGATATTACGGACATGAGGTGTGACTTACCGGTGCCATAGTTACCGACAACCAGCAACCCCTTGTTATCCATGGGCTGAGCGAATTGAAGTTGCGGAACAACGAGGTTGACCAGCTTTTCGGCCATCTCCCCGGAGATGACATAGGTCTGGATAAGTTGCCGGGCGGCAATGGTCTCGTCAGCGTCCCGCAACTGCACTACAGATTCGAGAGGCTCGAATTGGATTAGCTCCCCGTATTTCATCGCGTATGCCCCCTCGTGTTTATCTGCCGTGTCTTCATACGATGGCCTCCGGTTTCACCGCCAGGAAATCCCGAACTGGATATCGCCTGTATTCGGGATGGCCCGGCGTAGCGTAAACCATATGCTCACCGTCAACAGTACCGCTCCAGGCCGCAACCACCGTTAGATTTCGGGAAAGGCCCTGCAGGAGCCGCAACGGATCTTGCTTGAGCGAGGCGTCAAAAAGAACCTCGATGTTGTCCAGTAACACCACATCAGGCACCCCTACCCCTACGCTCTCCGCGAGAAGGCGTGGCAACTTTAATACCCTCTGACGCTCGGTAAGGTCGAGCATACGCCGGGACAACTCAAGGTTGACATTAAGCAAAGGGACTGATGTGCGCTCATGAACGACCTGAAGCGCGGCGGTTTTGCCGGCGCCGGCCGGGGCAACCAGCAAGACCAGGCGTTGGTACAGCTCCCCGGCTTGGCCGATGTTGCGAATGACTTTATCAGCGAGTGGTTCCGCCATTACCGCTCTCCTCCTGAAACAGGCCCTTTCGCTCGCAATTCCTTTTCTAGATTCGATTTCCGGCCGAGGTTGTCCTGTTTTTGGCAAAGGGAATTTTTTGCGGATAAGCCGTTAGTCGGCATGTCTTGGCTTCAGTCTCTGAGTGTGCCAAAGCAAATTGGCACATCGCCCAAAAGCTCACCAGACATCCTATTGCCGCAACGATAAAATTGAGATATAATTATGATAATATACAAGGGAGTGATCGTTATGATTCAAATCAGACCTGTTTCTGATTTAAGGAATAAGTTTCCGGAGATTGAGGATATTGTCGTCAGGGAAGGACAACCGGTGTACTTAACAAAAAACGGTTATGGGTCTATGGTCGTGTTAAGCCTTGAAAACTATGCGCAGTTAACGGATGACCTCGAACTAAAACTTGATCTGGCTGATCGAGAGGCAAATTTGACCGATGTAAGATATACACATGATGAAGTCTTCTCGAGAGTGAGGACCAGGGTTGATGCCGGGCGGTAAATTTCGCTTAACATACCTTCCCAGGTTCGAGGAAGATCTAAATGAAATTGTAAATTATATTACATTTAAGCTTCATACCCCGGAGAGTGCAATGAAGTTGGTAAAAAAAATGGAAAAAGCAATAGAAGAAAGGCTGAATTGCCCGTTATCTTTTGAACCGTTTCAGTCAAACAGAAAAAGGCAGAACCCTTATTATCGAATATATGTGGATAATTTTACTGTCTATTATGTAGTTATTCACAATCTAATGGAGGTTAGAAGAGTATTATATAGCGGCAGAGATGCGGGCAAAATCATAAAATGACGCATTGGTTGCGTATTCCGGTCAATCCTGCCGATTTCTGTGTAATCGGCAGGGTGCAGTTCTTTTAGGCTTAAGCTGTTATTGCCAATGAGCTGGCGGGGACAATCTTAACAACGCACTAAATCTTCATGTTCAGGTTTAATCCCGACTGCCTGCGCGTCAATCATCTTCGCGGTTCAGAAAGTTCTTCAGGGCATAGTCCAGGCGCCGGGCTGCCATTTGCGGGCCAAGCAGCACCAGCAGCGCAGTCAGGTCCGGGCCGTGTGAGCGGCCGGAAACGCCGACCCGCACCGTCATCAGCAACGCTTTTCCTTTTACGTTCAGTTCTTTGCCGACCTCCTTCAGTACCTGGCGGACCGTTTCTTCGTCCCATTCCGCAAATTGCCGCGCCTTTTCCCGCAATGAACTGATTACGGCAGGAGCTGTCTTTTCCGCCAGCGCCAGGCGCGCCTCCTCATCTCCGTCCGCCAGTTCCGCCGTCTCACCAAAAAAAGCGGCGGCCACCTCCGTTGCCTGCGCACAATACGACAGTTTAGCGCGGACCGAGTCCACCACTTTTTCCAGCCAGGCCCGGCGCCCTGGCGAAAGCCTGTCTTCTATCAGGCCGGCCCTCACCAGATGCGGCAGGCACAGCTCAAAGATGACTGACAAAGGCGCGTTTTTCAGATAATTCATGTTCATCCATTGCAATTTTTCCAGATTAAAGACGGCGGGGCTTTTGGAGACACGCTCCAGGGAAAACAGGCTGACCAGCTCCCGGCGGTCAAGAATTTCCCGCTCCCCCGGCGGCGACCAGCCCAGCAGGGCCAAAAAATTAACCAGTGCTTCCGGAAGGTAGCCGTCTTCACGGTATTGGACGACGGAAACAGCGCCCTGCCGCTTACTCATCTTGCTGCGATCTTCGCCCAGAATCAGGGAGATATGGGCAAACTCCGGCACCTGAAAGTTGAGTGCCTGATAAATCAAAAGCTGGCGCGGTGTGTTAGAAAGGTGCTCCTCACCACGCAATATATGGGTAATCCCCATCAGGGCGTCGTCCAGTACCACAGCAAAATTATAAGTGGGGATACCATCCGACTTGACAATGATAAAGTCGCCAATCCCGTCGCTGGCAAATTCCACCCGGCCGCGAACCAAGTCATCGACCAACAAAACGCGTCCCTCCGGGACACGAAAACGCACCACCGGCTGCCGGCCGGCGGCACACAGACGCTCCCGCTCCGCCGCCGTCAGACTGCGGCACTTGCCGAGATAGCGCGGCAGTTCTCCGGCGGCCGAAAGGGCCCGGCGTTCCGCTTCCAATTCTTCCTCACTGCAAAAACAGTGATAAGCCGCGTTGCTGCTTAGCAGCTGTGCCGCGAACGGCCGGTAAATCTCCAGCCGCTCCCGCTGCCGGTAAGGACCGTTCGCTCCCCCCACATCTATCCCTTCGTCCCAGTCCAGCCCCAGCCAGCGCAGCGAGTCCAGAATCATGGCCTCGTACTCGGGCGCCGACCTTTCAAGGTCGGTGTCTTCAATGCGGACAATCAGTTCTCCGCCGTAATGACGGGCAAACAGCCAATTGAACAAAGCGGAGCGTGCCCCGCCGATATGTAACGGACCTGTAGGGCTTGGCGCAAAGCGAACCCGAACTTTTGCCAATGAAGAAGCCTCCCGTTGCCTGAATTTTCCCCATTATACCACCTGCCGGCCGGCAAAACAACCGGACTCCCGTGGCGTATCTTCACGGTTATTCACATAGCTGCAGCAATTCTGTAAAGCTTTTCCTGGCAGGTCTTCATCAGCCCGTCGAAAGCCGCTGCGTCACCTTTTTAGGCTTTATGCACAAGTTCACTGCTATCCATCTATTCGCTCCTTCCTGTACAGGCTCCGGTAATTATTCCGAAAACTAAAAAATGCAAAGAAAAAGCAGGCTGCTTATGTGGCTTTACATCAACCGCGGGTTGAGACAAGGCGGGTTTGGCATTTCGCTTCTTCATCCCGGCGCGAGGTAACCATAATTACACTGCGTCAAGGGGCTGTCGCTCCCACCCCAGGTGTTGAGTAAAAAAGTAAGCTATACTCTCAGCCATTTCCTGTTCGTACCCATGCCAGAAATGATCCGCTCCGGGGAAGATTTTCAAGGTGCCAATACCGCCGGAGACGATGCTATTTTCTACGCCGGTTATCCTGGCAGGGGGAATCAGGTCATCTTTGGAGCCGCTGATAACCAGGCGGGGCTTATCGATAGGGAGCAAAGGTATTTCCGCCGGGGACACGGCGGCCACGGCTTTAACAGTATCGCTGCGCATCGCCGCTTTCAGGGCTACGGCACCGCCGAAGGAGTAGCCAAGCAGCCCTATGGCAGTGTTGTCGACACCTGCGCAATCCGCTAAAAAGGCGACGGCGGCCAGGGCGTCATCGACTTCCCCCACTCCTTCGCTGTAGGCGCCTTCGCTCAGCCCCACGCCGCGGAAGTTAAAGCGCAAAGAGGCCATCCCTTTGCCCGTCAAAGCTCTGGCTACAGCGTAAATAACGTTGTTGCTCATGTTGCCTCCGTAGAGGGGGTGGGGATGGCAGAGAACTACACCGGGGACCTCTGTGCCTGCCCCGGGCATAACCAGCCGCCCTTCCAACGTCAGCCTTCCACTGTCAAAAGTTATTTTTTCCTGTTTCACCTTCATGCTATAGCATCTTCTCCGCAGAGGCGCCTTTTCCCTTTGAAAATGTTAAATATCTAGACCTGACCGCTCCGGCATTCACGCAGCTTACACATTTTTGCTGATAAGCCCCGCAGGCGGCCGGCATGTCTTGACTTCGGCCGCTTAGTGTGCCAATATCAGGGTAGAGCTTTATCATTTCCTGGCGGCAGCCGCCTTGGGAGAGAAGCAAAATGGACGATTATTTCAACCTTTACCGGCACGGATTTATCCGCGTGGCCGTGGCCATGCCGGCGGTAAAAGTGGCCGACCCCTGCTATAATGTTACGCGTACACTCGAACTGGTGCGGCAGGCGGCCGACAGGAAGGCCGTGCTTGTCCTGTTCCCGGAGCTGGGACTCTCCGCTTACAGCAACGACGACCTTTTTCACCAGCAGGCGCTGCTGGAAGAGACAGAAGCAGAGCTGGCCCGCTTGCTGCGCGAGACGGCCGCCCTGGACATACTGCTGGTAGCAGGCGCGCCGGTGCAGGCGAACCAGGCGCTGTACAACTGCGCTCTGGTCCTGCACCGCGGACGGATTCTTGGCATTGTCCCCAAGACGTACCTGCCTAATTACCGCGAGTTTTACGAGGGCCGGCAGTTTCGCGGCGCAAAGCCGCCGCTGCCTGCCACACTTGATTTCGCCGGGCAGCAGGGAGTGCCTTTCGGCACGGACCTGCTGTTCCGTGTCGCCTCTGTGCCCCATTTCACCCTGGCGCTGGAAATTTGCGAAGACCTTTGGGTGCCGGTGCCGCCGTCAAGTTTCGCCGCCTTGGCCGGAGCCACTGTAATCGCCAATCTTTCGGCTTCCAACGCCACGGTCGGCAAAGCCGACTATCGCCGGACCCTGGCCGCCACTCAGTCGGCCCGCTGCCTGGCCGCTTACCTTTATTCAGCGGCGGGCCCGGGTGAATCTACTACTGACCTGGCCTGGGACGGGCACGCCCTGATTTACGAAAACGGTCAGCTGCTTGCCGAATCCGGCCGTTTCAATCTGCAGCCAAGTTTGCTCTGCGCGGAAATCGACCTAGACAGGCTGGTTCAGGAGCGGCTGCGCCAAAACAGCTTTACCGAAAACGCCAGCGCCCTGCTTAAGTTTCTGCCTCCCTACCGGACCATAGACTGTGACATACACCTCCCCACCGGGAGATTGTTGCCGGAGCGGGAATTTCCCCGCTTCCCTTATGTACCGTCCGACGCCAGAAACAGGGACAAGCGCTGTTATGAAGCCTTTAACATCCAGGTTCACGGCCTTGTCAAGCGGCTGGAAACTTCCGGCGCACAGCACATTATTATCGGTGTTTCCGGCGGACTGGACTCCGCCCAAGCGCTGATGGTGGCGGTCAGGGCCTGTTCTCTGCTGAGTTGGCCGCGAAGCCGTATTTTGGCCTACACTATGCCGGGTTTTGCCACTTCCTCCCGGACACGGGAAAATGCCTGGCGCCTGATTCGCGCTCTTGGCGTCCGCGGGGATGAACTGGATATCCGGGAGAGCTGCCGTCGTATGCTGGAGAGTATCGGCCATCCGCTCACATGCGCTGCAGGCGCCTACGATGTCACTTATGAAAATGTCCAGGCCGGAGAACGCACCTCTCACCTGTTCCGGCTCGCCAACCTGCACAATGGACTGGTGCTGGGCACAGGCGACTTAAGCGAACTGGCCCTGGGCTGGTGTACTTACGGGGTCGGCGATCACATGTCCCATTACAATGTCAATGCCGGTGTGCCGAAAACCTTAATCCAACACCTGCTGCGCTGGCAGGCAGGCCTGGAGCCGGTTGACAAAGAAACGAGCCCGGTGTTGCTGGATATTTTGGACACGGAAATAAGCCCTGAATTGATACCGGGGGACAACGAAAAAGAGCAGCCTGCCCAGCGAACGGAGGAGATTATCGGGCCATACGAATTACAGGATTTTAATATTTACTTCACCACTCGCTTCGGTTACCGCCCGGCGAAAATTGCCTTCATGGCTTACTGCGCCTGGCATGATAAAGCAAGAGGTTTTTGGCCGGATATTCCGGACGGGAAACGGCATCAGTACACCATAAGTGAAATCAGGCACTGGCTCCAGGTATTTGTCAGGCGATTTTTCTCGCAAAGCCAATTTAAGCGCAGCGTAATGCCTAATGGCCCCAAAGTGGGTTCCGGAGGCTCCCTCTCCCCGCGCGGCGACTGGCGGGCGCCGAGCGACAGCGAAGCAACCCCCTGGCTGGCGGGGCTGGAACAGATTCCTAACGAGTAAGAGTTTTCTCTCAGTCCTGCCGGAGACGGGCCAGCAACACCGCCGCCTGGGCGGCTATGCCCTCACCACGGCCGCAAAAGCCCAGCATTTCGGTAGTAGTGGCTTTGACGCTTACCAGGTCACCTGCAATGCCAAGAACGGCAGCAAAATTATCACGCATCTGCCCTATGTACGGGGCCAGTTTTGGTTGCTGGGCAATTATTACGGTATCAAGGTTTGCCACAACGTATTCTCTGTCTGATATCTGGCGTCCGACTTGTCCAAGCAGCTTCAGGCTGGAAATACCCGCGTATGCTGGGTCGCTGTCAGGAAAATGTGTGCCGATATCGCCCAGCGCCAATGCGCCGAGCAGAGCGTCCATCACTGCATGGACCAGCACATCCGCGTCCGAATGGCCATCCAGACCCATCGCGTAAGGGATAACCACACCGCCCAGGATCAGCGGCCGACCCGCAGTCAGCCTGTGCACATCGAAACCGGTTCCGATTCTCATTTTCCCGCCTCCATTAACAGCGATCCTGCAATAATCAGGTCCTCTGGTGTAGTTATTTTCAGGTTGCTGTAATCACCCTCGACCACATGTACCGCATAGCCGTAACGTTCCAGCAGCGCTGCATCGTCGGTGGCACAAAAGTTTTCCGCGGCGGCCCGCCGGTAAGCATCCAGCAGCCAGTCACGGCGGAAGGCCTGGGGAGTCTGAGCCAGCCACAGACTGTTTCTGGACGGTGTTTCAACCACAACGCCGTCTTCGTTTACCCGTTTAACAGTATCTTTGACTGGAACCGCGGCCAGGGCCGCACCCTTACGGGCAGCCTCTTGCAGCACCCTGTCAAAAAGCGGCGGCCTGGCGAGCGGCCGCGCTCCGTCATGGACACAAACAATCCGGCATAACGGGTCCACAGCCTGCAGCCCGTTAAACACCGAATCCTGCCGTTCGCTGCCTCCGGCCGCAATTACCGGATCAAACCCTGTAAAGCAGGGTAAAAGAATCTCCCGACGAAAAAGTTCTTCTTCGCCGGGAGAAAGCACAATGATAAACTGCCCGAAGCAGCCTGACGCCAGACAGGCGCGGAGCGTATAGTACAACAAAGGCTTCCCGTTAAGATCTAAATAAAGTTTATTGACCTGTTTCCCCATCCGCGAGCTGCGGCCGGCCGCAACCACAATAAGCGCCGCGTTCATTAACGCACTCCGCTAGCTTTTTCAGACAGTTTAGGCCGGGCAAAAATCATCCTTCCTGCCGCCGTCTGCAGCGCACTCGTCACAATCACCTCTACCGTGTCGCCCATGTAGCGCCGGCCGCCTTCCACTACCACCATGGTGCCGTCATCGAGGTAGGCTACTCCCTGACCAGGCTCCTTGCCATCTTTGACAATCTGGGCCACCATTTCCTCTCCCGGAAGAACAACCGGTTTGACGGCGTTAGCCAACTCGTTGATATTGAGCACCGGCACGCCCTGCAGTTCACAGATTTTATTTAAATTATAATCGTTTGTAATAATACTGCCCTTCATTGTTTTGGCCAGTTTCACCAGCTTGCTGTCGACTTCCGGGATATCCTCAAAGTCCTGATCGACAACCTGCACCGGGATTTTCGCCTCTTTTTGCATTCTGTTCAGGATATCAAGCCCGCGCCTTCCCCTGTTTCGTTTCAGCGTATCCGGTGAATCGGCTATATGACGCAACTCTTCCAGGACAAAGCCCGGTACAATTACCACACCTTCGAGAAAGCCGGCGGCACAGATGTCCACTATGCGCCCATCAATGATGACACTGGTATCAAGGATTTTGGCGCTGCGATAATTGCCGCGCTCCGCAGCCCTGCCCTGTCGGGAGAAAATACCGGTCAAAAAAGTCATTTCTTCCTTGCGGTTAAGCATCACACTCGTTCCCAGATAGCCTAGCAGCAGTGTCGCCACGATTGTAAGGTAACGCCCCACAAAGGGAATTCTGTACAGTGCCAGACCGAGGAGCGAACCAACCAACAGGCCGATAGTCAGGCCGAATATCCCGACGGCGATATCCTGTGTGGGAATGGCCTTGAGAGCGTTAACCGCCCAGTCGTTGGCCGCTTTTGCTTCCCGGATGAACATAGGGGCAAAAGAATAAAAAATAAGTCCAAAAACCGAGCCCCCCAGAATAGAGAAACCAATTTCAGCGGTTGGTGTAACTTCCAGGTTGGTAAAAGCGGCAAATGTAGCAAAGCTGGCGTGGCCCAGCTGATAGCCGCTGGCAAACCCCACGACAAAAGACAAGACCCGCAAAGATTTTTGCAGCATTGTCTTCACCTCCTGTGTTTTAAATCAATTATACCTGATATCTTCCCTTCAATACAAGGATGTCGCGCTTGCGTCATTAAATTCTCCATATACCCAAAACCACTGTTTTTCCACAAAAGTAAAAAACATCACTTTACGTGATGTTACTGAAAAAAGCGCTGGATTATTTCGTCTATTTCACCCTCACAGCAGTTCCGGACTAAAACAAGCTCAGATATTAATATTTGGCGGGCATTTTCCAGCATTTTGCGCTCCCCGGTGGAAAGACCCTTATCCTTCTCCCTGCTCATCAGACTGCTGACCACTTCCGCTACCTTAAAAATATCGCCGCTTTTGATTTTCTCCATATTCATTCTGTAGCGCCGGTTCCAATTGGTTGACAGTTTGCTGTGATTATCTCGGAGAACGCTGAAAACCTGCTCCACTTCCTCCCCGTCAATTATTTCGCGCAAGCCGACTTGCCGCACATTATCGAGGGGAATCATTACTTTCATATCTCCGACAGGTATGCTCATGACATAGTATCGTTTTTTGGTGCCAAGAATCTCTTTCTCCTCGATGGCTTCAATTATGCCTGCGCCATGCATAGGATAAACAACTTTATCACCGATATTAAACATCAACGATCCTCCTTGCACCTATACTCGTTGATATTATCATAATTAAACGATTCTGTCAAATAAAATTGAATTTTATCATAAACAACAACTCCTGTCAACTACCACT